>CAYQJG010000022.1:0-52555 GCA_964417715.1 uncultured Lentisphaerales bacterium | reverse complement strand
GCCGTCGCATGGCAAACCCCATCCGGAGCAAGATCAAATAGGGGATCTCAGGCGCGGCCCGCGCCGCGTCGGCTTGTCCGACAGGATCCCGGGTTGATCGCCAAGACAAATGGCCGAACACTGCCGGCAACGGTGGTGACAGAATCCGGCTTATGATCCTCCCGCCAGCCGTCGACTCCAGGGCCGCCCCGTCTCCGATCACTGCATGGTGATCGTCGTGTCGCAACGCTCGCCCGGGTTGCGCACGGTGATGGCGAGCAGCAGGCGCAGTGTGCCGGTGGCAGGCAGGTTGACCTTGTCCGTGCGCTTGCCCTGCAGCCACATCAGCGCACACCGGTTTCCCTCGGGGTCCTTGACCACTCGCAGCGTGGTCTCCGCGGTCATCAGCGGCACGGTCAGCGATTGGAGGGGCGCCTTGTCGGCGAACAGCACGAGTTGTGCCGTGGGACCGTAATTCTGGCCGACCGAGATCTCCTTCGATTGCAGCAGGAAGGTCGCATTCAGGGTCTGCGGGTCAGGTATCCGCCATAGGATCGCCTTGCCGAAGCAGGTGCGCTCGCGCATGTCGACGACCATGCGATCATAGTAGCAGCGCCCCGAGACGCGCCCGCGCCCCGTCTTGCGGTTGAAGTCGATCTCCAGTTCGCTCGGAAGGTCGGGATGCGCAAACAAGTACCCTTCCTGAGCGTAATTGTCCGTCTTCTCCCACTCCCACTTGGCCCAGTCGGGAACGGTGCCGTAGACTGCGGGCGCGCCCGTGGCGGTGGCTGTCCCAGGAGCAGTGGGCAGAACCGTTTCTGTGCGGGAGACGGCGGATGTTGAGAGCGTCGCCAGGGTCTGGGCGACGAACTTGTCGCCGGCGATGCTGGTGCGCAGACGTTCGAGCTCTTGACGCACGGAGACTGCGTCGGCGATCCGATCCTTGCGCGTCAGGTCCTTCTGTATCCCCTCCAGCCCCTTGATGTAGAGCGTCGTCAGGTCGACCAGTCGCTTGCGTCGCAGATCGGTGCTCTCCTTGTGAAGCTTCAGGTAGGCGTCCTGCATGGCGTGCAGCACCTCGGGTTTCTCGACCACCGCGCTCTCGGGCATCTCCGGCACACTTTCGAACGGGTCGCGCTCGCCGGCCAGGGCCGCCGTGAACCGCTTGGCCTCCTTCGCGATCGCCAACATGCCGTCCAGATCGCCCGATTCCTGCAACTTCCGCTGCTTGTCCGCCAGGTCGGCCTGGTACTGGCGCGGCAGTGACTTGACCGCCTCATCGTACTGGCTCGCGATGCGGCCCACCTCGGCCGCGTATATCTCCGCGGACCGGATCAACTCGGGGGGGGCGGCCGGCGTCACTTGACCGCACGCCGGTGTCACGCCGCTGATCCACGTGCAAACGAGTGCCGCGCGCAGGAGGGTTCGAATGGTTGGGTGTGTGTGCATGCCTTTTCAAGGCGGCGTCATGCCGCGAATCTCAGTACTCTAGCGCAGAACAGGTTGCCGCTCAATGCCGGAAACTGCGCTGCCCGGTGAACACCATCGCGACGTTGGCGGCGTTGCAGCATTCGATGACATCCCAGTCGCGCATCGAGCCGCCCGGCTGGACGATCGCCGAAATCCCCTCGCGAATGCCGACTTCAGCCCCATCCCGGAATGGGAAGAAGGCGTCCGAAACCATGCAGCAGCCGGTCAGACCGCCATGCTCCGCCGCGACTTCGTCGTCGATGGCGCGTTTCAGTCTGGCATCGCTCAGTTCGTTGTAGGGCGTGTGGTGTCGTTCCCATGCGAGCCAGTCGGCCCGCTTGCGGTAAGCCTTGTCGCGTGCGATCTCGGCCACGCCGACGCGGTCCTGTTCGCCCGTGCCGACGCCCACCGTGGCGCCATCCTTGACGAACAGCACCGAGTTGCTGGTGACGCCGGCTTCGACCAGCCAGCCAAAGACCAGATCATCGGCCTCGCGCGGGGTGGGGGCGCGGCAGGTGCGGTAGGTGCGGCCCTGGTGGGTGCACTCGGCCGGCAGGAACTGGTCCGGTCGCCGGGCCTCCGGAACGAACGAGCTCTGTGCGACCAACCCGCCGTCGATCAGCGATTTCAGGTCCACAAACCGCTGCGTCGCGAACTCGGCCAGCCGTGCCATGTTGCCGATGCGCATCACACGCAGGTTCTTCTTGGTCGCAAAGAGCTCCATCACGCCCGGCGCGAACTCCGGTGCGACCACGACCTCGGCGTAGTTTTCGGCCACCATGCGGGCCGTTTCGAGATCGACTTCGCGGTTGAGTGCGATGCAACCGCCAAAGGCGGCCAGACGGTCGGCCTTGTTGGCCCGGAAGTAGGCCTCCGTAAGCGTGGCCCCCTTGGCGACGCCGCAGGGGTTGTTGTGTTTGACGATCACCGCACAGGGCGTGTCCGTCAGGTAGCGCAGGATGTTCAGGGCGTTGTCGGCGTCTGTCAGGTTGATCTTGCCGGGGTGCTTGCCCGACTGGAGCAACTCGGGGTTCGAGGCCAGGTAGCGCCCGGGCTGGACGTTGGTCACGTCGCCCAGCGCCAGGTTTCCCTGCACCAGCCGGTACAGCGCCGCCTCCTGGCCCGGGTTCTCGCCGTAGCGCAGGCCTTTCTCCTCGCCATCGATCACCCAGGTGAC
The DNA here is from genome assembly GCA_964417715.1 of uncultured Lentisphaerales bacterium. GTDB lineage: Bacteria > Verrucomicrobiota > Kiritimatiellia > RFP12 > CAYQJG01 > CAYQJG01. Next base: position 49,929 of record CAYQJG010000022.1, on the reverse strand, counting down.
TTTCTCATACACCAGTGTCTGGCGCCGGTCGCCGTCCACGAAACTGAGCTCCAGCCGCGGGGTGAAGTGGTCGTCCAGAATCGTCTTGTAGGCGTTTTTCAGGTCTTTGGCGGCCATGGTCGGTCTCCTTCGGGGCTCGTCAGGAATCAGTGATGGATGGGGCGGAAACGGATGCGCGTGGGACGGTCGGCGGCCTCGCCGAGAAGCTTGCGGCGCTGCTCATGGTAGTCCTGGTAGTTGCCTTCGAACCAGACCGCCTTGCTGTCGCCCTCGAAGGCCAGGATGTGGGTCGCCACGCGGTCCAGGAACCAGCGGTCATGGCTGACCACCATGACGCAGCCGCCGAACCCCGTGATCGCCTCCTCCAGCGAGCGCAGGGTTGCCACGTCCAGGTCATTCGACGGCTCGTCCAACAGCAGCAGGTTGCCGCCGCTGCGCAGCAGTTTGGCCAGGTGGACGCGGTTGCGCTCGCCGCCCGACAGGTCGCCCACGCGTTTCTGCTGGTCCGCGCCCTTGAAGTTGAACCGGCTGCAGTAAGCCCGCCCGTTCATGGCCCGCCCGGCCAGATCCACGGTTTCGCCGCCGCCGGTGATCTCCTCGTAGACGGTGTGGCTGGCGTCGAGGGAATCACGGAACTGGTCCACGTGCGAGACGACGACCGTCGGCCCCACGCTCAGGCTGCCGGCCGTGGGCTGCAGTTGTCCGGTGATCAGTCTGAACAACGTCGTTTTGCCGGCGCCGTTGCCGCCGATGACGCCCACGATGCCGCCGCGCGGCAGGTCGAAACTCAGGTCCTCGAAGATCAGGCGTTCGCCGAAGGCCATGGCCAGCTTGTCCGCTTTCACCACGAGGTCGCCCAGGCGCGGGCCCGGCGGGATCTGGATGCGCAGGTCATCCTCGCGCGTGTCCACCTGCTGGGCGGCCAGTTCCTCGTAGCGCGTGATGCGGGCCTGGCTCTTGGCGCGCCGGCCGGAAGGGTTGGTGCGCACCCACTGGAGTTCCTGATCGAGCATCTTGCGTCGCGATTCGTTCTGCTTGGCTTCGCGCGCCAGGATTTGCTGCTTCTGGTCCAGCCAGGCCTCGTAGTTACCCTTGTAGGGGTAGGCCCGGCCGCCATCCAGTTCCAGCATCCACTGGGTCACGTTATTCAGAAAATAGCGGTCGTGCGTGACCACCACCAGCGTGCCCGCGAACTTCTTGAGGTAGGTCTCGATCCAGGCGACCGACTCCGCGTCCAGATGGTTGGTGGGTTCATCCAGCAGCAGGACATCCGGGTTGGAGATCAGCAGGCGGCAGAGCGCGACCCGCCGTTTCTCGCCGCCCGACAGCGTCCCCGCGAGAACGTCGGGTGGTGGCAGGCGCAATGCCTCCATGGCCAGTTCGACCAGGTGATCAAGATCCCACAGGTCGTTCGTGTCGATGGTGTCCTGCAGCCGCCCCAGTTCGGCGTTGAGCCGCTCCTGCTCGTCATCCGGCAGATCGGTGCCCAGCAGGTCGCAGACGGTGTCGTAGCGCGCCAGGATGGCGCGCGACGCGGCCACGCCCTCTTCGACGCAGGCCATGACCGTTTTGGCGGGGTCCAGCCTGGGTTCCTGCGAGAGATGGCCGATGCGGGCATTCTTGGCGATCTGGCAGTCGCCCATGAAGTCGTGGTCCTCGCCCGCCAGAATGCGCAGCAGCGATGATTTGCCCGACCCGTTGGCGCCGATGACACCGATGTGGGCGCCGAAAAAGAAGGACAGGCTCACCTCGCTCAGCACGGTCTTGCGTTCGTGCTGCTTGGTGACGTTAACCAGATTGAAGACGTATTCGCCGGCCATGGGGGTCCTTTCGGGGCATGTATCATAGGCGGCATGCGCGCGGTTTCCCATTCATTTTTCGTCTCTTCTGAAGCGCACACGCGGGCGAACCATGCTATAGTGAGCGCTCACTTGCCAATTCTCTGGAGACGACTATGAACAATGCTGCCTGGCCTGCCCTGCTCAAAGAGATTGATGCCACCCGGACCCGCCATCTGCGCGACTTGTTTGCGGGCGACCCGAAGCGCGCGGATCGCTTCACGATCAACGCCGCCGGTTGGACGCTCGACTACTCCAAGAACCGGATTACGCCGGCCCTGATGTTCCTGCTGCAGGACCTCGCCAAGCAGGCAGGGCTGGATACGGCTATCGAGCGCATGTTCACGGGCCAGTCCATCAACACCACTGAGGACCGTGCGGTGCTGCACACCGCGCTGCGCAACCGCACCGGCGACCCCGTCTACGTCAACGGCGAGGACGTGATGCCCAAGGTCAATGCGGTCCTCGATCGCATGTCGGCCTTCTCCGAGCAGATCCGGCGCGGGCAGTGGAAGGGGCATACCGGCAAGACCATTCGCAACGTGGTCAATATCGGCATCGGTGGTTCGGATCTCGGCCCGGCCATGGCCTGCGAGGCGCTCAAACCGTTCGGCAAGCGCACGCTGCGGATGTTCTTTGTCTCGAATGTGGACGCCACGCACCTGGCCGAGACGCTGCGCCAGGTCAAGGCCGATCAGACGCTCTTCATCGTCGCCTCCAAGACGTTCACCACCCAGGAGACGATGACCAACGCCCTGTCCGCGCGCACCTGGTTGGTCGAGAAGCTGGGCGACCCCGCCGCCGTGGCGAAGCACTTTGTCGCGGTGTCGACCAACGCCGCCAAGGTCACCGAGTTCGGCATTGATCCTGCCAACATGTTCGAGTTCTGGGACTGGGTGGGCGGCCGCTACTCGCTGCCCTCGGCCGTGGGGTTGCCGCTGATGATCTCCATCGGCCCGAAGAACTTCGTGCGCATGCTGAAGGGGTACCACGCAATGGACCGCCACTTCCGCACGGCGCCATTCAACCGCAACCTCCCCGTGGTCATGGCCTTGCTGGGCGTGCTCTACCACAACGGCTATGGCGCCGAGAGCTACGCCGTGCTGCCCTACGACCAGTACCTGGCCCGTCTGGCAGCCTATCTGCAGCAACTCGACATGGAGAGCAACGGGAAGTCTGTCGACCGCGAAGGCCGGCGCGTGACATATGCCACCGGGCCGATCGTCTGGGGCGAGCCGGGCACCAACGGGCAGCACGCGTTCTACCAGCTCATCCATCAGGGCACACGTCTGATTCCGTGCGATTTCATTGGTTTTTGCCAGTCGCACAACCCGACGGGCGATCACCACGACAAGCTGATGGCCAACTTCTTTGCGCAGACCGAGGCGCTGGCGTTCGGCAAGACCGACGAACAGTGCCGCGCCGAAGGCGTGCCCGAGGCGCTCGTCGCGGCCAAGACGTTTGAGGGCAACCGGCCCACCAACACCTTGCTGGCCGAGAAGCTGACGCCCGAGACGTTCGGCTCCCTGATTGCGCTTTACGAGCACAAGGTGTTCGTGCAGGGCGTCCTCTGGAACATCAACTCGTTCGACCAGTGGGGCGTCGAACTGGGCAAAGTGCTGGCGTCGAAGATTCTGGGTGAACTGGCCTCTCCCACGGCGCCCGAGCTGAAGCACGATGAGTCAACCAACGCGTTGCTGCGTCGTTACCGGAAGGCGCACGACCGGGAGTAGGCGACAGCCCAGCTGCGGCGGGATGGGGTGAACCGCAGATTGACGAATGTCGAACCGCAGAACATCGAACGTCCTCGGGGCTCACCCCACGGCCAGCGTGTGCCAGAGCATCAACTCGCCGTCGAAGACGAATTGCGCGTCGAAGCGCCGTCCGGTCAGCAGCAACGGCAGCCAGATCCGATCATCGGCCCACATGCGGCCGTAGGGGATGTCGGCTTCTTCGCACCAGAACGGATCGGCCTCGTCGGTTTCAACCGGTGCGCCTGCGTGCGTGCCTGCCGTGAAGACATGGCAGTGGATGCCGTAGCCGTCCGTGAAGGCGAAGCGCAGGATGCCCGCTTCGTGCAGGGCGCCGGGGGTGACCCCGACTTCCTCCTGCGTCTCGCGCACGGCCGCCTGTGCCGGCGTCTCGCCCGGTTCGATGCGTCCGCCCGGGGCGTTGAACAGTCCTGCGCCGAGGCCGCGTTTCTTGAGGATCAGCAGCAGACTGCCTGGGCGCCGGATGAAACAGAGCACCGCGCGGTCACGCGCCTGCCAGGTGCCCCAGTCGACCGTGAAAGGGACGCCCAAGGCGGACTGGATGGTAATCGTCATGCCCCAGCCCGCCTCACAGCGTCGGCGGCTTGGGCAGACCCTGAACGCAGGCCAGCGACTTCTTGAGGTCGCCTGCGCCGAAGGCGTAGTCCTCGAGTTTGCCGTCCATGTAGGCCTCGTAGCCCGACAGGTCGAGCAGGCCGTGGCCGGACAGGTTGAAGACGATCGTCCGGGCCTTGCCCTCCTCCTTGGCTTCCTTGGCCGCACGGATCGCCGCGGCGATGGCGTGCGAACTCTCGGGAGCCACGATCATGCCTTCGGTGTTGGCGAATGTCATGGCCGCCGCGAAGCACTCGGTCTGGGGCAGCGCCTGCGCCTCGATCATCCCCTCACGCAGCGCATGGCTGACCAGGGGCGCCATGCCATGGTAGCGCAGGCCGCCGGCGTGGATCGCGGCCGGCTGGTATTCATGGCCGAGTGTATACATCGGCAGGAGCGGCGTCATCATGGCCACATCGCCCGAGTCGTAGGCGAACACGCCCTTGGTCATCTTCGGGCAGGCCGTCGGCTCGACGGCGATCACGCGCGGCTGGTGTGTGCCCTCGATCTTGTCGGCGAGGAACGGGAAAGCCAGACCGGCGAAATTTGAGCCGCCGCCGGCGCAGCCGATGATGGTATCCGGGTAGAGACCGATCTTCTTGAACTGTTCCTTGGCCTCCAGGCCGATGATGGTCTGGTGCAGCAGCACATGGTTAAGCACGCTGCCCAGTCCGTAGCGCGTGTTCTTCGACGTGACGGCATCCTCGATCGCCTCGCTGATGGCGATGCCCAGGCTGCCGGCCGTGTCAGGCCACTTCGCCCGCACATCGCGGCCCGCCTTCGTAAGCGTGGTCGGGCTCGACAGGCACTCGGCGCCCCAGACGTTCATGATCAACTTGCGCAGTGGTTTCTGGGTGAAACTGACCTTCACCATGTAGACGCGCAGGTCGATCCCCATGAGTTTGCAGCCCAAGGCGAGCGCCGTGCCCCACTGGCCCGCACCGGTTTCGGTCGTCATGCGCTTGATGCCGAACTCGCGGTTGTAGTAGGCCTGCGGAATGGCCGTGTTCGTCTTGTGACTGCCCGCCGGCGAGACCGACTCATCCTTGAAGTAGATCTTGGCTGGGGTGCCCAGCGCCTTCTCGAGTGCCACGGCCCGGCGCAATGGGGTGGGGCGCCACCGATAGAGGATCTGGCGCACCTCGTCTGGAATCGGAATCCAGCGCTGCGTGCTGACTTCCTGTTCGATCAGGTTCATCGGGAAGACGGGAGCCAGCGCTTCGGCGGTGACCGGCTTGCCGTCCGGTGTCACGGGCGGCGGCATCGGACGCTTGAAGTCGGCCGCAATGTTATACCACGCCTTGGGCATTTCGTCCTCGCGCAGGAGGACCCGGATCGTTTCGCTGTTCATGCTTTACTCCCAGTGCTGCGCGACATGGTTGCGCGCTCAAATGCGATATACTGTAGCCACGAATGTTTCTACGTACAAGAACAATTGGTTAGCTGTTAGCGTCTTGTCCCTGTCCAGAGTTATGACGTTGTGTCGCTATTATCATACCCCATGGAGTGTGAGAATGGGGCGAAGAGTTCGCTCGCTGGATACACAACTGTATTTTTGTTTGCGACAAAAAGGACAATTGTGTATCGTGTGTGCCTGTCGAAGGCCAGAATCACACGGGATCACTGCGAAAATCCGGGTTCCTCTGGGTGGCATGACGCCTGCTTCCAAGTTTCATCCGGAAGGGGGCGGTGGCGCGTTGCTCAGCCAAGTGTTCTGTTAGGCTGGCTTTGCAGTACTGCGCGGCCCTCGGATAGCCGCTGAACAAAGTGGTCACCTCAAACTCGGGATGAAGCTGCCATGCCCAAGCGTACCGACATCCAGAAGATCATGCTGATCGGCTCCGGGCCGATCGTCATCGGCCAGGCTTGCGAGTTCGACTACTCCGGCGTGCAGGCCTGTAAGTCCCTCCGGGAGGAGGGGTATAAGGTGGTGCTGGTCAACAGCAACCCGGCCACGATCATGACCGACCCCGAGTTCGCCGACCGGACGTACATTGAGCCGCTGTCGTGCGATGTGTTGGCGGCGATCATCCGGCGCGAGCGTCCGGATGCGCTTCTGCCCACTGTGGGAGGCCAGACCGCACTGAACCTGGCGATGGAACTTGACCGCACGGGCGTGCTGAAGAAGTACAACGTCGAGATGATCGGTGCCCGCGCCGATGTGATTGAGCGTGCCGAGGACCGGCTGCTGTTCAAGGAGGCGATGCTCAAGATCGGCCTCGACATGCCGCGCAGCGGTTCGGCGCGTACCATCGAGGAGGCCCGCGCGGTCCGGGACCGTCTCGGGCTGCCGCTGGTGATTCGTCCCGGTTTCACTTTGGGCGGTACGGGCGGGGGCATCGCCTACACGGACGAGGAATTCGAGACCATCGTGCAGCGCGGACTGTTCTACAGCCCGACTTCCGAGGTGCTGGTGGAAGAGTCGATCGTCGGTTGGAAGGAGTTCGAGCTCGAGGTCATGCGCGACCGCAAGGACAACGCCGTGATCGTCTGTTCGATTGAGAATCTGGATCCGATGGGCGTGCACACCGGTGACTCGATCACCGTCGCGCCGGCACAAACGCTCACCGACCGCGAGTACCAGGTCATGCGCGATGCCGCGCTGGCGGTCATGCGCGCCATTGGCGTCGAGACCGGCGGATCGAACGTCCAGTTCGCGATCAACCCCGATACCGGCCGGATGGTTGTGATCGAGATGAATCCGCGCGTGTCCCGCTCCAGCGCGCTGGCCTCCAAGGCCACCGGCTTCCCGATCGCCAAGATCGCCGCCAAACTCGCGGTCGGCTACACGCTCGACGAGATTCGCAACGACATCACGCGCGAGACGCCGGCCTGTTTCGAGCCGTCGATCGACTACGTGGTGACCAAGGTTCCGCGGTTCGCATTCGAGAAGTTCGCGCAGGCCGACGATACGCTGGGCACCCAGATGAAATCGGTCGGCGAGACCATGAGCATCGGCAAGACCTTCAAGCAGAGCCTGCAGAAGGCGCTGCGGTCGCTCGAGATCGGCCGGTTCGGGTTCGGCGCGGACGGCAAGGACGGGCCCTTCGAGGCGCTGACCGACGACGCGCTGGCCGATGCCGTCCGCAAACCTCAGGCGCGTCGGTTGTTCCATGTGCACGCCGCTTTCCGCCGCGGCTGGAGCGTCGAGAAGGTCTTCGAGCTCTGCCGGATCGACCGCTGGTTCCTGCGTCATCTCGAGGAATTGGCCGCGTTTGAGGACGAGATCCGGGTTGCCGGTTCCGTGGCCGGGCTGGCTGCCGATCCGGCGCGGTTCCGCCAGGCCAAGGAGATGGGCTATTCCGACCGCCAGCTGGCCTGGTTGCTGAACGGGACCGAGGACGAAATCGGCGCCGCGCGCGAACGGCAGGCGTTGCTGCCGGTGTATGGGCTGGTCGACACCTGCGCGGCCGAGTTCCGCGCGTTCACGCCCTATTTCTACTCGACCTACTCCGAGACGTGTCCCAACGAAGCGGCGGTTGTCTCGGCCAGCGCTCCCCGTCGCCGCCGGATCATGATCCTGGGAGGCGGCCCGAACCGGATCGGGCAGGGCATCGAGTTCGACTACTGCTGCGTGCATGCCTGCTTCGCGTTGCGTGACGCCGGCTTCGAAACGATCATGGTCAACAGCAATCCGGAAACCGTCAGCACGGACTACGACACCAGCGACAAACTCTACTTTGAGCCGCTTACGCTGGAGGACGTCCTGAACGTCTACCGCAGCGAGGGGTGCGAGGGCGCGATCGTCCAGTTCGGTGGCCAGACGCCGCTCAATCTGGCCAAGGGGCTGGCGGCCCGCGGCGTCAACATCGTCGGCACGAGCCCGCGCAGCATCGAGGAAGCCGAGGACCGCAAGTTCTTCCAGGAGCTCGCCACGCGGCTGGGTATCCGGCAGCCGGAGAACGGCCTCGCGGTCAGTGTGGCGGAGGCGGAGGTGATCGCCGCGCGCATCGGGTTCCCCGTCCTGATGCGCCCCAGTTTCGTGCTGGGCGGCCGGGCCATGGTCATCGTGTATGACATCGAGAGCCTGCGCAAGTACATGGCCGAGGCGGTCGAGGTCTCCGAGGACCGGCCGGTCCTGATCGACCGCTACCTGATCAACGCCCAGGAAGTCGACGTCGACTGCATCTCCGACGGTGAAACCCATGTGATCGGCGCGATCATGGAACACGTCGAACTGGCCGGCATTCACTCCGGCGACAGCGCCTGCCTGATTCCGGCGCCGACGCTCTCGAAGGCGGTCAAGGCCGTCATCCGGAAGCACACCTTTGCCCTGGCCGCCGCCCTGCGCGTGAAGGGGCTGATGAACGTGCAGTACGCCATCCAGGGCGACGACGTGTACGTGCTCGAAGTCAACCCGCGCGCGTCGCGCACCGTGCCATTCGTGAGCAAGACCACCGGCATCCCATTGGCCAAACTCGCGGCGCTGGTGATGGTCGGCTACAAGCTGAAGGACATGGGCTACACGGAGGAGTTCATTCCGGCGCACTATGCCGTGAAAGAGGCCGTCTTCCCGTTCTCGCGCTTCCCCGGGATCGACGTGGTGCTCTCTCCCGAGATGAAGTCCACCGGCGAGGTCATGGGCATTGACGGCAACTGCGGTCTGGCTTACCTCAAGAGCCAGATGGCGGCCGGCAACCGCCTGCCCAAGGATGGCAACGTGTTCGTCAGCGTGCGTGACGAGGACAAACCCGAGATTGTCGAACTCACGCGCAAACTGCAGCACCTGGGGTTCGTTCCGTACGCCACCCTGGGAACCAGCACGGCGCTTTGGAATGACGGTATCCGCAGCCGGCCCGTCTTCCGGATATCCAAGGGGCGTCCCAACGCGATCGACCTGATGGAGCAGAAGGAGCTGAGCTGGATCGTCAACACGCCCACCGTGGGCGCAGAGCCGATGTGGGACGAAGTGCGGATGCGGGCGCACGCGACCATTCGCGGCGTGCCGATCACCACGACCCTGAATGGCCTCAGGTGGTCGATCAGCGGACTGAAGGCCTACCGGACGGCGGGCGGCCATGTGAAGGTGCGCTCGCTGCAGGAGTATCACGAGCGGTCGCCGCGCGTGAACCTGCCCAAGGCTCAGTCCGGCGCATAGAAGGGGAGCGGCTATGGAAGTGAAATGGAACTGGGCCGAGCAACGGCGGAAACCGGCCTACTTGGCGCTGCAGAACGGCATCGTGTTGCGCGGCCACTCGGTCGGTGCGGCGGTCGACCGCGTGGGCGAGGTCGTGTTCAACACCGGCCTGGCGGGGTATCAGGAGATCCTGAGCGACCCGTCCTATGCCGGTCAGTTTGTGACCATGACCTGCCCCGAGATCGGCAACGTCGGCATGAACGACGAGGACATGGAGTCGCGCAAACTGTTTGCGAGCGGCTTCATCATGCATTCGTATAATGAACCGAGCAACTGGCGCGCCAAGCGCACGTTGCGGCAGGCGCTGACTGAGCACGGCGTGCCGGCCATCGCCGGCATTGATACGCGCGGGTTGACTCGCCTGCTGCGCGAACAGGGGACCCAGAAAGCGTTCCTGTGCACAAGCGGCGCCGTGCCCGAGGCTGATGGAGTGGCTCAGGCGCAAGCCTGGGCGGGGCTGGACGGACAGGACTACGCCGCGGCGGTTACCTGCGAGACCCCCTACGAGTGGGACACGGCAGGTCGGCAGACCTGCTCATGGGGCATGGCGACGGCCTTGCCGCCGGCCGACCTGCGCGTGGTCGCCTATGATTTTGGCGTCAAGTGGAACATCCTGCGGGGGCTGCGGCGGCACGGCATGCATATCACGGTCGTGCCGGCGAAGACCCCGGCAGCCGATGTGCTGGCCCTGCAGCCGGACGGCGTGTTCCTGTCCAACGGTCCAGCCGACCCGGCCGCCTTGCCCTATGCCGCCGAGAACATCCGTACGTTGCTGGGACGGGTTCCCCTGATGGGCATCTGCCTCGGACACCAGCTGCTGGCGTTGGCGCTCGGGGGCCGGACCTACCGGCTGAAGTTCGGCCATCACGGGTGCAACCACCCGGTGATGGATCTGCAGACGCGCAAGGTTGAGATCACCTCGCAGAACCACAATTTCTCCGTCGACCCTGACTCTCTGGCCAAGAGCAAGGTCGAGGTGACGCACGTCAACCTGAACGACCAGACGGTCGAAGGCCTGCAATGCCGCAGTCTGCCGGCCTTCTCCGTGCAGTACCACCCCGAGGCGGCCCCGGGACCGCATGATCCGTACTATCTCTTCACGCGCTTCCGCGACCTGATCGTCAAGCGTGCCTGAGCCGGAAACCCGTGATCAGGGCTCAGGGCTCACGATCAGGAGGTCGTACGAACTGTTGAACGAGTAGGGGGTCATGACCGGGGCGCCAGAAGTGTCAAGGCGACCCGAATTGTACGCACCTTTCTCCGCCCATAGGAAAAAGCCGCGGCCGGCCGCATCGGCCTGTGCATGCGTCGGTGTCAGCACGCCTTCAAACGCGATCAGCTTGGGTGTATGCGACAGGGTTTGGATTCCCGTCGTGTGATCATCGGCCGACACGTAGTCGTACCACGCTTTGAACGATCCCTTGAACAGCCCTGTCGCGCGCGTGAAACTCAGTGTCAGTCCGCTCGTATTCGAGACGCCGTCGCCGCTCGTGTCGGCCGCATAGTCGTATCCGCCGGTCTCCGCATCCCGGGTCGGCGTGTCTGCCCGCGGAGCGGTCAGTCCCGTCGCGATGCCTGTGGCAGGTGTCAGACCCAGCGGCAACCCGTTGGGCGTGGCGCCCGGTGCCGCGTCGACCTCAACGCTCTCCGTCCACGCGATCTTGCGCGCCATGGTCTCGTCCCAATCAGTGGTCCTGAGCGCGGCGGTCCGAGTGGGCAGCGTGACGCCGTCCACGGCCAGGCCGTTTTCATAGTAGGCGCGCAGGTCGATCAACTTGTCGTACCATCCGCCGGACACACCGACTTCGCGCATGAAACCCGCGCCATAGTCCCCCGTAGCCTGCGGATTGAGACTCGCCCACGCCAGCGGCAGTCCGTCGAGGGGCCGCACGACGACCGGTCCTCCTTCAGATTCTGCCAACTCCGCGCAGCCAAAGAAGCCGCCTCCCCTGTAGGCTGCCGGCGCGGTGTAGAGCACCGTGAACACACGTCCGGATTCGTCGAGAATCAGCGACCCGCTTAGCGATAGGGCGGTGCCGTCCGCCAGTTTGCCGGCGGCCTTCACGCCCCCGGCGGCGTCCACGGTGAAGGTCAGATAGCCGCTGCCGAAGGCATCTGTTCCCGGTAGCGCGGCCGTATAATAGCCGGTATACGTCGCCGCCACGGCGGCCATGCCTGCGTCCCTCCAGACGTTGCGGTAAAGTGTAAGGCCGGTGTCTCCGCCGAGTTGCCCGTCAGCCCTGCTCAGCGTGTCCGGCACGATTCCGGTTGGATCGTTTCTGTCCGGGACCGCCACCGTCAGCGCCAGGGGGAGCAGGACCTGGCCGGCCTTCGCCGTGGTCGTCAGCCGGAACGCGCCGTCTGCTTCCCGGCCGACATAGGACGTTGCGCTGAAGGTGTAGTTTGTGCCACGCGCGGCCAGTTTGCCCGATATGCCGCCGAGCGACGTGACGGTCATTGATGCGGCACCCGACACGGGCATGGCAGTTGCCGTCGTTCCGCTGAACGAGCCCTGTGCCCAGGCGGGCAGCGGCTCGACCGTCAGGTCGAATGGCTGGGTGGCGGGTGCTGCATTCGCATTCCTTGCCAGGATGGTCACCACCCGGCTGCCGGCTGCCGTTGGAACGCCGGTTACGGATCTCGTCGATGGGTCGTACCTGAGTCCAGACGGCAGGCCGCTGACCGTCACGGTCGGCAGGCTATCGGATCGGATGTCCAGCGGCAGCGCGAAGGGCACGCCAATCATTGCCTGCTGCGCACCCGGTGCCGCGACCACAGGAGGCGAAATGCCGGCCGTCGCGCCGAACCAGGCCGACACCGTCACATTGGCGTTGGGCATCACGATGCCCCGGGTTGCGCTCTGCGAGCTGTCCTCCCAGCGGAGGAACGTGTTCCCGATGGCCGGCCTCGCCGTCAGCACGATCTTCGCTCCGGGTGCGTAGAGTCCCGCTCCTGCGACCGTTCCGCCCCCGCCCGGTACCTCCGCGGAGAGGCGCACCTTGACGATCAGCGTCTGCCGCGCCGGCGTGGCGGCTCTGAAGTCCGCGTTGCCGGGCTGGCTGGCCGTGATCACCGCGGCACCTGTTCCGGTGACATGGACGAGGCCATCAACGACCCGCGCGACGGACTCGTTCGAGCTGGCGTACGCCACCGGAAGCCCCGACGAAGCCACCGCGCCGGGCGCACGGTCCGGGTCGCCCAGCGCCTGGACCGGCAGCGCCGGAAAGGTGACGGACTGGCTGGCAGGCACGTTGTTTACCGGCAAGGTCCATGCGATCTCTGTGGTGCCGCCTTGTCTGTCCAGTGCGACCGCTCTGATCTGCACGTCCCGGGACGGCGTTCCCTGTACCGTACGCGCGTCGGTTCTGAGGGTGAAGCTGCTGGCCACGGCGCCCGGCGCACCGGTCTTGGTGGTCAGCTTCAGCGCGCCGTCGACGTGCCAGGTCACGTTGGACATTCCGCGCGTTAGCGTGTCCGGATCCGTCGCGTCATCTGCCGTCACGCTGAAGGTCAGCGAAACGCCTTCACTGATTGCTGCCGGGTTCGCCGGCGGAGACTGTTTCGTCACGACCGGCGGCTGGTTGTGGAGCTCGGTCCAGCGGGCGTAGAGCGTGTGGTCGGAGTCAGCCGACACACGGGTGTCGGGCGTCACTTCGGTGCCCGTGTTGTCGGCGCCCGTCCACCAACCGGCGAAGACATGCCCCGTGCGTACCGGCGTCGGTAACGCGTTGTAGCGTGAGCCGATCGATACGGATTTGGATGTCGGCGATACGGTTCCGCCTGAGGCGTCGAACGTCACGGTGACGGTTACCATGCCCAACGGCGCGATCTCCATGATCGCGCTGTGCTGACTCCAGGTGTCGCCGTCGTAGACAACCGAGTCCATGTTGTACCAGGCGTTGCCGGCACCCGACCACCCGAAGTTGATGTGGATGTCGTTGCCGTCGCGGTATCCGTCGCAGACGACGGCGTGGCCTCCGGCGGCCGAGCGCATGGCATAGTAGATGGGGCGGGCGGCGTCGATATCGGCCTGAATTTTCGCAAACCATGCCGTCGTCGAGTAACCGCTCCGGTACTGCATGTTCTGGCACGTGTAACCGAAGACTTCGCGCAGGGCGGGTGCGCCGTCAGGGTCGCTGTACACGGTCGTGCCGTCCGATTCGTAGTCCGCCTTCATGGCCACGCCGCAGTGGTACAGGAGCCTTCCGATTGCCATGTTCGTTGTGGTTGCACGGTCGGGCATGTTCGCCCAGCCATAGTCTGCGAGCCCGCCGACGTCGCTGATCGCGTGTGTGCCGGTGCACCGTCCTGCACCGTCCCGGTAACTGCGGTCAACCAGCGGCGCCGTCGGCCACTGGTGAAACCGGAGGATCTGTGCCATGGCAACGGGGCCGCAGCCTGCCCACGCGCGGCCGGCCGGACCGGCTGAAGTGATCGGCGCAAAGCAGTTATAGGGAGAGTCCTGGTCCCATGCTGTGGTCACAAGCGCGAGGCCGGAGGAAGCTGGCGTCGCCAGAGCGGCGGAGGGGGTCGTGGCCGCCTGCGTTGCGGCCGCCGGCTGCCAGGCCGCGCGAAACCGGGCATCCGGCCTGGACCCCGCCCGGCGCAGCGCGGCCAGGGCGCTCAGTTCGCCCGCGAGTTCGGCCTCGACGACGGCCCGAAACCCGGCAGGCAGGTCCTCGTAAGCGCCATTCTCGACCTGGAGTTTGACAGCCGGAAGGTCGTCGTCGGAGCGCACGATGAGAAAGCCGGATGGCGCCAGGGCGATCGCAAAACCGATCCGTCCCGCCCTGGTCACCAGATCGCGACCGGCATCGTCGGCGCGCACGGCCGGCGCCGTCAGTGACCCGGCTTGGGCGGCATGGGCAGGAAGGTTGCGCCGCGCCAGGTATGCGACCGCCACCTGCCGGGCCTGATCGAGTCGCACCGGCGTTGCATGAAGCGCTTCCGCGAACAGGCAGATCGCCACGTAGAGGCTGACGGTCGTTACCGCCCGGGTACGTGAAAAGAACATGCTCATGTTGCCTCCCAGTAATTTGAAGTATAGGGTTTCTGCTGCGGTTCACAATCCGATTAATGCGACAGGGCGCATGGCATTTATGTAGGGCGGCTGTGCGGTTCTTTACGCGCCGTGGCGCAGGCAGCCGCAATGCGGTATAGTATTGCCATGGATCGACACGCGGTGCTTCTCGGCGGCCTGCTCGTTCTGGTCGGTGTAATCATCGGGCTCACGTTCCTTCCTGCCAGGCAGGGCGGACCGGTGGCTGCCCCGACAGGCGTTGTGGACGTTCCCGGTTCCGCTCGCGCCGGGGCCCTTGCGTCGATTCCGGTGGCCGCACGCGCCGGGGCAGACGCGTCCCGTCCGTCGCTTGAGACAGCGGACACGGCGGTGCGGACGCGACGCGAAGCCGCGATGGTCGCGTGGGAGTCGCTCGTCGACCTCGTGATTGAGCAGAAGGACGTGCCGGCATCGGAACAGGCGCCGCGTGCCAAAGCGGCATTCGCCCGGCTGAGTGAGGAGGCTCGGATGGAGGGCCTTCAGCGGGCGCTCAACCTGCTGCCCGACGAGAAATTTCCCGTGCTCTACGCGATTCTCTTCGATAAGTCGCAGGCGCCCGAGGTCCTGGACGCGATCTTCAGTGATGCACTGAACCGCCCTGAGGAGCTTAAGAACCCGCTCATGAGGGAACTGCGCAAGGACCGCGAGCATCCGATGTATTTTGAGTCGGCCCGTATTCTCGACGCCATCGGCGAGTCGCAGACGCAGCCGGCGTCCACGGCCGCGCCTTGACGCGCCCGACCCGTTGCCCGGTGCCGGAATCAGGTGGCATGCCCGCTTGAAGGCGGTATACTATACGCTTTCATCCGGATCGGTGACGGTCCGATCACGCGGGCCTGCGGCGCGAGTGCGAATACGGGATGACTTCCATGGCCGAACGAAGAAACTGGGCACTGCTTGTCGGCGTGTTGCTTGTGGGCTGCATCTGCGTGATCGAACAGGCCTACATCTTCTCGCTCACGCCTGACCCCTGTGAAGACGCCTACATCACGTTTCGTTTCTCGCAGAATCTGGCCGATGGCGCAGGCCCGGTATTCAACCCGGGCGAGCATGTTGAAGGCTACTCCAATCCGCTCTGGATGTTCTCGATCGCGGCCGCCCGCAAACTCGGTTTTGACATGGTCGGCTACAGCCGCATGGCCGGTGCCCTGTTCGACCTGCTCACGCTGTTGCTCGTCTGGTACATCCCCAGGCGCTGTTTCGGCATACGCGGGCTGGGGGCACTGTTCGGGCCGGCCCTTTATCTGCTCTTTCTGCCGCCCCATTTCTATGCGGCCGCCGGACTGGAGACCTCGCTTTACGGCTTCCTGGTCACGGCCAGCGCCCTGGCTGTCATCTGGGCTGGGAATCGCGCGGCGCGTTGCACAGCAGCCTTTGCTGTTCTCCTGCTGACGGCACTGACGCGGCCCGAGGGCATCATCTTCTGCGTCTTCTATGGCTTGCTGATCGGGTGGCGCTTTCTGGTCCGCAGGGAATCCCTGAAGCCGTATCTGCCCGGAGCGGCGCTGTTTGCGCTGTGCTATGGCGCGTTTATCCTCTGGCGTCTGGACTACTACGGCCTGCCTCTGCCCAACACGTACTACGCGAAGGGCTCCTTCCCCCTCTACCTGCGCCTGATAATCGGCTTCTTCGTCAACAAGGGGTTCTTCACCAGCTACGCCTGGTTGCTCGTCATGTTGCCGTGTTTTCTCTTCGTCCGGATACCCGACCCGCGGCGTGCGCTTGCGCCGGTGGTCCTGTTCATCGCTGCCGGCCTGATCTTCAGTCTGGGGTTCTCCGGCTTTGACTGGATGCCCTACTACCGCTACAACCTGCCCATCGTGCCCCTCATGCTTGTCTGCGTGCAGGCGCTGTTCTCCGAACTCTGGCGGACATGGGCGCCGACGGTGTCGAGGAAGTTCGTTCTGGCGGTCCTGACGGCCTGTCTTTTCTTCACGGCGGGCGAGCAGTACTGGAAGGATCTCTCCTTCAACTACCGGTGGCGCGATCTGAGCCGGTTTGGCCGGTTCAACCAGAAGGCGCTGGGTGAGTGGATGCGCCGCGAACTTGGCCCGAAGCCGGTCATCGCCATCGGCGACGTGGGCTATTTTGCCTACATATCGCATGCCACCATCATCGATCTCTTCGGGCTTACGAACCGCGAATTCGCCCGGGTCAAGACCGCCAGCGGCGCGCCCGACGTATCTTTCAACCCACCGGGTATCACCTTCAACACCCTTAAGCGCAAGGAGGGCGAGCTGATCCTGGAGTTGCGTCCCGACTATGTCTTTCTCTACAGCGCGCGGCTCAAGATCTGCGACACCTATACCGGCAGCGCCGCGGGCATCGCCGATACGACCGCGTTCAAGGACGAGTACGAATACCTGTCCTCCTTCTCCATCATCCCCGATTCCCGCAGCGAAGCATGGCCCGCGCCGATTCACCTGGTCGACGTGGCCGACCTCTCAAACGGCCTGCTCTCCTGGATGCGCACCGGTTGGGGGTACGATATCTACAGGCGCAGGGACAGCCCGCATCCCGGCTTCCATCTTGAGATCGGGCCGGACGAGCGAATCAGGAAGATCACGATGGACCCAAGCCGCTGAAGGACGTCCGCGGCCACTGCCGCGGTGCGTCAGATGTGACCCAGCGCGTCCACAATTGACAGGCGCAGTGCGCGGCGGGTGGGGACGAAGGCGGCCACGATCGCGAGCAGCACGAAGAAAACCAGACTGGCGGCCAGGTATTCAGGGACCAACTGGATCTCCAGCGGCACGCGCTTGGGGATGTTGGGCGGCATCCAGGTCGGTTTGGTGAGCGCCACGGCCAGCCACCCGGCCAGCGACAACAGCACGCCGGCCAGCGAACCGGCCAACCCCAGCAGCGCGCTCTCGACCGCGAACATGGCTGTCAGCCCCTGCCGTTTCACGCCGATTGATCGGAGCGTGCCCACCTCGCGCGTGCGCTCCATGACCGACATGCTGATGGTGTTGACCACGCTGAGCAGCACAATGACCATCACGATGATGAACATGAACAGGAACAGCACGTTGAACATGTTGCGCGTCCTCAGGTAGGACAAGCGCAACTGCTGCCAGGTGCGGATCTCGACCGCCAGCCCCTGCTGTCGGCAGCGCTGTTCGAGGTCGCGTACCACGGTCGCCGTGAGCTTGGGATCGCGGAGCACGACGACCAGGCGGTCGGCGCCCTGCGTGTGGTACAGTTCGCGGGCCAGGCCCAGCGGCATGCTTACGAGCATGGCGTCAAGCACCTCCAGTTGCGCATCCAGGGCCTGGACCATCTCGACGTCGACGGCGTTCACCAGGCCCTCGACGGTGGTGGCCATGATCGACGCGGAGGAGCCCGGCTTCAGCCCGAGTTTCTCAGCCAGGCCCCGGCTCACGCCGACCCGGCTCGGCCGCGCATCATCGAGTTCCGCACCATCGTACATGCGCAGCGTGCCGATCACGCCCTTGCCGAGACTGCGAATGTGGCGCACATCCGTCGCCACCCTCCCTTCGGCCACCATGATGGTCGACATGCTGCCGTTGCTGAGCAGGCCGGAAATATTGAGCTGCGGACTGGCCGTATCGATGCGCGGGTCGGGGTCGCACATGGCCTTGAGCGCCTGCAGGTCCTCCTTGGAAAGCAGAAAGGCCTGGGGGTCAAGCAGTCCTGACTTGAGGAAGCCCTGCTTGAAGACGGCCAGATGCCCGTTGCCCGCGGCGTACACGAACGAGTCCTGCAGCCCCCGGAAGACGTACGCGGTGAAGCCGCCAAAGAGGTTGACCGCGGCAAAGCCGAAGGCGATTGCGCCGATCGTGAACAGGGAGCGGCGGCGGTTGCGGAAGAGGTTGCGGTAGGCCAGTTTGATCCACTTTGACATCGGCCGAAACGTATCAGAAGGCATGGTCCAGGTGCCACCACAAAATCCGAAAGCCCAACAGCCACGTTTCCGCTTGCGGTCGCCGAGGACGATCGACATCATGTGGACATGCAACTCGAGTCCAGGACCGTGCTCATCACCGGCGGGGCGTCCGGCATCGGACTAGCCCTGGCCGAACAGTTGCTGCTTGCGAAGTGCCGGGTGATCGTTTGCGGACGAACCCGCGCCAAGTTGGCGGAGGCCGAGGCGCGTCTGCCGGGGCTGGTCACGCTGGTTTGCGACATCACGCGGCCGGCGGATGTGCAGGTCCTGCGGCACCGCGTGAACGGTGAGTTTGGCGGACTCGACATCCTGGTCAACAACGCGTGCATCGGGCAGCCCTGCAGCATACGCCACAATCCGGACTGGTTGGCGCAGACGACGGCCGAGATTGAGACCAACCTGCTGGGCGCCATGCGCCTGACGGCCGCGTTTCTCGACACGCTGCTGGCGCGTCCCGAGGCCGTCGTCGTGAACGTGACGTCGGGCCTGGCGATCTGCCCGTCGCCGGTGGTTCCCGGCTACTCGGCGGCCAAGGCTGGACTACGGGCCTTCACCCGCGTGCTGCGCTGCCAGTTGCGGGGCACGTCCGTGCGGGTGGTTGAGGTGTTGCCGCCGATGGTCGACACGGGACTGGTGGGCATGTCCGACGTGCGCAAGATGGGGCCGGCGGCCGTGGCGGCGGCGATGGTCCGCGGGTTGCGGCGCAACCGCACCGAGATTGTCGTCCGTGAAGTACGCCTGATGTTGTGGGCGCAACGCGTGGCACCCGGCGTGCTGGCGTGGCTGCTCGAACGCTACCCGTTCCCGCTGGCGACTTTCCTTCGCCAGGAGGCCGCACGAAGCACGGCCATTCAGCATCAGAGGTAGCGGTGGTGGCGCAGCATGTCGCCGCAGAAGCGCTCGACTTCGTCGAAGTTGCCGTAGCGGTTCGTGTGGCGCAACGCGCCCACCCGGCTCAGGCGGTCGGCATATCGGGTCTCGGCGGGGCCGGGCGCACGCAGTTCGCAGAACTGGAAGATGGCGTCCATGGATGCGGCCGGTTTGGCAACGATGTCCTCGTAGCGGATCTCATGCAGGTGTCGGATGCGCGGCTTGACCTCCTCCATGTAAAGGCAGGCATCGCGCCACAGGCTGGCGGTGGTGCGGATGTCGTCGACGCCGTAGGCGGCGACGTATTCCGGCAGGCGCGGCAGGCGCGGATAGGGGACGAAGAGGCGCGAATCAATCCGCATGCGTGCGCCCAGTCGCGCCCGGATCTGCTCCAGCTGCTCGACGCACAGCCGGTTCAGTTTGAGCATGGAGTTGGCATTGTTGCGGCCATCGCGAATCAGGTAGATGAAGCGCGCGTCGGGGAAGATGTCCTGAAGCAACTCGATGTGCGGCAGCAGGGCGGGTGTCTTGCACTGGAACCGTCGGCCGGCGCCGCCGAAGCACCAGAGGATGCGGCGGATGCCATCCCGGATGGTCGCCAGCTCGGACGGCGTGAAATCCTTTAGGGTGCAGGTTTCGGCGCTGACGCCAAACGGGTCCTGTTTGAACCAGCGCGCCCAGGTGGCCACGGGATCGGCGGGGCTGCTGCCGTCCACGTCCACGCTGTCCTGCAGGAACCGCTCGCCGCGGATGTTGAGGTGCAGTTTGCGGCGCATCAGGTCGGCTGCGCACGGCGAGTCCGGGAAGAGGTACATCATGTTCGTGATGTAGGCGACATCCGGGTGTGCACAGATCAGGTCCTGCAGCATGGAAGAGCCGCTGCGGGGGAGCGAGATGATGAAGATCGGGCGGTCGACCGCGATGCCGTCAATCCGGATGTCCATGCGGTTGCGCTCGTACCAGGCGAAAAAGCGCTCGTTCAATCCGGGGCGGTGCACCGGCAGGACCCACTGGTTCCTGAAAACCGGCCCCATCAGCAGGCGCGAGAGCAGGTTGGCATAAACCGTCTTCTCGGCCTTGTTGGCGGGCGCGGGGGAGATTGCGTCAGACATAGGCGCAATAGTCGCAGAGCCGATGCGCCAAATCAAGTGGCTTCCGGAGGGACCTGCCGCGACGGATGCAATAAAGGCTGGAGCCGCGCCGGGTTTTTGTATAATTTGGTGTCTTCAGTGCATGTTGGGCTTTCTGAGGGAACTGAACTCCGGAGTGTTATGCTAAAGAAGCGCGAACAGAGAGAGGATGCCCATGGCGCCGGCAAGCAAGATGGGTATGCGCTCCTCCGGCAGATGCAGGTATACGCCCCCCCCGTCTCTCGGATCGTTTCCATCGGAGTCTCCCTGCCCGAACGTGTGGTTGACAATGACGAGATAGCCCGCATGGTGGACGCGCCGGCGCTCGTCAAACGGCTCCTGCCGGCTTTCATCTACCGCATCACCGGCAACCGCACGCGGCGCTACGCACCGCGCGGGACCGCCCCCTCGGATCTGGCCATCGATGCCGCAAAACAAGCCCTACATCGCGCCGGGCTGGGTGTGAGCGACATCGACACGCTGATCTTCGCCAGCACCGACATGGACACGCTGGAGCCCGCCACCGCCAACATCGTCCAGCAGAAGCTGGGCATCCGCGTAATCAACTCGTTCGACATCACCAACGCCTGCAACAGCATGTTGCAGGCCATGAACGTCGTCAACAGCCTGATCGCTACCGGCGCCACCAAGCGCGCCCTCATCTGCAGTGGCGAACTGGGCAGCTACGTCTGCAACTACAAGCTGAAGTCGCTGGGGGAGCTCGATACCAAGCTGGGCGGGATGACCCTCGGCGACGCCGGTGCCGCCCTGATCATGGAACGCAGCGACGGCCGTTCCGGACTCACCGAGATCAACCTCACCAGCCTGGGCGAGCACTGGGAGCTCTGCCATGTCCCCGAAACCACCGACTGGCGCCAGCGCGAGGGCGGCAGCATTCACGGCTGGTTCTTCCTGCGCATGTCCGGCCTGGCGAACGTGGCGCGCGACATGACCCGGAAGTACTTCGAGGAGTATGCCGATTTCCGCCTGCGCCAGTACGCCGAGAAGAAGGTGTTCGAGTCGGTCGAGCATATCATCCCGCATCAGATCTCGCGCCGGTTCATCGAGAACATCGCCCGTGACATCAGCGGTGGAGGGATGGACCGGATCGTCATCACCGCCGATCTCTACGGCAACACGGCCAGCACGGCCATCCCCCTTGCCATGAACATGATCATGGAGCAGGGACGGACCAGCTTCGGATCCGGCCAGACGGCTCTGCTGTACGGTGCCGCCAGCGGCTTCTCCATCGGCCATATCCGCATGGTCCTCTAAGGGCCGCCCGCTGCGATGACAGACGACGACTACGTGCGGCTTGAGCGCTTCTTCGACGAATACGTCGGCCGCTTCCGCGCGGATGACGGCCGCTTGCCGCCCATGCTGCAGCTCAAACTCGATCACACCCGCCACGTCGTCGCCAATGCCGAAACCATCATGGACGCCGAGGGCTGGCCGTCGGCGCGTCGCCGCCTGGGCCATGCCAGCGCGCTGCTGCACGACGTGGGCCGCTTCCCCCAGCTGACGGTGTATGGCACCTTTGACGACCACCGCTCCGTCAACCATGCTGCGTGTGGTTGTGAGACGCTGGTGCACGAGGGCGCACTGACCCACCTGCCACACGCCGACCGTGCCGCCATTCTGGCTGCCGTGCGACACCACAATGCCAAACACCTGCCGTTAGACCTGGGCGCCGACACGACGACGCTCACGCACCTCGTGCGCGACGCGGACAAGCTCGACATCTTTCGCGTATTTGAGAACGCGGTCACCAGCGGCGACCTCGACTCAAACCCGGAGATTGCGTGGAACCTGGATGTCGCCGGGCCGCCATCGGACACCGTACTGGCGCGTGTCGAGGCCGGTGAGTCGGTTGACTACCGCGAGGTGCGCACGCTCTGCGACTTTGTGCTGATCCAGATCAGCTGGATCCAGAGCCAGCTGCACTTCCGGTCGACGCTGCGCCTGGCGCTCGAGCGCGATGCCCTTGGGTTCCGCACGCGACTGTTGCTGGCACGCCATGATACCGCGCGCCTGCGCGCCGTGCTGGAGCACGTACGGCGTGCCGTCAACCCCACGGAACAAACCGGGTGATCTTGCCAGTCCGAGCGGTGTGGGTCGAAGCGCCGGCGACCGCGGACAGGCCGCGTTTCTCAACGTTCCCGCCCGCCGATGCCGCCACGGCCGCCGCCACGCCTGTGTTCTGCGTCACCAACGCGCCCGATAGGCTGCACGAGCTCGCCGCTTCATGCGGTGCGGCCGGACTGGACGTGGTGCCGTTTGATGAGCTGTTCCGGCTTGCCTACCCGACTTCGGCGGCCGAGTCGATGGACCGGATGTTGGAGGAACTCGGTTCCGGCGCCGACGCCGCGGCGCCAGCCGAACCGTCCGGCGCCGCGATGCTCTGGGGCGCGTGGCAGGTGGTTGCATCCCGCCTGTCCGCCCTGCCGCTCTGGGCGCTTGAGACGATCGAGCTGGCGATGCGCGAGGCAGGTGACGACGCGCTGGCGCGCCTGCTCGGATGCATCGCCCATGGCGTGCGCCAGACCGGGCGGAACTGCGAGGCCTGGTACCGGACGTTCCCGGCTGATGCCGGCTGGCCCACGAAGCACGATCCACCCGCACATGCCGACTGCTCGCCGCTCGATCCCGGCGTCGTGGCCTCCCACCTGCTGCCCGGAGGCAGACTGGCCGATGCCGTGCCGGGCTACGAACCGCGTCCCGGACAGATCGAGATGCTGCGCGCCGTGGTGGCTGCCTTCAACGCGGGACGACACCTGCTCGTCGAGGCCGGTACCGGCGTGGGTAAGACCCTCGCCTACCTGCTGCCGGCCGCACACTGGGCGCTTCTCAATGACGTGCCGGTCATCGTCAGCACGAGCACGCGCAACCTGCAGACCCAACTGCTCGCGAAGGACCTGCCCCTCGTGGCGTCGGCGCTGGCCGCCGCCGGCGCCGCCCAGCCGCTGCGGACAGCCCTGCTGAAGGGACGCTCGAACTACCTCTGCCTGCGCCGTTTCGGCGCCCTGCTCGAACAGGCCCAGTACGAGTTCGAACGGCCTGACCTGCGGCAGTTCGCGCGGGCCGTCGTCTGGTCCGTGCAGACACCGGACGGCGACCTGGAGACGTTCAGCGGCGGCGTGGGTGTGGATGCGTCGTTTGGCGCCGGGCTTTCGTCGCCGGGCGATGAGTGTGGCGGCCGCGCCTGTCGCAACAGCCGCCGCTGCTTCCTGCGCAAGGCCCGCGAGCGCGCCCAGAAGGCCCATGTGATCGTGGCCAACCACGCGCTTGTCTTTGCCGAGATGGGCATCATCAGTCCGGCCCTGCCGCCCTACGCCCAGATCATCTTCGATGAAGCGCACAACCTGGAAGAGGCGGCCACGCGGCACTTTGCCGTCGAGCTCTCGCCGGCGCGGCTGGCGACGCTGTTGCGGCGCCTGTCGCGCGGCCACGGGCCGCGGGCCTCCGGCGCGCTGGAGACGCTGCGGCGACATGTGGAGCAGGGCGCGTTGGCGCCCGACGATGCGACGCGCAAGGTTGTCCGCCGGCACATCCGCGAGTTGCGCATCGCCCTGACGGGCGTCCAGTCCGATGGGCAGAAACTCTTCCGCGCGCTGCACCGCGCGCTGCCCAGCGCGACCGAACCGCGCCGTTTCCGCGGCCAACCCGCTCCGCCCGGCGCACCCACCCCAGACCCAGCCGAAGCCTGCCCGCCCGCTCTGCAACTCGCCACGCACGGCGCGTTTGAGGAGTGGCCGGCCGAGGAGGGCCATGCCGACGTGGCGGAGGCGCGCACGGCCCTGCGGGACGCACTCCGGTTGACGGCCGGCGGGCTGGAGGAGCTGGCGAAGTCACTCGCCGGCGATCCCGACGACGAACTGGGGCTCTACAGCGATCAGACGGCCGACATTCTGGGTTCGGCGCAGGCTCTGCGCGCGTTTGCGTTGGATATGGACTTCGTGCTGGCCGGCTCCGAGGCCACGCATGTCTTCTGGATCCAGCGTGCGCGTGGACGCGAGGCGCGGTTGGGCGAAGCCTGGGCCGCGCCGCTCAGCGTGGGCGAGCGGCTCGCAGAGGAAATCTACCGTCAGAAGACCTCCGCGATCTTCTGTTCGGCCACGTTGCGGGTCGGCAATAGCTTCACCTACATGGCGCATCGCCTGGGCGTCGATCATCTGGACGCAGAACGGTTTGCCACGTGTGTCGCGGCCAGCCCGTTCGACTACCAGCGGCAGTGCGCGGCGTTGGCCGCGACGTTTCTGCCCGAGCCCGGAGGCGGAGGCGAGCGTGCCTACACGGAGCAACTGGGCGCCCTGCTGCTCGAACTCTTCCTGGCGACGCGGGGACGCGCGTTGGGGTTGTTCACGAGTTACGACATGCTGCAGCAGTGCGCGCGCATGCTGCAGCACCCGCTGGAGGAAGCCGGTATTCGCCTGCTCGTGCAGGGCGGGAGCGGGTCGCGCGATCAGATCACGCGTGTCTTCCGGGCCGGCGGTGCGTGCGTTCTGCTGGGCACACACTCCTTCTGGGAGGGGGTCGATGTCGTCGGCGATGCCCTGAGTTGCGTGGTCATCGCGCGCCTGCCGTTCGCGGCGGTCAATGACCCGGTAGTCGAAGCACGCTGCGAGCAGATCGATGCCGGTGGCGGCAGTTCGTTTCGCGAGTTTGCCGTGCCGGCGGCTGTGATCCGTTTCCGGCAGGGGTTCGGCCGGTTGATTCGTCACCGCCAGGACCGCGGCGTCGTGATCGTGGCTGACCCGCGCATTGCGACACGCAACTACGGCCGCTGGTTCCGCAGCAGTCTGCCGTGCGCCCTCGAGACCGCTGACAGTCGCGACGCCCTGCTCGCGCGCGTGCGCCAGATGCTGGGTGAATGAACCCATGCAGGCGAAGCGGGCGGGGCCTCACACATCGATGATCGGGCCCTTGCCTGGAGGCGGGCCACCGCGCTGACGGCGTGAGGGCGGGCGTGGCACGTGGTACACGGCCTGACGCGGGCGCGGCGAATAACCGAGGAAGACGCCCACCAGGCTGATGACCAGGCTTCCTCCGGCGGCGGGCCAGAAGCCTGCGACCGTGAACCCGGGCACCAGCCATGCCGTCAGCCGGAGCAGCAGGGCGTTGATCACCACCAGGAACAGGCCCAGCGTCACCAGGATGAAGGGGATCGAGACGAGTTGCAGCACGGGTTTCACGCAGGCATTCAAGATCCCGAGCACCAGCGCCGCGACCAGAACGTCCTGGGCCCGGCTGTACGCGACGCCCGGCACGATTGCGGCGGCTACCCATACTGCGATCGACAAAACCATCCAGCGAAAGAGAATGCCCTTCATCAGCGACATGCTACCGGATTCGTGGTTCACATTCCAGCAGCGTCTCCGCAAACGTGGACGTGTTCGACAGCGTGCGACTAGTCGCGCAAACCGCGAGGCCGGCCTTGAACGTGGTTGACAACGCCACCTTTCGCGGCTCGCCTATTTGAACCCAGGTCTTGCCGTTTGCACTGTAGAAGGCCGCGACATCACCCTTCGAACGAACCAGTTTGATGCACGTCGCCCCGGCCGCTTCGGCGAGCCAGCCTCCCTGGTCCGCGTTCGCGCCGGTTGAAGCACGCCACGTGAAGTTCAACTGTCCGTCGGGTTTCGCGAACACGGCCGCGAAGGGCGCATCGGCGGCGACACCGTCACGGAACATGATGCCGGTCTTGGAGAACGTTCCCGAGTCGCCGATGTCTGCGAGCCGGGCGATGAGCCTGGCATCGCCGACGGCATCCCTGCAGAGGAACTGAAACTGGTCCGAGCCGCCCCATATGTCCGCGCCGCCGCCGGTGACGCTGAACGTGCCGCTGGCGGCGTCGTAGCCGGAGTGACCGGCCAACTCAGGATTGCCGATGTCCAGCGATGTCCAGCCTTCGGGAAGTTTGCCGGCCGGCGGACGCGCCACCGCGGCTGGTGTTGGGCGACTCTTTGGCGGGCTATCCGTTTCCGCAATCGCCGCTGGGGCGGCGGCGGCCGGCCGCAACGACACCCGCGCCTTGGGTCCGATTGAAAGGCCCTCAAACACGGCCGTGGCGGTCATGCCTTCCCCTTCGGCGCAGGCGGCGAGTCCCACGATAACCTTGTCCTCAAACGGGACGGTGATCACGGGTCCCAGTTGTTTCCAGTCGGCATCCGCAGGTTTTTCGGCGGTCGCATACAGTCCGGCCACGGCAGTCCCGCTGCGAACCAACCGCAACCACTTGATGGCCGGGCCGGTGTCCAATCCCTGGTGTTGGCCGGCGGGCGCACCTTTGCCGGTGCGGTAGACGAAGTTGGCAAAGTTGTCAGACTTGATCGCGATATAGGCGAGGATTGAGTCGGGCGATTCGCTGGCGCGGGCAATCAGGCCGGCCGAGGCATAGTAACCTCCACCCTTAAGGGAGGGGATTCGGGCGGTAAGCGTGAAATCGCCGGCCAACTCGCGGTGGAGCAGGTGGCACTGGTCGGCGTTGCCCCAGACACCTTGGCCACCCGCTTTCAGCGTGTAGTTTCCGCTCGCGGCGTCATAACTGCTGGAGCCAACGATCATGGGCACATTGAGGTCGCTGGATTGCCAGCCAGCCGGAAGCGTGGAGATCGTCACCGGATCGGCGAATGCCGACGCGCCCATCGAATTGACGGCACAAACGCGGTAAGCATAAGCCACGCCGTCTTGCACGTCCTTGTCGACGTAACGGGCCGTATTGGCCGGAATGCGCTTCAGGTCGGCCCATTCGCCCGTGTTGCGCCTGCGCTGAATCTGGAATTGCTCTTCGTTGTTGGATTGGTCTTGCCAGGTAAGAACGACCTGTCCGGATTGGGGCGTGAGGGCCACCGTGCTCGCCGGGGCGGTCGGCGGCGCGGTGTTGGGAAGGGTCCGCGTCGCAACAACATCGGTCGGTTGCGAACTGCCGCCGACGTTGTAGGCTCGGACGCGGTACTCCACGTCGCTGTCCAGCGGGAGCGGGGCATCCACGAACGACGTGGCATCGACGCCGGCAACGCCGACTTCGACCCACCCGCCGCCGGGCAACTTCCGCTCAATGCGAAATCCATCCTCGTCACCGGCCTGATCGGTCCACGCGATTGACACCTCACTGGGCGACAAGGCTCTGGCGGCGGGGGCGGTCGGCGTTTTGGGAGCCACCGATTTGGTCGGCGGCACACCGCAGTAGAGCGGAGCGGCCGAGCCGCCGCCCTTGTTGGTCCACTCGCGCACTTCCTGGCCGCGAATCTCGCGCACCACGATGGGATAGGAGGTTTCGTAGTTCGTCTTCTCACGGAAGTTCGCGCTCATGCTCGAATTATCGATGATCAGCATGGGCGAGCCATCCAGCCGATGCGAGGCGTAGACGAAGAGTCCGAGCATCTCGACGACCGCGTGGTTGCGTGCTTCGATAATCGTGCCCTTGACTTCCACCTTCATGCCGCTGACCCAAACCCGTGCCCCATCCACCAGCACATGGACACCGGGGACCTCGGGATTGAGTTGCCGGGCGTAGACCGGTCCGCCCTGGAAGGTGCATTTGCCGACAACAACGTTTTCAATGAACAACTCGCCGCTGCCGGTGTGAGTGATGCCCTTGTCTACCGAGCCGTCCATGATGACCACGGTTCGCTTGGTCGCCACATCCACCCTGACGTTACCGAAGAAGCCGAAAGCAATGCGTTCCGCCACGACAACAGGCGCGTCGCCGTCCTCGAAACTCACAGTGCCGCTGCCGTTCAGACGGCCGGTAAAGCCGATCAGGCGTTCAACCTTGCCGCGGACGTGCAGCGTCCCGTTGACGATGAACTCGCCCTTGCCATCACCGGTCCCCGTTGGAAGCCAGACCGTGGTCTTGCCTGAATCAACCGCCTTCTGAATCGCGGCAGTGTCATCGCCTTGGTCGCCCGGGACGGCCCCGTAGTCGCGCACATCGGCCCAATGGCTCAGATCTGGATCCAACGGGACGACCGGGGTCTCCTTCACCGGCAGGTTCAGCGAATGGCCGGAACTGCTGAAGAGGTGCTTCACCGGTTCCGAGGTCCATTCCGTTACGGCAGGCCCCCCGACCAGCACACCCTCGCCGTCGTCGCCACCGATGGCGGTCTGGTAGCCCTCGGTCGTCACGTTGCGGACGAACGTGTAGGTCTTCTTGTCATGGATGATCGCCGGTTGCCTGGCAGCATCTCCCACGCCCGTGAGCACGCTGTCTGTGAGCACCACCTGTCCGCTATCCGTGGCATTCCACACGGCCGGCACTGCGTTGCGGCTGCGGAGATTGCGGATGAAGACGCTTTGTCGCAGATTGTAGATACCGACCTTGTTCTGCTTCTCCAGGCGGATGCACTCCAGTGTCTGACTGGCCTCGTTTTCCTGCGTTTTGATGCCATAGTCGAAGCCGCTGACCAGCAGGTTCTTGACGAGCAGCGGGCCGATCTCGCCGACGTAACTCATGTCCAGCCCGATGGATCCCTGGCCGTCGCCGGAGATGATCTTCACATCGCGAACGCAACCGTAATTGCTGGCGTTGAACTGCAGGCCAATCGCGCCCGGATTCCCCTTGCCCGTGTGAATGGTGAGGTTGCGCACCTGATTGCCGAAACGCTGTGCTGGTCCCGGTCCGGTGAAGACCATGGCCTTGGGCGCCTTCGGGTCCATGAATCCAGGGCTGGCGTCCGGAAGTTGCAGGACCACGCCGTCGGTGCTGTGCCCCTGAAGCGTCGTGTACTTCGCGATCTGCCCCTCGTTGACCCCTTGCGGCCACCTGAGCGTGTCCGAGACCTGATAGACGCCATTGGGCAGATAGATGATGGCATGCCCGGCCGGGAACGCGTTCAGCGCCGTCTGAATGGCCGACGTGTCGTCTTTGCCGTCATCGGGAGCCGCGCCATACGCGCGCACATCGACGATGCCGGCATTCGCGGGCGCAAAGAATTCGGTTACGGCCGCATGAAGTTCCGCACAAGGCGCGAGACAACTCCACAAGATGACCGCTGCGGCGAGTGGCCGTACCGCCGGTCGAAACTCGGATCCACGCGGGTTGCCAGACACACGTTCACTCATGATACATGCTCCAAGGATTGCCGGACCATTGTATGGCTCCGCCTCCCGAAGGCCGGATCCGGGAAACGGATGTGTGCGTCAGACCGCGAGCCGTACGGCGTAGCGTGCCCTTCAGCGTACAATTAGCACGGTCGCTGCGGCGGGAAGAGGGGTGACTTCCAGCAACAGAGTCGGTGCGGCGTACGTCGCATTCTCCTTCGTCGCCGCGCGGAGCGTGCTGCCCCACCAGTTGTCCGGGTTCTCCGTGACAATCGTTACCAGCCTGTCGGCCCCTGGCTCATTCAGGGCCTCGAGCAGCGCAGCGCTGCTGAAACTCAGCGTGTCTCCCGCCGCAGGGCTGACGATCACCCATGTGCCGAGACTCGCCCTGCCGACATTGCTCGGGAGGTTGTTGCGGGTGAGGGTCGTGCCGGATGTGTCCGTGGTTCCGGCCCAGAACTCGCCGCCGGTTCCTTCGCCCCAACCGTCATGGCCGTCCGCCAGCATGTAGACCGTCATGTTGCGATGGTCGATGCTCTCCGTGGTCGTTGAGGTTAGTCTGAATGAGGCCGCCGTGATGGTGCCTTTGATGCCGCTGAGATCAAATCGGTAGTAGCCGTTAACGTGTCCATCGCCCTCTTGGTAGAAGACCGTTGCGGACCCGAAGTTGCTATCGTTGAAAGCGTGATACATGGCGGCAGCGTCGGCGCCACTTCCCGTTGCAGTCGTAATCTCGACCGTTGTAACGCCTGCGAGCTTCGTGAGGATGGTGCCCTGATTGGCCGAATACGTTGTGCCCGCTTCGTTCACCGCGAAGCTTCTGAAATAGACCGTGTTCCCAGCGGGCAAGCCCGTCACGGCGCGTGTGTAACTGCCGACCCCAAACGTACCCGTCTCCGCGACCTTGGTTCCCTGTCCCGGCGGCGTGAAGCCACTGGCCGTACTCCAGTAGATGCCGCGTTCCGTCACGGCCGCGCCGCCCGTGGACGTCACCTGGCCGCCTAACGTCGCCGTCGTGTCCTGGACCGACGCGCTGGTCGGGTCCGCGACCACCGTCGGTGCGCTGACCGCGCCGCCGACTTCCAGATCCAGCGTCGGTGCGGCGTACGTGCCGTTCTCCTTCGTTGCCGCGCGGAGGGTGTTGCCCCACCAGTTGTCCGGCGTTTCCATAACGAGCGTGACCATTTTGTCCGCGCCAGGAGTATTTAGGGCCGCGACCAGCGCCGCACTGCTGAAACTGAGCGTCTGCCCTGCTGCATTTGCGCTGATGGTCCATGTTCCCAGACTGGTCCGGTCGATGTCGCTTGGTCGGTTGGTCTGGCAGAGGTCGCTACCCGTGGCCGTCGTGCCACCCCAGAAATCGCCGCCGGTCCCTTCCGTCCACCCGTCATTGCCGTCCGCCAGCATGTACATTGGCGCTGGGCGATCACCAACGTTATCGCCAGCCGTTGTGGTCAACTTGAAGGTGGCCGCCGTGATTGTGCCGGCGACGCTGCTGAGGTCGAAACGGTAGTAGCCGACTACGTGGCCGACGCCCTCATAGTAGAAGGCCGTGGCCGACCCAAAGTTCCTGTCGTTGTTTGCGTGGAACATGGCCGCCGCATCCGCACCGCCGCCCGTCGCCGTGGTGATCACGACCGAGGCGGCGACCGCCTGAATCCCGGTCGCCAACAGAACCACTAACCCGCACATCGAAGCAGAGCGCTCTTTCATACCGAACTCCCTCTTGTGGCACACGACCAATCGTGCAAGCGTCCTGCAGCGACACGCGCTACGCCGGAGGCTTGACTTCTTACGCGCGTAATATCTCACGATTTGGCGATGCGGTCAAGCAGAAAGATTTCACTCGCGCGATGCGCCGAAATGGAGTTCCATGGCGCCGCATGCATGCGTGTTGGAGGACGACAATGGACGCGCGAACGAGCATAGTGAACGGGCGACAGACAGACTACTATCTCGGTCTTCACTACGATCTGCATGTGCGTCCCTCCGACGTCGGCGTGGGCGCGCAGGCGAACGCCACGGAATTGGTCCGGCAGTTGCGGCGCGCGGGAATTGGGTTCGTGCAGGCCGACTGCAAAGGCAGCGACGGTTTGGTCAGTTACCACTCGCGCTTGCCGCAGTCCGCCATCGGGTCCGGTCTTGACCGTGATCTGCTGGCTGTCTGGTGCGCAGCCGCCCGCCAGCTGAACATTCCGATCCACTGCCATTACACCGCAATCACCGACCCGGCTGCCGCGCAGTCGCACCCTGAATGGCGCGTCGCTGCTGCTGCGGCGTCCCCTGCCGACGCCGTGCAAGTTCAGAACCAGGCCAGTACGCCCTCGGGGAAGATGTGTCTGCGAGGCGGCTATGTCGACGGACTGATGATTCCGCAGTTGCTGGAGTTGATCGACCGCTACGACGTGAACGGCTTCTGGGTCGACGCCGATATGTGGGCCATCGAGCCGTGCTATTGCCAGCGTTGCTGTGCGGCATTTGCGGCGCAGACGGGTATCGTCAAGCCGCCGACCGACCCTCAGCAACCGGAATGGGCGCAATGGATCGCCTTCACGCGCGCTAGCTTTGAGACGTATGTGTCGCACTACGTCAACGCCGTGCATCGCCACCGACCGGGCGTGCGGGTGTGTTCGAACTGGATGCAGACGTTTAACCATCCCGGCGAGCCGACAACACCCACTGACTGGATCAGCGGCGATTGCGCCGCATCCGGCGGGCTGGACAATACGCGCTGCGAGGCGCGCTTCATCTCCACCCGCGGCAAACCGTGGGACTTGATGTTCTGGACGAGTTACTGGGCAGGCGAGATGTTCGATCCGACCACCCCGTGGGCGTTCAAGTCGGTTCCGATGATGTGCCAGGAACTCGGTTCTGTTCTGGCGCTCGGAGGCCACGTGATGCTCTATATGTACGCAGGCCCGATGCGCAATGGCGCGCTGCTCGATTGGCAAATCGAACGCGTCGCCGAAGTGGGCCGGTTCGTGCGCGAACGTCAAGCCTGGTGCCAGGAGTCGTGCACGGTTCCGCACATCGCCATCCTGCATTCCGAACGCCACTGGCGCGACACCTGGCAAGCAACCGGCATTCTGTGGGGCGGCGACACGGCACCGACGCGCGGCGCGGCGTATGGGCTGCTGGACAGCCAGTTTCCGGTCGATATCCTCGACGAATGGGCGCTCATCCCGGTGTTGGCGTCCTTTCCGGCGCTCGTGATCGGCGAACAACCCCGCCTGTCCGACGCGATGGTGACGGCAGCCAGACAGTATGTGCAGGCGGGCGGGCGATTGCTGCTGGTCGGCGCGGCCATGTTGGACCGCTTCGGCGCAGACTTTGTAGGCGCGACTGCGGGGCATCGTGACCCGGCGGGCACGCGCTATGTGCCGGTGTCCGACGGCAGCGTGCCGATCCACAGCAGCGCCTGGTTGCATCTGCGGCCGTCGAGCGCGCGGCCGGTGGGTGCGTTCCGACCCCTTCCGACGGAGGGCGGCCCCGACGCGCCGCCCGCCTATGTCGTCAATCACATCGGGAAAGGAACGGTCACGTTTGTTCCGTTTGACCTGTTCCGCAGCTACGAAAAATGCCGCTACCCCATGCAACGTCAACTGATTGCCGACATTGCCGACGCAGCCTTTGGCGAGTTGCCCGTGCGGGTCGAGGCACCGCGTGGGGTGGACGTGGTCGTGCGCCGGAAGGACGGATGTGTGGTCGTTCATCTCCTGAACCGTACGTGCGGTACGCCAGGACGCCCGACCGACACGAGTGTGGACGACATCCCGTCCATTGGACCGGTGCGGGTGCATGTGTTGCTGCCCCATCCGCCTGAGCAGGTCAGTCTGCACTTCGAGGAGGCCGCGATCACGTGGTCCTCTCTGGCAGCCGATACCGGCGGCGTGCACGTGGACATCGTGGTAGCGTCGGTTCGCCTGCACGCTGCCTTGGTACTCACGCAGGCGGCGCGATCGACCCCTTGTCCTGAAACGTGAAGGCGAGTTTCCGCGATGCAGACGGCGATTCGGTGTCTCGGATCTTGTCGATGATCCACTCCGCTGCGCTACGCCCAACGGCCGCCTCCGGCACGACCATCGCCGTGTCCCGAAGGAACAGCGACTGCGAGTCGGCCTCGGAGCGGAAGGTCAGCGTGGAAACGTCACGCGGGATCGAAAGCCCGACCGTCGTCGCCGCCTCCCGAACCATGCTCAGTTCCATGTCACAGTAGGAGATGACGGCCGTGGGCCGGCGCGGCGTGGCCAGCAGTTGCCTGAGTTCGGCGATCATCTCCTCCATCGCGGCCCCGCGGGTGTTGGTCAGAAACGTCGACTCCAGCCCCGCCTGGCGCATGACCTTGGCATACCCTTCAAACCGGTCCACCCGGCTGTAGTGCAGGGACCCAAACACGCGGGACGGTTCATAGCGCTCGTCAAAGTACAGGATCCGCCGGTGTCCAACCGCCAGCATTCGCCGGGCCGCCTCTTGCCCGGCATCAAAATCGTCAGGGTAGACCGCATCCCGTTTCTGTTTGCTGTTGAGCCATACGGAGGGAATCTTGTGCGTGCTCAACAACTGGGCCATCTCGGTGGGCGGTGCCACGTTGTAACTGACGATCACCCCATCGCACATCCACTCCCGCAGCATCTTGGGGACGTACTTCTCGCTGGTCAGTTGTCCGTCAGGCAAGCGCGCCAGCGTGAGATGTATGTCGTGATCGAACAGTGCCTGCTCGATCGCCCACAACGACGACTGGGAAACGGTGCTGCGGTGTCCCGTCGTGCTGAGCAGCAACCCAACACATCCAAACCGGCCGGACGCAGTGGCCCGCGCCGCAGCGTTGGGTCGGTACCCCATCTCCTGCGCAATCGCATGGATCAAGGCCGACTGCCTGGCGGTCTTGGCACAGAACCCACGCACTTTGCCGTTGAGCACGTTGGAGACGGTCACGCGCGACACACCCGCCTTCAATGCGATTTCCTGCATCGTGGCCATGAATCCACCCTTTGCTCTTACCTGTAACGCGAGCCACCATCGCCCCGTAGTATATCGCGTTGCGCCCGTTGGCGCCTCAACTACTGGGATCGCAACGCGCTCGCAGAACGGGGCACGTGGCTTGGGTTGACTCTGCCCGGCAGGACGCCTATTCTTATGACCTGTTTCCGCGACCAACCCCGCGGACGGAATTGACGCTATGCCGACTTACGAGTACGAGTGCCCCAAGTGTGGTGTGTTTGACGTCTTCCAGAGCATGAAGGACGAGCATCTGAAGACGTGCCCCACCTGCCACAGCCGCAAGTTGAAGCGACTGATGGGCAAGGGCGCCGGCATCATCTTCAAGGGGTCCGGTTTCTACCAGACCGACTACCGCAGTTCCGGCTACCACTCGGATGCCAAGGCCGACAGCGCCGACAAGACGCCCAAGCCGGCCGACTCATCCGCCTCCACCCCGGCCACCCCGGCCGTGACTACGCCCGCCACCCCGGCTACCCCGGCCGCCCCGGCCACTCCGGCGCCCGCCGCGCCCGCCAAGCCGGCTGCGCCGCCATCCACACCGTCCAGAACGGCCAAGAAGAAGCGGTGAGTTGGCTTGACGTTGCGCCTGTTTGCCCCGAAACTTTCGTCATGTCTTTCTGTGTCAGGTTCTGGGCGGTCGTTCTGGCCGGCGCAGGCATGGTCGGTTACGTGCTGGCTGCCGAAGTCGCGGCGCCGGCGGCCGCGCCGACGACCGTAACACCGGCATCTGCGGCCACGCCGCTGCGGCCGATCTTGCGCGCGCCCCCGCCCGTCTACTCGCGCGACAACGCGTTTGTCATTCTGGCCTCCGGCGAGAATGCGGACTATCGCCTGCCCGTGCTGCAGTTCGCCGATGAGTTGCGGCGTGTTCTGTCGCGGGCGCTGGATGTGCCGCTCGGCATGCCCGAGTCGCCTGTGACGCTTGTGATCGGCAATGTGCCCGGCGAGACCGGGGCGGTCTGCAAACGAGTCCGCGATGTAACGGGAAACTGGCGCGAGCAGGTCGAGATGGGCGACCCCGAGCGCGTCGACCTGGATGTTCTGCGCGTGGCCCTGCTGCGCGCCCTGCTGCGCGCCTGGCTGGCCGTGGCTGCCGAACCCGGCAGCACGCCGACCGAGCCGCCCGACTGGTTTCTGCGCGGGCTGGTTCGCACCACGCAGCGCTCCGAGCGGCAGCCCGATCTCGAGAAGGTGCTCATGCTGTGGTCGCACGGGCGCCTGCCGCCGGTGCCTGACCTGCTGGCGGCTGACCCGCCTGACGCGATGCGCGAACCCGCCCTCTCGGCCGTACTGGTCGCCTGGATGTCGGAACGCGACAGCGGGGCTGCGCGGATGCGCGCGCTGTTGACGCACTTGGCGTCGGGCGGCGCGTGGTCCGCAGATGCGCTGCTGCCGATCCTGAGGCCGGCGGGCGACATCGCGCATGTCGATGAGGACTGGGACCGCTGGCTGACAGCCAAGGGGCGATCGGTGCTTGAGCCCGGCGTGACCACGGCCGGCGTGTTGCGCCGGTTTCGTCAGCAGCTGGTCGTCTTCCCGGCCGACTTCGATGTGCCCCTGGCGGAAGGGTGGCGGGCGCGGCCCCTGGTTGAGTTGCTGCCTTACGCGGCAGCGCCGTGGATGGCGCAACTGGCGACCGCCAAGGCATCGCAGGTGCGCCTGGCCGCCTTGGGGCGTGATGGCGCGCTCTATGCCGTGGCCGAGGCGTATGCCGGCTTCTTCGATGCGCTGGCCCGGCAGGAGCCCGCCGGGGTCCTGCAGATGCGGCTGCAATCGGCTGATCGTCTGTTGACCGCTGCCGAGGCCGCGACGGCCGCCGGCCAAACGTTGCGCGAGCCCGTGCCTTCCGCACCCCGGAGCAAACCATGAGTGCCGCTTCCCAGAGCCAGAAGACCCTTGTCGGCAAGATTCACCCGGATGTACTCCGGTTCACCGTCGGCAAGGACCCCATTCTCGATCTCGACCTCGTCGAGTGGGACTGCATCGGCACGGCCGCCCACGTCACCACGCTCTCCCGCATGCGCGTCACGCCGCCGGTTGTGACGCCGGCGGATGTCACGGCAGTCGTGCGCGAACTGGTGAACGTCATGCGCGATGCGCGCGCGGGGCGCTTCACGATCACCGAGTCGGACCAGGACGTCCACCTGGCGGTCGAACGGCGGCTCACCGAGAAACTCGGTGAGCTGGGCCGTCGCGTGCACACCGGGCGCAGTCGTAATGACCAGGTGGCGGTCGACATCCGTCTGCACGCGCGCGAGCACCTGCTGGGTCTGATCGAGGAGGTGGCGACGCTGGCCGAGGGGTTGCTGCGCTTTGCACGCCGGCATGACCGCGTGCCGATGGTGGGCCGCACCCACCTGCAGCCCGCCATGCCGAGTTCGGTCGGTCTGTGGGCCTCGGGATATGCCGAGGGCCTGCTCGACGACCTGTTGGTCGTCGAGGCCGCCTATGCCTACGGCGACCGCTGTCCGCTCGGATCGGCCGCCGGTTACGGCGTGCCGCTGCCCCTGGATCGCGCCCTGACGGCCCGGTTACTGGGGTTCAGCGCCCCCCATCACAACGTCTTCTACGCCAGTAACGCCCGCGGCAAGCTGGAGTCCATCGTGCTGGGTGCGCTGGGACAGGTGATGCTGACGGTCTCGCGCCTGGCCGAAGACCTGATCCTCTTCTCCATGCCGGAATTCGGCTATTTCGTGCTGCCGCCGGAGCTCTGCACCGGCAGCAGCATCATGCCCCAGAAGTACAACCCCGATGTGCTCGAGCTCATTCGCGCCAAGACCGCCCGCGTGCTGGGGCAGGGGACCGCAGCCTGCGGCATCCTCAAGGCGCTGCCGGGAGGCTACAACCGCGACCTGCAGGATACGAAGGAACTCTACCTCGATGGTCTGCAGACCACGCGCGCCACGCTGCGCATTCTGAGTCTTCTGGCGGGGTCCCTGCGTGTCCGGCCTGATCGCCTGCGGGCCGGTTTCACCCCCGGTGTTTTCGCCACCGACCGCGCGCTCGAACTGGTCGCGGGCGGCATGCCCTTCCGCGACGCCTACCAGCACGTGCGGTCGCATCTCGATGACCTGGCCTCGGCCGATCCGGATGCGGCTGTGGCGGCCAAGACCCACCTGGGCGGCACCGCCGGGTTGGATTACGCATTGCTACTCGGGCGTATCAAAACCGCGCGCGCCGCCGCGCGCCGCCGCCGCCGCGCCTCGCATGCCGCCTTTGCCCGGTTGCTGAGGGTGGCGTATCCCGCGCGCGCTGTGTCTCCATAGCCGTCCTAAGCGGTACGCCGCCGTCGCGGCGTGCGGTAGGCGGTGCGTCTTTCACGGACCATGGACGCGTCGCCATGGGGACGGAGAAAGGCCGCCATGGACAGTGCAAGATCAGGGAACGCGCGCTGCAGTTTTCGATCCTCGGTGACCAGTAGTGCGTTGAAGCGCATGGCCAGATGAACGTAGTGCGCATCGTAGGCGGTGATGTGTCGTTCCACGCCCAAACGCAACACCTCGCGGATATCGACCGGGCGTTCGCAGGGGGACATTACTGCACAGGCGGCTTCCCATGCAGCGAAATAGGACTCCAGCGGGTCCGGACACAGCCACGATGACTTGACGACTACATTCGCGAACTCCGCGCGCCAGAGCGACGGCACAATCCAGTCGCCGTCCTCCTCCCTTATGCGTTGCGCCAGATCCTCCAGTTCGCTGCGGAGAAAGAAATGGCACAGCAGGGTGTTGTCCGCGACAATCATGACCGCCCATCCCTCATTTCCCGTGTCGTCCGGGATATCCAGGCGGCAGACAGGGGTTTGCTGGGAACCGCAGGTCGGGGAATGTCCCCTGGCGCGATCCCACCGATGTCCTTCTCCAGTATTGCGATTACCTCACGATTCATGGAGCGATGATGGTTTGCCGCCTGCTCCCGCAGTCGCTCGTGCAGCCCTGTCGGCAGGTTCTTGATCAGTAAAGCTGGCATATCAACCCTCCGATACCGTTTCAATAGCAATTTAATACCGACCGCCCCGCGCGTCAAGTTCACGCGACGCGGTGACGCGCGCCTGGTCCCCGAAAGCACTTGAGTTTAGTGGCTGACTAAACGAAAATGGCGCCTGTCTGAACCATCATGGAGATCCCCCATGTCTGTCTGCCGCATTCTGTTGGCTTGGGCTCTGCTGGCCCTTGCGCTGCCTGTTTCCGCGTGGTCCGCGGTGGCACCGGCCGTACCGGCCCCCGGTGTGACCGCCGTTGCGGCAGGCAGTGTTGCGGCGCCGGCCGAGCAGCCGGCGCTTGCGCCGGTGCCCAAGTATGGCATGACCTTCCGCGAAGCCTGGCGCTATGGGGGCAATATCATGTGGGTGCTGGGCGCCATGTCCGTCTTCGCCCTGGCCCTGACGATCTACCTGCTGGGCGTGCTGCGCGAGTCGCAGGTCGCACCGCGACGGTTGCTGGGCGACGTCATGGGGAGTTTCCAGACCGGCGATCTGGCCGGGGCGCGCCGGTTGTGCGATGAGCATCCCTGTCCGCTGGCGTCCGTCGCGCTGGCGGCTGTCGATCATGTGCGCCAGTCCGCGCGCGCCGACGCCACGCTGCTGCGCGACGCCATCGAGGCCGAAGGCACGCGCCAGGCCGACGCCGTGCAGGGGCAGACCCAGATCCTGCTCGACATCGGCGTCATCGCGCCGATGCTCGGACTGCTGGGAACCGTCATGGGCATGCTGAAGGCGTTCGGTTCGGTGGCGCAGGATGTCGCCAGTGCCAAGCCCGTGGTGCTCGCCGCCGGCGTATCACAGGCGATCGTGACAACCATCTTCGGCCTGATCGTGTCGATCTTCGCCATGGTCGCCTACGCTTTTTTCCGTCGGCGGGTCACGCGGCAGATCGCGCAGCTTGAGGCCGCGGCCTCCTCCATCGCCACCGCACTGATGGGCCGGTTTGATCGATGAACTTCCGCCAGCGCAGCACGCCCGAGTTGCCCCAGTTTCAGGTCACGCCGATGATCGACGTGGTCTTCCTGCTGCTTTGCTTCTTCATCACGACGGCCGTGTTCTCGCAGTGGGAGAACGAGGTCGACATCGTGTTGCCCACGGCCCAGTCCGCCCGCGTGCCGGATCGCCTGCCCGGCGAGGTGATCGTGAATGTCGCCCGCGACGGCCGCATCACCGTCAACCAGACGCCGCTTACGCCGGACGAGTTGCGCGGACGGCTGGTGCGGCTGACCAAGGTGTTTCCAGGCCAGCCGATCGTGATTCGCGCCGACCGGGCCACCGCCTACGAGCACGTGATGGCTGTCGTGGACGCGTGCCGCCTGGTTGACATCTGGAACATCTCGTTCGCCACGGGCGAAGAAGCGCCGCGCAAGTGACGCGCGGATGGCGAGCGGCTCGTGAAGCGTGAAACGTGAAACGTGAAGCGTGAACACTCAACAGTAAGCAGTGAACAGTGAACAGTGATTGGATGCCTGTTGCGGTCAGGGAGGACTCGGCTGAGTGCTTCACCCCCGCACTGTGCACTTCTCCCCGTCCGCCGTACGCCGTTCACGGTTCACGGTTCACGGTTCACGGTTTACGGTTCACGGTTTACGGTTCACGGTTCACGGTTTACGGTTCACGGTTCACGGTTCACGGTTCACGGTTCACGTTTCACGTCTCACGTCTCACGTCTCACGTTTCACTGAGTCTCGTGCTGTTCGCATGCGCGGCTTCCTCGGCGGCCGCGGATGTGCCGGCTGGCGCGACGGCGAATCCGCTGGCGGCCGTCGCCGCCGTATCCGATTTCGCCGACGATGCCGTGACGGCAGCCGACCGGCGGCTGCTGGCCGACGGGTTGTTCAGCCGCGGCCTGTATGAACTGGCCAGCCGCGAGTATGCCGCCCTGGCCGATGATGCCCGCGCGACTGGACGCGACGTCGTGCTCTATCGCCTGGGCGAGTGTTGGCGCAAGCTCAAGCAGTCCGCGCCGGCTGAGGCGGCCTATGCGCGGCTGGCACGCGAGTTCCCCGCCAGTCCCGAACGCGCCCGCGCCCAGTTGCAGCATGCGCTGCTGGCCGCCGAAGACAACCGGCCGGCCGAGGCGGCCGGCCTGCTGGCCCCGTTGGCCGACGAGAAACTGCCCGACGACATCCGC
Source organism: uncultured Lentisphaerales bacterium (assembly GCA_964417715.1). Lineage (GTDB taxonomy): Bacteria > Verrucomicrobiota > Kiritimatiellia > RFP12 > CAYQJG01 > CAYQJG01. Next base: position 9,463 of record CAYQJG010000022.1, on the reverse strand, counting down.
GGCGCGGTCCTGCACTGCCTGGGCGAGTCGCTCGAGCAGACCGGCGACGCGGCCGGTGCGCGGGCGCGCTTCGAGCAGGTGCGCCGGGAGCAACCCGCATCCGAGTATGCGGCCTTCGCCGGGCTGCGCCTGGGATTTCATCTCAGTCGCTCCAGCGATGCCGCGGATCACCGCCGGGCCCTCGCCGTCTACCGCGACGTGGCGGCGCGCACGAATTCGCCGCGGGTATCGGCCGAGGCCCTCTTTCAGGGCGCCGAACTGGCCTTCGCGGACCGGCAGTTCGCCGACAGCGCCGCGTGCTATGACGAACTGCGCCGACGCTTCCCCGACGATACGCGCACGGCGGGTTCGGCCCTGCCGGCCGCCTGGGCCAACCACAATGCCGGCCGGTATGCCGAGGCGCTGGCCGTGGCCGCCACGCCCGGGGCCGTGCAGCCCGAACAGCGCGCAGAGTGGCTCTATCTGAGCGCCAACGCCAACCGGCAGCTCAACCGGTCGCGCGAGGCCGCCGACCTCTATGGCCGACTGCTGGCCGACTTCCCAGCCGACACGCATGCGCAGGCTGCGCGCTACGAGCGACTGCTCTGTCTCGCGGCGCTGAAGGACCACGCCGCCGTGCTCAAGGAATCCGACGGGTATGTGCCCGCGGACGACCGGCGTGATGGCCTCCTCTGGCTGCAGGGCGAAGCGGCCCTGGCGCTCGAGGACCTGCCGCGCGCCATCCGCGAGTACGGCGCACTGACGGAGCGTTTTCCGGACAGTCCATTCGCGGTTGATGCGCTGTTCCGCCTGGGCTGGCTCCAACAGCGTCAGCAAGCCTGGTTGCCGGCGGCTGCCAGTTACCAGCGGCTCGTTGATCGTGCTCCCGGCCATGCGCTGGCGGCCAAGGCGCTCTTCTCGGCCGGCGTCTGTCTCGCGCAGGCCGGCGAGGGAGCGAAGGCCCTGCAGGCATGGTCCGGTCTGCTGGAGAAGTACCCGCAGTACGAAGGCATGGACGAAACGCTCTACCAGAAGGCCATGGAGGAGGTGCGGTCCAGTGCCCTTCCGGCGGCGGTCAGTACGCTGGACGCCCTGATCACCCGGTTTGCCCAGTCGGGGCGTCGTCCCGACGCCTTGTTCTGGCGCGCCAGCGTCCGGCGCCAGCAGGGCGCTACCGAGCCGGCCATGGCCGACCTGCGCGAGGTGCTCAAGGGCGGCACCGGCAGCGAGATCGACCGCGAGGCGCGTCTGCTGCTGGGGACGCTCCTGCAACTGCAGGGGCAGGACGCCGAGGCGGCCGCCTGCTTCCAGCCGTTGCTCGACGGGCCGGGGCGCGCCAAACTCACCGCCGACCGCCTGTCGTGGTTGTGCGAGTTTCAGTTTGGCCGCGGCGCCTATCCGGAAGCTGAGGCCGCGGCCCGCACGCTCGTCGAGCGCGAGCGCGATGCCGCCTGGCTTCAGACGGGCTGGACGTTGCTGGCGCGGACCGTGCGCGCCCAGCGCCGTCCCGAAGAAGCCATGGCCGCGTTCGGCCATGCGCTCGAGGGCGAAGCCCGCACGCGTTTCGGCGCCGAAGCAGCGTTACGCCTGGGCGAGATGCTGCTCGACGCCGGACGCCTGGCCGAAGCCGAACCCCGGCTGCGCGATGCGGCCGCGCGCGCCGGCGCACCGGAACTGCAGAGTTTCCGCGCCCATGCCTACACCGGCCTGGGCCGCTGCGCCGAACTGCGCGGCGACCGTGATGCCGCGATCCGGCATTATCTTGCCGTTTCAATTCTGTACGACGACGACGCCCTGGTTCCCGCGGCGCTCGACAAGGCCGCCGCCTTGCTGCTTGAAGCCGGACGCAAGGAAGACAGCCAGACGGCCGCACGCGAACTGATGGCACGCTATCCGGCAAGCCCCCAGGCGCAGGCCTGGCGTGGCCGTATCGACGCGGCCGCGGCGCCGTCCGTCGCGACCGGGAAGGGGGAGCCGTGAACCTCCCCGACCGTTTCTCCCGCATGCCGGCACGACATGACCGGCATCTGCTGCTGGCCGCTGTCGCGGTCGTCATCTCCGTGGGATTCCACCTTCTGCTGCTGACGCGGTTGGCCGATATGCGCCTGGATGCCTCGCCGGCCGCTGCCGCGGCACGACGTCGACTCGAAGCCATGCGATTGCCGCCCTCGCACGTCGAACGGCTGCCGGCCGACCCCTTCAGGGCGCCCCGGCCGCCGCCTGCCGCACCGGCGACCCCTGCGTTCGCAAGCGAGTTTGCGCGCATCTTCGCGGCCCATCCGGACGCGCCCGTGCCGCTACCGCCCGGCCCCGACCCGGCCGTAGGCCTGGCCCCGCAACTCGGGCCGCACACGCCCCGGCCGCTGACGCCGCCCCTGGTTCCGCGGCAGCATATACGCGCCGTCCTGGAGAAACGCGTGGCGGACGAATTGGCCGCCCTGCCGCGGCGCGAGGTGCCGCTGATCGAGCGCGTGCCCAATGCGCCCGACTTTGCGCCGGCGGCCGACCTGACGGCGCGGCGTTTTGCTGACGCCGGAGCCGCCCCCCCGACGGCGGCCTCCGGCTACACGGACCGCGCGCCTGCTCCGGGCGACTATGGGCTGCCCGACGGACTCGTCGCGCCGCGTGAAGCCGCGCCGGAAGCGCTGAGTGAGCGCTTCGGTACGAACCGCGACGAGACGGCGCAGTTCATCCCGATGGATGACCGTCTGGCTGTCGCGTTCCAGGTCTATCGCGATGCGCCGGAGAGGGATCGGCTCTATTTCCGCGTGGCCATCCAGCCGCGCGCCGATCGCCCGGTGCCGGTGCTGCCCAAGGATATCGTCTTCGTGCAGGACGCGTCCGCCAGTCTGGCTGAGGAGCGCCTCCACTTCTGCCGCAAGGCGATGATCGCCGCGCTGGTCACGATCGGCCCCGCCGATCGCTTCAACGTCATCGGGTTCAATGACCGGCCTTCGCTCTGCTTCCCCGGTTGGGCGCCGGTCACCGGCGAGACGACCAACGCCGCCGCGCGCTTCATCTCTGCCCTGCATTCGGAGGGTGAGACCGATCTGTACGCGTCCCTGCGCGAAGTCCTGAACCTGCCGCGCGATCCGCGACGCCCGGTGATCGCGTTCGTCGTCACGGATGGCCGTCCGACGGCGGGGCGGACGGATAGTTCGGGCATCATTGCCGAGTTCACGCGCCAGAACGCGGGCGCCGTCTCCGTGTTCGCGTTCGGCACGCATGGGCGCGCCAATACCTACCTGCTGGACATGCTGACGTACTGCAACCGCGGCGGGTCACGCATCATCCGCAGCGGGCGCTGGGACATCCCGGCCGGCATCCGCATGCTCGTGGCCGACATCCGGCAACCCGTCATGCACGACATCCGCTTCGCGTTCGACGTGGCCTCGGACAGTGATGTCCATCCGCGCCTGACAACCAATCTCTACGCCGACCGGCCGCTGGAGCTGTTCGGTTCATGCCCGGCGACGACGCGCGAACTGGTGTTCCAGTTGCGTGGTCAGGCGGGGGAGAAGGCGTACGACGCGGTGTTCAGGCTCGATCTGGCGAAGGATGCCCAGCCGGGCGCGGCCTCGCTGCGCGAGCGCTGGGCCTGGCAGAAGATGTACAGCCTGATCGGCGCCTACGCGCGCGACCCCCGCAACGTTTACATGGCCGATCTCTACCGCCTCAACCGCGATTACGGCCTGCCGATCCTCTATCAGCAAGAGGGGTTCCAGAATCAGCCGGCAAATGCACCCGAAAACGCCAATAAACCCAATTAGTTGGCCACTTTCAGAAAGTCGGGCTAGCGGCGCGCGAGCAGCGAGGCCAGGTAGAAACCCATGGATACGAGCACGATCGTGGCGCCCGTGGCGGTTCCCCAGTAGAACGACGTCACCAGGCCGATCACGCCCGACGTGCATGAGAACCCGACCGCCAGTCCCATATATTGGGCGGCGCTGCGCGCCAGATTGCGTGCGGTCGCGGCCGGAACGATCAGCAGCGCGTTGATCACCAGCAGGCCGACCCACGGGATGCTGACCGCCACGACCAGCGCGACCAATGCGGCGAATCCCGTTTCCAGCGCCCAGACGTGCGCGCCCCGGCTGTGCGCCAGCGAACGGTTCAGGAACGTGAGCTGGAAGCGGTTGAACCACATCAGGCAGACCGCCACCACCAGGGCGAGCACCAGCGCCAACCGCCCCAACTCGCCCGGCGTGATGGTCAGGATGTCGCCGATCAGGAAGATCGCGTATCTGGCAAAGCCGCCGCCGCGTGACAGCAGCACCACCCCGAGCGCCATGGCGAACGCCATAACCAGCCCGATCAACGTGTCGGTCGAGGCGGCGCTGTAGCGGCGCAGGACCGATATGAGCAGCGCCAGCAGGACGGCAAATCCGATCATCGTCCACGTTGGGTCGACTACGTGCAGCAACACGCCGATGGCGATACCCGTCAGGCAGGCATGGCCGATCGCGTCGGAGAAGAAGGCCATCTGGTTGCTGACCGCCAGGCACCCCAGCAGCGCGAAGAGCGGGGCCACCAGCAGGATGGCCAGCAGCGCATGCTGCATGAACGCATACTGCGCCCATTGGAACGGCAGAAGACTGACCCAGGCGGCCCAGACAGTCATGGGTGCTCTCCCGTTAGCGCACAACCGGCGTTGCGTGCGGGTGCCGTCGCAGGCACGATGTCGAGGCCGAACGTGTCTCGCACCGTCGGGTCCTGCAGGACGTCTGCAGGCGCGCCGTCGCACAGCACGGTGCGATTGAGGAAGATGATCCGGTCGGCCACGGACGCGGCGGCAGCCAAGTCGTGCGAGACCAGCAGCACCGACAGGTCGATTTCGCGCCGCAGGGACGAAACGATTTCATAGAACAGCAGTGTGCCGGCATGGTCCACGCCCGCCAGCGGCTCATCCAGCAGCAGAATCTCCGGCATCGGCGTGAGGGCCAGCGCCAGCAGCACGCGCTGCAACTGGCCGCACGAGAGCTGGCCGATCCGGTTGTCGATCAGGTTCCCGGCCTGGACCCGTGCAAGCGCCTGGCTGGCTTCGGTACGGCGCATGCGCGAGTGTCCCAGCCAGACCGGCCGCGACGTCCGGGCGCAGGCGAACAGATCCATGACCGTCAGGGGGCTGGTCTTGTCGACCTCCATGCGCTGCGGCAGGTAGCCGAAGCGGGGCGGGCGGGGACCGGAGAGGGCCGTCGATGGAGTGAAGACGATCTGCCCGGTATGGCGGATCTCGCCGGTCAGCGCGCGCAGCAGAGTCGTCTTGCCGGCTCCATTGGGGCCGACGATGACCGTGAATTCGCCACAATGCATGTGCAGATTCACATCTTCCAGCACCGTGTTGGCGCCCAGGCGGACACCGAGAGCGACGACGCGCGTGCAGCACGGCTTGTGGTCTGGGGGTGGCAGGGGGTGGTTCATATTCCGCTGACTACGTTCATCGTTCACTGTCATCCGGCATCAGCGCGCCTTGAAGCTCAACCAGGTTGCGCTTCATGATCTCAACATAGGCGTCGGCGCGCATCGGGCCGGTGACGACAGGATCCAGCGTGTGCAGCCGGACGCCGGTTTCGCGGGCGATGGCTGCGGCGGCCTTGGCCGGATACTGGGGTTCGGCGAAGATCGCCGATACGTGGTTCATCCGGATGAGCTCAATGGTGCGAGCCATGTCCTGAGCGCTGGGTTTCGACCCGGGTTCACGCTCGATGACCGCGATCACCCGTAGGTTCAGTTCCTGCGCAAAGTAGGGGAACGCCTCGTGGAATGTGATGATATCGCGCGTTCGCGCGTGCTCCAGCCCCTTGTGCAAATCGGCGCGCAACCGGTCCAGCTGGGCGACGTAGGCGGCGCCGTTGCTGCGGTAGTGTGCGGCATGCGGCGGGTCGATCTGCGCCAGTTGGGTCACGATATTGGAGATCTGCCCGATGTGCAGACTCACGCTCAGCCAGACGTGCGGATTATCGCCCACGGCGCCGGGTGCCCTGATCAGCGGCAGGCCGGCGCTGGCGTCCACGACCCGCAGGGACGGGAGTTGCTGTGTAACCTTGTCAAGAAACGCCTCCATGCCGGCGCCATTTGCGATTAGAACACTCGCGCCGGCCAGGCGCACGCGATCGGCGGGGGTCATCTGGTAGTCGTGCAGACAGCCGGTTTGCGGCCCCGTGAGATTGGTGACCTCGACTCCGGTGATGCCCTGCGCCACGTTCAGAGCGGCCACATACATGGGGTAGAACGACGTGACGATCTGCAGCGTGTTGGCGGCCGACTGGGAGTCAACGGTAACGGGCGGCTGCGCGAGGGCCGACATGCCGGTCGCGGCCAGGGCCAGGCCTGCAATGCCTGCCAGCAGCAGGTTCCTGGCGGCGGATGTGGCAGGCGGGGGGGCGGGTTTCAGCAGGGCTCCTAGAGCGGGCGACTTGCGGCACACCTCGTCGGGCGTGAGGCCCTCGAGTTCGTGCGGGAAGACGATCCAGTCGTCGGTGGTTCGGACGTGGAAATCCGGCCGCCGCGGGACGCAGTTGGCCGGAGGCTTCCAGAAGACGGTCGCCAGGCGCACGTCGACGCGGCTGGGGTCGAGGCGCCGGATGACGGCGTCGGCGGTGCAGCCGCTGTCGAAGACATCGTCGACCACCAGCACGCGCTGGCCGGGCTGAATCGACTCGAGCGCCGGGTCGGCGTATTCGAAGCGCACGTCGCCGCGCGCGCCGATGCCCGAGTAGGAACTGCATTTGATGGCCATGTGGCAGGTGTCGACTCCGTGATAGGCGAGGAATTCGTGCACGGCCACGCCGACGGGCGTGCCGCCACGCCAAAGCGCCACCAGCACGTCCGGTCGCCAGCCCGAATCCAGGATCTGCCTGGCCAGGCGGAAGCTGTCGAGGAGCAGTTCATCCGCCGAGAGGAAGATTTTACGCGGCATGCGCTTACTATAGCGCAAGGGCCTGGATAGGTGAACAGTGAACCGTGAACGGCGAAGGCATGCTTCGGCATTGCGCGACAGCCCGCAAAACGGTAGTTTCTTGGCATTCACGAAAACTCAGGACACGAATGAACACGAAACGGCCATACTGGAATGAGCGCGCCGAGACGATGTCGCGCGACGAGTTGGCGGCGGTCCAGTTGGCCGGGCTGAAACGCACCGTGGCCCAGGTGTGGGCAGGCAGCGCGTTCCATCGCCAGCGGCTGGATGCGGCCGGCGTCGCGCCGGGCGACATTCGTTCACTCGAGGACCTGCGGCGCCTGCCCTTCCTGACCAAGGATGATTTCCGTTCCGCCTATCCGCTTGGCATGCTGGCCGTTCCCCGCACCGAGCTGCGCGAGATGCACATGAGTTCCGGCTCAACCGGCACGCCCGTGGTGATGGCCTACACCGACGCCGATCTTGACCAATGGGCCGAGTGCATGGCGCGTTGCTACGCGATGGCCGGCCTGGCGACGGGTGATGCGATCCAGATCACGCCCACGTTTGGCTTGTTCAACGGCGGGTTCGGGTTCTACCACGGGGCGCGCAAGGCGGGGTTGTTTACAATTCCGGCCAGTTCGGGCAATACGCCGCGGCAGGTGATGCTGATGCGCGACTTTCGCGTGGCCGGCCTGATGGGTGTGGTTTCCTACGCCTCGCGCATCATCGAGATGCTGGACGAGAAGAAGACCGATCTGCCCGATCTGCGCGTCGGCATCTTCGGCGCGGAGTCGTTTTCCGATGCCATGCGCAGGCGCGTTGAGGAACGGCTGGGCATTCGCACCTATGACATCTACGGCATGACCGAGACGGGCGGCGTGGCGACCACCGGCATGGACTGCGACGCCCGTTGCGGGCTCCATGTCTGGGACGACCAGTATCTGACCGAGATCGTCGACCCCGAGACCGGCGCGGCTCTGCCCGATGGGCAGGTGGGCGAGGTGGTCTTCACGTCGCTGACGCGTGAGGCGGTCCCCGTGATCCGCTACCGGACGCGTGACCTGACGAAGGTGGTCAGCCGCGCGCGCTGCGCCTGCGGGCGCACATGCCTGCGGATCGACCGCATCCATGGCCGGTGCGACGACATGCTGATTGTGAAGGGTGTGAACTTCTTTCCCAAGCAGGTTGAGCAGGCCCTGATGGAGATACCGGGCGTGTGGCCCGAGTACCAGATCGTCATCACGGAGACCGAGGGTGTCTGCGATGTCAGGATCCACGTCGAGGCGGAAGAGGGCGTCACCGGGTTCATGGTGGAGAAGCATCTGAAAGAACGGCTGGGGTTTAGTCCCAAGGGCGATGTGTTCCGTCCCGGGGCGTTGCCGCGGAGCGAAGGCAAGGCCCAACGGGTGATCCGCAAGAAGGCCTGAGTGCTGATGAACGACATGCAAGGGGTGAAGCGCGAGATGGGAACCAAGCAACTTCTTTCAGGCAATGAGGCTGTAGCGCACGGTGCGTATCGTGCCGGCTGTCGGGTGGCGGCGGCCTACCCGGGAACGCCGAGCACCGAGATTCTGGAGCACGTCGCCACCTTCAAGGATGCGATCGACTGCGAATGGTCGGTGAACGAGAAAGTGGCGATGGAAGTCGCGATCGGCGCGTCGATCGCCGGCGTGCGGGCGCTGACGGCAATGAAACACGTCGGGCTGAACGTGGCGCTCGATCCGCTGATGACCTACACGTATATCGGCGCCTGGGGCGGGTTGGTGGTCGTCACCGCCGACGATCCCGGTATGCACAGCTCGCAGAACGAGCAGGACAACCGCAACCTGGCCAGGTTCGCGCGTGCGCCGCTGTTTGAACCGGCCGACAGCCAGGAAGCGTACGACATGACCGTCGCCGCCTTCGAATTGTCGGAGCGTTTTCAGGCACCGGTGATCCTGCGGCTGACCACGCGCACGTCGCACGCATCCACGCTTGTGGATCTGGGCGATGATCACCAGCCCCTGCCCATCGTCGCCAAGCCCTACAAGAAGGACATTCGGCGTAACATTCCGGTGCCGGCCTTTGGCCGGCCGATGCGCTACCGCGTTGAGGAGCGCACGGCTGCGCTGCGCGCCGAGGCCGAGATCAGCCCCTTCAACCGGATCGAAGCCGGCGACCGCCGGCTGGGCATTCTGACCGCCGGTGTGGCCTATCAGTATGTGCGGGAGGCGTTTCCCGAGTTCAGCGTGCTGAAACTCGGGGTCAGTCATCCGTTGCCGACCGACCTGATTCGGCGTTTCGCGGCTTCGGTCGACCGGTTGCTGGTGGTTGAGGAACTTGATCCGCTGATGGAGGAACAGGTGTGTGCGCTGGGGGTGCCGGTCGTTCCGTACCGGACCGAGATGCGGATGATGGAGCTGAACCCGACCCGCCTGCGGGCCTTGCGTCACGAGGTGCTGGGCGACGCGCCGCCGATTGCCGCATCAGCGGCAGCCACCGAAGGGCTGCCGACACGGCCACCCGTGCTCTGTGCCGGCTGCAGCCATCGCGGCGTCTTCTACACGCTCCACAAACTGGGCGCCACGGTCACCGGCGACATCG
>CAYQJG010000021.1:0-54358 GCA_964417715.1 uncultured Lentisphaerales bacterium | reverse complement strand
CGCCAATGGCTCACCGCGCACATCTGCCGCCTGATCCGGGAAAACGGCATCAAGATCTACCGGCAGGATTTCAACTTCGGCCCGCTGGGGTTCTGGCGTAACGGCGAGGCTCCGGATCGCCAGGGAATAAACGAGAACCTCTACGTGCAGGGGTACCTCCAGTATTGGAAGGATCTGCTCGCGCGCAATCCGGGGTTGTGGATCGATTCCTGCGCCTCCGGCGGCCGGCGCAACGACCTGGAGACCATGCGGCTGGGCGTGCCACTGCACTATACCGACTACGGGTACGGAGACCATCCGGTGAAGCTGGCCTTCCACGCCGCCTTGTTCGAGTGGATTCCCTACTTCAAGGAGTTCACGCTATCCTGGGACATCTCCGGTAACGCGAGGTTCGATCCCCAGGTAGACAGTTTCTCGTTCCACTGCGGCATGGCTCCCATGCTCTTTGCCACCCTCGACATCCGCCGCGATGACTACGACTTTGCGCTGGCGGCCAAGATGATCGGCATCTGGCGGCGGGTCGCGGACCTGATGCTGGCGGGCGACTACTATCCGCTCACGCCGTACCACCGGTCGGCAGACCAGTGGGTGGCACGGCAGTTCGACCGGCCCGAGGAAGGGCGCGGGTTCATCCAGGGCATCCGCCTGCCGGCGGCAGCAGCCGCGACGCTGACCGTCTATCCGCAGGGAATGCAGACGGAGGCGGTGTATCGTTTCGAGAATCCCGAGACCGGCGAGACCCGGGAACTGACCGGCGCGACGCTACAGGAACAGGGCTTCGCCATCACGTTGCCGAAGCGGGCAGGGGCCATCTGGATCTACCAGAACACGAAAGGATGAAGGGACCATGAACTACGCAAACATCGTGAAGCCAGAGGAACTGCAGGACAGCCGGCGATTTCTGGCGGAGATGCTGGATAGCATTACCGTAAAGGCGGAAATGGACGTCGTCCCCGCGGAGGTGACCTGCGTGTCGCAGGGGAGCGGGCAGCCGGGCCGCTCGCCCGACCAGGATCCACTGGTCTTGCGGCGCTTCAGGTCCGGCCTGGTCACCCATGCCGGGAGCGAGATTCGCGTGCGCCTACCGGCCGGCGCGAAGCGGCTTACCGGCTGGTGCGGCCTCAACGACACGCAGGAATTCCAGCAATACTCGGGGTCTCAAGTCTTCAGCGTCGAGGTGGACGGCAGGGACGTGTGGCGCAGTGGCAGACAGCGCGTGATCGACGAGCCGGCCCGCGTGGATGTCAAACTCCACGGTTGCCGGGAGTTCACCCTGCGGGTTAAGGATCCGGATATCTCTTGTACCCATCCCTTCTGGGGCGACCTGCGGGCGACGCTGACGAACGGCAAGACCGCGCGGATCGGCGACACCTCCGGCGCGGCCACCGGCTTCAGTTTCCGCTACGGCGGGGTCTCCTCCGAAACTCTCCTGCCGGCCTGGAACCTGAAGAAGCAGCGGTTGCCCGAAAAGGATGGCCTCATCGTGCACCGGATCACCCGCACCGACCCGAAGACCGGCCTGGCCCTGCTCTGCGAAATCAAGGAGTACACGCGTTTCCCCGTGGTGGAATGGGGGCTGCGCTTCAAGAACACATCCAGGAAGCCGACGCCGATCCTGGAAGCCATCCGTTCGCTGGACATCATCCACAATCTCGGGGCGTTCCCGTATCTGAACTACCGGACTGGCGACTATTGCTCCCCGGATGGCTACGAGCCGTTCCGGGTCCCGCTCGGTCACGGGGAGGAATACCGTTTCGCCCCCATGGGCGGCCGGCCCACGAACCGCGCCTTCCCCTACTACAACCTGGAGTGCCCGGCGACGCAGCGCGGCCTGATCGTCGTGGTCAACGACCGGACGCGCTCGCGCAACCTCTGGCGCCGCTGGTTCCTGGCCCACAATATGCCCCGGCCCGGCGGTGAGCTGATGAAGCCGCACCTCGCCTGCGCCGCGGTGGATGAGGGCGCGGAGTTTACGGGCGCGACTGAGGAGAACCAGATCCGGTACATCGACAAGTTCAACCAGCGCGGTTTCAAGCCCGATGTCTGGTGGATCGATGCCGGTTGGTTTTCCTGCTACGATGAAAATCATCAGCGGTGCTGGTGGCGGACCGGAACCTGGGAACCCGATCCCGCGCGGTTCCCGCGCGGCTTGAAGCCCATCTCCGACCACGCCGCCAAGGCCGGGGCCGACCTGCTGCTCTGGTTTGAACCCGAGCGGGTGTATGCCGGTTCAAAACTTGACCAGGAACGACCCGAATGGCTGCTGAAGAACGGGCTGGATCCGGAATGGCTGCCAAGAAAGAAGGATGGCGTCACGCGCCTGCTGGACTTGGGCAACCCGCAATGTCGTCGCTGGCTCACGAACCACGTCTCCCGAATGATCCGGGAGAACGGCATCAAGATCTACCGGCAGGACTTCAATTTCGACCCGCTGGACTTCTGGCGCAATGACGAGACAGCGGATCGTCAGGGGATGACCGAGAACCTCTACGTGCAGGGGTACCTCCAGTACTGGCAGGAGTTGCTCAAGCGCAACCCGGGGCTTTGGATCGATTCCTGCGCCTCCGGCGGCCGGCGCAATGACCTGGAGACCATGCGGCTAGGCGTGCCGCTGCATTACACCGATCGTGGTTACGGAGACAATTCGTTGAAGCTGGCCTTCCACTCCGCCTTGTTCGAGTGGTTTCCCTACTTCAAGGAGTGTACGCTCGCCTGGGATCCGCGAGGGTATTCACGATTCGATCACGAGGTGGACAGCTTTGGGTTCCACTGCGCCATGGCGCCCATGCTTTTCGCCACCCTCGACATCCGCCGCGACGACTACGATTTCGCGCTGGCGGCAAAGATGATCGGCATCTGGCGGCGGGTTGCGGACCTGATCCTGCAGGGCGACTACTATCCGCTGACGCCGTACCATCGCTCGGCGGACCAGTGGGTGGCGCGCCAGTTCGACCGGCCGGAGGAAGGGCGCGGGTTCATCCAGGGCATCCGCCTGCCGGCGGCGACACCGGACACACTCCTTGTTTGTCCGCAGGGCGTGGAGGCGGAGGCAACCTACCATTTCGAGAATCCCGAGACCGGCGAGACCCGCAAAATGACCGGCGCGGCGCTACAGGAACAGGGCTTCGCCATCACCTTGCCGAAGCGGGCCGGGGCGATTTGGACGTATCAGAAGGTAAACTGAACGTAAAGGAAGAGAATATGAATGGGATTCCCCGCAATCTGTCAGAGCAGGATAACCGTAAGAATCAAAACAGGAGTGACAAGATGACAGCGACAATCACGGTGGACACGGCAACGCGCGGCGTGGAGATCAGTCCGCGCCTGTTCGGTATCTTTCTCGAAGACTTGAACCACGCCATCGAGGGCGGGCTGCACGCGGAGATGGTGAAGAACCGTGCCTTCAACGCGCCGGAGCCGATGGGCTCCTGGGATCCGTTCGGCACGCGGCCGGGCGCCTACTGGAGCATGGGTGCCGCACAGCATCCGGATAAGGCGAAGGCCAACCGCTGGCAGTTGCGGTTGCAGGTGGTGACGACCGATGGCGGACGGGTGGGCGTGCTCAACCGTGGCTATTGGGGGATCGCCGTGCGGGACGGCGGTCGCTACAGGCTGATCCTGGACGCCGGCCAGGAAGGCCTGACCGGGCCGCTTCACGTGACGCTCGCCTCGGAATCCGGCCAGGAGTATGCGCGCACCGTGATCAACCCGGCGGAACTGGGCACGGCGGAGACGCCCCGCCGGCTCGAGCGGGTGCTGGAGACGCGCGTCACGGACCCGAAGGCGCGTCTCGAGGTGTGGGTGGAGGGAACCGGCCGGTTCTGGCTCGACAAGCCCTCCTTCATGCGCTTCCCGGGCGGGTGCTTCGTGGAGGGCGACTGGCAACGCGAGGCGTTCCGCTGGAAGGAGACCCTTGGCGAGCCTGCCGACCGCAAGGGGCATCTGAACGGCTTCTGGGGCTATCACTGCCACGACGGGCTGGGCATGCACGAGTATCTGCTGCTCTGCGAACGGCTCAAGGCGGAGCCACTCTTTGTCATCAACGCCGGCATCTCGCACCTGGAGGATGCCGATGACGCGGGGGTGGAACAATGGATCCGGGACGCGGTCGATGCCGTGGAATACGCCAACGGCCCGGTCGATTCGACCTGGGGGCGGCGGCGTGCCGAGGCCGGGCATCCGGCCCCGTTCAACCTGCGGTTCGTCGAGGTGGGCAACGAAAACGGCGGGCCGCGCTACAACCGCAACTTCCCGCTCTTCCGCCAGGCGATCCAGGCGCGCTTCCCGGAGGTCGTGGTCATCTCCGATGTCGCGGACAGCGGTTCGCCGCAGGAGATGCAGGACGACCACTATTTCGGCGCCGTCCGCAACATGCTCGACTTTGCCGTGGCCCATGATCGGCGGGACCGCACGCTGCCGAAGATCTACGTGGGCGAATACGGCTGCTGCGGCAACATCAAGGAGTTCGGCCTCGGGACCCTCCACGCCGCGCTGGCCGAGGCAGCGATGATGACCGGCTTCGAGCGCAACGGCGACACGGTGACGATGGCCTCCTATGCGCCGCTTTTCACGCACACCAATGAGCGGCGCTGGGAACTGGATGCCATCATCCTCGACAACCACCGGGTCTGCCCCACGCCGTCCTACTGGGTGCAGCAGATGTTTTCCACCCACCGCGTGCAGCGCGTGCTGCCGCTGTCGGTCACCGGCGCGCCGCCTGCGGCGGCGGCGCCGGACAAGCCGGGGATCTGGGCCTCGGCGGGTGTGGCGGCCGGCGGCCGCGAGCTGATCCTGAAGCTGGTGAACCTGAGCGGGATCAAGCAGGCAGTGAGCCTGGATCTCGGTGCGCTTGTGGTTGGCGGGCAGGCGGAGACCCTGACGCTGACGCATGCCGACTCGCAGGTGGAAAACACGTTGCCGGCCCCGGCGACGGTCGCGCCGGTCAAGGGGAAAGTGGCAGTCGGTGGATCGCCCCTCACCCACGAACTGCCGGGCTGGTCGCTGACGGTCCTGCGTCTGGCGGTGCGCGCATGAAGAACTCCTCGTACGGCCATTTCACCGCCGACGGGCGGGAGTATCGGCCCGTATCAGTGACGGTTTGCATTCGACCGGCAACGAGTCAACCCAAGCCCATGTTTTGTCCGCCATCTTCAGCCCCTTCCTGCCGGCCGTAAACCTGTTGGACCGAAGTGTCCAGATCCAAAATATACCGCTCGGTCAACAGCGGTCAACCGCGGCCGCAGCGCCGTCCGATCCTGCGCGATCAACCACTGATCCCACGCATTCCAATCACTGTGCGTCCCCTTGCGAATACCACGACGTACGCTGTCTTCCGATACAAACCCCTCTTTTAAGCCCAAGGTCTCGGCACAGATCAGATCGCCGTGAATGTGCGAGATGTGGGCATACCGTCGTGCACCTTTAATTATCGAGCACACGACGGTTCCCAACACGCTTCGTTTATCGGGCGCGTTGTTACTGCTGTAGTTCAACGGACACCCGGCCACCCATGCATCAAACAACCCATGGGCATGCAGAAAATGTCTGAAATAGGCCATCCCGCCCAACGGCGTGGCGCAGGGTGCTCAGACGGTGGGCGATGGCGATGGTGGTGCGGCCGCGCACCAGGGTCTGGAGGGCGAACTGGATGCGGGCCTCGGTCTCGGCGTCTACCGAGCTGGTGGCTTCGTCCAGCACGAGCACGCGCGGGTCGCGGAGCAGGGCCCTGGCGATGGAGACGCGCTGGCGCTCTCCGGCCGAGAGGAGCACTCCGCGCTCGCCCACCTCGGTGTCGTAAGCGTCGGACAGGGCCATGACGAAGCCGTGGGCATTGGCGGCGAGCGTCGCCCGGATGATCTCCTCTTGTCCTGCACCGGGCCGGCCGTAGGCCACGTTGTCGGCCACCGGGCCATCGAAGAGGAAGGGGTCCTGGAGCACGGTGCCGATGTGGCGGGGCAGGTCCGCCAGGCGGAGCGTCCGCACATCCGGGCCGTCCAGCAGCACGGTCCCGCGCTCCGCATCGTAGAGCCGGGCCACCAGATTGGTGAGCGTGGTCTTGCCCGAGCCCGAGGCTCCCACCAGCCCGAGCATCTCCCCCGGCCGGATGCGCAGGGACAGACCGCGGAGCACCGGGCGGTGCGGCAGGTAGCCGAAATGCACCCCGCGCAGTTCTATTTCTCCGTGCACCTCCGTGACCGGTTTCGCGTCAGGGTCGTCCTGCACGGCCGGCCGCACGTCCAGGATCTCGAAGATGCGCGCGGCCGCGCTCATGGAGCGGATCAGCCAGTCGTTCAGGCGGGAGAGGAGCTGCAAGGGCCCGTGTACCATGGACAGGTGACTGATGAAGGCCACGAGCGTCCCTACCGTGAGCCGGCCGCTCTGGATCTCCCCGGAGCCGTAGGCCCAGACCAACAGCACGGAAGCCTGCACCAGGGAAACTACACACGAACTAGCAAGGGGGACACCCGCAAACGCGGGTGAATCTTGGTGGACGCGTTATGACTTACCGTTATGACCATCTCCCGGCATGGCTTGAGATAAAGCAAAAAGCCCAGCAAATGCCGGGCTTTTATCGAATGGCACCCCCTAGGGGAGTCGAACCCCTCTCACCAGGTTGAGAACCTAGTGTCCTAACCGATAGACGAAGGGGGCGTGCCGGAGCAGTCGGAACGGGCGGAACTATAGCGGAGTGGTCTCGCCGCTGTCAACCGCGATTGCCGCTTGAGCCGGATGCCGCCACCGTGTAGCATCTTAAGAACAGGCGTAAGTGAGGTTCATGAGCGAGATCTTCGATAGCGTAGATAGGTGTCTGGCGGCCATTCGCGCCGGTCATATGGTCGTCGTGGCCGACGATGAGAACCGCGAGAACGAGGGCGATCTGGTCGTGGCGGCCCAGCATGCGACGGCCGACACGATCAACTTCATGGCCTTGCACGGCCGCGGCCTCGTCTGCGTTGCGCTGACCGGCGACCGCGTGCGTCAGCTCGGGCTTAGCCGCATGCCGACGCGCAACCGCGGCGACGCATTCTCAACTGCTTTTCTCGATTCGGTCGACGCCGCGCCTCGCCATGGCGCCACGACCGGCATTAGCGCCGCCGACCGCGCCGCCGCCGTGCGGGTCATGGTCGACCCCGCGTCGACCCCGCAGGACCTGGTCAGCCCCGGGCACGTCTTCCCGCTTGAGGCGCGCGCCGGCGGCGTGCTGGTCCGCGCCGGGCACACCGAAGCCGCCGTGGACCTGGCCCGTCTGGCCGGCCTGGCCCCCGCCGGCGTCATCTGTGAGATCCTGCAGCCCGACGGCACCATGGCGCGCCTGCCGCAACTGCGCGCGTTCGCCACCCGCCACAACCTGTGCGTGCTGTCGATCGCCAGCCTGATCGAACACTGCCGCCACCGCGAACGCCTCGTCGAGTTCGTCCAGGAAGTCGACTTGCCCACCGAGTTTGGGCACTTCCGCCTGCGGCTCTACCGTTCCATCCTGGACCAGTTGGAGCACCTGGCGCTGATCAAGGGCGACCTCGCCGGCGACCCGCCGCCGCTTGTGCGCGTGCACAGTGAATGCCTGACCGGCGACGTGTTCGGGTCCGAGCGCTGCGATTGCGGCCGGCAGTTGCATGCCGCCATGGCCATGATCGCCGCCGCCGGCCGCGGCATGGTGCTCTACATGCGCCAGGAAGGGCGCGGCATCGGCCTGGCCAACAAGCTGCATGCCTACGCGCTGCAGGAGCAGGGACTCGACACGGTCGAGGCCAACGAGAAGCTGGGCTTTGCCGCGGACCTGCGCGACTACGGCGTGGGCGCGCAGATCCTGCTCGACCTGGGGTTGCACAGCATCCGCCTGCTGACCAACAACCCGCGCAAGATCGTCGGGCTGCAGGGCTATGGGCTGGAGATCGCCGAGCGCGTGCCGATCAGTTTCCCGCCGTCGGAGCACAACCGGCGCTACCTCGATGCGAAGCGTAAGAAGATGGGGCATTTAATCTGAGCAACCGAGTGGATAAGGAGAACACCATGGGATACCGCGAGATATCGGGCCAGTTGGATGCGGCGGATGCGAAGTTCGCGATCGTCATCAGCCGGTTCAACAGTTTCCTCACCGCGCAGCTCCTCAAGGGGGCGGTGGACTGTGTCGTGCGCCATGGCGGCAGCGAGGCGGCCATCACGGTCGTCTGGGTGCCGGGCGCCAACGAGATTCCGCTGGTGGTTGAGCGGCTCGCCGCCACCAAGAAGCAGGACGCCATCATCGCACTGGGAGCCGTGATTCAGGGCGCCACGCCGCACGCGGATCTGATCAACGGACAGGTCTCGCGCTCGCTCGCGAAGAGCGGCATGGACCACGGCGTGCCGGTGCTGAACGGCGTCGTCTGCGCAGACACGATCGAGCAGGCGATCGAGCGCTCGGGCACCAAGGCGGGCAACAAGGGGTGGGACGCCGCCCTGGCGGCCATCGAGATGGTTTCGGTTTATCGCCAGCTCAAAGGTTAGGCCGCTATGCCCATGGTCACCGCGCCAGTTACCGCCACGCGACGCCACGCCCGCGAGTGGGCGCTCCAGATGCTGTTCCAGTTTGACCTGAATCCGTCGACCGAACTGACGAAGGCCATCGAGGGATTCTGGCAGCAGCAGGTCACCTCCAAGACGGAGGTGGCCGAGGACAACAACAAGGAACCGCCCGATGCGACCCTGGCGCCGCCCAAGATCCGGGCGTTTGCCGAGCGTCTCGTGCGGGGTGTGGCCGAGCACCGCGAGGAGATCGACCGCCGGCTGGCCGACTACACCCAGAACTGGCCGTTGCACCGCATGGGCGGTGTCGAGCGGAACGTGCTGCGACTGGGGATCTACGAGATGTTCTTCGACAGCGACGCGCCGCCGGTGGTCTGCATCAACGAGGCCGTCGATCTGGCCAAGTATTTCAGCAGCGCGGAGTCGGGGCGCTTCGTAAACGGCATCCTCGATCGCGCCTGCAGGGACGTCAAGCGGCCGACACGGACGTGAGGCCGGGTCGCGACAGAAGGCGGGTCGGGTGAACGGGCTGGGCCACAAGGATGATCTGCGCTGGATGCGCCGCGCGCTGCAGTTGGCGCGCCGCGGCGAGGGACACACGCGTCCGAATCCGCCGGTGGGCGCTGTCGTCGTGAAACACGGCCGGGTGCTGGGCGAAGGGTGGCATGCGCGCGCCGGCCAGCCGCACGCCGAAGTCGAGGCCCTGCGCGCATGCACCGGCGATCCCCGTGGCGCGACGCTGTATGTCACGCTGGAGCCGTGCTGCACGCATGGCCGCACGCCGCCCTGCACGGATCTGGTCATCAGCAGCGGGCTGCGGCGGGTGGTCGTGGGTTGCGCCGATCCGAACACGCGCCATGCGAGTCGCGGGTTCAGCCTGCTGCGGAATGCGGGCATCGAGGTTGTGACCGACGTCTGTCGCGAGGCGGCCGAGGCGTTGATCGCGCCGTTTGCGCGGCGCATGTTGACCGGCCTGCCCTTTGTGACACTCAAACTGGCGCAGACACTCGACGGCCGGATCGCGGACCGCGCGGGCGCATCCAAGTGGATCACCGGGCCGGTGGCGCGGCGTGCCGTGCAGGCGGCGCGGCGGCGCGCTGATGCCGTGCTGGTGGGCGCCGGCACGGTCTGTGCCGACGATCCATCGCTGCGCTGCCGCCTGCCGGGCGGCGCCGGACGCTGGCGGGTCATCGTGGACTCGAAAGGCCGTACACCTGCCACAGCACAGGTCTTCACCGATGACGCGGCGGGCGATACCGTCGTGGCCACCACGACGGCGTGCGCGCCGGCACGCCGCGCCGCCTGGTCGCGCGGTGGCGCGCGTGTCTGGACGTTCCGGCCGGCGGCCGGTCGTGTGCCGTTGCGCACGCTGTTGCGCCGCCTGGCACGCGAGGGAATCATGCACGTGCTGTGCGAGGGCGGCGGCGAGCTGGCCGGCGCGCTCATCCGCGACGGCCTGGTCGACGAGTGCCTGTTCTTCTATGCGCCGGCGGTTCTCGGCGATGCGCTTGCCCACAGCGGCGTGACCGGCGCCGATTTCGATCTGGCCCACATGCCGCGTTTCGAGGTCGTCGAGACCCGGCTCGTAGGCGGGGACGTGATGGTCCGCGCGCGGCGCGCGAGTTCGAAAGGGAAGGGGACGCGATGTTCACCGGTCTGATTCAGCGGGTGGGGCGGCTGACGGCGCTGACGCGTCAGGGCGGCGGTTGGTCGCTGGCGATCAGCCACGAACCATGGCCCGAACGGCTCGAACGCGGCGAGAGCGTGGCCGTGCAGGGCGCCTGCCTGACCGCCACGTCGATTCGAGGCGACGGGTTTACGGCCGATGTACTTGACGAAACCCTGGCGCGGACGGCCCTGGGGCGGCTGCAGCCGGGCGCGCGTGTGAACCTGGAGCGCGCCTTGCGGCTGGCTGACCGCCTGGGCGGGCACCTGGTCAGCGGGCACATTGACGAGTGCGGCCGGCTGGCGCTGGTGCGGTTGTGCAGCCGCGACCGGGTGATACGGGTCAGTTGCTCGCCCGAACTGTGCCGGCAGACGGTGATGAAGGGGTCCATCGCGGTCGACGGCGTGAGCCTGACGGTCAGCGGCTTGGGCGACGACTGGATCGAGGCCAATGTGATCCCGCACACGTGGGAAGCCACCAGTCTGAGTGACAGGCAGCCGGGCGACCCGGTCAACCTGGAAGGCGACCTGATCGGCAAGTACGTGGCGCGGCTGCTGGGTGCCGCCGGACCACGCGGCCTTTCGGAGACGGCGCTGGCGGCGGCCGGGTTTGTTTGAGTGTCCGCCCGGCATTGACAGGCGGGCTTCTGTGACGCATTCTTAAGGCATTCTTTTCGACGGATCGGAGTCTCATCGCATGTTGGATCTTCTTCTCTCTCCGCTGCCTATGGCCAGCCTCTGGAAGGCATTTGACGAGTCCAACCTGATGGGCCAGGCGATTGTGGTGATCCAGTTCATCGGCTCGATTTTCGTCTGGGCCCTGATGATCGGCAAAGGGCGCGAATTGCGTGCTATTGATGCCGATTGCCGCAACTTTCTGCGCGGGTTCACCTCCGGTCAGGACACGCTCGACCTCTACCTGAGTCAGAGCCGCCGCGCCGATAGCGGCCCGTTCGACGTGATCTACCAGAAAACATGCGACCGGCTCGTCAAACTCTTCGATCGCGACACGCGCGTGGCGCTGATCGGGCGCCGGGGGGGCGACGTCACTTCGGCCGCGCTGACTTCCAGAGAGCTGGCGCTGGTATCCGGCACCTCCGAGCACATGCTGGCCGAGCAGGTGGTGCGGGTCGAACGCGGCATGAGCGCGTTGGCCACCGCCACGACGGCGGCACCGCTCGTGGGTCTGCTCGGGACGGTCTGGGGTGTGCTGGACGCGTTCCAGATTGTGGGCGAGAAGGGCTCCGCACAGTTGGCCGAGATGGCACCGGCCATTTCCTCGGCGTTGTTGACCACGGTCGTGGGCCTGCTGGTGGCCATTCCCTCGGGCATTGGCTACAACATCCTCCAGAGCCGCACACGCAGTCTGGTGATCGATCTGGAGGGGTTCACCGATGAACTGACCGGACGGATCTCCTGCGAATTCCAGGGAAAAGGGGAGTAGATGGCGCGCCGGCGTCGACATGGCGGCACGACTCAGCGCATCAGCGACGTCAACATGACGCCGCTGATCGACCTGACCTTTCTGCTGCTGATCTGTTTTCTCATCACCATGCCCCTCATGGAAAACGGCATTGCAGTGAAGCTCCCGCGCGGCAAGGCCGCGAAACTTGAGCCGAAGAAAACCCAGCACGTGACGGTCGATGCGGCGGGCAAGGTGTTCCTGAACAACAAGGCGACGTCGCTGCCCGATCTGGAGAAGGCCCTGACCAGCCTGGTCGCCAAGGACGCCGACACGTCGGTGCTGGTGCGTGGCGACGAACGTCTCGACTATGGCAAGGTCGTCCAGGTCATGAAGGTGCTCTACAAGGCCAAGGTGACGCGGATGGCGCTGGTTACGCAGGCGGATTAGGCAGAAGGCCATTCCCATGCAGTACGAATACGTCCAGTCGACGAAGTATGCTTTTGCGGGGCACGCGGTGCTGATGGCGGCGGCTGTGGCGTTGTCGTTCTGGCAGGGCTGCCTGCGCCGGCCGCGCGAGGAGTTGGTCGAGTTCACGGTGGTGTTGGACCAGGGACGAATCGATGTGGCGCCGCAAGACAAGCCCGAACCGCCGGCGCCGGCACCCAAGGACCCCGAGCCGATCCGTGAGCCCGATCCGCCGCCGCCTGTGCCGCCGGTTCCGATTACGCCGGTCGACACGCACGAGGCCGTGGTGCTGGACAAGAAGCCTGACAAGCCGCCGGAGCCGAAGCCGCCGGAGCCGAAGCCTGACAAGCCTGAGATCAAGATCGGGCCGCGCATTGTGCGTCAGACGACCACCGCGCCAAAACCGGTGCGCGCCA
This sequence comes from uncultured Lentisphaerales bacterium, assembly GCA_964417715.1. Classification (GTDB taxonomy): domain Bacteria; phylum Verrucomicrobiota; class Kiritimatiellia; order RFP12; family CAYQJG01; genus CAYQJG01. Next base: position 41,905 of record CAYQJG010000021.1, on the reverse strand, counting down.
CCCAGCCGCGTCTGAGCGCCACCGAGATCGAGCGCATGCTGAAGAATGGGGCGACGCCCGGCGTGCGCAATACGCTCGCGAACGATGAGGTGTCGCGCTGCATGCTGCTGATCAAGCGCGCGCTGTATGCCGCCTGGGATCCGCCGTCGCGCGCCGATGCCGGGTCGCGACCCGCCGAAGTGGAGTTGCGTTTTGGCGCCAGCGGACGCATTATGAGCGCCCGCATCAGCCAGTCGTCCGGGAATGCCGACTATGACCGCAGCGTGACGGCGGCTGTGGCAGCCGTAGACAGGGTTGATGGACTGACGACGGCCTTCCTGCAGCGCTATGACCGGCTGACGGTGGAGTTCAAGCTCGAAGAGTGACGGGATACGGGATCAGAGGAGTGACGATGAGACTGACGCGTGGAATGGCGATCATCGGGATCATGGTGGCGATCGCGGCAAATGCCCGGGCGGCCGACCTTGTCGTAGGCAAGGCGGGCGCCGACAAGGACGGCATCAGCCTGGCCGGTCTGACCGCAGGCGGGGCGCAGGGGCGGCTCTTCCTGCAGACGCTGCAGGGCGATCTGGAGCGCTCCGGGTGGTTCAAGGTGGTGCCGACAGGCGCGATCCGCGTGACAGGAGCGGCGACGGACAGCGCCGCCGGTGTGGCCGTCGCCTGCCAGGTGACCGCGGCCGGGCGCAGTGGGTTCAAGTGGGCCAGGAGCTCGTCGAAGCCTGCGGCAGTCGACGTGCGTCGCGAAGCCCACCTGCTGGCCGATGAGATCGTCAAGCAACTCAAGGGGGTGCGGGGGATGGCGTCGAGCCGGATCGTGTTTGTGAATCGGCGTGGTTCTGACCAGGCCGATCTCTACGCCTGCGATGCCGATGGACAGAGCGTCGTGCAGGTCACGCACGATAACGTCGCCTGCGTGGGACCGAAGTGGGACCGCGATAACCGTAACGTCTACTACACGAGTTACCTGCGCGGCCACCCGACCGTGTTCCGCGTCCCGGTGGATGGCGGCGTGCGCCAGCCGCTGGCGGATTTCACCGGTCTGAACACCGGCGCCGAAGTGTCGCCCGACCGCACGCGCGTGGCCATCGTCCTGTCAGTCCACGGCAACCCGGAGATCTACACCATCACGCTGGCCGGAGGGTCGGTCACGCGCCTGACCCAGACGCCGCATGCAGCCGAAGCCAGCCCGGCCTGGTCGCCGGACGGGAGCCAGATCGTCTATGTCAGCGATGCGTCCGGCAAGCCCAATCTCTACGTCGTTGATGTCGCGACGCGGCGTTCGCGGCGCCTGACCTACCGCGGCAGCGAAAACGTCAATCCCGACTGGGGTTCGGACGGCCGCATCTGTTACGCCAGCCGGCGAGCCGGCTACCAGATCGCGGTGATGGATCCCGCCGTCGGCGAGAGCGCCGAGACGCTGACCAGCGGCCCCGACTACGAGGATCCAGCCTGGGCGCCCGACGCGCGGCACATCGTTTGCTCGCGTTCCGAGGGAAATGGCCGCTCGACCCTGTGCGTCCTTGACACGATGGGCGATCCTCCGGTACGTTTGTTAAGTATTTCGGGCAACTGGATGTCGCCCGACTGGTCCGACCGCTAACACCAAAGACCCAAACCATGCGCACACGTCATCTGATTCATCTCCTCCTCGTCACGGTTGTTGTTGCCGGCAGCGGGTGCACCTCGCTGGTCGACTGCTTCAGGAAACGGGCGCCGGCGGGCGGTTCCGACACCGTGATTACGACGGCCATAACCGATGTGGATTCAGGCAAGCCCCTGATGCCCCCGGGCGGCGCATTTGACGAGACGCGCACGCGCGTGACAGACGTCACGCTCGAGCCGGTTCTTTTCGGTTACGATTCGGCGCAGCTTGCGCCGGCAGAGGTCGCCAAGATCGAGGCGGCCGCCAAGCATCTGCTGGCGAACGGCGCGCATGTGCTCGTGATCGAAGGGCACTGCGACGAGCGCGGCAGCAACGAGTACAATCTGTCGCTGGGCGAGCAGCGTGCCAACGCCGTGCGGACGTACCTGGTCGACTTGGGCGTGGCCGGCGACCGCGTGCAGACCCGCAGTTTTGGTGAGGAGAAGCCCGCGTCGCAGGGGCATGACGAGTCGTCATGGCGCCTGAACCGTCGCGGCGAGTTTGCTGTCTACAAGTAAGTATCACATCCGAGGACCTGCCATGCGTACACGTCATCTGATCCATCTCGTTCTGGTCGTCGCCCTTGTCTCGGGCAGCGGTTGCTCCACCATGAGGAAGATTTTCGGCAGAAACAAGCCGCCGGCCGGCGAGAACACGGTGATCGAGCCCCAGTTGATCGACGAGAAGACGGGCACGGCGCTGATGCCCGAGGGCGGCGCTTTCGACGAGACGCGCGAGCGCGTGGCAGGTGTCTCGTTCGAGCCGGTTTACTTCGGCTACGACTCCTCGCAGCTCGCGCCCGCCGAAGTCACCAAGATCGAACAGGTGGCCCAGCATCTGCTCCAGAACGGCAGCCAGGTTCTCGTGGTCGAGGGGCATTGCGACGAGCGCGGCAGCAACGAGTACAATCTCTCGCTGGGCGAGCAGCGCGCCAACTCGATCCGCACGTACCTGATCAACCTGGGTGTCGGCGGCGAGCGCGTGCAGACCCGCAGTTTTGGTGAGGAGAAGCCCGCGTCTCCGGGACACGACGAATCGTCGTGGCATCTGAACCGTCGCGGCGAGTTTGCCGCCTACAAGTAAGTAACCGTAAGCGCGGCGGTGTGGGGTGTCCATGGGCTGCACGCCCACCTTGTCGTTTCTACCGAGCGTCGGCTCGGGCGAATGGCTGGTGATCCTGGCGGTGGTCCTGATCGTGGTGGGACCTCGCCGGTTGCCGGAAGTTGCGCGCAAGATGGGCCGTACGCTGGAAGGTCTCCGGCGTGCGGCCGATGATTTCCGGCGCCAGATCGAACGGATGGATGAGCCGCCGGCGGTGCATCCATCCCTTCCGCCATCCACCCACCCGCTGGATGCCCTGCCGCTGCCGCCACGGACTCCCGCTGATCCACCGCCCGGCGAACCGCCACAGGAGCCCGGCGCATGAGCGCGCCTGCTGCCAACGAGCATGGCTATTCGGCTGATCACGACCCGCCGCGGCCCTTGCTTGAGCACCTGAACGATCTACGGCGGTGCGTGGTGGGCGTCGCGGCAAGCTGGGTTCTGGCCGTCGTTGTCGTTGTGCCATTCTGCCCCGCCATCCTGGCCCGACTCTCGGCGCCCCTGGCTGCAGCCGGGGTTGTGCCAGGCGACCTGTTGCGCGGCATGCGACTGGAGTCGGGCTTCGCGGTGATGTTGGACATCATGGTCTGGGGCGGCACGGCGCTGAGCCTGCCTGTCGCGCTCTTCTTTGTCGCGCGGTTTGTCTTCCCCGGGCTGACAAGGTCCGAGCGCCGCGCCGTGGCGGGTTCTCTGTTCCTGTCCGGCGGACTGTTCGCGTCTGGTGTCTGGCTGTGCTACGCGTGGATTCTGCCCAAAGCGATCCAGGGGTTCATGGGCGTCAATGACTGGCTGGGATTCAAACTGGGCCCCATCGTGCTTGAGGGTTATGTCGATATCGTGCTGAAGATGATCCTCGCCTTCGGTCTGGCGTTCCAGTTGCCGCTGCTGCTATTGTTGCTGGGTTGGATCGGGGTGCTTTCGGCGTCCATGTTGCGCTCCAAACGTCCGTACGCCATCGTGGCGATCTTCGTGCTGGCGGCCATCCTCACGCCGCCAGATGCCGTTTCGCAGATCGCGATGGCCGCGCCCATGTGCCTGCTGTATGAGGTCTGCATCGTGTTGATCTGGCTGCGCGAGCGTGCGCGGTCAGCGGGGAGATAGTATGCGCGTTCTCTTGACCGGCGCGGCCGGTCGTCTCGGATCCGAGACGTGTCGCCACCTGGTGGCGGCGGGGTTCGATGTGGTTGCGACGGACCATGTCTTCCGTGGCGATCTGCCCGTCAGGGTGCGGGTGATTGACCTGTTGGATCGCCATGCGGTCTATCCGTTGCTCGAGGGCTGTGAGGCCGTCGTGCACCTGGCCAACCATCCCAACCTTGGTTCCATCTCTCCGCCGCAGCGGCTGTATGCCGAGAATCTCACGATGAACGCCAACGTGTTCCACGCGGCGGTGGAACTCGGCATCAAGCGGCTGATCTTCGCAAGCAGCATCCAGGCCATCTCGGGGGATCGCAACGCGTGGCATGGCACGGGTGACAGACCCAGTTGCCTGCCGCATCTTCCGCTCGACGAGCATATGCCGGCCTGTCCGGGCAACCTCTACGGCTTGAGCAAAGCGAACACGGAGCAGATGCTCAGCCAGTATGCCTTTCTCGACCCAACCCTCTCCTGCACGGCCATACGTTTTCCCTCGCTTATGGCGACTGAATGGCTGGAGCACTACCGGCGCCATCGCGGTGGCCACGCCAAACTCGACGAGGCGTTCACCTGTCTGGAAATGCGCGATGCGGCGGCCCTGATCCGCTGTGTGCTGGTGACGAACCGGCCCGGCTATATTCACTTCGTGCCGGCTGCGCGCGCCAACCTGCTCGGCTGGACGCCCGCCGAGGTAATCGCGCGTTTCTACCCGAATGTGCCGCTCAAACAGCCTGCCGACCAGATGCGCGTGCTGGTGGACCTCGAGGCGCTTCATCGCTATTACGACTGGGCGCCACAGATCGAGTTCGACCTGCCGCGTTGGGACGGTCAGGGCTGACACGTCACGCCCATGCACACCAGACAAACCACACCTCGCGGCCTGAGACTGCAGATCGGCATTTTCGGCCGGCGCAATGTCGGCAAGTCGTCGCTGTTCAACCGCCTGCTGCATCAGGAGGTCTCCATCGTCTCGGAGGTGGCCGGAACCACGACCGACCCGGTCGAGAAGGCCATGGAATTGCAGCCGCTCGGGCCGGTGCTGTTCGTGGATACGGCGGGCATCGACGACGTTGGCGCGTTGGGCGCGGCCCGCGTGGCGCGCAGCCGGCGCGTGCTCGAACGCGTCGACCTGGCACTGCTGGTCACCGACGACTGGGGCCCGTTTGAGCGGGGATTACTTGATCTCCTGCGTGAACGGCGCACGCCGTTGGCCGTCATCTGCGCCAAGAGCGATCTCCGCGCCGACCGTCGGCTGGAAGCGGCCGCGCAGGCAGCCGGCGTCGCCGACATCGCTACCGTCAGCGCGCTGACGGGCGACGGCATCGATGCCGTGCGTGCCCTGGCGATCCGCCTGGCCCCCGACGACGCGCTGGCGCCGCCCGCCCTGGTAGCCGATCTCGTGCCGGCCGGTGCGATCGTTGTGCTCGTCGTGCCGATCGACAAGGAAGCGCCCAAGGGCCGCCTGATTCTGCCGCAGGTGCAGGCCATCCGCGATCTGCTGGACAACGATGCCTGCGCCCTTGTTGTCAAAGAGCGCGAACTGGCCCCAACCCTGCAGAAACTGCGCATGCCGCCCGCCCTGGTGGTCACCGACAGTCAGGCCTTCCTTAAAGTCGCCGCCGACACGCCGGCCGATGTGCCCATGACGAGTTTCTCGATCCTGCTGGCGCGCCAGAAGGGCGACCTGGCTGAACTCGTGCGCGGTGCCCTGGCCATCGACCGGTTGCAGCCCGGCGCACGCGTCCTGATCGCCGAAACGTGCACGCATCATCCGATTGCCGACGACATCGGCCGCGTCAAGATTCCGCGCTGGCTCGAGCAGGTGGTGGGCGGCAAGCTGGCCATCACGCATGTTGCCGGCTGCGACCAGCCGGTTGATTTTGGCTCGTTCGACCTGGTGATCCAGTGCGGGTCGTGCATGTGGACGCGCCGCGAGGTGCTTGGGCGCATGGCCGTTGTGCGCGGCGCGCAGGTGCCGATGACCAACTACGGCTTGGCGATTGCCTTCTGCCTGGGCATCCTGGAACGGGCGTTACAACCCTTTCCATATGCGCACGAGGTGTATCGACAGGCGACGCGTGAGGGAGCGCGGCTGACGGCTGAACGCTGACGCAGCAAGGAGCGCGTACCCACGCGCCGGAGGAGACCATCATGGCAGACCAGGAACGTGTTCACACCACCGGGTTGCCGTCGCTGGATACGGCCCTGAGCGGCATTCTTGCCGGCGACAATATCGTCTGGCACGTCGAGTCCATCGAGGACTATCTGGCCTTCGTGACCCCGTACGTGCGCGCCGCCCAGCGCGACGGGCGGCGCCTGATCTACTTTCGCTTCGCCAAGCACCCGCCGCTGCTTGCGCCGGACAGCGGCGTTCAGACGATCTCGCTCGATCCCGAGGAGGGGTTCGAGACGTTCATCCACCGCATCCACGGTGCGATCGGCGAAGCCGGCTTGGGCGCCTACTACCTGTTCGACTGTCTCACGGACCTGGCCGTCGACTGGTACTCGGACGCGATGCTCGGCAATTTCTTCATGCTGACCTGTCCGTACCTGTTCGATCTCCAGACGATCACCTACTTCGGCCTGCTGCGACACCGTCATTCGCGTCAGGCCACTGAGCCGATCATTGAGACCACGCAACTGTTCCTCGATGTGTTCCGCCATCAGGACGTGTTGCACGTCCGCCCGATCAAGACACAGTTCCGCTATACGCCCACCATTCACATGCTGCACGCGTGGCGTCCGGGCGACAGTTTTGAGCGGGTGACGTCCAGCGCGGTGATCGCCAAGGTGCTGGCTGCGGCCGGGCCGTCCTGGGCGTCGACGGACGAGCACGGACAGCGGGCCTTCGGCCGCGCCGGCGAGATTGTGGCCTCGCGCGGGGCCGTGTGGTACACGCCGGAGCAGGAGTCCGAGGTCAGGCACCAGATCGTGCGCATGATGGTCTCGCGCGACCCGGCGATGATGGCGCTGGTCGAACGTCACCTGAGCATGGAAGACCTGATCGCCGTGCGCGCGCGCCTGGTCGGCAGCGGATTGATCGGCGGCAAAACCGTTGGCATGCTGGTGGCGCGCCGGATCCTGGAGTCGAACTGGCCGCAGGCCGAAAACGTCCTTGAGTCGCACGACTCGTTCTACATCGGTTCGGACGTGTTCTACACCTATCTCGTGCGCAACAAGATCTGGCGCTACCGTGAGAACCAGCGCAATCCGGACCGCTTCCTCGAAGGGGCGGACGAGGCGCGTGAGCGCATCCAGGCCGGACAGTTTCCCGACTACGTGCTGCGTCAGTTCGAGGACATGCTCGACTACTTCGGCCAGTATCCGGTCATCGTCCGGTCGAGTTCGCTGCTCGAGGACAACTACGGCAACGCGTTTGCCGGCAAGTACGAGAGCGTGTTCTGCGCCAACCAGGGCCCGCGCGAGCAGCGCATGGCCGAGTTCGTCGCCGCCGTCAAGACCGTGTATGCCAGCACGATGAGCACCGAGGCGCTCAGCTACCGTGCGCGCCACGGTCTGCTCGACCGCGACGAGCAGATGGCGCTGCTGGTCATGCGCGTGTCCGGAGCCATGCACGGGCGGTGCTTCTACCCCCATCTGGCCGGCGTGGGCTTCTCCTTCAATCCGTTCATGTGGAGCCCGAAGGTCGAGCCACAGGCCGGCGTGATCCGCCTGGTCTACGGACTGGGCACCCGCGCGGTCGACCGCGTCGACGACGACTACACGCGCGTCGTGGCCTTGAACGCGCCGACCCGGCGCCCCGAAGCGGGGTTCGACGAGATTTGCCGGCATTCGCAACGCCGTGTTGACTACATCGATCTGGATGCCGGCCGGCTCGCATCCGGCGACTTCCTCGATCTGGTCGCGCAGTCCACGGATGTCCCCGTCTCCATCTTTGCGTCGCTTGATCCACAGGCGGCTGAGATGGCCAATGGCCGCGATGCCTGGATACTCACGTTCGACCGCCTGTTGGCCGAGACGCAGTTTGTGGCCGATATGCGCGCCGTGCTGCGCATCCTGGAGACCGCCTACGGTCACCCGGTGGACGTCGAGTTCGCTGCCAACTTCGTCAGCCGGACCGAGTATCGCATCAATCTGCTGCAATGCCGTCCGCTGAAGGTGCAGGGGACCAGCGGTGTCGACGTGCCCGCAGTGGACGTGGCCGACGAGGACGTGGTGCTGTCGGCTACGGGCGCGGTGGTGGGCCATGGCCGCGTGACGACGGTCGACCGGTTCGTCTATGTCGTTCCGGAGCGGTATGCCGATCTGGCCGACCGCGACCGGCATGCGATCGCCCGCCTGATCGGTGAGGTCAACCGGGCGTGCGGCCTGCGCGGCGGCACGACGATGCTGGTCGGCCCCGGACGCTGGGGCACGAGTACGCCGTCGCTGGGCGTGCCGGTCAATTTCTCCGAGATCAACCACATCGGCGTCCTCTGCGAACTGGCCACGATGCATGCCACGCTGACGCCCGACATCTCGCTCGGAACGCACTTCTTCAATGAACTGGTTGAGATGAACATGCTCTACTTCGCGCTCTTTCCCAACCGCGACCGGAACCGGCTGGACACGCGCGTTTTCGAGGAGGCACCCAACCGGCTGCTCGACTATGTGCCGGAGGGGGGCAAGTGGGCCGGCGTCCTGCGGGTGGTCGAACCGTCCGTGCCGGTCCAGCTGGTGGCTGATCCGCGGGGACAGACCGTGATTTGCTACCGGACCGGCGGCGTGACGACCGACGCGGCCAAGCCGGCGAAGCGTGCGCGGCGCCAGGGGGGCAAGGCGTGAGCGGTCAGCCGCATGAGACGGCATGGGGCGTCCTGCGCGGCGACAGTCGTGTGCTTTTCGCAACGCGCGCCATTCGCCTGTTTGCATACGGCTTCCTCTCGGTCCAACTGGTGCTGTTTCTGGATCTCATCAGGTTGTCGCCGTTCAAGTCCGGGATGTTGCTTACGCTGACGCTGCTGGGCGACGCCGTAGTGTCGGTGCTGCTCACCACGCATGCCGATCGCATGGGCCGGAGGAGGACCCTGCTGATCGGCGCCGCGCTCATGCTGGGAGCGGGCGTCGTGTTTGCGGTTGTGGCCCCGTACACCAACCCGGACGTGCATGGCTGGCTGGTGGCCAATGCGGCCTTTGTGCTGCTGCTGCTGGCGGCGACCATCGGCGTGATCAGCCCGAGCGGCAACGAAATCGGCCCTTTCCTGTCAGTCGAGCAGGCTGCCCTGTCGCAGTTGGTTCCAGGCGACAGGCGGACAAGCGTCTTCGCATGGTACAACCTGGTTGGGTCGGCGGCGACGGCCCTGGGTGCGCTGGCGGCAGGCGGGCTGACCCAACTGCTTACGGGGCGCATGGGACTGACGCTGCTGACGGGCTACCGTGTGATCGTAGTCTGCTACGCCGCTGCCGGGGTCGTGCTGCTGATGCTGTTTCTCCTGTTGGGTCCGCAGGTCGAGGTCGTCCGGACGTCGGCCGAGGCGAAGCCGGCGGAGGGACTGTGGCTCGGGCTGCACAAATCGCGCAAGGTGGTTCTCAAACTCTCGGCGCTGTTTTCGCTGGATGCGTTCGCGGGAGGGTTTGTCATTCAAAGCCTGCTGGCGTTCTGGTTCCAGCGGAAGTTCAACCTCGAGCCGGCCATGCTGGGCGCGATCTTCTTCGCGGCCAACCTCTTCGCGGCGTGTTCGGCCCTGGCGGCGGGGTGGGTCGCGTCGAAGATTGGTCTGATCAACACGATGGTCTTCACGCATCTGCCGTCCAACGTCCTGCTGATCCTCGTGCCGCTCATGCCGAACCTGCCGCTGGCGATCGCCATGCTGCTGGCGCGGTTCAGCATCTCGCAGATGGATGTGCCGACGCGCCAGAGCTACACGATGGCGGTAGTGGATCCCGACGAGCGATCGGCGGCTGCCGGCGTGACCGGCATTGCGCGCAGCATCGGCGCATCGATTTCGCCGCTGTTCGTGCCGCTGTTCATCAGCGTGGGGTGGGTGAGTCTGCCGTTCTACCTGGGCGGCGGCCTGAAGATCGTCTACGACCTGCTGCTGTACAGGAGTTTCACCAGGAAGTGATCGCGGGTGCGAGACCCATGGAAGGGGGGCGAATCATGAAGTTGTGCAATGCAAGGACGGGGCTGTTCGCACTCTTCTCGGCCGATGCCGTTTCGCCCGTCCGTTGGGACGAGAAGGCGAGCATCCGTTGGACAACAGCTTCACGGCGTCTGCGGCCCTCGCGGGCCACGACCTCTCTGCGCGGCGGCAAGTCGCTGTACTGCCATGTCTTTCACGACTACGGCTGGACGGCGACGCTCTATGTGGATTTGGCCTACTCAGCGAAAGGGACCCCCGCGGCATGAAGACCATCCGTCTCCTGACAATCGGGAACAGTTTCGCCGATAATGCGCTCACGTATCTGGAGGCCCTGGCTACCAGTGCGGGCAGCGTGCGCTTTGAGGTCGGTCGCGCCAACCTCGGCGGGTGCTCGCTCGAGAAGCACTGGAACCTGGCCGTTTACACGGAAAAGCATCCCGAATACAAGACCTACCGTCTGGGCGCTGCGGCGGATGGGGAAATGCGCGAGGCGAACTTGCAGGAGATTCTGCCGTCCGCGCCCTGGGACTACGTGACGCTGCAGCAGGTCAGCCACAAGAGCTGGCGGCGTGAGACCTTTCAGCCGTACTTGGGGCTTCTGCACGAGCTGGTGCGCCGGCAGGCGCCGCAGGCGCGCATTCTGCTTCACCAGACATGGGCGTACCGGACCGACACGCCGTTCCTGCCGCAGAATAGCCTGACGCAGGAACTCATGTTCGAGCGCATCCGCGCGGCCTATGCCCACTTCGCCGCCGAATTGGACTGCGGCGTGTTGCCGTCAGGCGAGGCCGTGCAGCAGGCGCGCCGCGCGCCCGGCCGCACGTTCACATGGCCCGAGCCCGGGTTCGATTACCAGCACGCCGAGGCTCCGGCACTGCCGAAGCAGGAACACTCGCTGGCCGCCGGTTGGCACTGGGCCATCAACAACAGTCCCGAGGGCATCCCCGAAATGCGGCTCGATGCCAACCACCTCAACGGCCGCGGTTGCTACCTAACCGGCTGCGTTTGGTTCGAGTGCCTGACAGGACTGGACGTCCGTTCCGTCGCCTTCCGCCCAGACGAGATCGACGCCGAGACCGCGACCTTCCTGCGCGCCACGGCGCATGACGTCTGTCTCCGTTACGGTTCCCCGCGCGCTATGTAGGGCGACCGGCCGTCAGCAACGGGTCGGGCGCGTCAACCGCGCCTTTCGGAGACGGACTACTTTGCGGTGAGGCCGAGATCGTAACAGCGGACGCCCTTGAGCGTGCGCACGTAGAGCCGTCCATCGGCCAGGGCCGGCGACGCGCACTGCAGCGACTCGATCTTGGTCGAGGTCAGGACCCGGCCTGTCGCGGCGTCGTACAGGAGCAGCTTGCCGCCTCCGCCCAGCGTGATCAGCTTGCCGTCGGCGAGGATCGCTGATGTGAAATCATCGCGGGCGCCGTCCGCGGTCCATACGGGCGTACCGGTCGCGGCATCCACGCAGAGGGCCTTGGGGTTAACCGCCACATACACGCGTTTCCCGTCGGTCGTTGCGCTGGCGCCGCGCGAGCCGGACCCCGCGATATCCGCGAGTTTCTCGGGCCCCGCGGGCGACAGCCGATAGACGATCAACCCGGAGCCGTGTTGCACGGCCATGATGTCGCCCGACACGGCAGGCGTGCCGTGCTGGGAGCCGGCGGCGGTCCACACCACCTGACCATCGGCTGCGTTCACGCAACTGAGCTTCTGTCCGCCGCTGATGACGTAGGTCTGGCCGGCGTGCTCCCAGATCGCGGGTGAGACATCGCTGCCACCCACCGCATCCTGCGTCCACACGGTGGCACCGGTGGCTGGGTCAAGCGCGGTGAGTCGGCCGGCCTGGATGTAGATGCGATTGCCGTGTGAGACAAAGGACGAATTGATGCCCGTGCCCTGACGCGCAATGGCGTTGGTCCAGCGCGGCGTGCCGCTGAGGGGATCAAAACCGTAAGCCTTGCCCGTGCTCCCCGCGACGCATACCGTGCCACCCGCCACCACCGGCGTGCTGGACGAACCCCAGTCGCTGGCCTTCCCGTCGTATTGCCTCTTCCAGAGCGTTCGTCCGTCGGCGGCGTCCAGGCAGAGTATGACGTCCTGCATGCTCGATGTGCGGGTCGGTATGAGTCCGACGATGCGTTCGCGCAGGGGGCCGGCGATGGCATTCGTCTTCAGCCAGGCGTCGAGTTCATCGGGGTTGGCGAGTTTCCTGCCGACCAGGCCTGCGGCGCGCCGAAGCTCGTCGGGCGCGAACGCCTTGTCGCCGCGGCTCACGCGGTCCTCGGCGAAACGCGCGACCGCCACCTCCTGCGTCAGCGCGGCACGCGATGCGACCCACGCCTTGCTCCACTTGGCGATGTCGGGCCCCTTCAGCGCCGACCGCTCGGGCGAGGTCCGCGCCGTCTCGATCTCGGCCAGCAGGGCGTCGGGGATTCCGGTCGGGAGCAGCCCCAACTGCCGGGCGGCATCGGCGGTCAGCAGCCGTGCGGGGATGTCGGTCCATTCGCGCCACGAGCAGTAGAGGTAGACCTTGCCGCCCGCGACCACGGGACTGCCGAAGCCGCCGTCCTTGTCTGCGGGGATGGTGTCACTCTCCCAGACCGGCTTCCACCCGGAGGCGGGAAGCGAGTTCGTGAGACGCGCACCGTCGGCCTGCACGCCATTGTGCAGCGGCCCGCGCCACATGGGCCAGTCGGCCAGCGCGGCGTTTGTCCAGACACCTGCCACAAGCAGCATAATTAGTCGCATGGGTCCCACCTTTCAGGCACACGCAGGCATTATGCGGGTCGGCGGGACAATGACAAGCACCGACTGGGAACGGCAGAGCTTCATCGAGGGGATCTCGATGACCGGCATCAAGGGCTAGCGCAGGCCGCGCGCGGCGCGCTGGAACTGGCGCGGCGAGCGACCGGTAACCTTGCGGAACTGACGGGCGAAGTAGTTGCTGTCGCGGAAGCCGCATTGGAACGCGGCTTCTGTCACGCGGACGTCGTCGTGCCGCAACAGGTCGGACGCCTTGTCGATGCGCACCCGGATGACGTGGTCCAGCGGCGTGGTTCCCATGACGGTCCGGAAGGTGCGCAGCAGCGAACTCTCCGACATGCGCGCGAGTTTGGCCAGTTGCGCGACGCGCAACGGCTCTGAATAGTGCTTCTCGATGTGGCTGAGCACATGCCCGATCCGCAGGATGGCCCCGCTTTCGGGCGCTTGGACGCGCGAGTAGCAGCGCGACAGGTACAGGATCAGCTCCATCAGGCAGGTGCAGGCCGCGAACCGGTAGCCGGGCGGGCGCTTGCCGAGTTCCGCCCGCAGCCGCGCGATGAACTGCGCTGCCACGGCCAGTTCCTCTGCCGTTAGTTGCAGCCGGCCCCGCAGCCGGTCGTGCAGACGGAGTTTCGGCTCGACCCGGAAGAGGGCCTGGTAGCCGGGCACGTCGCCGACATCGGCCAGCGGCAAGTGCAGGCGCTGCGGGTCAAACAGGATGTTCACCAGCGCCAGGTCCTGTGTGTCGGCATAGGCGTGCGCGGCCTCGCGGCCGATCAGGAACACGTCGCCGGCAGTGATCGGGTGCGTTTCCTGGTCCGTGATGTGGCGCCCGTGCCCGGCCAGAATCACAACCAGTTCGTGGAATTCGTGGTGGTGGATCGCCGTGGGGCCATGCCGCGACTGCTCGATTACGGCCAGTGGAAAACGGCGTTCGGCGAAGACCGACGACGCGATGATCAGTTTGCCCTGTTTGTGCACTGCCGGAATCGTGCTACTATTTGGCGGATTCGTCAAGGCCGGGGGAAGCCGGGAGGGCGTAGAGTTAAGGGCATTTGGCAGCCGTGGGTTGGTTCCGTGGCGGCCTGGGAGGTCTGCATGACGGCGAAAGCGAATGAGTCGCGCCCCTTACGGGTTGCGGTGGTGGGCATGGGCGGCATTGGCAACACGCACGCAGCGTGCTACCTGAAGGATCCTCTGGCCAAGCTGGTCGCGGTCTGCGATGTGGTCAAGGAGAAGGCCGACGCGGCGGCCACCAAACACGGTGTCAAAGCCTATACCAGCCTCAAGGAGTTGCTGGCGCACGAAGAGCTGGATTTTGTGGATGTGACGACGGGCGGCTATGAGAACGGCAGCTGGCACTTCGAGCCGGCGATGGAGGCCCTGGCTGCCGGCCGGCATGTCTTGTGCGAGAAGCCGCTCTCGAATGACATTGGCGAGGCGCGCGAGCTCGTGCGCTACGCCGCCGAGCGCAAGCTCTACCTGGGCTGCAACCTCAATCACTATTTCACGCCAACGGCCGCCCGCGCGAAGCAGTACATGGACGAAGGGGCGATCGGCGAGACGGTCAACCTGCTCTTCAAGATGGGGTTCCACGGCGGGGAGGAGACCTACGGGTTCAACAAGTCGCCGCGCTTCAACCAGCCCTACGCACACATGAAGGCGTTCCTGACGCACCCCTTCAGCGTGATGCGCTACTTCTGCGGCGACATCACCCACGTGCAGACGTTCACGACCAAGCCCGGTTTCCGCAAGAACAAGGGCGACCTGCTGCTCTCCGTGAACAGCGTGCACGTCAAGTTCGCCAACGACACGGTGGGCTACCTGCTGAGCCAGCGCGGCGACGCCGTCTGGGGGCTCGGCGGCTGGTGGAGTTGCGAAGTCGCGGGCAGCCGCGGCACGTTCTGCATCGAGAACTGCATCGAGAAACTGACCTACTGGCGTGCGCCGAAACCCGGCGAGAAGTTCGGACTGGGCGCCTGTCCCGCACCGGAGGTCATGGACACGGGCATCAAGGATTTCGGCGAGACATTCCCGCGCCGCATTCATGCCTTCCTCGAGGATCTGACCGCCGGCGTGCCGCGCGAACATCTGCGTTCCTCCGGTCGCGATGCGCTGGCGACGCTGGAGTACATTTTCGCGGCGATCGAATCGTATGAGAGTGGCGGCGGCGTGGTCCGTCCCAAGGCGTTGCCGGCGATTCATGGCGACCCGACCGTTGAGAAGATCTGAGGAGCGCAAACATGATCAAACTGGGTGTGAATTCCGTCCTCTTCGCCGGCCTCGATTTTCCGACGGCGGCGCGGCTGACGAAGCTCTGCGGCTACGACGGCATCGAGGTGTCGGCCATCGCCGGCATGTGCGAGCATTACGTGCTCGACCAGTGGGAGAAACAGGCTGAGATGGTGCGCCGGGCGGCCGCCGACAATGGGTTGGCGTTGCTCTCCATGGAGGTGGCTTCGCTGGACGAGGCGCGCCTGCGCAAGGCGTTCGCCGCGGCCCAGGCCGCGGGCATTCCGATCGTCAACGTCGGCCCTGGCGGCAAGTCGAATGAGGCGGGGGCCGTCGAACAGGCCGTCGCCACGCTGACGGCCCGGGCGCACGTGGCCGCCGAGTTCGGCGTCACGCTCTGCTGCAAGGCGCACGTCGGCAGTTCGGTCTTCAACACGCCCACGACGCTGGCGGCGATGCAGGCCATTGCGCACCCGAGTTTCGGCGTTGACATGGACCCGAGTCACATCTGGCGCGCCGGCGAGGAGCCGGCCGATGCGTTGCGGCAGGTGGTGGCGCGCGTGCGGCACATTCACATCCGCGACTGCAAGGGTCGCGGCCCTTCGCCGGGAAGCGGGCGTGACCAGGCCTGCGGCCGTGGCGATATCGACCTGCCGCGCTACTTCAAGACCTTGGTCGAAGCGCGCTACGACGGCCCGGTTTGCCTGGAGGTGATTGGCGCTGGTGGCTACGACCTGGCCGAGAAGATGGCCGTTGCCGCCGAGAGCTACGGTTACATGAACGCCTGTCTGAAGGCCTTGGGAGCACGCGGGTGAATGTAGGCATCCTGGGTTTCGCGCATGGCCACGTGGGCCTGTACTGCGGGCGCTGGCGCGAGCACCCCGAGTGGGGCGTCCGCGTGGTCGCCGGCTGGGACCGCGATGCGGTGCGCCTGGCGGACGGCGCGGCGAAACAGGGCATCGCAGCCTGCGCTTCAGCCGGGGAACTGCTTGCCCGCCAGGACGTCCAGGCGGTGGTGATCACGGCTGAGACTGCCTTCCATGCCGAGCTCGTCGAACAGGCTGCCGCAGCCGGCAAGGCCATTGTGCTGCAGAAACCGATCAGCCTGACCGTGGGCGAGGCTGATCGCATCGTGGCCGCCGTTCGCCGCCACGGCGTGCCGTTCACGCTGGCCTGGCAGATGCGCGTCGATGCGCACAACCTGAAGGCCCGCGAGCTGCTCGCGTCCGGCCAGTTCGGCCGTGTCTTCATGGTGCGCCGGCGCCACTGCCTCTGCACGCACGACTGGCCCGCGTTCGACCAGAGCTGGCATGTGCAGCCGGAACTGAACCGCGACATCTTCGCTGATGATGCCGCCCATGCCGTCGACTTCATCTATTGGCTGCGCGGCATGCCGGTCAGTGTGATCGCCGAATTGGGCTCGCTGCTGAACCCGAAGATTCCGAACGACAATGGCATTGCCGTGTTCCGGCACGCCGATGGATCATTCAGCGAGGCCGTCTGCTGTTTCGCCACACCGGCCGGCGAGAACACGCTCGAAATCGCCTGCGAGCACGGCATCATCGTGGGCAACTACGGCGACCTGCCAAGCAGCGCGGTCCGTCCGGAAGGTGCACCGCAGCTGAAGTGGTGGCTGCGCGGCAGCGGCTGGACGGTCAGCGACTTGCCGGCCATCAAGGCCCAAGGCGAGCGCATCGGCGGGCTGGCCGAGCCGCTGGCCGATTTTCTGCATGGCCGCCGCCCGGCCATCGCGACGGCCGAGGAAGGCCGTGAGGTCCTCCGTCTGACGCTGGCGTGCGCGGAGTCAAGCGCCGCGGGGCGGCGTATCACGTTTTCGACCTGACCACAAAACCTGGAGTCTCCATGAGCAAACGCAAACCCAACCTGATCCTGTTTGGCATCGACAGCCTGCGGCCGGACCACATGAGCCTGTATGGCTATCCGCGGCTGACCACGCCGCACATCGACAAGTATGTCAGCCAGGGCGCGGTGTTTTCGAACACCTTCAGCCCGAGCATCCCGACCACGCCCGGCTACTCGTCCATGTTCACCGGCATGGACGTATTCGGAACCGATGTCGTCGCGCTGCGGCATGAAGGCGCGTTGGGCAGTCACGTGACGACGCTGGCCGAGATGCTGGCGGCCGAGGGCTACACCACGGTTTGCGTGGGTTTCAGCGGCAACGCGGCTTCGCGTGGCTTCCAGAAGTACCTGGATTTCGAGGGGTGGGGTTCCTGGGAGAAGGGGCGCAGCCACAAGGCCGAGAACCTGAATGCCATCACGATTCCGGAACTGAAGCGCCTGGCCGCCGAGGGCAAGCCGTTCTTCCTGTTCATGCGGCACATGGACCCGCACTCGCCTTACCTGCCGCCGCGGCCCTTCGAGCGCCTGTTCTACCCCGGCAACGAGTTGGATCCTGCGAACCACTCGCTGGACCCGGTCTATGCATTCAAGCCTTTCTGCGACTACTTCGCGAGCTGGTTCCCGCCGAACTGCACCGACAAGGAGTACGTCATTGCGCAGTACGATGGCGAACTGGCCTACATGGATGCCTGCATCGGCAACCTGTTGAGCGTGATCCGCGACCTGGGGATCGAGGAGGATACCCTGACCGTGTTCGACTCCGACCACGGCGAGACGCTTCACGATCATGACTGCTTCTATGATCATCACGGCCTCTACGAATGCACGCTGCGGATCCCGCTGGCGTTCGTGATGCCGGGCAAGGTGCCGGCCGGCACCCGCTTCGCCGACACCTGCCAGATGAAGGATATCGCGCCGACGATTCTGAATCTGATGGGCGTGAAGACGAAGATCAAGTTTGATGGCCGCGATCTGGCGCCGCTGTGGCGCGGCGAAGCGCGTCCGGTGGAGTCGGAGTTCTACATCACCGAATGCACGTGGATGCGCAAGCACGGCTGGCGTACGCCGCAGTGGAAGCTGATCCACGCGCTGGAGCCCGACTTCCACTTCAAACCGGAAGTCGAACTGTACAACCTGGTCGAGGACCCGGGCGAGAACCACAACCTTGCCAGGCAGGAACCCGCCGTGGTCAATCTGCTCGAAGCGCGCATGCAGGCCCACATCCAGCGGCGCGAGAAGCAGACCGGTCGCAAAAATCCCATTTACACCAATCTCAACTGGCACGGCAAGGGATGCGGGCCGTTCAAGACCTCGCAGGAGGCATACGACGGGATGCACATCGGTTCGCCCAAGGCCGCCCAGAGCCTGCAGGCAAAGGACGCCAAGCCGCTCAAGGAACTCCAGACGCAGCGGGGCGCGGAGAAGCTGTAGACCATGCTTATCACCGTAATCGGCCGCGGGCATTCGGGCACGCGCGCCATGTCGCATACCCTTTCGCAGAGCGGCGTTTACATGGGTGAGCCGCTCAACGGGTCAGGCGACTTGCTGCCGCCGGAGGCGATGTATGAGGCGTGCCGCATCATCGCGCGCCACATTTCGTGGCGCGGCGGGCTGGAGTGGGATTTCGGCCCGGTTCAGACGGCCGAGATCCCGCTCGAGTTCAAGCAGCTCGTCGAGAGCTACCTGAAGACCGTGCTGGCCAGTCCGGCGCCGAACAAGGGGTGGAAGATTCCGGAGACGACGCTTTGCTACCCGTGGATCAAGCGTATGTTTCCGGACATTCGATACGTCTTCTGGGTGCGCAATCCATTGGACTGCATCACCGGGAACCACCTGACCGACGACCTGCGTGACTTCGGCATCGACTACCCGGCAACCGAGGATGTCCGCCTGCGTCGGGCGATCTCGTGGAAGTACCAACACGATTTGGTGCGCGCAACGGGGTTGCCCCAACACGCGATCAAGGTGCGGCTCGAAGACTTCGTGCTGCATCAGGAGCGCGAGCTATCCCGCCTGGAGGCCTATCTTGGTCTTCCGCTGGCACGTATCCCGGTCCGGAGGGATCCGATCGGGCGCCACAAACTCGAACCCACGGCTGGCGAAAGCCTCGATTTTCTCGAGCCCGCCATGCGCGAACTCGGCTACGGCCTCTAACGGCGAGTCGCTTCTTTCCGCTCAGTCGCGCTGCGGTTGGGCGCAGTTGAAGAGAGACAGTCTGTCTCTCATGTCCGCCGTATGCTGTGAGTCGTTCTGACTCATATCGATCCGCGGCAGGCATGCGACACAGTGCGCAATATACTGCAGTGCAATTACTTGCAACGTGTCTGCATGCGTGCCTTTGTGTTCTGGCATGCGTGCTGCTATTCCTTCTGTCAGTTGATGACTCAACAACAACCTAAAGACAGGAGGCACAACATGAAAAGTATTCTACCGATGAGTCCCTGGCGCATCATGAGCGATGTGCTCGACATGGACTGGCCGTTTGGTCGTGCGTGGGACTTGGTGGGCGGGAGCTTCGCCGGGCACTATCCGCGCACCAACGCCTGGGAGGGCGAACAGGGATGGGTGATCGAGGCCGAAGTGCCTGGCGTTGATCCGGCGAAACTCGATGTCACGGTCGAGGGCACGCAGCTGGTGCTGAAGGGCACGAAGGAGCAGGTTGATGGCGAATCGATGGTTTTCGAGCGTCGGTTTGACCTTCCGTATCCGGTTGCCAACGAGAACGTGGTGGCCAAGTGCCGCAATGGGGTTCTGACGATCACGTTGCCCCGGCATCCGGCTTCCGAGCCGCGCCGTGTGATGATTGAGGCAGCCTAGTTGCTGCCCACACATTCTGTCTCGAAGAAAGGAGTTTTGACATGAACAACACAACGGACAAAGCAGTGGTAAAGGCGGAGAAGGGCAACAAGGAACTGGTCGCTGCCGACGTCGCCCGGCTTGAGTGCGTGCCGCTCGTGGCGATTCGCAAGGAAGGCGACGGGTTTGTAGTCGTTGCCGAGTTGCCCGGCGTGGATGAGAAGGGGCTGAAGGTCACGGTTGAGGATGTGACGCTGGTGCTGGAGGCGCAGAACGACGTGTCGGAACCGCAGGGGTACCGCCCGGTTTTGCGCGAGATTGCCCCCGTTGTCTACCGGGCAGTCTTCTCCCTTCCGGATCGTGTTGACACAACGAGAGTGAAGGCCACGCTGCGTAACGGGCTGCTACGGGTGGCCCTGCCGAGTCGTGAGGAACGCAAGCCGAGGCGGATTGAGATCGCAGCCGCGTGAGATGCCGCTTGGGCAGTACGGGTGGGCGTGGATTCTCACGTCCCGCCGCTCGTCTGCGCCAGTTGGATCGGAAGAGGGAACCGCAGATTGCCGAATGTCGATTTTCGAATGTCGAAGTGGGCATCGGTATCGACCGGAGGCACGTGGGTGTTCTGCGGTTCGACATTTGTCAATCTGCGGTTTTGCAGGGCGTTCCGTTTGGCGCGCGGCGGCATCTCGAAATCGGCGAAGTCGAAGCCGGGCGCAACCGTGCAGCTCACCAGCGCGTCCTCGCACAGGCGTCATTCGGCCCGCAGGCGCGACAGCTCCTCGGGGGTCAGGTCGCGCCACTCGCCGGGGCGCAGCCCGTCAAGCGTGAGCCCGGCGAAGGTCGTGCGCGACAGGTGGGTAACGAACAGGCCGGCGCGACCGCACAGACGCTTGATCTGGTGGTTGCGTCCCTCGCTGAGCGTCAGCGCCAGCGTGTGGCAGGTGTCGCCGCGCCGCAGCACCTCCACCTGCGCCGGCTGCGTCAGGTAGCCGTCGAGATCCATGCGCGCGCCGAGCTGGTCCAGCGCGGCGTCCGTCAGACGCCCCGTCACGGTCACCTCGTAGCGCTTCAGGTGGCCGTGCCGCGGGTGTGTCAGGCGCAGGACCAGGTCCCCGTCGTTCGAGAGCAGGATCAACCCCTCGCTGGCCTTGTCCAGCCGGCCGACCGGAACCAGGCGCTGGGGCAGATAGTGCACCAGATCGCAGACCGTCTCTCCCTGGGTGTTGTCGGCGCTGCAGACCACGCCCCGCGGCTTGTACAGCAGGATGGTCCGCGACGCCTCGGCGGCGACCGGGAGGAGCTGCCCGTCGAGCCGGATCTCGTCTGTCTCCGGCACCACGCGCCAGCCCGGTTCCAGGACCGTCTGGTCGCCTACCGTCACGCGCCCGTCGGCAATCAACTGGGCGGCGTGCCGTCGCGAAGCTACGCCGCGATGGGCCAGCACGTTCTGCAGGCGTTCGCCGACCGGGGCGGGGGGCTGCGCAGGCGGGGTGGGGTGCTTCGGCATGCCGACAAGATAGAAGCAGGTCGCCGCAGCGTCGAGACCGAATAATCGGCGTCCGCAAACCGGGGGCACGCTCCGGCTTTGCTTTCGCTGGGCATTTCTGCGACACTAACGGGCCAATGGATGTGCGAATTCTACCCTCGCTTCTGGCCGCCGATTTCGGCTGTCTGGCCGATGAGTGCCGGCGTGCCGAGGCCGCCGGCGGCGACGAACTGCACCTGGACATCATGGACGGTCACTTTGTGCCGAACCTGAGTTTCGGCAGCGATGTCGTCGCCATGGCCCGCCGCGTGGTCCGTCTGCCGCTGAATGTGCACCTGATGATGGAGCAACCGGACCGGTACGTCGACCGATTCGTTGATGCCGGTGCGTCCACCGTGCTGATTCACGTGGAGGCTGCGTGCCCCGTGCCCGACGTCCTGGCCGCCATTCGCCGCCGCGGCGTACGCTGCGGGGTCACGCTGAAGCCGGCCACGCCCGCCGCCGCCGTCGCGCCCTTGCTGGGGCTGGTTGACGAAGTGCTGGTGATGACGGTTGAACCCGGCTATGGCGGACAGTCTTTCATGACCGGGATGCTGCCCAAGTTGGCGGAGATCCGCCGTGCCGCCAACGCACGTGGATGCCGTGAGCTGACGCTCATGGTGGATGGCGGGATCGATGCCGCCACGGCGGCGCGCTGCGCGGCGCAGGGCGCCAACGCGTTTGTGGCCGGCAGTTCGCTCTTCCGGTTGGCCGACATGGGCGCCGGTGTGCGCGCCATGCGTGCTGCCGCGTCCGCCAGTTTGCAGACAGAACCCTGATCGGAATCCGAGAACCATGGACCTGACCGTCGAGAACACGCGCAACTTCTGCATCATCGCCCATATCGACCACGGCAAGACCACGCTCTCCGACCGCCTGCTTGAGTTGACCAAGACGATTGACCAGCGGCTGATGCGCGAGCAGACCCTTGACGCCATGGACCTTGAGCGCGAGCGCGGCATCACCATCAAGTGCCACCCCGTATCGATGCTGTACACCGCGCGCGACGGCAAGACCTACCGGATGAACCTGATCGATACCCCCGGCCACGTCGATTTCAGCTACGAGGTCTCGCGCAGCATGGGGGCGTGCGAAGGCGCGGTGCTGGTCGTCGACGCCGGCCAGGGCGTCGAGGCCCAGACCGTGGCCAACGCCTACCTGGCTGTCGACAACGGTCTGGAGATCATCCCCGTTCTCAACAAGGTCGATCTGCCCGGCGCCAATGTGCCCGAGGTGACACGCCAGGTGGAGGAGATCCTGGGCATCAGCATGGATCACCCGCTGCTGATCAGCGCGAAGACCGGCATGGGCGTGCCGGAAGTGCTGGAGGCGGTTGTGGCGCGCGTGCCGCCGCCGAAGACGCGCGGTCCCGACGCGCCGTTGCGGGCGCTCGTGTTCGACTCGGCATTCGATGATTTCCGCGGCGTGGTCACCTATGTGCGCGTCGTTGATGGTTCCATCCGGGCTGGCAGCGCGGTCAAATTCCTGAGCAACGGCGTGACCACGCAACTCCGCGAAGTCGGCGTGTTCAGCCCCGGTCAGCGTCCGGTCGAGGTGCTCGAGGCGGGGCAGGTGGGATACATCGTCGGCAACCTCAAGGACCCGCGCGACGTGAAGACGGGCGACACCGTCACGACGGTTCGCGACGGCGCCACCGATCTTCTGCCCGGCTTCAAGGTCGTCCGGCCGATGGTTTTCAGCGGCGTCTATCCGGTCAGCACCGACGAGTATGAGAAGGTCCGCCACGGTCTCGAGAAGCTGCATCTCAATGATGCCGCCTTCACGTTCCACCCCGAGAGTTCGGTCGCCCTCGGGTTCGGCTTCCGCTGCGGGTTCCTGGGCCTGCTGCACATGGAGATTGTGCAGGAACGTCTGCGCCGCGAGTTCGATCTCGACATCATCAGCACGCACCCCGCCGTCGTCTACCACCTGGTGCTGCGCAATGGCGAGACGCAGGAGATCGACAACCCGGTTCACATGCCCGACATCATGAAGATCGACCACATCGAGGAACCGGTGATCCGCGCCACGATCATCTGCCGCAGCGAAAACATCGGCGACATCCTGCGCCTGGTCATGGACCGCCGCGGCGAGATGCGCGCCACCGAGAGTCTCGACGCCAACCGCGTGATCATGAACTGCATGCTGCCGCTCAACGAGATCCTGATCGACTTTCACGACACGCTGAAGAGCATCAGCCGCGGCTACGCCTCCATGGACTACGAGCCCTCCGGCTATCAGACGAGCGACATCGTCAAGATGGACATCCTGCTCAACGGCGAGGTCGTTGACGCGTTCTCGTGCATGGTCCACAAGGACAAGGCCGTGGCGCGCGGCCGGCAGATCTGCAAGGCGCTGGCGGACACCATCCCGGCGCACATGTTCAAGATTCCCGTTCAGGCCGTCATCGGCCGCAACATCATCGCGCGCGAAGACATCCGCCCGTTCCGCAAGGATGTGACGGCCAAGCTCTACGGCGGCGACGTGACGCGCAAGCAGAAGGTCTTGAAGAAACAGAAGGAAGGCAAGAAACGGATGAAGGAGTTCGGCACGGTCCGCGTGCCGCAGTCGGCCTTCATTGCCGTTCTCAAGGGCCGTTCCGGGGAAGAGGATTGATCGCATGACGACTTTTTTCGAACGGCGCAAGCTGCGCAAGGAACTGTATGAGTTGCTGAGCCACGCGGCGGCGTTCAAGGCCATGCGCGAGGACGTTCTGCCGGCCGATGACCTGACGCGTCTGGTGCAGGCCATGACGGCCGCACGCACAGCCCGCGGCGGCCGTGAACTGGGCGCCATGCGTGAGGCGACCGAGCAACTCGCGGGCGTGCTGAACGCCGTGATGCCGACCAAACCGCTGGCTTCGTGGCGCAACAACTTCGAGGTGCTGGTCGTCGCCCTTTCGGTCGCCATGGCGTTTCGTGCCTATTTCTACCAGCCTTTCAAGATCCCGACGGGGTCGATGCAGCCGACGCTCTACGGTATCCAGTCGCGTGAAGAGAGCGATCCGACCGTGTTTGACCGCTTTCCGCTGAAAATGGCGAAGTGGCTGATAACCGGCGAATGGTACCGCGAGGTGCGCGTGGGGGCGGGCGGCGACGTGCGCCTCGTGCAGGACGAACGCAAGCCGGGCTATGCCGCGCTGCGCGTGAATGGCCGGAACTACTATGTGCCGACGGATGCGGCGCGCGATCGCCATGCCGTGCGGGTCGGTCGCGATGGCCGCGTGTCGTCGGGCGCGGTGCTCTGGTCGGGCGTCGTGACCGCCGGCGATTTCGTGTTCGTCAACCGCTGGCGCTGGCACTTCTTCCGGCCACGGCGCGGCGAGGTGATGGTCTTTTCGACTGCTGGCATCAACGGACTTCCGCCCGGTACGCACTACATCAAACGCATGTGCGGCATCCCCAACGAGACGCTCGCCGTCCGGCCACCCGACCTGCTGATCAACGGTCAGCCGGTGTTCGAGCCCCTTGCGATCGGGCGCCTGGCGCGGAAGGAGAATCTCGCCGATTGGGCTCCGCCCTACGCCGGGTACGCCGTTATTGGCGAGGCCCCGGCCGAGTCGCCCCATCCCATCCGCAACCCCGGCGACAGCATTGAACTCGGGCCCCATGAGTACTTCGCGATGGGCGATAACACGCACAACAGCCGTGACAGCCGCTACTGGGGGACCGTGCCTGCGCGCAACCTGCTCGGCCCCGCCACCGTTGTTTACTGGCCGCTCACGTCGCGTCGCTGGGGCTGGATCGACTGATGAACGTGCGCCCGATCCCTGTTCTGCTGGGTGGCTTGGCGGCGGCTGTGCTGCAGGCCGCCGAGGTGCGTGAAGTCGTGTTCAACACGACCTCGCCCGCGTGCTATGAGCGCGTCGAGGCCACGTTTCGTCTGACCGCCGAGTACCCGAATCCCTACGACCCCGACGGCGTGCGTGTGGATGCGCTGGTCGACGGACCGGGCGGCACGCGCGTGTTCCCGTGCTTCTACCAGGTGCCGGTCGATGCGGCCACCTGGCGCGAGAATGCCCCTGGCGCTCGCTGGCATTTTCGCTACGCGTTCCGGCAGGAGGGGCGCTTCCGCGTACGGTTTCGCGCGACGGACGCGAAAACATGGGAGTCTGCCGCGGTCGCGGTCACGGTTGCCGGTCGTCAGGGCGCGGGTTTCGTGCGCCTTGAGCGGGCCAACCTGCCGGACTGGACACGCGATGACGGGTCCCGTCTGGCACCCTCCGGATGCAATGCCGCCTGGAGTTCGGGCGATCTGATCGGCGACTACCGGCGGTGGGTCGATACGTTCGCCACGAACGGCATCCACGTCATGCGCGTCTGGCTGGTCGGCTTTGCGCGGCAGGAACTGGAATGGAGTCCCGAGCTTTGGGCACCGTGGAACGAGGACTATGGCCTGGGGCGCTATAACCAGAAGACAGCCGCGTGGCTGGACATGCTGGTCGACTATGCCGCTGCGCGCGGTGTCTACCTGCAACTCGTGCTTGAGCAGCATGGCGAATGGAGCACCGAGGTCGACCCCAACTGGGAATTCAACCCCTACAACCGCGCGCACGGTGGTTTTCTGTTCACGCCGTCGGAGTTCTTCACCTCGGCACACGCCATCCGGCTTGCGCATGCCCGCTACCGGTATGTGGTGGCACGATGGGGTTACTCGCCGGCCGTGGCGGCGTGGGAGTTGTTCAATGAGGTCGACAACACCGACGCCTACCGCATCCGTGAGCTGAGTGACGAGATCGTCGCCTGGCATCGCGACGCGGCCCGCGTGCTCAAGACGTATGATCTCGCGCCGCGACTGGTGACCACCAGCGCCAACGCCTTTGATCTACTGCTGGCGCTTGACCGTGGCGCGCCCGGGCTTGACCTGCTGAACTTCCATGCGTATGACAACCGGCCCGGCCGGCTTATCGAAGTCATGGCCGACGCCTGGGCCGCCGCGCGCGGCACGAAACCGCTGCTGTGCGGCGAGTTCGGTCTGCCCGATGAACGTGGCGAAGGCGATGATCGCGGTGATCCTGTCCGGCAGACGCTCTGGAACGCGGCCCTCCGGCGTGTGCCGGCGTGGTACTGGTACTGGGACATCGCCGAAGCGCAGGGGCGGTTCGCATCCTATCGGGCCCACGACCGCTTCTGGCGTGGTCTGGACGTCCAGGGCTGGCGACCCGTCGCGGTCGCGGTGCCGGACGCGCCGCGCTGCGGGGACATTCGGCTGGTGCCCCGCCTGGCCTGGGAGCCAAGTCGTGCGGCCGCATTTGAGGTCGACCGCTTTGGCGAATGCGTGGGCATGGGTGATCTGTCCTCATTCCTGCATGGGAGTTGGCAGCGCGAGATGGGGCAGGGCGCCGAATTCCGTGCGACGTTCGACACCGGCAGCCGTTTCATGGTGACGGTCGGCGCGGTCTCCGGCGCGGGCACCAACGTGCTGTCCATCAGCGTGGATGGCCGGCCCGTGGTCGCCAAACGCCTGCAGGGATCCGGCGTTCTGGGCGTGACGCTGGGGACGGGCATGCATGCGATACGCGTCGCGAACACCGGCCAGGACTGGATCCAGATCAGCCACTATGAACTGTCGGGTGTGGCGGCCAATGCCGTCAGGGCGGCCGGACTGCGGAGCCGTGACCAGATGGTCGTCTACCTGAACGACACGCGCGGTAATGCAGCCACCGCGTTGACGGGGCTGACGCTCGACGTGGCCGACGTGGTGTCCGGCGTGTACGACCTGATCTTCATCGATCCGGCGACCGGAACCTCTTTCGGCCGTGCGAACGGCAGGCAGGCGACCGGCGGACACCTGCGCGCGCCGCTGCCGTCGTTCCGCGGCGACTTGGCGATCCTGATCGAGCTGATTGCGCCGTGACGCGTGCATGCCTGGTGTCTTGCCTGGTGTCTTGCGCGGTTGGCGCCCGACGCGCCCGAGCCATGCGCCCAGCCGCGCACCCATTGGTCTCGCGGATCTCGACCCTCCCGTTCATACAGCAAGCGTTGATTGATGTTCCAGATCGGGAGGGCGGAGCTCCGCGACGCCGCAGCGCGCGGGATTCGTGCATGTTCAGCGTCGTCGGTCGCCAATCTCCCGCAGAACGGGGGCCGATGTCTCTGTTTGCCTTCCATGGGCCCGTGAGCGTATATTCAGGACAGAGATTTTCGTCCGGTACGCGTTGTCGATGGGTTCGATGCGGCCGACTACAACAAGGAGAGCGGATTGTGGAAACGGTGAAATTCAATGGCTGGGAGTGCATTCGGTTGGCTAACGGCGAGGTTGAGCTGCTCGTCACGCGCGATGTGGGCCCGCGCATCATCCGGTTCGGTTTCGTCGGCGGGGCCAACGTCTTCGGCGAAGTGCCGGGACAACAGGGCGGGCGCGGCGAAGCCGAATGGAAGATCCGTGGCGGACACCGCTTCTGGGTCGCCCCTGAAGCCAAGCCGTGGAGTTACGAACTCGACAATGTGCCGTACGCGACCGTTGAGGCGATTGCGGGCGGCGTGCGCGTGCGCCAGAAGGCCGGCCCGATCACGCACCTGGTCAAGCAGATGGACATCACGCTGGATGCAGCCTCGAACGCGGTCACGGTCAAGCACAGCCTGACGAATAAGGGGCGCGTGCCGGTTGAATGCGCGCCCTGGGCGCTCTCCGTGATGGGTCTGAATGGCCAGGCGATCATCCCCCTGCCGGCCAAGATTCCCCACACCTCGCGCCTGACCCACAACCAGACCTGGAGCATCTGGGGCTACACCGACTTTGCCGACCCGCGCTGGTCGCTGGGCAGCAAGTACATCTTCTTCCGGCAGGACCCGACGCGCGGCCCGAACAAGCTCGGGTTGGCGCACGGCGAGAAGTGGGTCGCCTACCAGCGCGAGGGCTTCCTGTTCGTCAAGTACTTCGGCCTGCAGGATGGCGCGACGTATCCGGATGACGGCTGCAACTTCGAGACCTTTTCGAACGAGGAGATCCTGGAACTCGAGAGCCTGGGTCCGCTGACGGTGCTGAAGAAGGGCGCTTCGGTTGAGCATACCGAGACGTGGAAGATCTTCCGCGATGTCCCGCTGTGCCGCACCGAGGCCGATGTGGATCGCTGGGTGCGGCCGCTCGTCTGACGTGCTCCAGCGCCATGCCTACACTCGAACAGTGGCGCGAGTGGCATGTCCAGTGCGCGGCGGCGCGCTGCCAGGCGGCTACGAAGGAAGCCTTGTGCCTCTTCGGCTGGCAGCGCTTCAAGCACTATGCCTCGGTCTGCGGAGGAGCGGCCGTGGGCACAGGCGCGCTGCCGGACGCAGCCGGGTGCTGGCATCTGACCGAAACGCGGCTGGCCACGGGGCGCACGCGGCAGGACAAGCGCTACAAGGACTGGCTTTTTGATCGTGCCGGCGGTACGGCCGCCACGCTGGATGCCGTGCAGGGCGGGGCGTCGCTGCTGTTGCGCGACGTGGTGCGCGATTTTCTGCGGCGCGAAGGTCCCCGTGCGCATCACCTGTCGCTCGACGCGCCGGCGGGCGAGGGGCACACCACACCGGCATTGGCGGAACTTCTGCCCGGAGCGCCTGATGTCGCCGTCGACGAGCGCGAGTTGGGCCGCCTCGCGCGGCCGCTGGCGCAGGCCTTCTTCGCCCTGCTGCCCGAACGCGACCGACTCGTCGTGCTGGCCAGGCAGCTGGGGGTGCCGCTGTACCACCCCACCGTCGAGTCCGTGGCAGGCGTACGCAAGAGCCGTGTGGCCACGCTCTGGCAGGATGTGTTCCATCGGCTTGCCGCGTGCGTGGATGAGCGCCACGGCGACGAAGAACGCTCCGTGCGCCTCGCGCTCTGCCTGCGGTCCGCTGCGGTACTCGGCGAGCTGATTTTCTCCTGGGGAAGACTGGAAAAGACGGCGGCCGGACTCTTCATATTGGCGGAGGGAACGCATGCACCGGTCCAATCCAAAAGTGAATGACGACCGTGCGCGCCTGGCGGCGTGGCTGTGCGAGTGGGAGACGGATCGCCGTTTGCAGCCGGCCGAGACGGATGCTGCGGCATTTGCCGCGCTGCGCGCCTACCCGGGCCAGAAACGGGCACGTCCGATCAGCGTCGGGGTGATCCGTCTGCTGGCGCCGGATACACCTGCCACGGCGGCGCGGCCAGTCTATGTGGCTGTAATCGCCCAGGTTGGCCTCGAACGGTGGCAGGTGGCGCCTTTTGGCCGCTTCGCGACACCCGCGTTGCCGGGGGAGTTGGCGTTGCGGCGTCAGGCGATCCACCTGCAGGTGCTTTGCCTGTGGAACACGGCCGTGCTGAGTGTGGCGCGTCTGAGGACGGCCTATCCGGTGGGGCGTCTGACGGCGGCCGAACGGAACGACGTGGCCGCTGTGCGCGCCGGTCCGGTTGGCGCGCCTCTGCAGGTAGGCCTGGCCCGGCGCGTGGGGCCGCCGCTCATACACCCGCTGGATCCCCGGCAGCTCTACATCGAGGAAGAACGCGCCATCTGGCTTGAGCCTGTGCCCGCCTCGGTGGCCGACAGCGCGTCACCGGAACTGCTGATGGCTGCCGAGACGCGGGCGCGATATTAGCAGCCTTTCGGTCCCCGCGCTTTGGAAGTTGACCACGGCAACCCTGTACAGTATCCTGTCCAGCATGAACGCAATCACCTACACCGAGGCCCGCGAGACACTGGCGGAGACGATTCGGCGCGTCTGCCGTGACCACACGCCCGTCATCATCACGAGGAAGCGCGAGGACTCGGTCGTCATGATTGCGCAGGAAGACTACGATGCGCTTACTGAGACGGCCTACCTCCTGCGCAGTCCGAGGAATGCGCGGCGTATTCTTGACGCCATGCGTGAATTGGACGAAGGCAAGGGGAAGGAAAGGCGTCTGGCTGAATGAAGATCGTCTTCTCAAGTCAAGCCTGGGAGGACTACCTCCACTGGCAGCAGACAGATCGGAAACTGCTGAGGCGAGTCAACGAACTGATCAAGGAAATATCCCGCACTCCTTTTGAAGGCACCGGAAAACCCGAAGCACTGCGCCATGCTCTTGCCGGATACTGGTCGCGCAGAATCAACGACGAACACCGTCTGGTCTACAAGGTGGCAGAGGACAGCGTGTTCGTTGTGCAGGCCCGGTACCATTACTGACCTATCCGATTCCCCATCCAACTGGTGCAACCACAATGACTGACCATCCCGTAGTATATGCGCGTGGCGTACAGCGCGGCTTCGCCATGGCCGATGGCCGGTTTGTCGCGATCCTGCGCGGTGTCGACCTGACCGTGGCGCGCGGCGACAGCATGGCCATCCTGGGACCTTCGGGTTCCGGCAAGAGCACGTTGCTGAATATCCTGGGCGCCCTTGATCGTCCGGATGCGGGCGAGGTGCGTATCGACGGGGTGTCGATCGCCGGACTTGATGAGCGTGGCCGAACGGCCCTGCGCGGCCGCGTGGCCGGTCACGTGTTCCAGCTTCACTACCTGCTGCCGCAACTCACGGCACTCGAGAACACGTTGGTGCCGGCGTGGGCTGACGGCTCGGCAGCGGCGCATGTGGCTGACGCCGAACGCCTGTTGCGCCGCGTCGGGTTGGCCGAACGGATGCACCAGCGCCCCGGGCAGCTCTCGGGCGGCGAACGCCAACGCGTCGCGCTCGTACGTGCCCTTGTTCTGCGGCCGAAGCTCGTGCTGGCCGACGAACCCACTGGTGCGCTGGACCCCGCTGCGGCTGCGTCGCTGGCCGACCTGCTGGTCGAGCTCAACCGCGAGGAGGGGACCACGCTGGTCGTGGCCACGCACTCGGATGCGCTCGCTGCGCGTTTGCACGTGCGGTATGAACTCCGTGATGGGAAGCTCGTAGTCCGATGAACACGCGCCAGTGGATACGCAACAGCCTGGTGTTTCACCGCCGCACGCACGCGGCGGCGGCCGCTGCCACGGCCGTCGCCACCGCTGTGCTGGCGGGCGCGGTGTTGACCGGAGAGGCCCTGAACCGCGATCTCGCGCGCATTGCGTCCGAGCGGATCGGCACCGTCCAATCGGCAGTCGACTTGCGCGGCCGTCTGGTCGATGCCAGGCTGGCCGACGCCGTCCAGCGCCGCACCGGCGGCACCGTTGCGGCCGTGCTGCAGGTGGACGGCACGTTGGTGCTGCGCGAGGGCGGACAGGACGCCGGCACACTGGGCCCCATACGCGTCGTGGGCGGCGACGAACGGCTGCTGCGTCTGTTCGGCGCCGATGCCGCCGGTGCCGATCTGCTGCTCAGCCGCCGGCTGGCCGCGGCGGCGGGCTGGGAACTCCCGGTGGCGCGCAGCACCGCCCGCATTCATCTGAGCGCCGACAGCCGGCCGGCCCTGCGCGTCGCGCGGCTGTCGCCCTATCCGCTCGATCTGCCTCTGGGCGATCGCCGCGAACCGGACCTGATTCGTCGTACGCTGCCCGGTCTCGGCGTGCTGGCCGACGCCCGTCTTGGCCGCTTCAGTCTCGAAGCCAGCCAGGTTCCCCCGCTGAATGCCGTGGTTGACCGGACGTGGCTGGCCGATGCCGTGGGCGCGCCGGGGCGAGTGAACCTGCTCGTGTCCGATCTGTCGCCATCCAACCTGGCATCCGCGCTCCAGGCCGAATGGCAGCCGGCCGACGTCGGTATCCGGATCAGTGCCGTCACGAACGGCTGCCGTCTGGTGAGTTCCGACCGCGCGTTCCTGCCCGAGGTCGTCGTTTCCGCGCTTGGGAACGTGTCCCCGCCGCCGGTCTTCGCGTTGCATCACCTTGTCGACGGGTTTGCCTCGGTGAACGGCACGAACGCGTCAGCGTCAACCCCGTACGGTTTCGTGGCCGCCCTTACGCCGTCGGCTGATGCTCGACTGGGCGTGGTTCCGGCAGGACTGGCTGATGATGAAGTCGTGATCAGCGCGTGGCTGGCGAACAAGCTGGCGTTAACTGTTGGTGCCACGCTGCGCCTGAACTGGCGACGCTTTGAGGCCGGTGGCGGTCTGGTCGCGGCGACGGTCGACCTGCGTGTGGCAGGTGTGCTGCCGATGGCGACCGTGGCGGCGGAGCGAACACGCCTGCCGGCGTTTCCCGGACTCAGCGACGTGGATCGCTGCGCCGACTGGGACATCGGGCTACCGATGGACAAAGACAAACTCGCCGACGCCGACAACGAAGCCTACTGGCAGCACTATGGGCCGACGCCGAAAGCGTTTGTGACACTGCGCACCGGGCAGCGCCTGTTCGGGATGGCGTTTGGCGCAGCCACCGGGGCGCGCCTGGCACCGGAGGTGGCGGCGTCGGCGCTTGAAGACGCTTGGCGCACCGTGCTCCCGGCGGCACTTGGGCTGACGGCGAGGGACGTGGCGACCGAGGCGCGCCGTGCCGTTGCGAGCGCGATGGACTTCAAGCAGCTATTCGTGGGGATGGCTTGCGTGTTGCTGGTCGCCGCGTTGCTGATGGTGGCCTTGCTGGCTGCCCTGGGGGTGGACAGTCGCCGGACCGAGATCGGGTCGCTGCGGGCCTGCGGGCTATCTGCGCGGCAGGTACTGGGACTCTGGCTGGCTGAGTCGACGGTGCCGGTCGCGGTGGGCACGGCGGCAGGCGCGGGTGGCGGTTGGTTGCTTGCGCGCGGCTTGGTTTGGGGCCTGAACCGCTTCTGGGTTGGCGCAGCGCCCGGGATGCAGGTGGTCTTCGATGCCGCACCTGGTGCATGGGCGGGGGCCGCCATCGCGGCCGGTCTGCTGTCGCTGGCAGCCATCTGGTTGAGCGTGCGGCGCGTCTGCCGGATGGACGTACAGGCGTTGCTGGTCGCCGGCGCAGGAGATGCGCCGACCGTGACAGCACGGCCGCGTGCGTGCGTCTGCTGGATGCTGGTGCTGGTGGTGACTGTGGGCGCGGCGGTTGCGGCGCGCGTGGCGGGGCAACGGGCAGCATCCGAGTCGGCGGGCGGTCTCTTCTTTGCCGCCGGGCTGATGCAGCTGGTGGCGCTGCTGGCGCTGGGGCGTGCGGCCGCATGGGCGCTGGCGCAGCGGAGCGCGCCTCGCGGCGGCGTCTGGCGGGCGGGATTGATGGGGGTGCTGCGCCGTCCCGGCCGTAACCTGTTGGTTGCCGCCTTGCTGGCGGTGGGGTGCTTCCTCTCGGTTGGCGTGCTGGCCATGCGGCACGATCCTGCGGCCGAGACCGGAGCGCGTCGTTCCGGCAGCGGCGGCTTCACGTGGATGCTCACGACGACCGCGGCCGTGCCGGCTGATCGCGTCGAGTCGATCAGCACCGCCCTGCGCGTCGATAGCGAAACCGTCGTGTCGCTCCGCGTCCGTGAGGGTGCGGAGGCGGGATGCCTCAATCTGAATCGTGCCGTGGAGCCGCGCGTGTTGGGGCTGGATGTCGCGGGTGCGTTGACGAACGATCTGTTTGGCGCTGGTGAGGATGTCCGGCAGTTGCTGCTGCAGGCGCGGGACGACGGCTGCGTGCCGGCGCTGGCGGGTGACCTGACCACGGTGCAGTACGGGTTGGCGGCGGTTGCCGACCCGGTGCGCGGCACGGTGTTGAGCTACCCAGGCGCCACCGGTGGCGTGCACCGCATCCGGATTGTGGGGGCGCTGCCGGTGCGCACGGGTATCCTGCAAGGGAGCCTGATCGTCGATGCGCGGGCCTTCACGACGCTCTTTCCCGACGAACCGGGCTACCGGATGTGGCTGGTCAGGTCGCGCGCCGGTCCGGCCGGTGGCGATACGTTCGCGCGATTCCGGCGTCTGCTGGGCAAACAGGGCGTCGAGGTGGTGGCGACGGGGAGTCGTCTGCACGAGTTGGGTGCGGTCGAGACCGCCTATCTGGAGATGTTCCTCGTTCTGGGCGGGCTGGGTGCCGTGCTGGGGGCCGCGGGTGTCGGCCTGATCGTGCTGCGACATGCCTTCGAGCGGCGTGCCGAACTGGCGGCGTTGCGGGCGCTGGGGTGGAGTCGGTGGCAGGTGTCGGCCTACCTGTTGGCCGAACACGGCACGGTGTTACTCTTCGGGCTCGGAGCGGGGGCTTGGGCGGCCGGCGTCGCGATCCAACCGGTGCTGGCTGCCGCGCGTCAGACGTTCCCGCTGGGCACCGTGAGCCTGTTGCTGCTGGCGATGCTGGCGGTAGGCGTGATCTGCACGCTGGCCGCAGTGTGGGCCGCCACGCGCGGGGCGTTCATGAGTGTGCTGAGGGAGGAGTAGCTGGCCTGCGGCCCGTTGGAGCGGAAGAGGGAACCGCAGATTGCCGAATGTCGATTGTCGAATGTCGAAGTGGCCATCGGCATCGACCGGAGGCACTTCGGCGTTAGTCCAGATCCACTTCGCCGAACTTTGTGCTCTTGGGCTGGGGTGGGGGTGGCGGGGCCTTTGGTGCGACGACGGCATGCGTGCCGGGGGCCTTGAACTCGTGCTGCCAGGCGCGTTTGCCCTGGATATCGCCGCCGATACGCACGCGGTCGATCGTGATGGGGCCGCCGTCCTTGGAGAATGTGTTGGGGCCAAAATCCTGGGTCAGCTTGGCGAAACCGCTCGGCGCGCGGAAGTTGCAGTAGAAGTCGAGTTCGGCAACCAGCTTTACGTTGGCGCGGCGGAAGGTGAACGTCACCGGTTCGATCACCTTTGTCATAGCCCGGCCGCGCTCATCCTGCCAGGGGATCTCCTGCCGGTAGACGCACTCAAAGACAAGCTGGTCGTACTCCGCGCTACGCAGGGGTTTGAAGGCGAAACTCACGACCTGCTGCGCCCCCTCCGGCGGGTCGAGCGTGATGCCGACGGTCGACAGCCATTCATCGGCCCTCAGTGCGGTGACTGCGAACAGGACGCAGCCGACGCCCAGCACAAGACGAGGAGACAGAACGCGTGCATGCATGCCGCTATCATGCCCGATTCCCGACGAAGTACGCAATCTGCTTTGTGGCTCCGGCTCCTCTACGTGAGGACACGCCTGGAAGAAGCTACCATCAAGGATGGGGAGTTGCCTGAAAGGAACACAAAAGGCACAAGTTGGATGTCAAGAGGCACAAGAGAGATGCCTGGATGAACGGGTGACCCGCGTGCCCCGCCTCGTTCCGCATGGGGTACCGTTGCTCGTGAAGGATGCAGTCCCAGTCATTGGCCAGCCACTCCAGCAAGGGCAGGAGACGCCACGTCACGTGCTCGTATTGAACGCCGTCGACGTAGTGCAGGCAGAGGTTCCGACCGCCAACCCAGAACGGTGTGATCAACGCTCATCCCGCTGCCCAAAGGGCAAAGAGGCATCCGGCTCGTCATCGGGACGGTCGTCCTCCTTGTCGAAACCGATCCTGAGAAACGCTTTCGCTCCCGGCAATGCCGCATGGATGCCGCGTTGCAGGCGGCTCAGTAGCGCCAGCATGGCCAGAATTTCGTCTTCACGGTTCGGCAGGATCTCGCGCAACCGGACCCAAGCCGCGATGGAACGTTCGATGGCGATCAGCACCACCTTTCCCGATCCATTGGCGTCTTCGAGCCGTACTTCGGCCAGGATCGCATGTTTGGCGTCGTCCTTCTCCAGCAGACCGTTGATTGCCCGCGCCAACTTGGGCGGGATCAGCGTGTGGTACCACGCCACGACTTCAATCATCTCGCCGATTTCGCGGGCCTGCTCCTCGAAGTCGCCCTCGGCGAACTTGCTGCCGGCTGCCTCGATCAATCCCTGGGCAACCGTCTTCAAGTCCCCATCCGCCGTCTTGAGCCAGGCGCCCACGCGGTTCATGTAGTCATGCGCCATGAGCACCAGCGGGTGACGCTTGACCGCGCGCTGTAGCGCATCATGTCGCGCCTCCCACTCAGGATCAGGCGTGTCATCCATGTCCCATGTCGCGTCATCGGCCCATTCTTCGGCCGGTCCGAAAATGGCCGTTTCGCGGACCTTGTCTGCCAGCCGGTTCCAGAAATCCGCGTTCGTGGCATCATTGTCCACTGCTTCGCCTCGCGACTCACGCTCCATTTCCTGGCCCATCGAGAAGTTCCGGCAGCGCCGCGTGAACGCGCAACGTGCGCACCAGTAGTCGCAGGTGTTGTAGATGCCCGAGATGAAACGTTTGCCGCCCATGATGGTTCACCTCTCTATGCCGCTGGCAGGTTGTAAGCAACCCGTGTGCCATCCAGTTTGACGTACCCACGCTGAACGAGAGTCTGGTAGACGGCCTGTATCTGACTCTCGGGGAGTTCTTTGCCGCATGTGGCGTGGAGGGTGCTGAGCAGGGTCTTGAGCAGTTGGCGGGCGCCAGTTCTCGGCGGCGCGTCAGTTCTCTTTCGCCGGGCGTTCGGCGAACAGTTGCTGGAGTTGCGGCAGGGCATCACCACATTCTTCCAGCAAACGTCGTTCCATTCAGGCCTTCAGTATCCCGATGATCAGTCATTCACCAGCATCGAATATCTGGAAAATGTAACAGGATGCGTCGTTTAGGGCCAGTGGAAATCATGGTTATCTGCGCAACGGCGCAACGGCGGTATTGACGGAGCGTCCGTCAATACGTGCTTGTCAGAGTGTAAGCATCGCACCGGCGTTTGTCGCGTTGCGGCTGTTGGGTTGGGAGACCGGGACGCCCCATTTGAAGGCTCTGTGATCAGTCAGGCAAATGGGGTGTATGAGATCCCCTGCTATACGGGTCTGGGGCCTTGAGCACGGCAAGAGCCTCTGCGCTATGGATGATCCCTTGACTGTGATGAATCGATCTCCAGAAGTCGCGCGCGCACTCGTTCAATCGTCGTTCTCGCCAGCTTCAGTCTGCGCGCCAGTGCATCGAAGCCCGCGATGGCGGCTCGCACCTGTTCCACGATCTCCCGGGCCCCGCGCGGCTTCAGGTCCACTTGGTCGGCAAGTCTAAGGAGGTTCTGCTGGCGGGGGTTCTGGCCTTCGCCGGCGACCGACAGTGTCTGCCACCCGTTTGGCCCTGTCTGGAAGGTGAAGTCGTAGAGCGGGGCGAGGCGCCAGACGCCTTGGGCGTCCATCAGATAGGCGAAGTTCTTCAGATGGTCGTCCCGGTTGCAGGCCAGAACATTCAGGCAGGCCCGGCGAAAGAGTTCGCGGATCTGCGCGTGGTCATGGGTCAGGGATTCGGTCAGCCGGAAGAGCGTGTCGTACTCCTCGCCGGGCGTCCGGAAATCGGCATGCAGCAACCCGGCTGCCGAATGCAGGTGCAGGCGTCGGCCGGGCGCCGGCCGGTCGAACCGGCGAACGGCAAAAAAACGGCCGGCAATCGTTTCGATCAGCCGGTGTTCAGGGACTTCCGCGCCGGCCGCGACCGCCAACTCAGCGTAAGCGAACTCCAGCGGCCCCGCGTCCGGTCCCTCGGCCTGGGTGTTGAACTTCACGATCCAATGGGCATACCCCGGCGGCAGTTCGCCGTCGCCGGGAAGGACCGGTCCCGATGGCGCGCCTGTTTCGGGCAACCCCACCGGGATCTTGGGGCGCGCTCCGCCGGACGTGCCTGCCATACGGCGCAGTTCAGGCAATGCATCCTCCACCCGGTCGCTGTCGAAATTCCAGGACTCCTGTGCCAGCCTCTCCAGGCGCACCGTCACATCGGATTTGGCGTCCAGTGCCTCGGGCGGATGGAAGGTCAGAGCTCCCATGGCCCGTTCGCCGACGTAGGCCAGGCGTTCCAGCACCTCGGGCGGACGGTTCAGCGTGCGCTGGAAATGACGATCCACCACGTGTCAGAAACGCCTCGTCGTACTGGAAGGCAAAGTCGCGCCCCGCGCGCGCCAGCCGGCCCACCGTGTGCTGGCGGTCGGGCGTGAAACGCAGGCGCACCTCCAAGGTTTTCAGACTCATGGCCCCTCCAGCTTCGGTTTGCGGATGCGCACGCGTTGCCGTGGCCGACTGGGGCGTTGCAGCTCGGAGATGTCTCGCGGCAGCGACGCTTGGCGCAGATGGTCTCGCGGCCCTTGCGACTCATGACGCGCATCCCACTCAGAATCAGGCATACCCGAGCCAGGCTTGGTGCTCGCGGTGGGCGCTGGTTGTGGAGGGATCGCTCATTGAGAAGACGGAGAGGATGGGGAGATGGGGAGATTGGGCGACGGGGAGACGGGATGCGTGGGAGGTGATTGGCGACCAACGACGCTGAACATGAACGAATCCCGCGCGCTGCGGCGTCGCGGAGCTCAAGCGAACAGGAGAGGGCATCGCGTAGGGGCCGAGTCGATCAGATCGTGCGAGGATCGGCTGTTGACGACCAGCGGTAAGGGCATCAGACGTGCTGTGTGGCGGGCTCGCTCTTGATGAAATCCGCAATACCATCTGTAACCTCCCGCCAGGTGGCTTCGAGCGGCATGGCGTGCGCTGTACTGGCGAGGGTGCGCACCTGTTTGCGCGTCGGGCAGTCGGCCAGCCAGCGTGCGGCGGCTGGCGTGTCGATCACGCGGTCGTCCTGTGACAGTGCGGCAAATATGGGGATGCGCAGTTCGCGACCGCGTCCGGCCAGTGCGGCGGTGATACGGAACACGGTGCGGTAAGTCGCGAATGGGATGAAGCGGTCGCGGTGGTAGGCGAACGTCGGGTCATCGACCGCCACGGCATCGACGCTGAAGCACGACTCAAAGGTGCGCGAAAGCGGGAAGGCCAGTTGCGCCAGTGTGAACCAGACGCGCGGCGGCAACAGCGGCGAGCGGCGACGCGAAACGCTGATCATGGGGGCCAACACCACCACGCCATCGGCCAAAGCCGCGTCTTCGAGGACGGCCAGCAGCGCGAGCGAGGCGCCCATCGAGTGGCCGGCCAACCAGAGCTGCCGGTGCCGGCCCCGCAGCGACGCCGCTTCGGCGCGCAGTTCCGCGAGTGCGGACTCGAGCGTCTGGCGGGCGGCGACCGGCAGCGGCTCGGCCGCACCTGAGAAGCGCATCACGCGGCAGGTGTAACGCCCCGTCGCTGCCAGACGTTCAGCCATGCGCCGGAATGTCTGGGGGGTGTCGGCGAAGCCGTGCAGCCAGAGCACGGCTACCGGGCCGTTGCCGACGGTGTAGGCCTCGGCGCCGACAGCCACGCCGTCCGCGCCACGCTGGGTGCGCCGCTCCCAGCGCGCACGCCGGATGCTGATCCAGGCCGCGTGCAGCAGATTCGCGCCCAGGAAGGCTGCCAGAAGGATTCCGATGGTTGTCACGTCGCCGAGTTGAGAATAGCTGGTGCGCCTGGCGGGGGTCGAACCCACAACCTTCGGCTTCGGAGGCCGAATTATCATGGCGCTTTATTGGGTTATTCAATCATGTGTACTGTTTTTGTACTTGCTAAAGCTCCCCCATGCCTCTAGCTTGGGGACGTGCGGCATATTAGCGCACGAAGGGGAGTTAGCCGATATGAAAACAACGCGCGGATGGTTAAAGCAACGTGGACGCATCTATTACGCGTGCTGGACCGCGAAAGGCCAGACGCACACAGTCAGCACCGGGACGGCCAACAAGGGCGACGCCGCCGACAAACTGGCCGAACTCGTAGCGCCGTATCTTGCGGGTAACGATGCCGCAACGTTTGAGGCGTTGGCAGGACGGGCCAACGGACGGCGCGCGGAGGCCGACCGGCTGACCGATGCCGCAAACCCGCCGTTGACCGTATCGGCCGCATGGGGATGCTACAAGACATCCACGCGCCGCCCGGATATAGCGGCCGTGACACTCAAGACCTATGAGTCAATCTGGGATGCCTTCGCTACTTGGATCGGCGATAACCATCCGGAGATTGAGTACCTGCGGGACATGACCGCAACCCATGCCGAAGAGTACGGCGCGCATCTGGTCAAGCGGGGAGTCAGTGGCCGCACAGTCAACGCCCATCGCCAGACGTTGCGCGCAATCTGGAACGTCCTTGCCGAACCCGCGAAGCTGGCAACAAAGTACGTCCTGCGGGACGGCCGCGTCAGCATCAACCCATGGTCCACGCTCGCCAAGCGTAACGAGTTGGTGCAAGGACGGCGCGCGTTGACCGTGGCCGAGTTGCGCAAGATATGCGCCACCGCAACCGGCGAACTGCGGCTGTTGCTGGCGTTGGGCGTATACACCGCCTGCCGCCTTGGCGATGCCGCCATGATGGATTGGGGTAGCATCGACATGGCACTGCGGCAGATAACCTTCACGCCGCGTAAGACGGCCGCCAAAGTCGGCAAGCCGATATCGCTACCTATGCACGCCGCCCTACTGGCCATCCTAGCAACGACGCCAGAAGCGCAGCGGCAAGGGCCGGTATGCCCAGAACTGCATCGGCTATATGAGAAGCACGGCGCCGACCCCGTGGCCGAACGCGTCACACGGCATATCAAGAACTGCGGCATGGCCACGAGCGCGCCGCGCGAAGGGGTGGGGGTGCGCAAGCGTACCGTTCTGGGGTTTCACTCCATACGGCATACCGCCATCAGTTTGCTGCGGGAAGGCGGCGCCGCGCAAAGCACGTCAATGGGGATCGCCGGACACAGTGACGCGAGCGTCCACGCTCTTTACTCCCATGCCGACGAGGCCGCAGTCAAGCGCGCCATCGACACCTTGCCAGACGTGGCCAACGAGCCGCGCGCGTTGACCGCTGGGGCCGCCGCCAAGCCCGGCCTGCCCGAAGTCCTGAGCGTCAAACGCGACGCGCTACAGAGCATCCTAGACGCCTTGAAGGCCAAGGACGTGAAGACCGCCCGCGCGCGTGTGCAAGCGATTATGAAAGGGGTTGCAGCATGAAAACAGCACTGCCTGAGAAACTGAGTGACGAAGCGCGCAAGGGTATCATTAAGCTGATACCCAACAGGCAAGCGGCCGCGCGGTTCTGCGACTATGTGCAAGAACTGTGGGACTGGAGGCGTCCAGAACTGCAATTCACCACGCCGGACAACAGGAACCGCCGGGACGCGAAAGAGATGCTTGACCGCACAGCGAAGTGTGTTCGCGAACTCGCCGACGGTGGGAGCGACGCTGCCGCCTTGGCGCGCCGGGCATTGCGCGAACCGTGGCACACGATGCACACGGTACGGCTTGGCGCAGGCATGACCGCTGCGGAGTTCCGCTTTTGGGGAAAGATGGACGCAGAGAAAGATATGCGGGCCACGCTCCGCGGCATAGTGGACGCCATCGAGGCGGCCGGGAAAACGAGACTATTGCAGCGTCATCGAGCGGGAAACAAAGTCGATCCTTTCGAGTGTGTTTTCTGGGCCTGCATCGCGAAAGAGTACCACGCATGCACTGGACGAAAACCATCCGCCGGAACCGATGGACCGTTTCACCGGCTCTGCATCGCCGTCGCACGCGGGCTTGGCATTTCCGAACCGGGCCGCCGCATCCTGGCCAATGCACTCAACCCGAAAGCACAAGCAAAAGCGCGATAATGCTGGCCTGTTCGATGTGCGCAATTGATCGAAAGTCGGCACAATTGCGGTAATGGTTAGCTTCCTATAGCTGCCACATACTGCCCCCATCAAAGACGCATTCAAGCGTCAAAGGGGGCAAGGTGAATAGGCAGACACTCGCGACGATAAAGACGCTCTTGGCGATGGACCCGCCATCGGCCAAAGAGGCGCAATCCGTAGCCGACGCCATCGGCTTACAGTTGGACCCGCCCGAAGCCGACGCGGTTCTGCGCTTTGGCGAAGTCGCCAAGACTCTCGCCGTGTGCAAGCGCTCCGTTCGCGGATACGTGGACCGGGGATTGCTGCCGGTAGTAATGCCCGCTGGAAACACCCGCGCGCTTGGCATTCCGCGCTCCGCCGTTCTGGCCTTCATGCGCCATGGCACCGCCTTCGGTAGCGAGGTGCAAGCGTGAACGGCCACCCATGCCAAGCGCAGCACTTACCCAGCGCTGCATGTCGCAATCCGCCG
>CAYQJG010000020.1:37914-55111 GCA_964417715.1 uncultured Lentisphaerales bacterium | reverse complement strand
GACATAGCGGAGATTGCCTGGCTCGGCAGCGATCTGGTCGTGGCACTTGCAGACGGGCGGTTGCTGCGGGTGGCGGCGCCGCGGTAGGGTTGAAGGCGGGGCGAAAGGTGAAGCGGCATGTGCCGCTGCATTGACGCCTGCGACTGTGAACGCGAAAGGATCAACATGGGCTCCATAGTGCAGCGTACGCGACCGCGCCGGAGGCGCTTCGTCACGTTCAACCTGTCCGCGCGGGTTCTCGGCGCGGTCCTTGGTTTTCTGGTTGCACGCGCCGCAGAACAGGCGCGTGGCGTCGAGTTGGAGCAGTGGGTTTCGCGGGAATCCGTCCGGATCGATCCGACCAAAGCCAACGTGCGCGTCGGCCGGGACGGAATGGTTTACGTGCTCACGTGGAAGGAACTGCAGAAAGGGTACGTTCTGCGCATGGCGCCGGACGGATCGAACCGCAGCGGACACGTCACGGGCGGCTCGTGCATGATTGCCACGGCCAATGCACGGGGCGACATGGGCACGTCCCACTGGTCCTGGCGGGGTGCGTCTGTCGAGTTTCGTGACCGCGACATGAGCCTGCTGGGGCGCGATAAGCTCGCCAACACGGCGATCGAGGTCGGTGGCACGACGGGGGATTTCTACGTTCGCAGCGAGGGCGCCCTGGTGCGGATCGCGAGCAACGCGCGCGTGGTGCAGCGGTACACGCTGGACTCCTCGGTACTCGGCTCGCAGGGGGCGATGTTCCGGGTCAACGAGAAGCTGGGCGCCTTCTACACCCTCACGCCCGATGCGGCGCTGCACTGCGTGACGTTCGACGGCAAGGAGGCGTGGAAACTGCCGACGCGCCTGCGCCTGGAGCCGCAGGCCAGCCGCAGCAGCCAGCATGTGCCGTTCGACGTAAGCGACGACGGTCTGCTCTACGTGTTCGACCCGCCCACCGGCGATGTCCTCGTTTACGACGCGGACCCCGCGGCGGTCGCTGCGCCCAGGTTGAAGACCACGCTGAACCTGCCGGACGACCTGGTGCCGAAGTGGAGCAAGCCGCAGACCGGCGGGTCCGTGTCGGACGTGTGCGTGTTGGGTAACGACTTGGTGATCCGGCGGCGCGACGTGGCCGCGCCGGACGAGTTCTTCCAGCGCTACGACCGGAAGACGGGGCTGTTCGTACAGACCGTGCGCGCGAACTTCGTGCACCTCAGAGTCACGTACCCGGACGCGCGGTGGACGGCCGGCGCGGCGGTGCCCATGGCGATCACGCTGGAAACGCCGGGCGAGCGCCTGGCGCCGCGCTGGCGCGTCTGGGCGTCGCCGTTCGGGTCGGGCGAATGGCGCGAGCTGGCGTTCGACGGCAAGAGCGTGGCGGTGCCGGCCGCCGGCACAGGACTGTACCGCATCCGCGTGTCCCCCGAAACCGATCCGTCGCGGCCCGCTTTCGGCGGGTACGGCCCCGTGGTGGCGGACGATCTGGGCGTGGACGGTGTCGTCGAGATCCGGGTGCCGGGCGTCACGGGCACGCTCAGCCTGTGGACGCCGGCGAGTCGTCCGGGTTACGGGCGCGGCGAGGAGATCCCCGTGACGGTGCGCCTGCGCGTGCCGGGCGGCGGCGAGCGCAAAGTCGTGGTGCAGCTCGTCACGGCCGAACCGCGTGTGGTCGTAGCGGAGTGGCCCGTGACGGTGGCCG
The DNA here is from genome assembly GCA_964417715.1 of uncultured Lentisphaerales bacterium. Classification (GTDB taxonomy): domain Bacteria; phylum Verrucomicrobiota; class Kiritimatiellia; order RFP12; family CAYQJG01; genus CAYQJG01. The sequence continues at coordinate 53,439 of CAYQJG010000020.1, read as the reverse complement.
CTGACCGGGATGCGACGGTGCGCGTGCCGGCGGCGTTGACCCGTACGTTGAGCCTCGGAGCGTATCGGCTGACGGCGATTGCCGAGGGACTGTCGGTCGCGGAGCAGGCGCTGTCGATTGGGCCGGGCATCGCGGAGCCGGCATTCCAGGTGATCGAGTATGGCGACTACAGCGGGGTCTTCCCGGCGCGGCTCGGGCTATGGGACCTGGCCGACGGCACGCGCGATGCGTCCGAGCGGTTGATGAAGAGGGGTGTGTCCCTGTCCATTCAACGACACGGCGTGGTGCTGGCGCCGTTTGAGGTCGACTGGAACTACGCAACCAAGAACCGGGCGCTGCCGTGGCAGCCGTTGAGCGATCAGCTGGCCTCCGACGCCTCAGCCGCCGCGCCCGAGAAACTGGCGCTGGCGCCGTCCGTGCAGCAGAGCATGTCGTGGTGGAGTGCGAACGGCATACAGGACATGGCGGTGCTGCTGAACAATGACGCGGGAATGCCGATCGGCACCGGGTTTGACAAGCGCACCCCGGAGGAGATGTGCGACTCCATCCGCCGGGTGAACAAGGCTTTCCTTGCCTACCCGGCATTCCGTGGCTGGGTCTGGGGGGCGAACTGGTTCACGTTCAAGGGGCGCGGCGCCAAGGCGGGCCGAACCGACGCCGAGGTCGCCGCCTACGAAAGCGCGATGGCGAACGGGGCCGCCACAGGCGCGTGGGACCCCGTGCTCGACACGGTCTGCAATCTGCGATTGAGCTGGGCGACCGACGCCATCACACTCTTCCAGAAGACGCTCGCCGAGGCCCAGCGACCCGACCTGCGCACCGGCATGTCGGGCCCGTTCCGCAGCGTGGAGTCCTATCCGCCCGTGACGTTCGCGGGTGTCGACGAGGTGGACTTGTACGTCCAGTGGGAGCAGGTGCCGATGCCCTACTTCACGCCCTATGCGGTGGACTTCTACCAGCGCCCGGGCAAGCCCTCCCTCAGCCATCCTGAGATGGGCAACGACAGCGGCACGGGCGACCTGGTGCTGCCGAACGCTTTCGCGGCGATCATGCGCGGCGCCAGAAGCATGGGCTTCAAGTACGGCTGGGGCTACAAGCCGGTTGACGAGCGCACCTCGCAGGGCGGTTGCGACAGCCAGAACCGTGCGTTCCTGCCCCTGATGCAGTCACTCGGTCCCTGGCTGGCCGCGCAGGGCACTGGCGACACCGTGGCGATCGTTGCTTCCGCGCGCATGTTCAAGACCGACAAGTGGCAGGGCGACACGGGCGTGCATTTCGCCCGTGTGTTTGAGGCCTGGCTGGCCTGCCTGCACGCCCACTATCCCGCCAGCATCGTCTTCAGCGACGACATGACCCCCGAAACGCTGAAGAAGTACAAGGCGGTGCTGATGGTGGGGCAGTGGATGGCGCCCGAACCGGTGGTGGCCGAGGCGCTCAAGGCCGCAGCGTCCGCCGGGGTCAAGGTATTCTACGACGGCACGTGCCGCGAGTCGCTGATGAAGGACTTCACTCCATTGGGGTTCGCCTTCGACCAGCACGAGAACATCATGTGGCGGGCGGGCAATGATTCAAGCTTCTGGCGCATGCCGCTGACCATCAAGGAAGACGCCGCCAGGCTTCAGGCCAGACTCGCGCCGGTCTGTCCGCCCGTTGCCGCCACGGACAATCCCGAAGTGCTGCTCACCGAGCGTGTGGCGGAGCAGGGGCGCTATCTGTACGTGGTCAACAACACCACGCCCGACATGGAGCCGGGGCAGCTTTGGCGAATGAACCTGCTCCTGACCACACGGACGCCGGTGTATACGACCGTAACGTGGAATGTGCCGGCTTCAGCGGCGGTCTACGAGCTCTTCGCCCAGAAGCCGGCGACTCTGCGCGAGGGGGCATTCGTGGCGGACTTGCAGTACCAGCCGTTCCGGCTGTTTGCCGCCCTGCCGTCGGCCATCGAGCGTGTGGCGCTGAATGGCCCGGCGACCTGCAGGGGCGGACAGAACGTCGCCTGGACTCTGCAGGTTCAGGACAAGGCCGGGCGTGCGATCGCCGCCGCTGTTCCCGTAACCGTGCGGCTGGTCTCCCAGGAGGGTACGGTGTTGGCGCAAGCCGATTCGAGTTCCGGGTCCACGGGCGCCCGCGGTGAGTTGCAGGTGCCGCTCAACGTCGCGCCCGGCGAGTTCGTGCTGGAAGCGCAGGAACGCCTCTCCGGCAGAACGACTCGACTGGCGGTGCGCGCCGAGGCTTGCCCGCTGCCCGTGCGCGCGCCGGTGAGTTCAGTGGCCGCCGCGGCGGCCGAACGGCCATCCGCCGAGAACAAGGCGTTCCTGCCGGCGCCCGAGGATCGCTTCGGCCCGCATCTGCGCGATGTCGCGATGAGCGCGGACGGGAAGACAGCTGTCATGAATGCCTTCAACTGGGATGAGAACCTCTACGGCGTGGATGTGGCGACCGGAGCGGTTCGCTTCCAGCGGCGGCTGGGCAACTACTTTACCTTCTCGCCGAGGCCCCTGACCGACGGCTTTGCCGTCCAGGGGTTCGACTTCAACACCGGCGAGGGCTATCACCTGTACCGGCTCAACGCCGATGGCGCGCCCGAGCGGCGCTTCGCGCTGACCGCGTTTCCCTTGCGGCTCCCCGCCCGTTTCCTGGCCACGGTCGCCAACGACCGCATCAACAATTTCGCGGCCTCGCCCGACGGCGAGTGGGTGGCCGCCGCGGGCGACCTGGGGCTGGCCGTGTGGGACCGAAGTGGGAAGTTACTGTGGTCGCAGGAATGGTGGCAGACGGAGCGCAGGGATGTCCGCCTGCTGACCGCCTCCGCCACGTCGCTGCTGGTGTTCGACGACGGGCAGATGAAGGACGTCGATCCGGCCTCGGGCAAGCCGCGGGGCGCGTCCGTGTCCGTGGAGGAGGCCGGCAACATCCTTTACGTCTGCCGGGCCGGCGAGACCACCTTCGTGGGCGGCGACATGGACGACGGGACCATTCTGGCGGTGCGCGGGGCGAAGGTGCTGCGCCGGTTCCCGATGAAATGGAGCGAATTCGCGCCACTGCCGGACGGATCCGGGCTTGCGGTCACGGACAAGCGCGAGTTGCGCCTGGTTTCGATCGAGGCCGGGCTGCAATGGGTCTTGCGGGCTGACGAACACCTTCGTTCGCCGCGGGTCTCACCCGATGGCAAGCGGGTGGCTGTTGGCAGCGACCTCGGGACGCTGTACGTCTATGGCGTGGGCGGCGACAGACTGCTGGAGCGCGACATGGGCGCACTCGTCGTGCCGGCCTGGCTGCCGAGCGGCGACTTGCTGCTGGCGTCATGGATGGGAGAGGTGTCCCGCCTGGATAGCGCCTATCGGCCGAAGTGGCGCACGCTGTTGCGGCCCGCCCACGCCGATATGCGCGGGAAGTTGCTCGCGGCGGATGCGACCCCGACGGCCCGCGTGAACTGGGGCAATGCAGAGCCCAAGCCGTTGCCGTTGACCGCGAACGTGCTGGCGGCCGTGGGCGCGAAGAACATTCAGGTGCGCATCATGCAGGGCGAAACCGCGGTGCAGACGGGGAGGCTGGAAGGCGCTGAGAGCCGCGAAGCCGCGATGTTTGACGGGCAGGCCGATCCGCCTGCCGAGCCACTCCTGGACTGGCGGCACATCCCCGGGTTTCCTGTCGCCGGCGGTCCCGATGTGAAGACGATGGCCATCGAGATCGAGATCAAGCAGCGACAGGTCAAGGTCGAAGCGGTCACGCTGGCCGAGGATCCCCGGCATCCTGAGTCATGGTTGAGGGATTTTGCATTTGAGGCCTGGGACGAAGGGCAGCAGAAGTGGGTCCGCAGCATGGATTGCCTGAGCAACTCGGCCATGCACACGCACCGCCTGTCGGCGCCGGTCACCGGCAGCCGCTTCCGGCTGTCATTCAGCAAGCGCCACTGCGGCAACTTCAGGCTGGGCGAGATCGCCTTCCACGGCGAACTTCTCCAAGTCGTCAAGCCGCCCCGCAGGAATCAACAGCCTCCGGCGCAGAACAGGTGAGGGGGGCCATGATGAAACCGAATATCGTGGTCTTCAACCCCGACCAGTGGCGCGGCGATGTGGCGGGGTATCTGGGGAATCCGGCGGCGATCACGCCAGCCTTGGACCGCATCGTGCGCGAGGATGGCGTCGCATTCGCGCAAGCCTTCTGCCAGAACGGGGTGTGCACGCCGAGCCGGTGTTCGTTCATGACCGGCTGGTATCCGCATGTGCGCGGGCACCGCACCATGCACCACCTCCTGAACCCGGCCGCGGGCGAGACGAACCTGCTGCGCGTGCTCAAGGACAACGACTACTTCGTCTGGTGGGGCGGCAAGAACGATCTGATGGTGAAGCAGGACGACTATCGCCTGGATTGCGACGTGCGCCACCAGGGCGGGAAGTGCGCCCCGATGTGGATGATGGACCGGGCGCGCGAGTGGCGCGGGGCTCCAGACGACCCGCGCTACTATTCGTTTCTCGTCGGCCGGCTGCCGCAGTCAGTCGGGCACGCCCACTATCATGACTCGGACTGGGCGCACGTGCAGGGGGCCGAGGCGTTCATCCGCAACTATGACGGGCAGAAACCGTTCTGCCTGTATCTCCCGCTCACGTACCCGCACCCGCCGTACGCCGTGGAGGAGCCGTGGTTCAGCGTGATCGACCGCGCAAAGCTCCCGCCGCGCGCCCAGGCGCCGGCGGCGTGGCGCGGAAAGCCGGCCTTGCTCGGGGAGCTGGCGCGCCGCCAGAACCTCGCCGGTTTCGATGAGGCGTGGTGGACCGAACTGCGGGCCGTCTACTACGGAATGTGCGCGCGCGTGGACGCGCAGTTCGCCCTGATCGTTCAGGCGCTTCGCGACAAGGGGTTGTACGACGACACGGCGTTGCTGTTCTTTCCAGACCATGGCGATTTCGCGGGCGATTTCGGTCTTGTTGAGAAGACCCAGAATACCTTTGAGGAGGGCATTGTGCGCGTGCCCTTCGTCGTGAAGCCGCCGCGCGACCGCGCCTGCGAGCCCGGAGTGCGGCAGGCCCTGGTGGAACTGGTGGACGTTCCGGCGACGATCTACGATCTGGCCGGAATCGAACCGGGCTACGCGCATTTCGGCCGCAGCGTGTTGCCGGTCGTGGCCGGCGGCCCGGATGAGCACCGCGACGCCGTGTTCGCCGAGGGCGGCCGACTGACGGGCGAGAGGCAGGCCATGGAGCGCGAATCGCACGACCGGCAGGCCGACCCCACGACGAGTCTGTACTGGCCACGCATTTCCCTGCAGGTCTCCGATGAAAAGCCCTGGCACGGTAAGGCCGTCATGTGCCGTACGCATGAGGCCAAGTACGTGTATCGTCTCTATGAGCCGGAGGAGCTGTACGACCTGCAGCGAGACCCGCGAGAGGAGTGCAACGTGGCCGGGGACCCCGCGTACGCGAGTACGCTGGAGGACATGCGCCGGCGGCTGCTGCGCTGGCAGGTTGAGACGGCCGACGTGGTGCCGCTGGAAACGGATCCGCGCGATGGATAGGTGAGGTGCAACACGAAACCCGGGATGCGAATCGCTCGAGCGCCGGCGGCTTCCGCCACGACCCCTGCCGACGGGGAGATGCAGCGTGCGCAGGAAGGCCCCGCGCAGTCATGACTACGGCATTCACGGACCCACGACTGGAGCCCATCCGCGCGGTGCTGGCTGACCGCGAAGCGCTGATGCGGCGGGGCATCATGACCGACCGCGCCACGGGGCTGCGCTACTACACCGGCTACGAGTACGAAGTGTTGTACGATTGGGATCAATACTTCGAGGCGCTCGTTCAGATCTACATGGGCTGGCCCGCGGAGTTCATCGTCAACGGCGTACGGCTGTTCCTCGCCGCGCAGCGTGCCGACGGGCTCATTCCGCGCAGCATCCCGGCCTGCGGGGAGCATGTCGACGAGCATGCCAAGCCGTTCCTGGCGCAGATCGCCCTGCTGGCTCACCGCGCCTACGGCGAGTTGGATTGGCTGAAGGACGGCGACGCGTTTGTGCGGCTGCAGCGCTACCTCGACTACTGGCTGAACGAGATGGACGGCGACGGCAACGGGCTGAGCGAGTGGCTCAGCGGGCCGCACACGGGCATGGACAACCAGCACGAGCGCGCGGGCTTCTGGGGCGACCGGATCTCCGAGGGTGTGGACCTGAACAGCTACCTCGTACGCGAACTGCGCGCCTTCGCACGGTTGGCCGGCCTGCTGGGGCGCGGCGACCTGGCGACGCGTTACGATCACCTGGCCGACGAACGCGCAGCCCTCATCCGCACGATGCTGTGGGACGAGAAGGACGGCCTCTTCTATGACGGCAACGCACGCTTCGGCCTGGAACCCTACAGCGTCCACGCCGGGTTCGGTGCGGCGCTGAACTTCTCCCCGCTGCGCAAAGAACGGCTGATTCGCGTCAAGTCGATCGCCTCCTTCGCGGCTCTGTGGGCGGGTGTGGCGACGGCGGAGCAGGCGCGGCGGATGGTGGTCGAACACCTGTTCAACCCGCGCGAGTTCCTCACGCCGTATCCGTTCGCCACGCTGGCACGCAGCGAGCGCTGGTACGCGACGGACACGTTTCCGGCCGACCTCGGCTGCAACTGGCGCGCGAACGTCTGGATCCCGACCAACTACATGATCTGCCATGCACTTCGCCGATATGGATTTCGCGAGCAGGCGGCGACCGCCGTCGGCGAGACGGTGCGGCTGGTGCGATCCGCGGGCGACAGGGAGTATTACTGTGCCGAAACCGGCCAGGGGCGCGGCCTGAACCCCTTCTGGGGGTGGAGTCTGCTCGCGCACTTTATGCCGTATGAAGAGGAAAGCGGAATCGACTTGACGGAGATCTGAACCGGAATGGGTAAGAGAAGGGCGCAGTTCCCATGCAACGACGCGAGTTTCTAAAGGCAGGCAGTGCCGCAGCCGTGTGGACGCTGTCCGACCGTCTGAGGGCGCATCTGGTCCGGACGCAGGACCCGCGCGCGCGAACAGGGGGAGGCTGAGAGATGGCATGCCTTGACATCAGCCGGCGGCGGTTCCTGTGGCAGTCCGCTCTGGGGCTTTCCGGGGTGTTAACGCTTCCCTCCGTCCTGAAGGCGGCAGGCGCCGCCGCATCGCCAGCCGGACGCCGCCCGAATGTCATTATCATCCTCGCCGACGACCTTGGCTATGGCGACGTCGGCTGCTACGGTGCGACCCGGATCAGGACGCCGAACCTTGACCGGCTGGCTTCGCAGGGGGTGCGGTTCACCGACGGCCATTCGACTTCGTCCGTTTGCACCCCCAGTCGCTACTCGCTGCTCACGGGCCAGTACGCCTGGCGCAAGCCCGGCACGGGCATTGCGTCAAGCGAAACACCGCTGCTCATCGAACCCGGTTCGCCGACGCTGCCGCAGCTCATGAAGAACGCCGGCTACGCCACCGCATGCATTGGGAAATGGCATCTGGGGCTGGGCACGGGCGCGTTGGACTGGAACGGGAAGATCGCCCCCGGTCCGCTGGAGGTCGGCTTCGATTCCTGTTTCATCATGCCCGCCACGGGGGATCGCGTGCCATGCGTCTTCATCGAGGACCATCACGTCGCCGGGCTGGACCCCCAGGACCCCCTCTTCGTCGGCGACCAGAAGGCCGGCGTCAAGGAGCCTACCGGGCAAGACAACCCCGAACTGCTGAAGATCAGGCCTTCACGCAGCCACAACGGCACCATCGTCAATGGCATCAGCCGCCTGGGAAGCATGTCCGGCGGCCAGTCTGCGCGCTGGAAGGATGAGGACATTGCCGACACCATCACCGGCCGGGCCGTAAGTTTCATCGAGAAGAACCAGGCGAAACCGTTCTTTCTCTACTTCTGCACCCACGATCCGCATGTGCCACGCGTCCCGCACGAGCGGTTCAGGGGCGCGAGCGGCTGCGGCGTCCGGGGCGATGTGATAGTGGAACTTGATGCATGCGTGGGACGCATCATGGACGCATTGGATCGACTGGAACTCGCCGATGACACGCTGGTGGTCTTCAGCAGCGACAATGGCCCGGTGGTGGACGACGGCTATGCGGACGGCGCAAAGGACGCGCTGAACGGTCACGATCCCGCCGGGCGCTACCGGGGCGGAAAGTACCAGCTTGCCGAGGGCGGCACACGCGTGCCGTTCGTCGTGCGGTGGCCCGGCAAGGTCTCGCCGGGCGAGTCCGCCGCGCTGGTCTCGCAGGTGGACCTGCTCGCCTCACTGGCCACCGTCAGCGGCTATGAGGTGCCCCGTGCCGCGGCGGCCGACAGCCTGGACGTGCTGCCCGCGCTTCTCGGCCGGCGGAAGGAAGGGCGCGAGTCCCTCATCGTGCAGGCGCAGTTCGCCGGCGCGCTGGCCGTCCGCAACGGGCGATGGAAACTGATTCCCCCGGCGGCGGATGCGTCCGTCGGCAAGGCGGAGTTGTACGACCTCGGAAGCGATCCCGGCGAGCGGACGAATCTTGCCGGTCAGCACCCCGAGAAGGTGAAAGAACTGATGGCACTGCTCAAGCAGGCGAGGGGAGCGTGAAGACATGCACAACAACCTGATGACCCGTCGGCGTTTCCTCTCACAGTCAGCCGTGGGGCTCACGGCATCGCTGGCGCTGCCCGCCGCGCTCCGTGCCGCGGCGGAGGCCGTGGCACCATCGGCGGCGCGCCGCCCCAACATCGTGTTCATCCTGGCCGACGACCTCGGCTACGGCGACCTCGGCTGCTACGGTCAGAAGGAGATCAAGACGCCGAATCTCGACCGCATGGCGGCGGAGGGGACCCGGTTCACGCAGGCCTACTGCGGCACGAGCGTCTGCGCGCCGTCGCGCTGCGCCCTGATGACCGGGCTGCACATGGGGCACGCGCCGATCCGCGCCAACCGTCTGATCCCGCCCGAAGGGCAAATGCCGCTGCCGCCCGGCACGTTCACGGTGGCGCGCCTGCTGAAGGATGCCGGCTATGACACCGCCTGCATCGGCAAGTGGGGCCTCGGCTTCTGGGGCACGAGCGGCGACCCGAACAAGATGGGGTTCGATCTGTTCTACGGCTACAACTGCCAGACCAAGGCCCACGACTACTACCCCGACTACCTCTGGCGCAATGGCAACAAGGTGGAACTGGGTGGTAAGACCTACTCGCAGGACCTGATGGCCAAGGAGACGCTCGACTGGGTCGGCCAGCGGAGGGACAAGCCGTTCTTCCTGTATCTGCCCTACACGCTCCCGCATCCGACCTACGTCATCCCGGACCTGGGGGAGTACAAGGACAAGGACTGGACGGAGCAGGAGAAGGTCTATGCCGCCATGGTCACCCGGTTGGACCACGACGTAGGGGCCGTGCTGGACCTCCTGAAGGCCAGGGGCCTGGAACGCGACACGATCGTATTTTTTGCCAGCGACAACGGGCCGCAGGGCAACAATCGGTTCAATTCCTCGGGCGGGCTGTCCGGCGGCAAGCGCGGCATGTCCGAGGGAAGCATCCGCGTCCCGATGATCGCGCGATGGCCGGGGCACGTGCCGGCGGGGCGCACGCGCGAAGAACCGTGGGCGTTCTGGGACTTCCTGCCAACCTGCGCCGAACTGGCGCACGCCCAGATTCCGGCCAAGGCCCCGGTGGACGGGTTGTCCGTTGCCTCCGGCCTCCTCGGCGGGGCCATGCCCCAACGCGAGTACTTCTACTGGGAACTGCACGAGGGGCCGTGCAAGCAGGCAGTGCGCTTCGGCAACTGGAAGGCCTCGCGCAACAAGCCCGGTAACCCCGTGATGCTGTTCGACCTGGCCGCGGACCCGTCCGAGAAGAATAATCTGTCCAAGAACAGGCCGGACCTGGTGGCCAGGGCCGAAGCGCTCATGCGCCAAGCCCGCGTGGACTCGCCGGACTGGCCGATGGACAAGCCGGCGAAGACGGCCGACGCGGCGGAGTGATGACGGGGCAGTGCCATATGCGGAAACTGATCATCCTGCTGGTGGTCATGGTGTGGCTGTCCGTCGAAGCGGTGGCACAGCCGAACATCATCTTCATTCTCTGCGACGACCTGGGGTACGGCGACCTCGGTGTGTTTCACCAGAATTCGCGCGCCGATGGGCTGCCGAGACTGATGACGCCGCAACTGGACGCCTTCGCCGCCGAGGGGCTGCAATTGCGCCGGAATTACTGTCCTGCGCCGATGTGCGCGCCATCGCGGGCATCGCTCCTGCTTGGCGTGCACCAGGGGCACGCGAATGTGCGCAACTACATGCCCGATGCGGCGTTGGAGGACAACCACACGTTGGCCACGGTCATGAAAGAGGCCGGCTACGCCACGGCCTGCATCGGCAAGTGGGGGTTGCAGGGCAAGTCTCCGGGCGAGATCAACCCGGCGACCTGGCCCGCGTATCCGACCAAGCGGGGCTTCGATTACTACTTTGGTTATGTGCGCCACGCTGACGGCCACGAGCACTACCCCAAGGAAGGCTTGGCCAATGGCCCCAAGGAGGTGTGGGACAGCACGGCCAATCCAAGAATCGACAACGAGGTTTCGGCCGGTCTCGACAAGTGTTACACCACCGACCTGTTCGCCGCCCGCGCGAAGAAGTGGATCGTGGATCAACGCGCCGCGCACCCCGCCCAGCCCTTCTTCCTGTTCCTGGCCTTTGACGCACCGCACACCGCCCACCAGGCACCCACGCAGGCGTATCCCGCGGGCGGCGGGCTCGGCGGCGGGCTGCAGTGGACCGGCACGCCGGGGGCGATGATCAACACCGCCAGCGGAACGGTGAACTCCTATGTTCACCCCGACTACGCCAACGCGACCTACGACCACGACGGCAACCCTGCCACGCCCGCGGTGGCGTGGATCGACACGCCCACGATGCCCGCGCGGGTTCACGCGACGGCCATTCGTCGCATCGACGATGCCGTAGGCGATCTGAAGAAGCTGCTGCAGGACCTGCAGATCGACGCCAACACCCTCGTTGTGTTCACGTCGGACAACGGCCCGGCAACGCCCTGCGACTTTTTTGACAGCTTTGGCCCGCTCGACGGCACCAAGTTCGATTGCTGGGAAGGCGGACTCCGCGCACCGACACTCGTGCGCTGGCCAGGCTCGGTCGCCAGCAACCGAATCAGTTACGCCGCATCGCAGTCTCACGACTGGATGCCGACCTTTGTCGAAGTCGCCGGGTTGCCTGCTCCGGCGCGCACCGACGGCGTGTCGCTCGTGCCCACCCTCACCGGTGCGGGCGTGCAGCGGCCCAGCACGATCTACGTCGAGTACGCGGGAGGGATGGGGGGAACCACAACCCCCGACTATCCCGAGTTCGACCCGTCACACCGCAACCGCACGCGCGCCGAGATGCAGATGATCCAGGTCGGGGATTACACCGGCGTCCGCTATAACATCCTGTCCCATGCCGACGGCTCCGAGATCTACAACACATTGGTCGACTCGCATGAGACCAACAACCTCGCCGCGTCCCTGCCCGCCGTGCAACAGCAGATGAAAGACCGGGTTCTCCAGGTGCGCCGCCCTGGCACTCACGCGACGCCGTATGACGGTGAAGCGGTCCCGGCCGTGACGGTCGCCGCCACGCTTCAGGGCCTGGCGCATCGCACCTATGAGGGCGCGTACCCGTGGGTGCCGGACTTCGCGACGCTCGCGCCAGCCGCACAGGGGTGCACGCCCGGTCTCGACCTCGCGGTGCGCACGCGCGACGCCAACATCGGCCTGCTCTACACCGGCTACCTCAACGTGCCGGCCGACGGTGACTACACCTTCTATCTCGCCACCGACAGTCGGGCATTTCTGCGTCTGCATGACGCCGCCGTGATTGACGCCGACTACGGTTACGTCGGCGGCACCGAGATCAGCGCCGTGATCAGGCTCAAGGCGGGCCTGCACCCCCTGCGCCTGTCCTACGCCCGCACCACCGGCGGCACACCCGCGCTGGCCCTGAAGTGGAGCGGCCCAGGCCTGGCCAAGCAGGTGATCCCCAACAGCGCCTTTCAGCGCGACGCTTCCGGCGCACCGACCATCGACAACATCCCCAATCAGGTCACGCCCATCGGCACGAGCAAGGCTGGCATCGCGTTCGCCGTGGCCGATGCCGAGACGCCAGCGGACAGCCTGATCGTCACGGCGACGTCATCGAACACGACACTCGTCCCGAACGAAGGCCTCGTGCTTGGAGGCGGCGGCACGAGCCGAACACTCAGCGTGACCCCGGCCGCCAGCCGAAGCGGCACCGCCACGATCATCGTGACCGTCTCCGACGGCGTTCAAACCGCCACCGACACCTTCCTCCTCACGGTTACCGGAGGCACCACGGCGGCGTTCCCCGCTGTCGACTGGGGTGGCGACTACGTGTCGGCGTTCCAGGTCTTTGCGCGCAGCGCGGTGCCCGAGAGCCCCGCCGCAAACTACGGAGGTCTCGCCGATACCGACGCGCGCAAGTCCGTGTTCTTCAGCGATGCTGCAGTGCCCACCGAAGCGCTATCCCCAGCGGCCAACTACAGCGGCACCAGTTCCCGCTTCTACGGCGGTTGGAACTCGATCGTGTACGACGCGGTTACCGGCGGAACCGTGCCCAACGGCAGCCTGCGCCTTCTGGAAAGCACCACGACAGATCTCATCCAGTTCGTCGCGGGGAGAAGCGGGGTCTGGTCGGGCGAGGCGGCGGCGGTGGTCGTGTGGCTGAAACCGGATTTTCTGGCCGGTTCCGGCGATCTGCTTGGCCTGACCGCGACCTGCACGCAGCGGATCAATATCGCCAGCGGCGGCATCGGCGCATACCGCCTGTTGGTGAAGAACGGCACGCAGTACTACGTGAGTCAGACATCGAAGGCCGATGTGGGCTGGCTGACCGTCGCCGATCCCACGACGGAGAACTGGGCCACCTTCAACCCGGCCAACGGCGACCGCCGACTGAACGATATCGACTCGTCCTATGTGCCGCGCGTCTTTGACGATGTCCAGGGGCTGGGGTACTACTGGTCCTGTTCGGCCGGCTCGGCTGCGGCGAGCACCATGAACCTCCGCGTGCAGGACGTGGAACTCACGGCCGCTGCCTTCACTTTCCCCACGCCACTGGCAACGGATGCCGATGGCGACGGGATGGACGACAACTGGGAGATCGCGAACTTCGGCGGCACGAACCGCGTGAAAGGCGGCGCGGGAGAGGACTGGGATGACGACGGTTCGCTCAACCACGATGAGTTTGTCGCCGGGACGATACCGACAAACCGCGCCAGCCGGTTCGCCGTCACGCAGGTGCTGAAGCCGACGGGCGGGGGGGTTGTCGTGGTCTGGGACAGTGTGACGGGGCGATTCTACACCGTACAGAAGACATTGACGCTGACCTCGGCAGCGTGGTCGAATTGCATCGGCGGGGTGGACCTGCCCGGCTTCGGCGGGACGCGGGCGTGGACCAATGCGCCCGCGGTCAGTCCGAGCATGTTCTTCCGCGTGCGGGCGCGATGGCCGTGATGGGAGCAGGCATGGACAAATGGATCAGAGTGGGGCAGGCCGAAATCGAGTTGAAGACCCGTGCCGGCCGATTGCTGGGCTTGGGGCGTATCCGCATCGCGGGACGGCTCGTCCGCGGAGGGGAACTCCCAATACGACCGTTTACGCAGACGCTGGACGGCATCGACTATGACCGCTACGAGATCATCGGCATCCACGCCACGCCGCGCCGCGCGGTGATCAAGACCCGTGCCATCGGCGTGGCGGGCGCCGCGCAAGTGGCCTTGGATCACTCGCTCGATCCGCTCTGGAGCACACGCCCCTGGGACGGACGGCCCGTGGCCGAGGATCGCATGGACTGGATACTGGAGGCCGGGGAGCGCACCTTTGGCGACCAGGCCTATGCGGGCTTCAGCTACCAGTTCCGGTTCCAGTCGCCTCGCCGCTCGGTGTACTACCTGCTCGACCGCGCCACGTGGGAACTGGACGGACGCGCGGAGGGCATCACGCTGCTGCGCCAGCAGATGGGCACGGAACCCCGTGTGACGTTGCGCGGCGGGACGAACTACAACACATCGGCGCGCATCCCGTACCCGTTGAACCCCGCCATGACGCACGACGTGCCGCGGTGGGCCTCCGAGCAGGGCTTCGACTACCAGTGCCGGGACGGTGCGGCACTGATTGGTGTGTTCGATAACTGCGGACTCATTCGCACGATCGTGACGCGCGACGCCGGCGAACCGGCCATCCGGCATTTTGACAAACACATCTTCGACCAGACGCGGCGCGGGGAGACGGTCCGCAAATTCATCGGGCTCTGCACCGACGTCGGCGACGAAACCGCCCACCTGAATGCATGGACCCGGGTCTATGACGCGGACATGGACAATGTGCTGGGCGAGTTCGCGATGCATCGCACTCCGAGCCGGACCACGCTTGCACAGAACTACTGGCACCACTTCGATGCGGATACCTATCGCCGGGACCTGCTGCCTGCGGCCGCCGCGCTTGGGTTCCAGCAGGTGTTCATCGATCCGCTGTGGGAAAACGACATGACCCGGACGCGGGAAGGCAAGTTGCCCAGGTGGCTCCAGGGCAACATGTGCTGCCCGCACGAGTATGAAGTCGCGCGGTTGCTTGGGGGGGCGAAGGGCTACCAGCGACTGACGCGCGACGCCGCGCGCGACGGCGTGGATGTGATCAGTTGGATCGGCTCGCACCAGAGCATGGTCTCCCCCTATCTCTGGGAGCACACGGGCGAAGTCCTCAAACTGGCGGACGGCCGGCATTTCTACGGGTCCGGATATGACGTCATCCGCGGCATGGATCTGACGAGCGCCTTTGGTCCCATGTTCCGGCAGGCAATCACCCGCGGCGCCAAGGCCACGGGCGTGCGGGGGTTCCTCTACGACTCCTTCTACAATTTCGGGTGGATGCCCGTGAGTTTCAACACGCCGGACCCCGGCGCGCCGGGTGACGTGCACCGCGGCAAGTTGTCGGTCCACACGCAGTGGCGTGCGGCGGCGACCATGATGGCGGCCTGGCAGAAGGCCGGGCTGCACATGCTCATTGAATCGCTTGGGCCCTGGGGGCAGCCGCAGCACGGCGTGCACGGCAACTACTCGGCGCCAGGCTGCGAGCCGCTGGCCTACCGTTGCGCCGTGGCGAGCGGCCAGACGGTCATTCCAGTTTCCGGCACTTCCGTCCGCATGCGGGACGAGGAGAAGCTTACGACGTACTTCCGCCTGCTCGCCAACATGGCTCCGCCATCGATGCCCCTCTGGATCCGCCGCAAGGGCGAGAAACCTGTGCGCATCGACCGGTCTGCCGGTGCGGCGCTGCGGATCGCCAATCAGGCCTATCGCCGCGTGCTTCCTCTCATGCACACCCGCACACTGCTGCCCGATGGCCTCGGCGTGAGCTGGGCACCCGAACGCGGAAAGCGTGGTGTGCTGTTTGCGCTGCGGTCGGGCGTGCTGGCGGCGCGGAAAGGCGCACGCTATGAGGACCTGACGGCAGACGCCGCGGGCACCTGCGGACCCGGCGGTTTGCCGGTCGAAGCGGGGCATGTCTACGTGCTGAG
>CAYQJG010000020.1:7026-37814 GCA_964417715.1 uncultured Lentisphaerales bacterium | reverse complement strand
GGCCTGGCCGAGATCGAGCTCTCCCTGCAGTCGTCCACCCCCGCCTCGCCGACCCGGTTGCAGTTGCGCTGGGAAATGCCGGGCCTGGATATCGGTGGCTTGTGGCGCCCCGACAGCCGGGCGGACCGGGGGCTCACCCCCTATTGGGGCGATGTTACCGGGGTGAATGCCCGCGCCTGCAGCCACGCTCCTGTAGCCTGCCTGTTCAGTCAGGACGGACGGAACCGATTGACGGCGGCCGGCTCCGATGCCCTGCACGCGAGCACGCTGGGAGCGGCGGTCGTCGAGGAGGACGGCCGCATCTTCGGCGCCTGGACCCTCTTCGCGAGTCAGCGGGAGCCAGCCTGCGCCTTCGTTGTGCGCGTGCGACTGGACCGGCGCGATATCCCCTACCATCAGAGTCTTGCCGAGGTTGCCGACTGGTGGGCCGCGCAACCCGAGGGACGCCCCGGACCGGTTCCAGATCGCGGCCGTCTTCCTGTCTACTCAACGTGGTACGCCTTCCACAAGCACCTTGACGTGGACCGTGTCCTGGCGCAATGCCGGATCGCCCGTGAGTTGGGCTGCGCGGCCTTGATTGTCGACGATGGCTGGCAGACCGCCGACGCCACGCGCGGATATGCCAGCACGGGCGACTGGCAGCCGCATCGGTTCTCCGACTTCACCGGATTTGTCGGCGCGGTTCGCGATTTGGGACTGGCGTTCCTGCTGTGGTACGCCGTGCCATTTGTCGGCCCCGAGAGCCGGACCTACGCCCGGTTCAAGACGCGCGTGCTGCAACGCGGCCGTCTGACCATGGGCGCCCATGTTCTCGACCCGCGCTATCCCGAGGTTCGCGAGCACCTGGTGGCGACCTGGGAACGGGCGCAGGCCGAGTGGTCGCTTGATGGGTTCAAGTTTGACTTCGTCGATTCCATCTGGCTCACCGATGACGCCCCGTGTCGCGCGGTCGACGGCCGGGACTTCGGCGACGTCAACGAGGCGACCGTCCGTCTGCTGACCGACGCCATGCATCGGCTGCGGGCGCGCGATCCGGACGTGCTGGTCGAGTTCCGCCAGAGCTACATCGGGCCGCTGATGCGCACCTTCGGCAACTGCTTCCGCGCCAACGACTGCCCCTACGATGCCCACACGAACCGCCGGGCCATGATGGATGTCCGGCTGCTCTGTGGCGCCACGGCCTGCCATTCGGACATGTTGATGTGGCATCCCGACGAGCCCGTCGCCTCGGCGGCGCTGCAACTTGTGAACGTGCTGTTTGGCGTGCCGCAGATCTCCGTGCTGCTGGACCGGCTGCCGGCCGATCACCAGGCCATGGTCCGCTTCTGGCTGGGGTGGTGGCTGGAGCACCGCGCGGTGCTGCTGGATGGCGCGCTTGAGCCGCTCTACCCCCAGCACCTGTATCCCGCGATCCGTGCGTCATCGGCGACGGAGCGCGTTGTTGCCGTTTACGCCGACGGGCTCGCGCCGCTGGGGCCGCAACCGCCCCGCAGCTGCTGGATCGTCAACGGCACGCGCCGGAACCGTGTGATTCTGGAATGCGAACGGAATGCCGGCCGCCGCCAGGTCACGGTGAAGGACTGTTGTGGGCGGATGGTTTCGTCAGGTCCGCACAGTTTTCCGGCAGGGGTGCACGCGATTGCCGTTCCGCCCGCGGGCCTTGTCGAACTGGCGGGGTAGGGGCGGCTCACACCGGCCTTACCGGTAAGGTTCCACCAGGGCCATGACCGCGTCGGCTTCCGCAACACTGGCGAACGATGTCAACGCATAGACACCCTTGCCGCCGATGGCATCCAGGAGCCGGGGGAGGTCGTTCGCGTGGACGCCGACCACCTGGACCGACTTGCCGGCGTCGAGAATGCGCTTGTACAGCGGGAACCAGCGACGGTGCCCGCCATCCTCGATCCCCGCCTGGGGCGTCCATTCGATTGCATCGAGCGCCTCAATCTCCAGCAGTGCATCCAGATGGCCCATGGCCTGGGTGCCGTCCAGGTGATACAGGGAGAAGTCGAGCCACTCGCACTGTTCGGTCAGGCCGGGCACGACGAAGCGCCTGAACATCTCAGGGGAGAACATGGCCGAGGCATCGCATTGCACCTTGGCCGTCTTGCCGGGACCCCAGACGCGAAAAGCCCCAAAGGTTGAACTGCCGTCGGGGAGCCTGATGATGTCGTAGACCCGCTGGTACGCGGCAAACCACACCTGGTTGATCTCGCTGACCTTTCGCTCGACCCATTCCGGGCGCTCGAGCATGTCGATCATGAGCGTCTGCGGGTCGCGCAGGGCGGCGAGAATGTCGATGTTCTCGCACAGGTCCGGGCAGCCAACCATGTACTTGCCGGACGCCAGGCGGGCGCAGGCGCGGAGTGTTGCCTCGGTCGTCTGCCACCATGGGTTGGAAGGGTCGAAGACGAATGGGGGAAGTGATTCGGGCGCCGTACAGCGATGGATGCTGGGTTCGAACCAGACGGTTGCCGGGGAGAAGCCCGGTTCCGAACCGAGAAGGAGTGCCAGGGAGCCGGGGCCGATGTCGGTTTCGGAGATCGGCAGGATATCGGCCGGGAAGTCGCAGCCGGCAAGGTGGTGGTGGTTGCGCAGTGCACGCGCGGCGCCGTCCGTGAAGAAGTCCCGGGTCGACCGGGCCCGGGCGGGAGCCGCGACGGTGTCATGGCGCGGCCCTTGTGCCGGCGGGGTGCCCCACATGCCGATGGCCAGTCCTTCGTGACGCCACCAGGCGGTCAGATGTTCACGCGTCTCGTTCCAGTTCTGCTTCCATGTCATCATCAAGTCGTCCTCATGCGGTTGTGGACCGGTGGCGCCGCTCGTCGACCCGCACACCGGTCGGCAGGGCGGCCTGCTCCTCGAAGAGCACGAGCGTGTTGGCGGCCTGCAGCCAGCAGGAAGGTATCCGGTAGTGGCGCTGGGTCGGCTCGCCTTCAGGTCCGGTCGAGAGTCCGTCGAGGGTCGCGTTGTGCCAGGTCTCGTCCGCACCGTAGCCATGCCCGGCGATGAGCCAGTAGCGGCCCAAGGCATGCCCGTTGAGGAAAGCGAGACCCTTGCCGAGTCCGGCGGCATCCAGGCGCCAGTCGGCATCGGCGACCAACCGGGCGACCGGCAGCGTGAATGAGGCCCGGTACCAGGTGCAGGGACGCGGCTGTGGCGGAAGCGGGTGCCATGCGGCGGGGAGCCGGGCTTCGCCCTGCAGGCCGGATCGCATCACCCAGGGCGTCAGCACGCGGCCATTGGCCGTGACAGGATGCCAGATGCCCTTGCGTTCCGTGTCCATGGGCCCGGCGATCTGCCAGTCGCCCTTGACCAGGCCGAGTGCAACGGCGAGCAGGTCCAGCCGGTGCGTGCCCCGCGAGGCGAAGAAGGAGAACGTGTGGTGGAAGCCATTCCGCACCTGGGCCTCGAGGGAGTTGGCTGGCGGCCACGGCGAGTCCGGCTGCGTGGGACCACGGTTCTCGCGGAATGGCGGCTGCGACTGCGCCGCCAGGCGCTCGTCCAGGTAGACGTAGAAGGCGTCCGCGCCGTACGGGATCTCAAGCGCAACGGGGCCATCCCGGTCGACCTGCAGTGTCGTGCTGTACCAGCAGTAATCGGACCGGTCGCGGGTGAGGCCGAGTTGCTCAACGGGATTGGCGGCCGTGACTCCAGAATCCGTCCGTTGCGAAGGAAACGGCTCAGGGGCGCACTGCCAGTCGGCCGGCACGAGCGAGGCCCCCCAGGGGTTAGTCCATGGCCGGGCGCGCGTCACGCGGCATGGGCGATCTGCGATGTCCTGCCATGTGGCTTCGACGTCGAAGAGGACGCGACCGCGCGGCCCCACGAGCCGGCCGTTGCCGTCGGACAGTTCGACAGCGCACGCGCGCCGGCCCAGCTGCCAGGTCGTGCGCGCGCCGCCCGCGTCCTGCTGTTCCGTCAGGCGTTCGCCGCCCAGCAGCAGGTCTTCCTGCCCGGCCAGGGCGGCGTGCAGGCGCGCGAGATAGGCGCCCTTGACCGTCAGGCGGCCATGTTCGTCGAGCGGCGCGTCGAATCCGTAGCTGGTCGTCTGCAGGTACATGCTTGTGCGGCCGAAGTTCGTGCCGCCGTGCCACATGTAATAGTTCCAACCGGAGCCGCCGCGGCTCACGAAATGGAGCAGATGGCGCGCGATGTTGCGCGCGTCGCGTCGGTGCGGCTGGAAGCCCCACGTGTCGTACCAAGCCGGCCAGAACTCGGTCCAGATCATCGGCAGGTCGGGGTGTGCGGCTCGGAAGGCGGCGCTCCGGGCGTCCGGGATGGAGAAGCCGTTCACGGTTTCGATGGCGCCTTCCGCCGCGCCCTCGCACATGATGATCGGCACGTCAATGCCCCGTTCGCGGGCCAGATCGGCCATCCAGGCCAGGTAGCGCTGGCCCTCATTGCCGTAGCGTTTGGCCACGTTTGCATATTCGTTCTCCACCTGGCAGAGCACCACGGGCCCGCCGTTCGTGGCCAGGCACGGCCGGATCTCGGCGCAGAGGCGGCTGAAGTAGGTCTCGACGCGCCGGAGGTACGGATCGCTCCAGGTGCGGATCGTGATCCCCGGCTCCTCGCGCAGCCACGCCGGGTAGCCGCCGTAGTTCCATTCGGCACAGCAGTAGGGGCCGAGGCGCAGGAGCACATTGAGGCCCCGCTCGCCGCAGAGTTCGACAAACGCCCGCAAGTCGTGATCGCCCGTGAACGCCAAGCGGTCGCGTTCCGGTTCGTGCCAGTTCCAGAAGACGTAGGTTGCGATGGTGTTGAGTCCGCACGCCCGGCTGCGGTCCAACAGGGCCGGCCATTCCGCCCGCGGCGACCGCGCGTAGTGCACCTCGCCGCTGATCAGCAGCCGGCGCCGACCGTGGATCACGAACGAGCGGGGGTCGTACTGGACCGGTGCGGTACCGGTCATGGCGACAGCCACTCCAGCACGTCCGCGATCTTCACAGTTGCCACACAGGTGGTTTCGTCCGCCGCGCCGTAGTACAGATCCACCACGCCGCCGGGCCGCTCGACCAAGCCGTTATGGAAGATGACGTTGGGCAGGAAGCCCTTGGTTTCGTAGGGGGCCTGCGGTTCCAGCAGCGGGTCCCGTGAGCGGGCCAGAACCTTCCACGGATGTTCCAGATCGAGCAACACCGCACCGACGCAGTAGCGCACTTTCTCGTTCGCCCCGTGGTAGAACTGCAACCAGCCGCGCGACGTGCGGATGGGCGCCGGGCCGCACCCGACACGCTCGCTGTCCCAGAAGCCCGCCCGTGGGCCCAGAATGTAGTGATGTCGGCCCCAGTCGAGCAGGTTGTCCGAAAAGGCCAGCCACATGGCGGGCGGTCCGATGTGCTTGGTACTCGGACGGTGGAAGCACGCGTAACTGCCGCCGACCTTCTTCGGGAAGATGGCAATGTCCTTGTTGTCGGGGGCGAACATGATTCCCAGTCGCTCGTAGGTGCGGAAGTCGCGCGTGCGCGCCAGGCTCGTGCTGACGCCGGTCGGCGCGATGGAGCTGTAGTTGATGTAGTACCAGGCCCCGAGCTTCGTGATGCGCGGATCCTCGCAGCCGTAGACTTCCGCTGCAGTCGCCGGCGCCAGCGCCGGCCGTTTGGCGACCTTGAAATGCCGGCCGTCGCGACTGCGGGCCAGGCGCAGGTGACTGATGCTCGTGAGGTAGAACACGCCGCGGTACGTAAAGCAGCGCGGATCGGTGGCGACAAGATCGGGATCGTCGCGCCGAACGTGCAGCTCATGCAGCTTGCCGGGCCGCTCCGGGTCCAAGAAGGCCGTGCTGACATACCCCCTGCGTGGCACGGGGCGTTCCGCCACGCGCACGAGCAGAACGGTTTCACCTTCGTACAGCGTGGCGCCGGCATTGAAGGCGCACATCACCTCGAGTCCCGGGGCCGAGGGGGTTACGTCAGACAGGCGGACCACGGGGTTGTTCATCGCACGTTCGATCAGCATAGGGTTACTCCTTCGAGCCTCTTGAAGAACCCCTCGAGTTGCCGGGCTCGCGGAGCTCGCCCCTCCCAAAGAGGTCTCTTTCGGCGGACAACGGGAGGGCGGAGCTCCGCGACGCCGGGGGTTCTGCAAACGCCTCCTTCAAAAGATAGAATCGTGGCTCTTTCCCCGCTTCCACGCGCACGCTCGAATCGCCGGCCGTTCGCGCCAAGTGCGTGCCCCCTGCCACCGGGAACAGTCGCGTTGGCAGTGTGACCGTGACCTCGCCCACCTCGTCACACGCCTGGGTGGCGAGGATCGCCTCGCCGTTGACCGGTCCGAACAGATAGGCCGTCGCGCCGATGGGCTCGGTCAGGCAGGGCTGCAGGCCGGCGCGGAAGACCGACCGGTACTGGCTCCAGAGCGCATCGTCCGGCTGCCCCGGGCACCCGCGGGCCACGTAGTCTGGTGCCGACGGCAGATGCGCGATCTCGGGGTTGATAAAGCTCATGAAGGCGAAGTGCTCAGATGGTGGTGCGGCGGCTGCCTCGGCGGGCGAGGCAAATGACCGTTCCTTCGGCCTGCTGTAGCCGACCCCCTGCATCTGGTCGCACCAGAGGGAGCGGATGTCCGAGGTCAGTTCGCCGCCGATGAAGCAGTCGGGCTTGATCTCGCGCGCCCGCCGGGCCACGAAATCGAGCAGCGCCAGGTAGTCGCGGCCGTAGGCGTCGGGATGCGCATGCGCGTGGGCCGGGTCGTAGCAGTACGCGTTGGGTGCGCCACCGCCCACCTGATCGAGGAAGATGCCATCGGCATCCAGGTCCAGCAGGATGTGCCGCAGCACCGCGTCCCAGTAGTCGCGGATTCCGGGCGCGCCCGGACAGAGCATGTACATGGGGTACGACGCGTTGCGCACGGGCCGCCCACCCGGTTCGCGCGCGAAATATTCCGGGTGTTCACTGAAAAGCCGGGAGTCGTCCCCGGCCGCGATGAAATTCGTGTAGAGGAAGGTCCGCCCGCCTCTGCGATGCGCGTACTCGATCAGCGGCGCGATCAGCGCGTGGTGCGCCAGGCAGTCGCCGATCACAGTGTCGAAGACGAACGTGCCGGGGTGGGTGGCCATCGCCTGCCACCAGCCGAACTGGTAGAAGAGCGGCTTGAGGCCGCGCTGATCGAAGAGGGCGAAGGCCTTGTCCATCTCGGTCTTGAGCCCGTCGACCGTCTGGGGGGCATGGCGGTTGTCGAACGTCCACACGCCATCGGGGCCGCTGGCCGGCGCCGTCGGCGCGACACAGTGCGCGTAGCGATTCTCGATGAAGGCCCCGTTCCAGTACCAATCGCAGAGCGGCAGCGGCCGCCGATAAGTGGCCTGCAGCCAGTCGCGATAGGGGCGCAGCACGTCGCCCCAGTGGCACCCCGTGGCGATGTAGGCCGAGGGCAGGTCCAGCGTCTCGCCGCGCCGGATCAGGACCCGCTCGAGTTCCAGGCTCATGTGGCCGGTGGTTGCGGCGGGCAGGTGGTAGAGGCGAACGCGCCGCTGCTGGTCGTTGCGCATGGCCAGGCCCACGGCCTGCCGCGGCGCGGCGACGAAGCTCGCGCACAGGCTGGCGTTGCCTGGATACCAGCGCTCGATCCAGAGCGTGTGCTTCTCCAGCACGCCACCGAAGAGCGGATCGAATTCGCGGAGCGGCGTTCCATCAGGGAACCGGTAGTGCAGCACCGGGTAGCGCACGGCGAGCTCGCGGTCGGGGCCCGCATTGGTCAACCGAAGCGTCACTTCCCATCGGTCGCTTTCACGGCGTATGGTGCAGACCAGCGTGATGGGCCCCAGCGCGCAGTGCCACGCCCCGCCGTCGGGCGCGATCACCCCAGTCGTCGTACTCAGTCCCGTGCCGTCCAGCAGGCGCGGGGGGGCGATCTCGAGTTCCAGTCCCGGCGCGATGTGCGTGGTCAAACTCGGCGTGAATCCCTCGCACATGGCAGTGTCTATCTGCATTTCCACAGCGTCCCACAAAGCCGGCGGCCCGTCAAAGACGAACAGTATGCAGACACTAATGTGCCGGCAGCCCTGGTTTCCAGATGGCATCGAAGACCACCCGCTGGCGCGGGGAAGGCACCGTCCCATTGGCAATGTCGGCGGCCACGCGGAGGGCGATGCCGTGCCAGTCGACAACAATCCGGTCGGCCGAATGCTCCTCGATCTGCAGAAACGGCACGTCGAATTCGCCCAGCAGCAGGGTTCGGCGCCGCGCCATCAGTGCGGCCATCCGCGCGGGGGCCTGAACCCACAGCGTCAGGTAGAAGGGGCGGCGCAGGAACACGGTTCCGCAGTCATCCGGGGAGGTCAACGCCTCAAGCCGGCTGACGTAATCCGCCGACGGCTCCAGCGGCTCACGCGCAATGAAGATGGTTTCCAGTCCCGACTGGCGGGCTATGGTTTCGAGCTCGACCTCGTCGGTACGGTGCAGGCGCTGTCCGAGTGGAACGAGCAGACGCCGGATTCCGTTCTGCTTCCACGGGCTGAAGGCTTGCCGCAGGGCGTCCAGCGTATTCACCCGGTAGGAACCTCCCGGCAGGTCGAGCGTCTGGTCCAGGATGGTCACGACGTGGGTGCCCGAGTCGGCAATGACCTCCAGCGTCTGCCGGTCCGAGGCGGCCGGCAGTCGCCAGAGCACGGCGTCCGGTTTCATCCGGCAGACTTGACGGGCGAATTCCGGTGTCAGCTCCTCCTCCTGCTGGAAAAAGACCGGCAAACCCACCATGTCATGGCGCTGGAGTTCGCGTTGACACTCGATGTGGAAGATGCGGTAGTCGCTCTGCACCAGAAAACCGGGGGTCCAGACCGGCATGGCGACCACCCCCGTCAGGCGCGCGCGGGGCTTCTTCCGTCCGCCCGGACGCACGGTGGTCATGGAACCCCGTGAGACCACCAGCAACCCTTCGGCGGCCAGTCGCCGGTAGATGGCGGAGACCGTGGGCACCGATACCCTGAAGTGGTCGGCCACATCGCGCATGGCGTAGAACGGCTGCCAACGCGAGGTGCGTAGGCATCGGATCGCGGCGCGCAGTTCGTCGCGGACCCGTTCCCCATGGTTCTCGCCGGCGCGAAACCCGCGGAAGGTGCCACAGGTTTTCGCCAGGGCCGGCAGCGTGCGTATGACTTTAGTGCGTGCCATGGTCTTGCGGCTATTGTGTCAACAAACTGTATGGCTTACAAGCGAACAACGTAAATAGTACAGTTTGGACGTGATCCGTAGATCGTGCAACCGGCCATGTGGAAAGAGGGAAGGGGTGTGTCATGAGAGGACCATGCAGCCTGTCGCGGGGTGTCGTGTTGGGGTTGGTGCTGGCGTGGGTGTTGCCGTCTGCGGCGGCGCCGTTCACGGTCGTGGACTGGGGGGGAAACTACGTCGCTAACCCGCCGGCAATTTACCAGCCTTTCCAGACCTCGCCCACTTCGGAGAACCAGTTGTTCGACTACGGTGGCAATCCGGACACCAAAGATTCCCGCAGGTACATTCCGTTCAGCGACACGGTGTTGCTCTCGCCGTCTGCCAACTACAGTGGCACCAGTGCGCGCTTTTACGGCGGATGGAACTCGATCGTATACGACGTGGCGCTGACTGGTTCGAAGCCGCAGACCCAGATCGGTGTTCTCGACAGCACCACGACCGACACGATCAGATTCCGTGGTGGGAGCGGCCTCGGCGAAGCCGCCGGCTCTGTCGTGTGGCTGAAGGCGGATTACCTGAGCGGAACGGACAAGACCTTGGTTCTGTCATCGGGGTGTACGCTGCGGATCTACGTCGCCGATACGGGCGTCGCGTCCGGCGGCACCGGCGTCCACCGGATCGTCGTCCGGGACGGTTCGCAGTACTACGTCAGCAACTCGTCAAGCAGCTCGGTCGGCTGGCTGACGATCTCGAACCCCGCCACCGAGACTTGGGCGACCTTCAACCCGGCCAACAGCAACAACCGGCTCAACGACATCGGTGCCACCTACGCGACACGCACCTTCAGCGATGTGCAGGCGATCGGGTACTACTGGTCCGGCACCATCGGCGGGGCGTATACGGCTTCGCCGCAGGTGCAGGACGCCGAGTTCATGGCCGCATTCCCTGCCCCCAAGGGAACCGTGATCTCCGTGTTCTGAGGGTGGATGGGGAGCGCATGGATGACGCCTCGCCGCCCGAACATCCTGGTGCTCCTGTCGGACCAGTTGCGCCCCTTCGAACTGGGTTGCTACGGGCACCCGGCAATCCGGACGCCGCACATTGACCGCTTGGCCGCGGGCGGCGTGCGCTTCGAGCATGCGGTGACGCCGAATCCCCTCTGCACGCCCGCACGCGCGAGTCTGCTGTCCGGGCAGTACAGTCGCACTTGCACCGGCATGCTCGGCTGCGTGGGCGAACCGGAGGAGCAGCGGCGACACTTCCCCGACGCGACGTTGCCGGAACTGCTGCACGCCGCGGGCTACGAAACCCGGCTGGTGGGCAAGTGGCATCTCAAGCCGCTTCCCCGCCTGCTGGGTTTCGAGCGCGCGGTCTACCCGCGGGTCGACCACCGGAACAGCGGGCAGACTTACAGCGACGAAACCGGGCGCAGTTGGGTGCAGGAAGGGTACGGTCCCGATCTCGAAGTGGCCGAGACGTGCGGTTTCCTGGCCGGACCCCATGACCGGCCCTTCTTCCTCTTCCACAACCTCTGTCTGCCCCACATGCCTTACTTCGACGTGCCGACCCGCCACCGGCAGCGCTACGCGGGCGTCGACCTGCCGCTTCGGCCGAACACGCTTCGGGACGGTCGGGCCTACCACGACGAGGAGGCGTTCAAGATCTACCTCTACGACCATCTGCATTACCGCGCGAAGCTCCCGTGGGCCGACCGTCTGCCCGAAGGCTACGACCTCCACAGACTGTACGCCGACTACGCCGGCATGGTGGACGCCGTGGACGCGCAGGTCGGCGCCATTCTGGACCGCCTGGAGGCATGCGGCTTGCGCGAGGAAACCATCGTGTTGTTCACGTCAGACCACGGCGACAACCTCGGCAGTCATCATCTGTGGAACAAGCACTCGATCAACCAGGAGGCAGTTCGCATACCGTGGATCCTCTCGTGGCCGGGACAACTTGGCCCGGCCACGCCGGTGCAACACGTCGCGTCGCTGGTCGACGTGGCGCCGACGCTTCTGAGTCTGGCGGGGCTTGCCGTTCCGGCACACATGCAAGGGCGCGATCTCGCTCCGGTCCTGCGGGGCGCAAGCGACCGTATCGGCGATGGCGCCTCATTCATCGAGAACATCGGCGGCGAAATCGCCGTCCGCACGCCTACGCACCTCTATGGCGTCATGTCGGCCCTGCGCACGGGTGCGCCGGACCGGATCGTGACCGATCGGCCGTTCGCGTTCTACGATCTGGCGAACGATCCGTTCGAGCAACGCAACCTGGCGCCGAGCGGCGAGCATGCTGATGTCGCCCGTGAATTGTGCGCGCGGATCATGGCGTGGAACCGGGCAACGCCGTGGATGTCGGGGACACTCGGCGGGACTTACGGCCAGGGACCGGGGTGAACGAAAGGCCGAACGAATGGCCCGTCGCCAGCCGCAGATTGGGTGTGAGACGGGAAGGTGAGGAGCGGGTGACACATATCCTCAGCAGATTCCTGCCCGCCCTCTTCGTGGCAGGTGCCATCGCTAACCTGTGTCGGGCCGGGGGCATTGTGATTGTGCCCATGTCGCCGGGCACCGTCTTGTGCGTTCGCCCGCTCGCGTACTCGGAGCTTCCAGCACTGACGAATGCCATTCCGTTCCAGGAATCGTTCGAGCAGTATGCCAACAATGCACACGTCAAGGGGTCCCGTGGCTGGTACGGTTCGGCGACCGACACGTCTTTCGCGACCAACACGCCGTTGCCGGTTGGCGTCACCGACTTTCCGATACAGACCAACCATACGCGCTATGCGGTCATCAGGACGGAAGGCTCCTGGCTTGTGAACGCCGTCAGGGGCGGCCAACAGCACGTCTGGATGGATATGCTGATGGCGTTCGTTCTGAGCGAGGACGCCCCGCCCACGACTGGTTCGCCGCAGCTGGTGCTCTGGGCAAACGCCAACTCGAACCTCTGCGTCTTCGCCCAGAAGCCTAACACGGGCGTCGCCTCGGTGATCGCCTCCAGCCGCAAGGTGGGCCAGGACACCTGGTCGCCACCCCATGTGTTTCACCGTCTCTCCATTCACCTCGCCTATCTGGCGGCCCCCACGGGCGCGTGCTTCGCCGTCTTCCTGGACGGCACGGCTGTCGAATGGACGGGTGGCGAGCGGTTGCCCGGCGTTGCGGGAACTGGCGGCCAAGGTCCCTGGCTGCGTTGCGTTCCTTTGTCTGGGAGCCAGTTTCCGGGTGTCGCCTTCGGCGGCAACTGCCGTCTGGATGACCTGGTGGTAACGGGCGGGTACCCGCTGCCGACAGGCAAGCCAGTGGCGAGTTTGGGTGATGGCGTTCACACGCTCTCGTGGCCGTCCGACTTCGGACGGACGTACCAAGCCGAGTCATGCACGAACCTGGTCAACCACAACTGGCAGCCGTTCGGCCCCATAGTCACCGGCAACGGCATGACGAACACGCTACCCGTGTCCACCAGTGACGGCCCGACCCGGTTCTTCAGAGTCTGCAGCCCAGACTCGTGACCGCTGACGGCGTGCCGTCGGGGTGGGCGGGACCAATGACACGACTGTTCACTCGCAGAAGACAGTCAGCGGTCAAAGGCTGAGCATTTCTCACGGTATTTTGAACCTGTGAAACCGGATGATTGAGCCCGACTTGCCTCTGACCCAGAGCAGTCAACTGAGTGGCTCGTAATGGAAAAGCCGACGCCACCGTGGGTTGCAGCCCCAGAAGAGTTGTAGTAGCATCAGTCCGTAGATGGATTGTCTGTGCGGCCGCTTGCCTGCTTGCGCCGGGCGAGGAGAGAACGGGATGAGACTGCGTGATGTGCTCGACGAATCCCTGGTCAAGGTTGGGATGGAGAGCGTTGACAAGGAAGAGTGCTTTGCCGAGCTGGTCGATGTTCTTGTGCGGGCCGGTCGCATCTCGGACCGCGATGCGGCGCTGGGCGCCGTCTGCCAACGCGAGGCCGATGGCACCACCGGCATCGGCGAGGGGTGTGCCGTGCCGCACGGCAAACATGCCTCGATTACCGGGTTGCGTGTGGCCGTAGGCACATCCGCCCGCGGCATTGACTTTGACGCCGTCGACGGTGCCCCGGTGCATATCGTCTTTCTGGTACTGGCCAGCGTGAACGAACCTGGACCGCACATTCAGGCCCTGGCCGAGGTGGTCCGGTTGCTGAAGACCCCCGGCTTCTACCGTCGCGTCGTCGATGCGAAGTCGGCGAAGGCGGTTCTCGATGCTCTCGATGCCGAGGAGTAGGCCGTGGCCGAACGGGGACTGACATGCGCGATGTGATCCAGAAGGTGATCGAGGCAGAAGGGGAAGCCAAGCTCATCCTGAAGTCCACCAGGGAGGAAGCCGAGTACGTGCTTGCGGCCGCCCGGCAACGAGCGCAGGGCATCGTTGAGCAGGCCCGTCGCGAGACGCGGACGGAGGCCGACCAGATCCTGGCACGAGCCGAGGATGACGTGACGCGTCAGAAGCAGGAGCGACTCGAGCAGGCTGGCCGTGACATCCAGGAGCAGATCCGTCTGGATGACGCCACGCGCCTGAACGCCGTATCGGCCGTGCTGCGGTGTGTGCGCGGACGACAGCGGTAGATAATGCGATCGGAACGTCGCGATGACCCTGACGATGCCGGTTCCGAAAGACTTGGACTTCCTGTCCGCGCGACTGCACGGACGATGCAGCCGTCTGGCCGAAGGCGCGCATCTGGACGAGTTGAGTCGCATCCGTACGGTCTCCGAGCTTTCGCGCAGCCTGTACCCCGACGCGCGCCTCCGGTCCGCCCCTGATCTCCAGCGCCTGATGGTAGCGGAGTGTGTGCGCGAGATTTCTGACCTCGCTGCGGCGATGACGGGAGCGGGCGCCGCTCTCCTGTCGTGGCAGCGCGTCCGCTTTCAGGCGGAAAACGTGAAGGTTCTTGCCCGCGGGTTCGCAAATGGAACCGCGCTGGATCTGCTCCGTCCGCACCTGATCGACCTGCCTGATGGCCTGGCGCTCGACGTGACCGGGATCGCGGAGGCCCGCTCTTTCGATGCCTTCGTGGCGGCGCTGCCACCTGGACCGCTGCAGGAGGCGATGGCGGCGGCTCGCGACGCTTACCGGGCGCAACCCCGTCCATTCATCCTCGAAACAGCCGTAGACTGCGGCTACCTGCGTGAACTGCTGCGACGCGCCCAGTGCCTGATGGGCGAGGAGCGAGGGGATGTGCTTTCCCTGGCAGGCCAGGAAGCCGGCACGTTCCTTCTGATGCTGGCTGCACGCGGCTTGTTCCATTACAGACTGAAACCGGCGATGCTCGCCGGGATGTATGTCGCCGGCGCGTCTCTTTCCCGAAGAAGGTTTGCCGCCATGCTGGCTGCACCTGACCTGCAGTCGATGGCGGCTCAGGCGATCGGGCGTGTCATCGATGCCGCGCCGACGCCGGTGGAAGCCACGGACCTCGAATCCCTGGCCTGGAGTCGCTTTCTGCGCCTGGCCAATGCGGCTTTCCGCCGCAGCCATATGGGTGTCGGGGCCGTTATCGGCTACGTGGCGATCCGCCGCATCGAACTGGCCAATCTCATCACGCTCTCCGAAGGCATGCGAATGGGGCTTGATCCGCGCGCCGTGCGGTCGCGGCTGATTCCTCATCCCTCGGGGGAGGTGGCGCGTGTTTAGCGCGGTTCCCATGATGCGCCTGAGCGCGGTCGTGCTTGACCGCGATGAGCGTGCCGTGCTGCGGGGGTTGGGGCGTCTGGGCGTCATGCATATCGCGCGCACCAGGGCGGGGCCGGAAACGGCTCCGCTTGAGCCGCCCGACCGGAGTGAGCAACGCGTCCGCTGTGATCGGGTGCGCGGCGGCATCGCGGAACTGCGTCGCGTGCTCGCCCTGGGTGCGCCGCCCGAGATGCGCGCCGAGCCCGAGGCCGCGTCGCTGGATCGGATCGAGGAGACGCTGGCGCAGCTTGAGCAGCGCGTGACCGCCCTGGTTCAGCGCAGGCAGGGACTGCAGACACGTCGCGACCAGGTCGCGGCCATGGTCGAGCAGGTCGCCTCGTTCCAGGGGAACGACATTCCATTCGAGGAACTTGGCAGGTTCTCGTTCCTTCATTTCGCTATCGGCAGTCTGCCTGAACAGAAACTGGATGGCCTGCGTGACAAGGTAGGCGACAATGTGATCCTGCTGCCGCTGCCGCGCGGATCGGATCGCCGCGCGCTGGTCGCGGTGACCAGTCGCACGGGGCGGTTCGCGATGGAGACCGCGCTGCAGCAAGCCAGTTTTCAGCATGAGACCATCCCCATGGATGGTGGCGCGACGATCGAGGCGGTGGCCGGGGAGGGAGGCAGGGAGCGGGAGCGGCTGGAATCCGAGCTGACGCAGATCAGCCTGGCCTGTGCAGAACTGGCCACGTCAGCCGCACCGGCGCTGAACGAGATGGAGTATCTCGTCCAGATGGAGCAGCGGATGCTGGAGGCCGAGGAGAGCTTCCCGCGCACCGAAGCCACCGTGCTGATCACCGGCTGGGTTCCGGCCGCCGACCTGCCGTCGGTGACGCGTCGGCTGAAGGAGATGACACGCGGCAGTTGCGTAGCCGAGGCCGTCACACCGGACCGCGTGCCGGACGACCAGGTTCCCGTGCTGCTGCGGCACCCGCGGATACTGAGACCGTTTGAAATGCTTGTTTCAGGATATGGCCTGCCCGGCTATCGCGAGCTGGAGCCCACGCTGTTCGTGGCCATCACGTACATGCTCATGTTCGGTATGATGTTCGGCGACGTCGGACATGGCGCCGTGCTGGCGGTCGGCGGGGTGGCGGCGCTGGTTGCAGGCCGCACGCGGAAGGTACGCGACGTGGGCGTGTTGCTCGTGCTCGCCGGATTGTCGAGTATGGGGTTTGGCGCGGTCTACGGCAGCTACTTCGGCATCACCAGCCTGCGCGTCCACGCGCTCTGGCGCGACCCGCTTGAGGGCAATCCCATGGAACTGATGCAGGGCGCCGTAGGCCTGGGTGTCGTCATCATCAGCATCGGCGTCATACTGAACGTGATCAACCGGTTCCGGAGGCGCGATTGGGTAGGCGGGTTTCTTGACAGTTTTGGCGTGGTCGGGGCGTTGTTCTACTGGGGCGTGCTGGGGCTGATCCTGAAATACGCGGCACTGCGCGAACGAGGTCTGGTGGGACTGGTTGTGACGCTGGTGGTGGTGCTGCCGATCGTCGCGTGGGCGCTGCGCGAGCCGCTGGTCCACGCGCTTAACCGCCGGGCCAAGCGGCCGACCCATATGAGCGGCTTCTTCGAAGCGACGATGGAATCCATCGTGGAGGCGTTCGAGGCTGTGCTCAGCTACATGGCCAACACCATCAGTTTCGTGCGTCTGGCGGCCTACGCAATGAGCCATGCCGCCGTCCTGATGGCCACATTTGTCATGGCTGCGGAGGTGCGGAAGATTTCGAACGGCGGCGACGTACTCAGCGTGCTGGTCATCATCGCGGGCAACCTGGTTGCGATTCTCCTTGAGGGCGTCATCGCCGCGGTTCAGGCGCTGCGCCTCGAATACTACGAGTTTTTCGGAAAGTTCTTCTCGGGCAGTGGTCATGCCTTCACGCCCTTTCGGTTGGGGGCAGAGGACGAGCGGCAGTAGTTGGGGTTCGTTGGGGTTCGAAGGACGTGTTTCCCGCGGGGGCGCCTTGCGCTTCCCGGCGGGCGTGTTACAATAAAGCATAGTCAGCCGGTGCGGGCCGGATCGAGGTTGACGGCGCCGGAACGAGGGAGAGAGCGTATGAAGATGTCCTGCCGTGGCGCGCCATTGGCATTCCTTGGGTTGATGATAGCAGCCACCACGACGATGGCTCAGGCGACCGGAGTCGCCGGCGAGGTCGTCGCCGCCAAGTCAGCGTCAGCGACGGTGGCCCTGGCGCTTTCCGCCGCACTCACGATGGCGATCAGTGTGCTGGGTGCGGGGTATGCGGTGGGTCGGATCGGGTCAGCGGCCTTGGGCGCAGCGGCAGAGAAACCGGAACTCCTGACGCGGAGCATCCTGTTTGTGGCCCTTGCCGAGGGTCTGGCCGTTCTTGGCTTTGCCATCGCCATCATGCTCGTGCAGAAGATCTAGTACGTGAAACTCTACTGCATCGCCGATGAAGACACCGTGCGCGGCTTCCGCCTGGCCGGCGTCGAAGGTGAAGCCGTTGCCACCGCCGCAGAGGCGGGCGCGGCGGTCGAGCGCGCCGCCCGGCGGACCGATCTGGGCGTGCTGATTCTGACCGATGTGGTGGCCGCCGAGATTCGCCCGCTTGTCGACGATATCCGCCTGGAGCGGAAACAGCCGCTGATCGCCGAGATCCCCGGTCCCGACGGGCCGATGCCGGGACGGAAGACGCTGCGACAGTTCGTGCAGGAGGCGGTGGGCATTCGCGTGGGACAGGAGGATGAGTAGTCGTGGCGACACCTGACCAGAACCCGCAGGACGTGTTGCGGCAGGAGATCATCGGGGACGCGCGGCGGCAGGCCGAACGGACGCTGCGCCGCGCCCGGCAGGACGCCGAGGCGATCATTGCCCGGGCGGAGGCTGATTCGTCGCGGGAGCGCGCGCGCCTGCTGGACCAGGCGCGCGCGGGCGCTGAGCGCCGCACGGCGCTCGTTCTGGCCAAGGTGCCGGTTGAGACAGGACGCATGCGGTCCGCCCGCATCGAGTCCCTGCTCCAGGACATCCATGATGAGGCGCGCCGGCGGTTGAAGGCGCGCGATGGTGTGTGCAGCCGGGAGGACCTGATCCGCCTCGCGGCGGAGGCCGCGCGGGGCATGGAAGGGGTGCATTTCGTTCTGCAACTCCCGGCCGCGGCACGGCTCATGCTGGGCGATGCCTGGCTTCCCGAGGTCAGCCGTCTCGCCGGCAAACCCGATCTGGACGTCCAACTGGCCGCAGATCTGGCGGACGACGATGCGGGGCTGATTCTGCGTGATCGCGCGGGACGGCAGATATGGGACAGCCGCCTGGCCGTCCGCCTGACGCGCATGTGGCCGGCGCTGCGCGTGGAGACAGCCCTGTTGACGGCCCTCCTGGAACCGGTTTCACCGGCGGAGAACACCTTGTGAGCGCTCCCACCGCCACCGATAACGCATCCCCCGTCGTGACCCGCATCAGCGGCCCGATCGTAACGGCCCGCGGCATGGCGTCCGCACAGATGTACGAGGTTGTCCAGGTGGGCGAACTGGGACTGGTGGGGGAGGTCGTACGCATGCTGGGCGACCTGGCAACCATCCAAGTGTATGAAGATACGACCATGCTGAAGCCGGGCGCGCCGGTCACGCTGACGGGCGCGCCGCTTTCGGTGTGGCTCGGGCCGGGACTGGTGGGCAACATCTATGACGGCATCCAGCGGCCGTTGCCCGGCATCCAGGCCCGGAGCGGCGCCTGGATCCGGCGCGGCGAGAAGGTGGATCCGCTTGACACGCAGAAGCGCTGGCATTTCGTTCCGACGGTCGGGCCCGGTGAGTCGGTCATTGCCGGACAGACGATCGGCGAGGTGGCCGAGACGCTGCTGGTGAAGCATCTGATTATGGTGCCTCCCGGTATCGACGGCGTCGTGCGCATGGTTGTTCCGGAAGGCGACTACACGGTTCTGGAGACGGTGGGACTCGTCGATACGGCATCCGGGCCGCGTGAGATACGGATGATGCAGCGCTGGCCCGTGCGCACGGCCCGGCCGATCCGTGAACGGCTGCGCATCAGTGAGCCGCTGATCACCGGGCAGCGCATCATCGACACCTTTTTCCCGATCGGCAAGGGCGGCACAGCGGCGATCCCGGGCGGATTCGGCACGGGCAAGACCATCACCCAGCACCAGCTTGCCAAGTGGTCCGACGCCGATATCATCGTCTACATCGGCTGCGGCGAGCGCGGCAACGAGATGACCGAGGTGCTGCGCGAGTTCCCCGAGATCAGGGATCCGAAGACCGGCCGTCCGCTGATGGAGCGGACGATCCTGATCGCCAACACGTCAAACATGCCGGTCGCGGCGCGCGAGGTCTCAATCTACACCGGCATCACGCTGGCGGAGTACTACCGGGATCAGGGCCGCAGCGTGGCTGTCTTTGCCGATTCAACCAGCCGGTGGGCCGAGGCGCTGCGCGAACTGGCTGCCCGCTTGGAGGAGATGCCGGCCGAGGAGGGCTTCCCGGCGACTCTACCCACCCGGCTGGCGCAGTTCTACGAGCGCGGCGGGGCCGTTACGACGCTGTCCGGCGCGCGCGGCGCCATCAGCATCGTCGGCGCGGTGAGTCCGCCCGGCGGCGACTTCTCGGAGCCTGTCACGCAGCACACGCAGCGCTTTATCCGCTGCTTCTGGGCGCTCGACACCGAACTCGCGAATGCCCGCCACTATCCGTCCATCAACTGGCTGCGCTCCTATTCCGAGTACGTGGAGGACGTGGCCGCGTGGTGGGGCAAGCGTTCGTCTGACTGGCTGGAACTGCGCACGGAAGCCATGACTGTCCTGCAGCGCGAGGACCGTTTGCAGCAGATCGTCAAGCTGGTCGGTCCCGACGTGTTGCCCGATTCACAACGGCTGATCCTCTTCATTGCCGAACTCCTGAAGGATGGCTTCCTCACACAGAGCGCGTTCGACGAGAAGGACATGTACTGCTCGCCGGAGCGTCAGATGGCCCTGCTGCGGATCATCCTGATGCTCTACCGGAGCGGCCGCGATATCATCCAGGCCGGCGCGCCGTTGCTGAAAGTGCAGCAACTGGCGAGCGTGCCGCAGGTGATGCGCGCCAAGGCTGCGTTCGGCAACGACGAACTGGCTGCACTCGGAGACCTGGGGGAACGCTTGCGTCAGGAACTGGACGCACTCGCCCGCGAGTACCAGAAGCAGGGGTTATAGACATGGCGGACACGGCGTTGAACACACAGGATCGCGGCCTTCAGTACGTCGGCTCCGCGCGGATCGATGGCCCGCTGGTTGTCGTGGAGCGCGTCTGCGACGTGGGCTACGATGAGACGGCGGAGATCGTCGGCGCGGACGGCCGGGTGCGGATCGGGCGCGTGCTGGATGTGTCGGACCGGCTGGTCGTGCTGCAGGTTCTGGAAGGAACCACGGGGCTCTCAAACCAGGCTGTGCGGACGCGCTTTCTCGGAGAGAACTTCCGTCTGCCGGTTTCCCGCCGGATGCTGGGGCGGGTGTTCGACGGGTTGGGTCGCCCGGTCGACGGCGGCCCGCCCGCGCTTTCCGCCGATCGGCGCGACATCAACGGGTTGCCGATCAACCCCACCGCCCGGCGCTATCCGCGCGAGTTCATCCAGACGGGTCTGTCAGCCATGGATGGCATGAATGCGCTGGTCCGCGGACAGAAGCTGCCGATCTTCTCCGGCAACGGCCTGCCCCATGACCGTGTCTCCGCGCAGATTGTGCGCCAGGCCCGGCTGCTTGAGGAGCAGGTTGAGTTTTCAATCGTTTTCGCCGCCATGGGCGTCAAACACGACGTGGCTCAGTTCTTCATCCGCAATTTCGAGGATTCGGGCACGCTGGCCCGTGTGGTCATGTTTCTCTCCCTGGCCGATGCCCCGAGCGTCGAGCGCCTGCTGACGCCGCGGATGGCACTGACCATG
Source organism: uncultured Lentisphaerales bacterium (assembly GCA_964417715.1). Taxonomy (GTDB): domain Bacteria; phylum Verrucomicrobiota; class Kiritimatiellia; order RFP12; family CAYQJG01; genus CAYQJG01. The sequence continues at coordinate 17,118 of CAYQJG010000020.1, read as the reverse complement.
GCCGAGCATCTGGCCTTCGACTGCGGCCAGCATGTGCTGGTCCTGCTCACGGACATGACCAACTACTGCGAGAGCCTGCGCGAGGTGGGCACGGCGCGCGGCGAGATCCCGGGGCGCAAGGGCTATCCCGGCTACTTGTATTCTGATCTGGCCAGTCTCTACGAGCGGGCGGGGCGGATTGAGAATGCCGCCGGATCGATCACGCAAATGGCCATCCTGACGATGCCGTCCGACGACATCAGTCATCCGGTTCCGGACCTGACCGGCTACATCACGGAGGGGCAGATCGTGCTGGACCGTGACCTGTTCCACCGTGGCGTGTACCCGCCCATTGCGGGTCTGCCGAGCCTCTCGCGGCTGATGAAGGACGGCGTGGGGAAAGGCTTCACGCGCGAGGACCACCCGGCCCTCGCAAGCCAGCTGTTCGCCTGCTATGCCCGTGTCAAGCGCGTGCGCGGCCTGGCGGATGTCGTCGGCGAGGAAGAATTGGGCGTACTGGACAAGCAGTACCTGAAGTACGGCGAGGCCTTCGAACGGCGCTTTCTGACCCAGGGCGAATACGAGAATCGCAGCATTGCCACCACGCTCGATCTGGGGTGGGAGGTCTTGTCCATGCTGCCGCGCGACGAGCTGCACCGCGTCAGCGATCAACTCCTGGCCGACCACTACAAATCACCGTCGGCCGATACTGAAGCGGCCGGCGGGGCCGCCGAACCGGCGCCGCCGGTTGAACCTGGAGGGCACTAGCCATGCCCAAGTTGAACGTGGCGCCCACCAAGTCGAACTTCCTGACACTCTCGCGGCAGCTGGTGTTTGCCAAGGAGGGATTCGACCTGCTCGAGCAGAAGCGCCAGATCCTGGTCTTCGAACTGATGAGCCGCCTGGGTCGTGCCCGTGATGTCGAGCGGCGCGTCGCCGCGGCGCTTGGGCCGGCCTTTGCCGCCCTGCGGCAGAGCACGCTGGACATGGGCTCGGACGCGCTCAACCGAACCACGCTGGCCGTGCGCATGCGCCATGCGCTGGATGTCGTCGAGCAGAACGTCATGGGCATCCGCATACCCAAGGTGGCGATCCGCTCAGAGGGGGCTGGCGTGCAGTTCGGCGTCGGCGGCACATCGGCGCACACCGATGCCGCCATGCGCCGGTTTGTTGAGGCGCTGCCGCTCCTGGCCGAACTGGCGGAGCTGGAAAACGCCGTGCTCCGCCTCGCACGTGAACTCCGCAAGACACAGCGACGCTGCAATGCCCTGTCGCGCGTCTTCATCCCCGAGTACAGCGAGACGATCGGGTTCATCACGTCCAGTCTGGAGGAACGCGAGCGCGAGGCCTTCGTCATTCTGCGGATGATCAAACACCGACTGGCCGTTGAAGCGGTCGAGGAGGGCGCCCATGCCTAGCCACCCCCCGGTGAAACACGTTCTGGTGCTCGTCGACGGTACGGACACGTCGTCACGCGCCGTCGATCTGGCGATTGAACTTGCTCGCGCGCTGCGAGTGCGGCTCACGGCCATGTCCATCGTCGAGACTGAGACACTGCACCAGTTGCTGAGCGTTCAGGTGCTCACGCCCTCGGAACTGACTGAGTTTGAGGGCGGGCTCCACGAGAGCGCCCGGCGGCAACTCGCCGAGGCGTGTGAGCGGGCGCTGGGGCAGGGGATCGAGATGGACAGCTTCATTGGCACCGGCAACAGCGAGCTCGTCGTGCCCAGGGAAGTCCAGTGCCGCGCAGTGGATCTGATCGTGGTGGGTTTCTTCGCGTGCAATCGCGCGCAACGCGACCTGCTTGCCCGCCAGCGGCAGCAAGTGGTCGATCACGCCCCCTGTCCCGTGGTGGTCGCGCGGTAGCCGGAGCCGGTCAGGACGCTGCGCTGTTCAACTCGGCGTCCGCCTCGAGGCGCTTGGCGTGCGAGAGCAGGTACACCTCGGCTTCGGTGCTCCACAGGCCGTTGTGGCGGTCACAGATCTGTGCCAGACCGGCGCAAAGCGGGTCGCCCGCACCCAGCGCAGCGAAGTCGGCGATAGCCGTCATGGGCATGGATACGTGCGTGTAGACCAGTTTCTTGCCGCCCGGAATCCTCGGCAGGTCGATGGTTGTCTGCGCGGCGGCGTCCAGGCCGCCGACATGCGTGACCATGACCGAGGGGTTGATCTGGCCGGCAGCCGAGAGGGTCAGCGCGTCCTTCAGGTCCCCGGTGTTGCCGCCCGACGAACCGACGACATGGTGCGCCATGTAGTGCACATCGTAGAAGTTGATCGCGGCCTTGAAGTCCGCCTTGGACGGGCCGGCGAAGAAGTTGAGACAGCCGTTGTACCCCAGAAGGGCCGAAGCCTGTTCAACCAGAGCGGGTACCGGCGCGAAGACCAGCAGGTCGTCGTAGCCCCTGCCGCCGTTGACGGCCTTGATCGCGGCCACGGGGTCGGGCGCGGCGGCGGTATTGACGTAGTGCAGGTCAATGCCGATGGCCTTGGCGTCCGCCACGGTGAAGATGGACGCGGCGCGGTCGAGACGCGGCTGATCAATGTCGGTAACCACCAGGCAGGCGGGCCGGTTGCGGCCATGCAGGGCCAGATCGACCGCGCTCAGTCCCATGGGGCCGGCGCCGGCGAGGATGGCCAGGCTACCGCCTTCCTTCAGCCCCATCTGGTGGACATACTCGCCCGCCTTGTAGTGGTAGCTCGTCTTGTATGCGCCGATGATGCAGCAGACGGGTTCGGCCAGGGACGCCTTGAAGTAGGCGTCGCCCTCGTAGTCCAGCAGGCACCCGAGTTCCATAACCTCGCGGGGAATGACAACCCGTGTGGCCTGGCCGCCGATGTGGCGGAAGGAATAGCCGGGCGCGAGATGCTCTTGCCCGGGCACATTGAGTTGGGGCTGAATGCTGAATTTGCGGCCGGCGTGGAAGCGTCCCTGCCAATGCCTGCCGACCTTGAGCAACCGCCCGCAGAATTCGTGCCCGATGATGATCGGGTGCCGGTCGATGTCACTGGGGACGCGCTTGTGGTCGGCGCCCTGGGCGGCGGCCTTGTGATCCGACATGCAGATGCTGTTTGAGACGATGTCGGCCAGAATCTGGTCATCCGCCAGTTTCGGGAGGTCGAAACGCTCCAGCCGGAGGTCGTTCTTGCCATAGAGACGCAGCGCGAGTGTTTGCATGGTAGGGTTTACTCTCTTGAGTTCGGGAGGTAAAACTGCGATTATCTTGATTCAGTGGCAGGCTAACAAGCCTATTCGTGGATTCCCCTTTCGCTGTCTGTTGCCGGTCTGTTCGGGAGCATCATGTTTACGATTGTCCTCTGTGTGTTGTTTGGCGCCGTGATGGGGTTGACGCTGGGGCTGACGGGTGCGGCGTCGGTCGGGTGGAGCGTCGGTTGGGGTGTCCTGGCAGCTGTGGCTGCGCAGGCGGGCGCCGGGCTGTGGCTACGCCGCAAGGTCAAGGCGTCCATGGACCGCGTCCAGGGCGTGTTGCAGGCGGGCCAGAAGCGCCTTCAGCAGAAGGTGAGCCAGTGGCAGATGCGTCCGCCCGGCAGCGTCAAGCAGGCCCAGATCGAGTTGGAGCGCGAGCAGCGTGTGTTTGTCGAACAGGCCCTCGAGAAATCGCGTGAACTGGAACGTTTCTTCCGCTGGACGCCCATGCTGCGCCGCCAGGTCGACACCCTGCGCATGCAGCTCTACTACCAGACCAAGGACTTCAAGAAGGTTGACGCCCTGCTGCCGACCTGCCTCTTTCTGGACCCGATGACCGCGGCCATGAAACTGGCGCGAATGCATGTGACCGGTGCCGAGGGCACCGAGAAGTTCTTTGAGAAACAGGTCAAGCGGCAGCGCTACGGGCAAGGGGTCATCCTGTACGCGCTCTACGCGTGGATGCTGGTGCAGCGGGGCGATCCCGACGGCGCCCACAAGCTGCTCGTGCGAGCCTGCGAGAAGTCCGAGAACGAGACGCTCAAGCGCAACCGCGAACACCTGGCCAACAACCGGGCAGCGCATTTCTCGAATGCCGGGCTGGGCGACGAATGGTACGCATTGGGGCTCGAGGAGCCCAAGGTCAAGATGCAGCGCCAGCGCGCCCCCACAGGACGACCTTTCTAGTGCCCGGCGCGGCTTGACAGCACGCTTGCGGGTGGTACAGTAGCTACCCCGTGGGCGGCACTGGCACCGGTAGTGTGACGACAGTCTATTTTCATTCATCAAAAGGAGTTCGGAGTCATGGCGAAGGCGAAGAAAGTTGCGAAGAAACAGGCTACCAAGAAGACCGTCAGCCCGGCGCGGAAGGCTCAGCCGGCCCGGAAGGCCGTCAAGAAGGCCGTCAAGGCCGCCAAGGCAACGCAAACCGCAAAGGTCCGTCCAGCGGCTCAGGCTCCCAAGGCCAGGAAGTACGTCTACTCCTTCGGCGGCGGCAAGGCCGATGGCAACGCGTCGATGAAGAACCTGCTCGGCGGCAAGGGCGCGAACCTGGCCGAGATGTGCCTGCTCGACATCCCGGTGCCGGCTGGTTTCTCGGTCAGCACGGAGTGCTGTACGGACTACTACGCCAAGGGCTGCAAACTGCCGGCTGAACTCACGGCGCAGGTGATCACCGCGCTGCGCAAGACCGAGAAGATCATGGGCATGGAGTACGGCAACCCGGAAAACCCGCTGCTGGTTTCGTGCCGTTCCGGTGCGCGCAAGTCAATGCCCGGCATGATGGACACCGTGCTCAACGTGGGCCTCTCCTCGGCGACCGTTCCCGGCATGATCAAGAAGACCGGCAACCCGCGCTTCGTGTGGGATTCCTACCGCCGCCTGATCATGATGTACGCCGACGTCGTGATGGAGAAAGCCGAGGGGCTTGAACCGGCACACGGCAAGGGCATCCGGAAGATCATGGACGAGACGCTGGACCAGTTCAAGCATGCCCGCGGCTGCGCGTCGGACACCGATCTCAAGGCCGAGGATCTGCAACTGCTGGCCGAGGAGTTCAAGAAGCTCGTGCAGCAGCACCTCGGCAAGCCGTTCCCGGATGACCCGATGGCCCAGCTGTGGGGCGGCATCGCCGCCGTGTTCAAGAGCTGGAACGGCAAGAAGGCGGTTTCCTACCGCCGCATCGAAGGCATCCCGGATGAATGGGGCACCGCCGTGAACGTGCAGGCGATGGTGTTCGGCAACATGGGCGACTCCTCTGCCACCGGCGTGGCGTTCACCCGCGACCCGGCCACCGGCGACGACACGTTCTACGGCGAATGGCTGGTCAACGCCCAGGGCGAGGACGTCGTGGCCGGCATCCGCACGCCGAGCCCGATCAACGACGACACCAAGAACGAGCAGAACAAGCACCTGCACAGCATGCAGGAGGCCATGCCCGAGACCTACAAGCAACTCTTCGGCATCCGCAACACGCTCGAGAAGCATTACACGGACATGCTGGACATCGAGTTCACCATCCAGGAAGGCAAACTCTGGATGCTGCAGTGCCGCGTCGGCAAGCGCACCGGTACCGCCGCCCTGAACATGGCCATGGACATGCTGGCCGAACGGCTGATCGACCAGAAGAAGGCCGTCATGCGCGTCGAACCGCAGCAACTCGACGAACTGCTTCACCCGATCGTCGATCCGAAGGCCGAGAAGGACGCCACGCCGATCGTCAAGGGGTTGCCGGCCGGTCCGGGCGCCGCCTGCGGCGTGCTGGTTTTCACGGCCGAAGACGCCGTGGCTGCGCAGCGCGCAGGCAAGATCTGCATCCTGCTGCGCGAGGAAACCAACCCGGAGGATGTTGAGGGCATGCGTGCCGCCGCCGGTATCCTGACCGCGCGCGGTGGCATGACTTCGCATGCGGCCCTGGTGGCGCGCGGCTGGGGCAAGTGCTGCATCGTCGGCGCCGGCGGTCTGCATGTTGACGCGAAGAGCAAGACGGCCCGGATCACGGGCTCTGACCTCGTGCTCAAGGAGGGCGACGTCGTCACGCTCAACGGCTCCCGCGGCCATGTCTATGTGGGCTCGATGCCCATGATCGACGCGACGGAGAACCCGCGCTTCCAGAAGTTCATGACCATGGCCGACAAGTTCCGCACGATGGGCGTACGCACCAACGCCGACACGCCGGCCGACGCCAAGGTCGCCCGCGCGTACGGCGCCGAGGGGATCGGCCTCTTCCGCACCGAACACATGTTCTACGGCGAGGGAAGCGACGCGGCGTTGTTCCTGCTCCGCAAGATGATCCTCAGCACCACGGTCGATGAGCGACGCAAGGCGCTGGACGAGTTGATCGTCTTCGTCAAGCGCGACATCAAGGCCACGCTGGAAGCCATGGAAGGCCTGCCGGTCACCATCCGCCTGCTCGACCCGCCGCTGCACGAGTTCGTGCCGCAGGGCGCCGAGAAGCAGGCCGAGTTGGCCGCGGCGCTGGGCATCACGGCCGAGGATATCCAGAAGCGCGGCGCCGCGCTGCACGAGAACAACCCGATGATGGGCCACCGCGGCGTGCGCCTCGGCGTCACCTATCCCGAGGTGACCGAGATGCAGGTGCGCGCGATCTTCGAGGCCGCGGCCGAGATCATCCAGGCCGGCACGAAGTGCAGGCCCGAGATCATGATTCCGGTCACCTGCGACGTCAACGAGCTGAAGCACCAGAAGGTGCTGATCGCCCGCGTGCACGCCGAGGTCTGCCAGGCCAAGGGCATCAAGCAGGTGCCGCACATGGTCGGCACGATGATCGAGATCCCGCGTGCCTGCCTGCTGGCCGACAAGATGGCGCAGGAGTCGGAGTTCTTCTCCTTCGGCACGAATGACCTGACCCAGATGTCGTTCGGCTTCAGCCGTGACGATATTGGCGGCTTCATGCAGGATTACCTGGACAAGAAGATCCTGCCTGCCGACCCCTTCCAGACGATCGACCAGGAGGGCGTGGGTCAGCTTATTCAGATGGCCGTGTCCAAGGGGCGCGCCACGCGCGCGAGCCTGAAGGTCGGCATCTGCGGCGAACAGGGCGGCGACCCCGCCTCGGTGAAGTTCTGCTTCAAGAGCGGCCTCAGCTACGTCTCCTGCAGCCCATACCGCGTGCCGATCGCACGGCTGTCCGCAGCACAGGCCGCGATCGCGGGCTGAGCGTCCAGCGATACGTGCCACATCACCACGGCGGCCCGGATTTCGGGCCGCCGTTTTCGTTTCGCCAGCCCCTGTTCTGCGAGAGTTGAGCGCGAGGCGAGGAGAAAAGCTACGGATGGCGCGGATTCCGCGGATGTGCGGACAAACTCTCTCCCTCGCGCCCCAACTCTCGCAGAACGGGGTCCAGCGTTGCCTCTTGCGTTATGGAGAGTGAATGCGTAGCATGACATCTCATCTGAGGACGAGGAGCATACCGCTCTGAGCCTAAGGAGGGTTGCATGACATCCACGACCGCTCCGGCCGCGCTCAATGCCGCCGAGGAACACTATCGCACGAGTTTCATCCGCCGCGACCAGATCGATCCGTACCTGACGGATGGCCGCGACTTCATCCCGGACGCCGAGATTCACGCGCGTCTGGTAGCCAACCGCAGGCCCGATCCCGCCCGTATCCGCGATATTCTCGCCAAATCGATGGCCATCGAGACGTTGCTTCCCGATGAGACCGCGGCCCTGCTCCATGTGGACGACCCGGACCTGCTGGCCGAGATGGACCGCACGGCGCTGGCCGTGAAGCGCAAGGTCTATGACAACCGGATTGTCACCTTCGCGCCGCTCTACATGAGCAACCTGTGCCTGAACCGCTGCGCCTACTGCGGCTTCAACTGCGACAATCGCCAGCAGCAGCGCGCGCGCCTGACGATGGACCAGGTGCGGCGCGAAACCGAGGTCCTGGCCGGTGAGGTCGGACACAAGCGCCTGATCGTCGTCTACGGCGAACATCCCTCGACCTCAACGGATTACATCGCCGAGACGATCCGCACTGTCTATGATACGCAGGTCAAGACGCGCAAAGGCACCGGCCAGATCCGCCGCGTGAACGTCAACGCGGCGCCGCTGCCGATCGATGACCTGCGCGTCCTCAAGGCAGCCGGTATCGGCACGTTCCAGGTCTTCCAGGAAACCTACCACCACGAGACGTACCGCAAGCTGCACCCGGGGCACACGCCCAAGGCCGACTATGCCTGGCGCATCACCTGCATGCACCGGGCGCTCGAGGCGGGCGTCGACGATGTCGGTATCGGCGCGCTCTTCGGTCTCTACGACTGGCGCTTCGAGGTCATGGGGCTGCTCTACCACGCCCGCGAGCTTGAACGGCGCTTCAAGATCGGTCCGCACACCATCTCGTTCCCACGGCTTGAACCGGCCAGCGGCGCGGCCCTTGCCTCCGCATCGCCGTGGCAGGTGAGCGATGCCGATTTCCTGAAACTGGTGACCGTGATCCGGCTTTCGGTGCCCTACACCGGCATGCTCGTGACAGCCCGCGAAACGGCGCCGATCCGCGACGCCGCGATTGAGCGCGGCTGTACGCAGGCGGACGCCAGTTCGCGCATCGGCATCGGCGCCTACAACGAGTCATCCGGGAAGCAGAATGAGGACCGCCAGCAGTTCATGCTGGGGGACACGCGTTCGCTCGAGGAGCTGATCTGCGATCTGGCGCGGCGCGGCATCATCACGTCGTTCTGCACGGCCGGCTATCGCTGCGGGCGCACGGGCGGCTGCATCATGGACGCACTTAAGACCGGCAAGGAAGGCAAGTTCTGCAAGGTCAATGCGGTTCTCACGTTCCGCGAGTGGCTCGAGGACTTCGCCAGTCCGGCGGCACGCGAGATCTGCGGGCCCGTGCTGGCAAGCGAACTGGCCGCGATCGAGAAGCAGTTGCCGGTCTTCTTCCCGTCTGTGAAGGCCTATTACGACCGGATCGCGAGCGGTGAACGTGACCTTTTCTTCTGACACGATCCTGACGTGGTTGCGGACCGACGACGCGGCACAGCTTGAGCAGCTCTGGAGGTCGGCCGATGAGACCCGCCACCGCGTCGTCGGCGACGCGGTACACCTGCGCGGGCTGATCGAGGTCTCCAGTCACTGTGTGCGGAACTGCGCCTACTGTGGGTTGCATGCCGGCAACCGCGCAATCGAACGCTACCGATTGACGGACGCCGAGGTCATGGGCTGCGTCCATGAGGCCGTGTGCTATGGCTATGGCACCGTTGTGCTGCAGTCCGGCGAGGATCCGGGTCTGACGGCGGCGCGGGTGGCCGAGTGGGTGGCGCGCATCAAGCGGGAGACGCCGTTGGCGGTGACGCTCAGCCTCGGAGAGCGCGACGACGACGAACTGCAGCTGTGGCGCGCGGCGGGTGCCGACCGCTACCTGCTGCGCTTCGAGACCTCCGATCCAAGACTGTACGAGCGTATACACCCGAACCGCCCAGGACGCATCTCGGACCGCTTGGCCGTGCTGCGGCGTCTGCGCGCCATGGGCTACGAGATCGGCAGCGGCGTGATGGCGGGCATCCCGGGCCAGACCTACGCGAGCCTGGCGCGGGACATCCTGCTGTTCCAGGAGCTCGATCTGGACATGATCGGCGTTGGGCCGTATATCGCGCACCCTGGCACGGCGCTGGGGCAGGGGGTGTTTCCCACGGCGGGGAGCGAGCAAGTGCCTGCAACTGAGACGATGGTCTACAAGGTGCTCGCGCTGACGCGTCTGGTGCGGCCTGACGCCAACATTCCGAGTACGACGGCCCTGGCCACGCTGAACAAGGCGAACGGGCGCGAGCTCGGACTGGCACGCGGCGCAAATGTCGTCATGCCCAACCTGACCCCGACGCGGTACCGTGCGCTCTACGAGATCTACCCGGCCAAGGCCTGCATCAGCGAAACTGCCGATGCCTGTCGCGCCTGCCTGAGCGGGCGCATCGCGTCGATCGGCCGCCACGTCGGCATCGGCCCCGGCGGGCGCGCTACGCAAGGTCCACGTTCGGCAGACCACTTGACATGACCCCACCGCATGCTAATGTCACAGCGATAACCGGTACCACAGCACAGGAGCACGCCCGCCATGAGCAATCCGTCACAGACCCATATCGAGACCACACTCGTGCATGCCGGCCAGGTGCCGGACCCGACCACGGGTGCACGCGCCGTGCCGATCGTCATGAGCAGCAGCTA
>CAYQJG010000020.1:0-6926 GCA_964417715.1 uncultured Lentisphaerales bacterium | reverse complement strand
TGCCGGACCCGACCACGGGTGCACGCGCCGTGCCGATCGTCATGAGCAGCAGCTACGTGTTCAAGAACAGTGAACACGCGGCCAGGATATTCGCACTCGAGGTGCCGGGATTCATCTACTCGCGCCTGCACAACCCGACGGTGGATGTGGCCGAGCAACGGCTGGCGGCGATGGAGGGCGGGATCGGCGCGCTGCTGACGGCGAGCGGCATGTCGGCCATTTTCCTGGCGATCCACACGCTTGCGGGGGCAGGGGACCACATCGTCGCGTCGGCCTCGCTCTATGGCGGCACCGACACGCTCTTCCGCTACACGTTCCCGCGCATGGGAATCGACGTGACGTTCGTCGACGCGGTTGATGCGGCGCGCGTGCGTGCGGCGATCCGCCCCAATACGAAGGCGGTCTACATCGAGACGATCGGCAACCCGAAGGGCGATGTGCCCGACATGCGGGCGATTGCGGACGTCGCGCATGCGGCCCGCATTCCGCTCATGGTGGACAACACCTTCGGCGCCGTGATCTGCCGGCCGGCCGATGCGGGCGCGGACATAATCATACATTCGTGCACAAAGTGGATCAGCGGGCATGGGACAGGGCTCGGCGGTGTCATCGTGGACGTCGGCCGCTTCGACTGGGCGTCCGGTCGCTTCCCGGACTTCACGACACCCGATCCGAGCTACCACGGGCTGGTCTACGCGCACGCGCTGAAGGAGCAGGCCTTCATCGTCAAGGCGCGCGTTCAGGGCATGCGCAACATCGGCATGTGTCCGAGCGCATTCAACGCGTTCCTGTTCATCCAGGGAATGGAGACGCTGGCGCTGCGCATGGGACGGCAGTGCGCGAACACGCTGGCGCTGGCCGAGTGGCTGAAGGGTCATCCGCGGGTGGAGTGGGTGAACTACGTCGGGTTGCCGGAGCACGGCTGGCACGCGCAGGCTTGCCGCTACCTGAAGGGCGGCTTTGGTGCGGTCTTCGGATTCGGCATCAAGGGTGGCCGGATCGCCGGCGCGGCGTTCATTGATGCGGTGAAACTGGCCAGCCATCTGGCCAATGTCGGTGACGCCAAGACGCTGGTGATCCATCCGGCCTCGACGACGCATGCGCAGATGGACGAGCAGCAGCAGTTGGCCTGTGGAATCAACCCGGGGTTTATCCGCGTGGCGGTCGGGTTGGAGCACATCGACGACATCAAGGCCGACTTCGAGCAGGCGCTGAAGAAGGCTGAAGGCTGTTAGGCCGACGGCTGAAGGCAGGAATTGAAGAAAAGGCGTGGTCGGCGTGGCTTATAGGTAACGTCGCATAATATATGTTATGTAACCTACAGCACACGGAGCGGGTACAAACAGGCTTCCGTTGTCCTGCTTCGGTCCACGGGTTCCGCTCACAGTCTGCCTGCTCCAGCCGCCACCCCGCAGCACTTCTTGAACTTCCGGCCACTGCCGCAGGGACATGATCCGTTCCGTCCCGGCACGCTGCCGGCAGCCACCACCGGCCCGCACCTCGCGGCCGCAGCAGCGGCGCGCGCCCGCTTCACATCCTGAGCCAGCTCCGTCAGCCGCGGCAAGGCATGCCGATAGAACGTGCGCCATCCCTGGCATAGATGACTCAGCGTTCGGGTGTCGCCCCGACCATGGCCCACGCGGTTCTTGGGGCAATCCCCGTTGCAGAACCGCAGGTACGGGCACGCATCGCAGGCCGCATGCCAGGCACGCTTCCGCGACCCGAAGGTCGCGTAGGCCTGGGACGCCTGCATCGCCTCCCACGAGTCGGTCATGACGTTACCCAGGCGCAGGTCGTCCCGCACGTAGAAGTCACACGGATAGACATCGCCGTTGTACTCGACCACAAAATACTGCCGACAATCACGCCCCGCGGCACAGGTATTGGAGACCCCGTCGACCAGCTGCATGACGATCGTGTCAAACAGCCGGACCGATACGCGTCGCATGTCGCCGCGGCTCCAGCGGTCAAACACGCCGCACAGGAACCGGCCCCATTCGTCGGCTGTGATCGCGAACGGCAGCAACCCACCCGATGCATCGAACTCCACGCACTCGATGTACTGGTGGAAAAGAACGCCCAGGTCAAGCAGGTACTCGTACGTCTCAACCGGTCGATCCACATTGCTGCGGCTGACTAGCGTCAGCACGTTGAAGTCCACCCCGTGCCGCCGCAGGCGTTCGATGCCGTCCAGCGCCAGCGCGTGCGATCCCTGGCCGCCAAGCGTGGGCCGCCCCAGATCGTGGATCGCGGCTGGTCCGTCCACGCTGACACCAACCAGAAAATGGCGCGCGGCCAGATGCGCAGCCAGGCCATCCGTGATCAGTGTGCCGTTGGTCTGCAGTCCGTTGGCCACCTGCGCGCCCGGGCGTCCGCAGGACTGCTGCAACTCCGTGGCCCTGCGAAAAAACCCCTCGCCCATCAAGGTGGGCTCGCCGCCCTGCCAGCCGAATGTGTAGACCGGCTGGGCGGTGGCCAGATAAGACCGGACCACCCGTTCCAGTACCACGTCATCCATGCGGTGACGCGGCGTCTCCGGGTAGAGCTCGCATCGGTCCAGGTAGAAGCAGTAGCGGCACCGCAGGTTGCAGTCCGCGCCCGCCGGCTTGATCAGGAGTGAAAAGGGGTTCACGCGTACGCCTCCTCACGGCGCCCTGCCCGCCTCAGATCGCCGCCATGCGGCGCAAATCGTTGATCCGGCCGTCGATCTCCGAACGGCTGAGACGCTCCAGCCGCTCGAGGCTGAACGCTTCGACCCCAAACGAGGCCACTGCGCTGCCATGTACCAGCGCCCGGCGGATCAGACTGTCGTCGGGTGAACGCCCCAGCGCCGCCAGGCATCCCATGAAGGCGCCCGCGAATGTGTCGCCCGCGCCCGTGGGATCCACAACCTGCGCAACCGGAAATGCCGGAATGATGGCGATGGCGTCGCGCGAGAACAGCATGGCGCCGTGCTCGCCCTTCTTGATCACGACGTACCGCGGGCCCATCTGCAGCACGGCGGTCGCGCACTCGCGGATGTTGTGCCGCCCGGTCAGCAGGCGGGCCTCGCTGTCGTTCAGCGTCAGCAGGTGGCTCCGCGCGATCACGCGCCGCAACGCCTCCGGCGCCGTGTTGATCCACAAGTCCATCGTATCGGTGGCCACGAACTTGGCTCCGCGGGCCTGGTCCAGCACGTGCAGTTGCAGTTCGGGGCCGATATTGCCCAGAAGCACGTACGGTGCGTCGCGGTAGCTCTCCGGCAGATTGGGCTGAAAATTGCCAAAGACGCCGAGTTCGGTCTTCAGCGTGCGCCGGTTGATCATGTCCTCTTCATACACGCCGGACCACCGGAAGGTGGCGCCGGGAACCGTCTGCAGTCCGGCCAGGTCGATGCCGAACTTGCGGTAGCGTTCCATGAACGGCGCGGGGAAATCGTCGCCCACGACGCCCACCGCGCCCACCTGCGTGAAGAACGACGCGGCGGCGCATGCGTACGTCACCGAGCCGCCGAGCAGGTTCTGACGGGTCTCCGCGCGCGTCGCGATGTCGTCAATGCCGATGGAACCCACGACCCATAACTGAACATTACCCGTCATATCTGCTTTTCCTTGTTTTTCTGGACGTGCCGGACCAGCGCGTCCAGGGCCAGCACGTACCCGAAGCCCCCAAACCCCATGATCTGCCCGATGCAGACCGGCGCCGTCAGACTGGTGTGCCGGAACGGCTCGCGTGTGTGTGTGTTCGAAAGATGCACTTCCACGCACGGCAGTCCGGCCGCTGCGATGGCGTCGCGGATGGCCACGCTGGTGTGCGTGTAGGCGGCCGGGTTGATGATGAGGCCGTCGACCTGCCCGCGGCTCGCACCGATGTTCTTGACCAGTTCGCCTTCGATATCGCTCTGAAACGCTTCGATCACAACATTGAGCTCGCGTGCGCGCGCCGCGACGTCCTTCAGGATGTCGTCCAGCGTTTCGCGCCCATACACGCCCGGCTCACGTGTTCCCAGCAGGGCCAGGTTCGGTCCGTTCACGATCCGGATCTTCATCGGCGACTCCTTTGCTTGCGACGGTTGGCGGCGTGCCGGCTTGCCCGGGCGAGGGCCCCACCACGGTTACGGCGCTCGCGGACAGCCGCACATACTGCCCGTCGGACGTGCGCACGACCAGAATGCCGCGCATCACATCCCGCCCGGTTACGGTCCCCTGCCCCTCCGCCCACGAAACAGCCGTGCCGAACGCGGGTTGGTTGGCGCTCGCCTCGCAGTATTGGCTGTACTCGAACCGCAGGCAGCACTTCAGCCGGCCGCAGGCGCCGCTGATCGCGGCCGGGTTCAGCGAGAGATCCTGCATCTTGGCCATGCGCACGTTGACCGCGCGAAACTCCTTCTGCCACGAGCAGCAGCAGAACGAGCGCCCGCACGGACCAATGCCGCCGATGAGGGCCGCCTCGTCGCGCACGCCGACCTGCCGGAACTCGATCCGTCCCTTGATGTCCGGCTGCATCAGGGCCGCGAGACGGCGCAGATCGATCTCATCCTCGGATCCGAACAGGATCGCCAGTCGGTCGCGGCCCAGGTTGTGGTGCGCCGCCAGCGGCTTGAGCCACAGGCCCGCTGCACGCGTACGCTCGGCGAAGAGGGCCAGCGCGGCATCGGACTGCCTCTGGTTGTCGGCCAGGCGGTCCTCGTCGGCTGCCGTGACCCGCCGCATGACATTGCTCGGACGGTGATCGTCGGAGCCGGTGCTGGCCGCGACCTCCTCGACCGTGCCCGTGTCGAGGGCGTGATCCACCTCCACGACGACACGATCCCCCGGTTGCAGCGCCATCTCGGAGTCGGCGTTGCAGGCCAGCGTGCCACTTCCGGGCACATGAACAATGGCGGCTATCTGCATGTCATTCCTGTCAGACTGGCGCGGTCGGCGTCTTCACGCCGTTTGCCAGGCGGTCCATCCAATAGGCCAGCACCGTTTCCTCGGGCAGGCTGCGCTCCAGTTGGCGGCCGAGATCGGCGATCCCCGAAACATTGGCCAGCGCCTGTGCGACTGAGAGACGCCGCGCACGCGCCTGCAACGCCTCGGCATGTTCACGGTAGTGCAGGACGCCGGCATCGCCGCCGGTTGCCAGCACGAGCAGGTCACGGTACCAGTGCGTCAGCATCAGGAGCAGATCGGTGCGCATCTCGCGGTAGCGCGCGCTCACCCGGGCGTCCAGCGCGGCGTTGTCCTCGTCGCGACCTTCGGACTCCGATTGCTGCGCCTCGGCGTCGACGCGCTGGCGTGCCGCCGCCTTCATCTCCTCAAGGATGGCCGTCATGCGGGTGGCCGCCGCCATGGCCGGCAAGGGCCCCGGCGGCGTATCGGCCGCGAGCAGGGCCAGGACCTGACCGTGCCAGGGCGCCTCGAGTTCGCGCGGCGTCTCCTCGCTGACATCCATGCGCTGACAGCGCGAGATGATCGTCGGCAGCAGGAACTGCGGACTGTCGGAAAGCAGCAGGAAGATTGTATTCGGCGGCGGTTCCTCGAGCGTCTTGAGGAAGGCGTTGGCCGCGGCCTCGTTCATGCGGTCGGCCCCCAGTATGACACCTGCCTTCCACCCCCCCGCGAGCGAGGTCTGGCCGATGGCGTGGAGCAGCTGGTCGCGCATCTGGTCGACACTGATGATGCGCGATTTCTTCTCCGGCGCGATCCAGACGGCGTCAAACCAGGTTCGCTCGGACACTTGGCGGCAGCGATCGCAGCGACCGCATGGCCCGGGCGTGGCCGCGCAGAAAAGCAGTTGCAGGACCCGTTCCGTCAGGTGGGCAGCGGCGCCGCGGGTATCGCCGACCAGCAGGAAGGCATGCGCCAGCCGGCCGCGCCGGAAGGCCGCCTCGAACAACCCGTATGCCTCCGCCACACGCATTAAATCAGGCTCCGCAGCATTTCTTGTACTTCTTGCCGCTGCCGCACGGGCAGAGATCGTTGCGCCCCACCTTGGGTTGGTCGCGGCGCACCGGAACCGGAACCGGCTGTGTCAGCGCATCCATGGCGGCATCAAAGCCCTCCGATGCGCCGGCGGGCAGTTCGGCCGCGGGCCGGCCGGCGTCGTTCGCCGGCGCCGGTTGCGCGCCCAACAGGTGGACGTCGTCATGCACCAGGCGCTGGCGGCGGGTGTTCTGCGCCACCATGCGCTGGAACGTGTCGACCGATGCCGTGGCCCGGAAGACGGCGTGCGCAATGTCAGTCTTGATGTTGCCGACAAGCTCCTCGAACATGTGAAAGGCTTCGCGCTTGTACTCCACCAGCGGGTCGCGCTGGCCATAGGCGCGCAGGCCCACGCCGTGCCGCAGCTCGTCCATGGCGCGCAGGTACTCCTGCCACTGCTGGTCGATGCAACTCAGTACCACGTGGCGTTCAAGCGACGGCAGCACGGCCGGGTCCTCGAGCCCGCACTTCAGCTCGTAGGCCTCGGCGACGCGCGCATAGAGCATGGCTGAGGCGGCCTCGGGCTGTCCGGCCAGGGCCTGCAGTTCCTCCAGTCGGGCCGTGATCGGGAAGGCGGTCAGCAGCCACTCGAGCAGTTCGTCGGGACGCGCATCCTTCTGCGTGGCGAGGAACCCCTCGCACTGCGTCAGCAGCAGATCGTTGAACACATCGAGGATCTTCTCGTGCGGGGTCGCCGCGCACAGCACATCGCCGCGCAGTTCGTAGATCACGCTGCGCTGCTTGTTCATCACGTCGTCGTACTCGAGCGTGCGCTTGCGGATGGCGAAATTCTGCTGTTCGACCCGGCGCTGGGCGGTCTCCACCGATCGGTTCAGCCAGCGGTGCTCGAGCGCCTCGCCCTCCTCCATGCCGAGGCGCGTCATGATCCCGGCGATTCGATCCGAACCGAACAGCCGCATCAGGCTGTCCTCGAGCGAGATGTAGAAGCGCGAGGATCCCGGGTCGCCCTGGCGCGCGCAC
>CAYQJG010000019.1:0-55944 GCA_964417715.1 uncultured Lentisphaerales bacterium | reverse complement strand
ATCGGTATCGGGGTCGATGACCTTGCTCAGGTCGACGTACGCGATGGCCGCCGGGCACACGGCAAGGTCATCATGGACAAACGCCAACTCCGTCTCCCTTCGACCCCGATACCGATACCGACCCCGACCCCGATGTCGATCCCGCCCAGCTTCCAAGCTACCCCGGGAGGCGTCGCGGCTGCGCCGCAGGCGCGCGCAGCAACTGATCGACACGCACCGCACCCTCTGGGCCGGCGCGGAGCAGGCAAGTCAGTGAAACGGGGATGCGCCCGGCGGCAGGCCTGAAAACAGACAGGCCCCGAATCGCGCGGGGCGACTCGGAGCCTGACGGTGCCGACGGACTTCGGCGGCTGCCGGGGTCACCTGGGGTGGCGCGCCCAGGCGGCGTGTGCCATGCCAACGTTGCGCGCGGCGGCGGCATGCGCCATGCCGACGTTATGCGCGGCGGCGGCATGCGCCATGCCGATGTTATGCGCGGCCGCGGCATGTGCCATGCCGATGTTGTGTGCGGCTACGGCGGCGACACCGGGCGGCGGCATGACGACCACCGGGCGGGGCGCGTAGACCATGGCCGGGTAGGCCGGCGGCATGACGACGACGGGGTGGGGCGCGTACACGGGCTGCGGATAGGCCACCACAACCGGCTGGTAGACGGGCTGGTAGACCGGCTGATACACCGGCTGGTATACCGGCTGGGCGCAGCCACCCACGGTGAAGCCAACCGAAAGCGACTGCTGGCTGCCATTGCCGTAGTAGGACTGCGAACTGCCGACCGTCTGCCCGTACGAGAAACTGACCGAGCTGATTCCGCCGGCCTGTGCGGCGCCGGTTACGGCGGCCATGGCCAGGGCTGCGATGATTGTTCTTGTGGTTTTCATGTGAATCTCTTTCTGCCTCATCCGAGGCCTTGGGCTTCCGGCCCGTATGCCCCTATGACGCCTGGGCGGGGCGGTTTATTCACGGGGCCTTGGGTAGGTGAAGGCCGAAGGCCGAGGGCTTGGGCGCAAGCCGGGACTCGACGCCATCCGTGCACGTGTGAATAATGACATGGGTATGTTCGTCAAAGCAACAGATATGAGCAACGCGCGGCTGGAACGGGCACGAAAGGGCGACCCCGAGGCGTTTGCGGAGGTGTTTGAGGAGTTGCGACCGTCCGTGTTTGCCGTGGCTTCACGGGTGGCCGGCCCAGATGACGCCGAGGATGTGACGATGCAGGCGTTCCTGCGGGCGTGGCAGGCGCTGCCGGAGTTTCAGGGGCGGGCTTCGCTGAAGTCCTGGCTCTACCGGATCGCGTACAACTGCGCGCTGGACCAGGTGCGGCGCAGGCGGCGGTCGCCGGAAGTGCAACTGGCACCGGCCGATGGGGACGCGGCCGATGCGGCCGATCCGCTGGAGGAGTTGCCGGACGAGCACACAGCGGCCCCGTCGGCGCGGCTGGAAGCGGGAGAGACGCAGGCGCATGTGAGGCGGGCATTGGCGCGGCTGCCGGACGAACACCGCGTGGCGCTTGAGCTAAGATATTCGGATGGGCTTAGTTACGCCGAGATTGCCGCTGCCACGGGGGTCTCGATCGGCACGGTGATGTCGCGGTTGTTCAACGCCAAGCGCAAGTTGCAGCGCGCGCTGGCCGAATTGGATCAGGAAGCGGACGCCGGCGGCCGGCGCGGGGGAGGGTGATATGTGCATGAAGATGACATGGAAAGAGATCAAGGGTGGGCTGCACGCCGGGCGGGTGTCGGCCCGGGTGCGCCCGGCGCAGGCGTTCTGGGAGGAATTCCGGGCGCATCTGACGCTGCACCCGCAGCATGCGCCGGCTGTGCGCGCGTTCACCTACCGTCCCTATGGCTGGGTCGCGGCCGGTGGCGCGCTGGCCGCCGCGGCCGTCCTGGCCAGCGTCTACCTGCTGGGCGGCAGCGGCGCGGCGGCGGGCGGCGGATCGGTCGTCCGCTCCTACACGGTTGGCGTGAAACATTCGGCGGTCGTGCTGTTGACGGATCAGTCCGCACAAGCCACAATCCTCTGGGTAGCCGGTATGGAGTCGGCCGGGAAGGGGGAGCTATGATCAAACGCTGCTGGTTGGCGTGGGTGGCCTGTCTATTGCTGGGGGGCGTGACGGCTCAGGCCGGGAACGCGTTGCTCATCCGCCTGGTGCGCGCGAGCAACACCCCAGGCATCGACCCCGCCGTGCAGGACGTGGTTCAGGCCATGGGCGCCAATTTCACCTTCAAGGGGTTCAGCCTCAAGGCCCAGACCACGGTGACGCTGCCGGCTTCGGGCCAGGTGCGCCTCGGCGACTACACGGTCGCGTGCTCGGGCGCCCAGAAACAGCTCAGCATCCGCGTGACCCGCGGCAAGCAGCAGATGCTGGAGACCGTCGTATCCCTCGTGGACGGCAAGCCTATCGTGGTTGGCGGCTTCCCCGCCGACGATGGGCATCACCTGCTCGTCTTCACGGCGCGCTAGCGCCTCCGTGCGGCACGAAAGGCGAGATGGCCCGCAGTTTCGCCACAATCGCCGGCATGTGGGCGAGCACATGGTCGATGTCCGCATCGGTGGTATAGCGGCTCAGGCTGAACCGGATCGAGCCGTGCGCGGCTGTAAACGGCACGCCCATCGCGCGGATGACGTGCGAAGGTTCGAGCGATCCCGACGAGCAGGCTGAACCCGATGAGGCGCAGATGCCCAGGTCGCTCAGGTGGTAGAGGATGGCCTCGCCCTCGATGAACTCGAAGCTGATGTTGGTCGTGTTCGGCAGGCGATGGCGGGTGTCGCCGTTGATGCGCGTGTCCGGGCACTTCAGCAACTCGCGCTCAAGCCGGTCGCGCAGGCGCGCCACGCGCACGTTCTCGTCTGCCAGGCTCTTCGCCGCCAGATCCGCGGCGACGCCGAGGCCGACGATATAGGGAACGTTCTCGGTGCCGCCGCGCCGGCTGTGTTCCTGGTGGCCGCCGATCATGTAGGTCTTGAGGCGCGTGCCGCGACGCACATACAGCGCGCCGATGCCCTTGGGCGCGTGCAGTTTGTGTCCGGAGAGCGTGAGCAGATCCACCGGGAGCGTGCGCATGTCGATCGGCACCTTGCCGACTGCCTGCACGGCGTCGGTGTGCAGCACGCCGCCGGCCGACTTCACGATCCGGGCGATCTCGTCCATCGGCCAGATCACGCCGGTTTCGTTGTTGGCCCACATCAGGCTGACGAAGCACGGGCCGCCATAGACGGCCTCCCGCAACGCCGCCAGGTCGAGCTGGCCGACGCCGTCGACCGGCAGTTCAACGACCTTGTAGCCGTGCTCGCGGAAATGGCGGCATGGCCCCAGCACGGCCGGGTGCTCGACGCGCGACGTGATGATCCGCCCCTGCGGCCCCAGCACCTCGGCGGCGCCGTAAATGGCGGCATTGTCGCCCTCCGTGCCGCAGCTGGTGAAGATGACCTCCGACGGGTCGGCGTGGATCAGTGCCGCCAGCCTGGCGCGCGCCTCCTCCACCTGCCGCGCGACCTGGCCGCCGAAGGCGTGCATGCTCGACGGGTTGCCCCAGAGTTCGCTGAAGAACGGCAGCATCGCGTCGCGCACTTCAGGCGCGACACAGGTGGTGGCGTTGTTGTCGAGATAGACGAGCCGGCTCATGCCTTGCCCTCCTCGACGACCACGATCTCGGGAGAGACGCACTCGCGCAGTTTGGCCTGGATGAAGTCGCGGCGCGTGAATTCGGAAACCTGGCATCCCGAGCACATGCCGCGGAAGGCGATGGTGACGCGGTCGCCGGCAACGTCCACGAGTTCCACGTCGCCCTTGTCGCGCTGCAGCGCGGGCCGGATCTCGCGGTCGACAATCTCCTCGATCAGCTTGATTTTCTGCAGGTTCGTCAGCTTGCGCGGGGCCTCAGCCGCAGGCTTGGCCACCGCGCGTTCGGCCTGCACGCGTTCGATCAACTCGGTGATCTCGCCGCGGCACTGGCCGCAGCCGCCGCCGGCCTTGCAGTAGTTGGTCACCTCGTCCACGCCCGTCAGCCCGTTCTCGCGGATGACGCGCAGGATTTCGTTCTCGGAGACGCCGAAACAGGTGCAGACGATCTTCTCGTCCAAGTGCTTGACCGTCGTCTCGCCGGTGCGGTAGTTGTGGATGGCGACCTCAAGCGCCTCGCGCCCCATGACCGAGCAGTGCATTTTCTGCTCCGGCAGGCCGCCCAGGTACGCGGCGATCTCCCTGTTGGTGATCGTCTCGGCCTCGGCCAGCGTCTTGCCTTTGATCAGTTCGGTCAGGGCGGACGACGACGCGATCGCGCTGGCGCAGCCGAATGTCTGGAACTTCACGTCCGCGATGCGCCCCTGCGAGTCGAGTTTGAACGTCAGCGTCAGGGCGTCGCCGCACGCCAGCGAGCCGACCGTGCCTGTGCCGTCCGCGTTTTCGACGCGGCCGACGTTGCGCGGGTTGCGGAAATGATCGAGCACTTTCTCAGTATAGTCCCACATGATGCTTACCTCGGCCTCTTCCTGTGTTGCCGCCGCATACCGCGGTCCTGCGCCCTCGCCCAAAAGATACCATAAGGCCCGCCGGCCAACCAGTTTGGGTTTCGCCGGTGGCTCGTTCAGGCTTGACCCAGAAGGCGCGGAGGCATAAAACTGCCTATATGCGAACGACACTCGATCTTCCAGACGCTCTGGCGCAACGAGCGAAGATAGCGGCCGTGCGGAGGGGCCTGTCTCTGCGGGCCCTGGTTGCGCAGGCGCTCGACCATGAACTCGCTTCCAGCGGCCGGCCGGTTCCCTCCCGCCCGCTCGAGCTGCCCGTGATTCGCAGCGGCCAGCCCGCGTCATACGACCTGAACCCGGCGCAGATCGCCGATATTCTGTTGCGTGAGGAATGTGCAGCCTATGAAGCGGCTCAGCGACGTTAACGTCCTCGTGGCACTGGTCTCTGAACGCTGCGCGCAGCACGCCACCGTAAGGCGGTGGGTGGAGGCGTTGCCGGTCGCCGAAACCGTTTACATCAGCCGTTCCGTCCAGATGGGGCTGTTGCGTCTTCTCTGTACAGAGGCGGTGATGGGCGAAGATACGCTTCTGCTGCCGCAGGCGTGGAGTGTCTACGCGCGGTTGCTGGCGTCGAGCCGGTTTGCTCTCGCCTTGGAGCCGCTCGGCCTCGACCCTGCATGGGCTCGGTTCTGCCTTCCGTTCGGGCGGTCGCCCAAAGTCGTGGCAGATGCCTATCTGGCGGCCTTTGCTGTCGCAGGCGGGTATCGCCTGGTGACCCTGGACCGCGCATTCGGGCAGTTCAAGGAACTGGACTGGGAGATGCTGTAGCTGCGATTCGCGCGGGTGCGTCATTCGTCTTGTCAGCGGCTTCGTGCCGCCGTTACCATGGCGCCAACCGGGAAATCCCATGAGCGTGTCCGCAACCCCATCTGCCGCCGTGCCGCCGCCTGCCTTCACCGCCGACCAGTTGGCAGCCTGGACCGGCGGCGCGTGGGATGGCGTGCCCGTGCCCGTTCGCGGCGTTTCGCAGAATGGGCGCGAGATGCCGGTCGGCGGGCTCTATGTTGCCCTCGCGGGCGAGAAACACGACGGCCACACGTTCGTCGCCCAGGCGGCCCGGGCCGGCGCGGCCGCGGCGCTCGTGTCACGCACCTGGCCGCGTCCGCCCGGACTCGCGCTGCCGCTGTTGCGCGTCGATGATCCCCAGGCCGCGCTGTCCGCGGCCGCCGCCGGCTGGCGCGGCGCGTGCGGCGCCTTCATCCTGGGACTGACCGGCAGCGCCGGCAAGACGACCACCAAGGAGTTCGTCGCGGCGATGCTGGGTGCGGTCGCGCCCACCAGCGCCACGGCGGGCAATCTGAACAACGCCATCGGCCTGCCGCTCAGCCTGCTGGCGATGCCCGCCGGGACGCGCTTTGGCGTGATGGAGGCGGGCACCAACCACCCCGGCGAGATTGCCGCCCTGGCGGCCGTGATGCGGCCGGATGCGGCCATCCTGACGACCGTGGGTCCGGTGCACATCGAGTTCTTCGGTACGGTCGAGGCGATCGCGGACGAGAAGGCCGACCTGCTGCGGCCTGTCCCGGCGACGGGGTTTACGGTGCTCGACGCCGACGGCGCGCATTTCGACTACCTGCGGCGGCAGACGGTCGGCCGCGTCGTGACGGCGTCGCTCGCCGGGGCCGCAGCCGACTACGCCGGCCGGCTGGTGGACGTCCTGACCGGCGAACTGGTCGTGACCGAGCGCGCCACCGGCACGGTTTGCACGCTGCGCAGCGGCCTGCCCGGGCGCCATAACGCGGCGAACCTGCTGCTGGCGGCGGCCGCCGCGCGCACGCTGGATGCGCCGTGGGAGGCGATCATCGCCGGCGCGGCCGGCGTGCGTCTACCGCCGATGCGCTGGGAGCGTGTCGCGGCCGGCGACCGCACGATCATCAACGATGCCTACAACGCCAACTCGCTCGGCATGGCCTGCGTGCTGGAGACCTTCCGGGCCCTGCCTGTGGCGGGGCGGCGCGTGCTGGTGCTGGGCGACATGCGTGAACTGGGTGCGGCGTCCGAGGCCCTGCATCGCGCGGTCGGACGCTCGCTGCCCGGCGGCCCGTGGCAGGTGGTGGTGACCGTCGGTGCCTGCGCGCGCTGGATCGCCGACGAAGCCGTGGCCGGCGGATTCCAGGTGAAACATGTGTATTGCTATGACGATGCGGCCGCCGCGGCGGCCGCCGCCGACGTCTGGACGCAGCCCGGCGACACGATCCTGCTCAAGGGCTCGCGGGGCGTGGGGCTCGAGCGCGTGGCGGCGGCGCTGGTGGCGGCCGGCGCGGGGTGAAACAGATGGCCAGCAACGGAGAACATGACCTCCAACAACAGTCCTGACCTGACCCGCCTCGCGGGCGCAGGCGTCCGCAGCGTCGTCCTGGGCGCAGGC
Organism: uncultured Lentisphaerales bacterium; assembly: GCA_964417715.1. GTDB lineage: Bacteria > Verrucomicrobiota > Kiritimatiellia > RFP12 > CAYQJG01 > CAYQJG01. The sequence continues at coordinate 49,046 of CAYQJG010000019.1, read as the reverse complement.
GTGAGCGGCGTGGCGGCAGCGCGGCTGCTGGCCGGCCGCGGCGGACGCGTGACGGTGCTGGACCACGCCGAGGGTGCCGCGGCGACGGCGGCCGCCGGACGGCTGGCCATCCCGGGCGTGGACTTCCGGCCGGGGCCGGGGGCGCTGCCCGATGAGCCGTTCGGCCTGTGCGTGGCCAGTCCCGCGTTTGCGCCGGATCATCCCTGGCTGGCGGCCTGCCGGGCGCGCGGCATTCCGGTCGTCTCCGAACTCGAGCTGGGTTTCGCACATTGGCACGGCCGTATCCTGGCGATCACCGGCAGCAAGGGCAAGAGCTCGCTCGTCAAACTCTGCGCCGACACGCTCAACCTGGCCGGCGTCACGGCCGCGCCCGCCGGAAATTATGGTACGCCCTTATGTGAACTCGTGCTGGACCGGCCGGACCTGGCCTGGGCGGTCACCGAGGTGAGCTCGTTCCAGCTTGAGCACGCCGGGGCGTTCCGCCCGCAGGTCGGCGTCCTGCTCAACCTGCAGCCCGACCACCTGGATCGCCATGCGGACATGGCCGCGTACCAGCGGCTGAAACTGCGGCTCTTCGCGCGCCAGGCGGCCGGCGACGTGGCCCTGCTGCCCGATGATTTTGGCGCGGCCGACGCCGTCCCCGACGCGGCCACGCGCCTGTCGTTCGGCGCCGGCGCCGCGAGCGCCTGGCGCTACGACGGGCATGCCGTGACGGGCCGCTGGCACGGACGCGACTGGCGCATCGACCTGGATGGCACGTGGTTTGACAATCCCGTTCTCGGCCTGGCGGCGGCGGCAGGCGCGGGCGCGCTGGCGGCGTGCGGACTGGGCGCGGCCGCGATCGAGGCGGGGTTCCGCGCCTTTCAGCCGCTGGCGCATCGCGTGCAACTTGTGGCCGAGGGCGGCGGCGTGCGTTTCATCGACGACTCCAAGGCGACCAGCCTCGCCGCGGTCGCGGCGGCGCTGCAAATGGTGACCGGACCGGTGCGGCTCATCGCCGGCGGACGCCTCAAGGAACCTGATCTCGATTCGCTAAAAGAGTTGCTGACACGCCGCGTCCGAAAGGTTTATCTTATTGGCGAATGCATGCACAGGATGTGTGCGGCGTGGGGCGGAGCGGTCGCGTGCGACGCGTGCGGGAACATTGAAACCGCCGTGGCACGGGCATCCGCCGATGCCGCTCCGGGCGAGGCGGTGCTGCTTTCGCCGGGATGTGCCAGTTTTGATCAGTTTTGCAGTTACAAGGAACGAGGGGAACGTTTTACGCGCCTGGCTCGCGAAGTCGCGGCCACACGTTAGGCGTCGAATCGGTCTGGAGGTCAGTCAGTAATGAAGAGAAGTACTTGTTTTACACACGCCATGATCGGGATGCAGGTTGCGGCGGGCTGTTGCCTGTTGCAGGGCTGCGCCGCCAAGAAACCCGTCGAGCCGACTCCGGTCGTTCCGGTCACGCCTGTCGCGGTTGAGGAAGTCACGCCGATCGAGGAACTTGCGCCGGTGAAGCCGGTTGAGCTGAAGGAAGTGGCTCCGGTGACGACCGCCTACACCGTGGTCAAGGGCGACACGCTTTCGACAATTGCGGCGCAGTATGGTCTGCGGTGGCAGGACGTGGCGGGCGTGAATCCGGGTTTGAAGCCGAACGCGCTGCGCGTCGGGCAGGTGATCCAGTTGCCCGGCCAGGTGGATGTGGCCAAGAAGAAGGCCGTCAAGAAAGCCCCGGCGAAGGCCGTTGTGCCGGCCGGCCCGGTCGTTACGTACAAGGTTCAGAAGAACGAGTCGCTCTCCGTGATTGCGTACAAGTTCGGCACCAAGGTTGCGGCGATCAAGGCGGCCAACGGGCTGACCTCCGACATGATTCGCGAAGGGCAGACGCTGAAGGTGCCCGGTGCGACCAAGAAGCCGTCGTCCGAGCCGGTCAAGACGCCGGTCAAGACGCCCGTGGTTGAGACGCCTCCCGAGCCGGTCCCGGCTCCCGATGCGGTGCCTGTCCCGGCTCCGGACGTCGTCCCGGCCCCGGCCCCGGCTCCCGATGCCACCGGTTTGACGCCGGCGCCGGCGCCGGCTCCGGCTCCCGCCCCGGCAGGCGTGACGCCTCCCCCCGCGAACGTCCAGACGTACACGGTCAAGGAGGGCGAGGACCTCTACGCCGTGGCAATCCGCTGGGGCGTCAGCCCGAGCGAGCTCAAGGCGCTCAACAACCTGGCGACGCACGAACTGCAACCCGGTCAGACGCTGAAGATTCCGCCGGTTACCCCGGCCCCCTGATCGGGCTTCGACATGCGCAAGGCTCTGACCGTTCTGATCACGTCGGTCGTCTTGCTGCTGGGGTTCGGAGTCGTCATTGTGGCCAGTGCCAGTGCGGTGCGGTCCGCCCAGCAATATGGGGGTGATCCGCACTTCTACCTCAAGCGTCAGCTGATGTGGCTGGCGCTTGCGGTTTTCTCGGGCCTGGTTGCGGCGCGCTTCGACTACCACTGGTGGAAAGAGATCAAGGCTTGCTGGGTGGCGCTCGCCGTGGCGATGGTGGTGCTGCTGATCGCGGTCAGGATCCCCGGGATCGGCCGATGGTCGCACGGAAGCTGGCGCTGGATCAGCGTGGGACCGATCAGCTTCCAGCCCAGCGAATTCGCCAAACTGGGCGCGGTCGTGCTGACGTCGGTCTGGCTGGCTGCGATCGGGCTGCGGGTGCGCCAGTTCTGGCGCGGCTTCGTTCTGCCGATCATCGGGCTGGGCGTCACGATGGCGCTCCTGCTGCTTGAACCCGACTTTGGTGCGACGATCGTAGTGGCCGTGCTGGTGTGCGGCACCCTGTTCGTGGCGGGGACGCGCCTGGTCTATCTGGCGATCGGCGGCTTGGCAGGCGTCGTCGGGATGGGCTACCTGCTGCTGAACGACGACGTGCGCCGAGAGCGCATCCGCGTCTACATCGAGCGCGTTTGCAGTCCGGAGCATGCGCAGTGGCTGCTCGGACCGCCGCCGCCGGACGCCATCGCCGCCGGCACCGGCGTGGCCCGCGCCGGCCACCAGTTGCACGAATCGCTCCAGGCGTTCATCAGCGGCGGCCTGTTCGGCGTCGGCCTGAACAACAGCATGCAGAAGCACTTCTACCTGCCCGAGGCGTACACCGACTGCATCTTCGCGATCGCGGGCGAGGAACTCGGGTTGATCGCCTCGCTGGGCGTCGTGATCCTGTTTGCCGCGATCCTGGCGAGCGGCATGTACATCGCCCTGCGTGCGCCGGACAAACTCGGGCGCCTGATGGCGTTCGGCATGACGGTACTGCTGGTCTTCCAGGCCCTGTTCAACATCGGCGTGGTAACCGGGTGCCTGCCGACCAAGGGGATCGCGCTGCCGTTCATCAGCTACGGGGGGACGAACCTCGTCACGGCGCTGATGGCGGTCGGCGTGCTGGTTAACATCGGCCGCCACGCGGACCTGACCGGCGAGGACCTGCACACGCAGACCATCCGCGACGCCGTCCGCGACGTCTGAGCGCAGCAGTTTTCGCATGCATGTAGCCGGCCGGCCGTGTATCATGCTCCCCGATGCGCATTTCGGGCGGAACGTTCTGCGGACGACGACTCAAAATGCCCGCGGGTGATCGCGTGCGGCCCACGCAGGACCGCGTGCGCGAAGCGCTCTTCTCGATGCTGGCGGCCGCGTTGCCCGAGGCCCGGTTTCTCGACCTGTTTGCCGGTTCGGGGGCTGTCGGGCTGGATGCCGCCAGCCGGGGTGCGGCCGAGGTGACCTGGATTGAGGCTGACCGCCGCACGTGGCAGGTGTTGAGCGAGAACGTGATGGCGCTGGCCGTCGCCGGCGGGACGCCGGTGTGCGCCGATGTTCTGCGGTGGCTGCGCGGTCCCGGCCAGCGGCAGGGTTATGACATCATCTATGCGGACCCGCCCTATGAATGGGCGCAGGCCAACGGGTTCGGCGAGATCATGAGGTGCCTGCGCGAGGGCGGCGTGCTGCGACCCGGGGGGCTCTTTATTGCGGAGCGCGCCGCGCGCCGCGAGGTCGATGAGGCGCCGGGTTGGACGCTGCTGCGCGACCGGGTGTATGGCAAGACGCAGTTGCTGGTCTACCGCCTGGGCGAAGGCGCGACGGTGCCGGCGGGCGAAGGGGAGAAGTCATGTTGAGGACGGCCATCTATCCGGGCACATTTGATCCGCTGACCCTGGGTCACCTGGACCTGATCGAACGATCCGCCGCGATCTTCGACCGCGTAATCGTGGCTGTGGCGGGGGTGTCGGCCAAGGTGACGAACATGTTCCCGCTCGAACAGCGCATGGCCATGGTTCGTGAAACCGTGACCGAGCACGGCCTGAAGAACATCGAAGTGGACCGTCTCGACGGCTTGCTTGTCATGTACTGCCGGCACCGCAATGTCAAGGTGGTTGTGCGCGGCCTGCGCGCCTATTCGGATTTCGAGTACGAATTCCAGATGGCCCTGACCAACCGCAAGCTGGCACCCGAGGTCGAGACGCTGTTCATGATGCCGAACGAAGAGCACAGTTATGTGACGGCCAGCACCGTGCGCGAGGTCGCGCGGTACGGCGGCGACACGAGCAGTTTCGTTCCGCCCGTGGTGCAACGGCACATCCTGGCCATCATGCGTGAAAACCCCGAGCGGCGAGTCCAGACGGGAGGCGGCGTTGGCAACACCGGTGCCTTTGATCGTTGATCTGGCGCGCCTGGGTGCGGCCGAGCAGCTCCGCGGCGAAACCGACCCGACGGTGCTGGACCTGGGGTCGTCCGACGGTCCGGCCGAGCCGGTGGGCGGCATCCGCTACGACCTGCGGGTCGAGCGGCTGGGCGATGAACTGCTCGTGCGCGGGCGGGTGGCGCAGACGCTGACGTGCGTCTGCAGCCGGTGCGCCGAGCGTTTTGAGTCCGAGGTGGTCGATTCCGCCTACGTGGCCATCTACCCGGTCGAAACGGCCACCGAGTACGTGGACTTGACCCCTGAGATGCGTGAGGCTATTATTCTTGCCCTTCCCGGTTACCCGGTTTGCCGGTCAGCGTGCCGTGGGCTCTGCTCCATGTGTGGCATGAACCTGAACCGTGGAAGATGCACGTGCAAGCCGCGCGCGGTCGGTCAATGGGCCGCGCTCGACCAGTTGGATCGCCTGTGAGCGGGCCGATTGCCACGGTGCGCCCGAATGCCGGTCGGCGCGGGCGGAGCAGCAGCGAACGGATCGAAAGGGAGTAGTCGACTATGGCCGTACCAAAGCGGAAGAAGTCCAAGATGCGCATCCGCCAGCGCAAAGCGCACCACAAGGCCGTTCCAGCCCAGGTGAAGGCCTGTCCGAACTGCGGCGCGCCTCAGCAATCACACCGTGTTTGCCCGTCCTGCGGCTTTTACAATGGCCGGCAGGTGGTGTCGGTCACCGTGGAATAGTCCGGTTCAGCCGCGTTTCGGACGTTGGCTGTCGACACCCACAGGGGGACTTCGGCGATGCGCATAGCGCTTGATGCCATGGGGGGTGACCACGCGCCGCGCGAGATCGTGCGCGGTGCGGTGCATGCCGCCGCACATGTCAAAGAGATCGATGCGGTCATCCTGGTAGGCGACGAGCGCCTGGTCAAGGAAGCGCTGCGGCAGTGCGGCGGCAAGCTGAGCGACCGCCTGCAGCTGGTGCATGCGTCCGAATCCATCGGCATGGATGAAGCCCCGGCCGCGGCGATCCGGAAGAAAAAGGACGCCTCGATCAACCGGTGCATCGGGTTGATGAAGTCCGGCGCGGCCGATGCCGTGGTCTCGGCCGGCAATTCGGGCGCGGTGGCCGCGGCCGCCATGTTCGGCCTGGGGCGCATCAAGGGCGTCGAGCGCCCGGCGATCGCGACGGTTCTGCCCACCCGCGGCCGGCCCCTGCTGCTGATCGATTCCGGTGCGAACATCGACTGCGATGCCGAGTGGCTGGCACAGTTCGCGGTGATGGGCAGCGTCTATTCGCAAGCCGTGCTGCACCAGGCCAACCCGGTGGTCGGGCTGATGAGCATCGGCACCGAGGAAGGCAAAGGCAACGAAGTCACCCGCAAGGCCTTTGGCCTGATCCAGCGCGCGGGCGTGAACTTCCGCGGCAACGTTGAGGGGCACGATCTGTTCATGGGACAGACCGATGTCGTCGTCTGCGACGGGTTTGTGGGCAACGTCGTGCTGAAGACGACCGAGAGCGTGGCCCACGCGATCAGTTTCTGGATGAAGCAGGAGTTCTTCCGCCACCCCGTGCGCGTGATGGGCGCCTTGCTGCTGAGGGGGGCGTTGGCGGCCATGAAACGGCGCATGGATCCGGAACTGGTCGGGGGCGCGCCGCTGCTGGGCGTGCCGGGCGCCTGCATCATTGCGCACGGCGGAGCCACGCACCGTGCCATCCACCATGCAATCATCGCGGGGGCCACGGCGGCGCGCAATAACGTGGCGGTTGAGATCGAGACGCGAATCGCCGTTGCCAATGCCGCAGTCGCGGCCGCACCGATCGCAGTCCCCGCACCCTAGGCCGGGTGCCCACTGCGAGGTTTTCCGGAGCGATGAAAATGTTGACAGGCAAGGAGAACATACATGGCTGATAGGGCTTGCGTGTTTGCCGGGCAGGGCGCCCAGTTCGTCGGCATGGGCCGCGATCTGGCGGCCGATGCCGCGGTGCTGGCGCTGTTCGACCGCGCCAATCAGGTGTTGGGCTTTGACCTCAGGAAGGTCTGCTTCGAAGGACCGGAAGAGGATCTCAAGCGCTCGAATTTCTGCCAACCGGCCATCTTTGTGGCCAGCGTGGCCTGCTGGACAGCCTTTCGCGCCCGCTACCCGGAGGCGCACTTCAAGGTTGCCGCCGGACTGAGCCTGGGCGAATGGACCGCCCTGCACATCGCGGGCGTGCTGGATTTCGACGCCACGCTGCGCGTGCTTGAGGCGCGCGGGCGTTTCATGCAGCAGGCCTGCGACGAACAGGCCGGCGGCATGGTCAGCGTGATGGGTGCCACCGCCGACCAGCTCCGTGAGCTCTGCAGCAAGGCCGGTGTGACCCAGGCCAACATCAACTCCGACCAGCAGGTCGTGCTCTCCGGCGCCAAGGCGGGCATCGCCGAAGCCGACAAGCTGGCGGTTGCCATGGGGTTGCGCACCATGGTGCTGAATGTGGCCGGTGCATTCCACTCGCCCCTGATGCAGTCGGCCCGCACGCGCCTGGCGGAGATGCTCGCCGGGGTGACGTTCGCCACCCCGCGCCTGACCGTACTCTCGAATGTGACCGGCCAGCCGCACCCGGCGGACGGCGCCGCGATCCGCGAAGCCATGCTACGGCAGGTGACCGAGTCGGTCCGCTGGGCCGACTGCGTGCGCTGGGCCGTCGCCCAGGGAGCCACCACCTTCGTCGAGTTCGGCCCGGGCAAGGTGCTCTCCGGGTTGATCAAACGCATCGATAAGTCGGCCGTCACGGCCAATGTCCAGGACGCCGCCACGCTCGCCGCCGCCACCACGGCCGCCGCCTGAGGATGTGACCAGAGGACCTCAACATGGGTAAGCTCGAAGGCAAGATCGCTATCGTGACCGGCGCGGGGCAGGGCATCGGCAAGGCCATCGCCGAGGGGTTGGCCGCCGAAGGCGCCGATCTGGTGCTGTGCGGCCGCACGGCCGCGTCGCTCGACCAGACCGCCGAGGGGATCCACGCGCTGGGGCGACAGGTCCTGACTGTCCCGACCGACGTCTGCCAGACCGCCTCGGTGGATGCCTGCGTCGACCAGGCCCTGAAGCGCTTCGGCCGGGTCGACATCCTGGTCAACAATGCCGGCGTGACCCGCGACAAGCTGCTCGTGCGCATGTCCGACGACGACTGGGACGAGGTCATGCGCACCAATCTGAAGGGCGCTTTCCTCTTCGCGCGGGCCGTCGCCAAGCCGATGATGAAGCAGCGCGCCGGGACCATTATCCAGATCACCTCCATAATTGGCTTGATCGGCAACGCCGGTCAGTGTAATTATGCGGCATCGAAAGCGGGTCTTGTCGCGATGACCAAGTCGCTGGCGAAGGAGCTGGCGTCCCGTGGGATCCGCGTGAATGCGGTGGCACCGGGGTTCATCGTGTCGAAGATGACCGAGGCGCTTTCACAGGATGTGCGCGACCAGATGATGGCTTCGATCCCGCTGGGACGCTTCGGCGTACCGGAGGACGTGGCCAGGGCGGTCGCCTTCCTCGCCTCGGAAGATGCGTCCTACGTGACGGGACAGGTGTTGAGCGTGAATGGCGGAATGGTCATGTGAGACGGGCTTTCGTTGATGTAACAGCAACGGGTACAAGGAGATAGGCAGATGGCCACCAAACTGGAAGACCGGGTCAAGGAGATTATCGTCGAGCAGCTTGGCGTCAACGCCGAGCAGGTCACCCCGGAGGCGTCGTTCATCGACGATCTGGGCGCGGATTCGCTCGATACCGTTGAGCTGATCATGGCGTTCGAAGAGGAATTCGGCGCCGAGATCCCCGACGAAGACGCCGAGAAGCTGACGTCCGTCGGCAAGGTAATCGAGTACCTGAAGAGCAAGGGTTTTGACAAGGAGTAACCTTGTCTCCCGTTGCTTCCTAGACCGGGGGGATGCGCGGCTTCCCCTCGGTCGCTGTCTTTTTTGCAGGCGCAACAACGGATGGCAGGCATGAGAAGAGTCGTCATCACGGGGATCGGTGCCGTTTCCCCCATCGGCTGTGGCCCCACGGTCTTCTGGGACCGTATGTTGGCCGGTTCGTGCGGCATTGGCCGCATCGACCGGTTTGACACGGCGGACTACTCGACGCAGATTGCCGGCCAGGTTCAGGACTTCGATCCCAATCCGTTCGTCCCGCCCAAAGAGCAGCGGCGGATGGACCTGTTCAGCGTCTATGCGATCGCGGCGGCCCAGATGGCCGTCAGCGATGCCGGCCTGAACTGGGGCCAGGAGGACGTCGAACGCTGCGGCGTGGCCGTATCCGCCGGCATCGGTGGCATCGGCATTCTCGAGAAGGAGCATGAGGCGCTGCGCACCAAGGGCCCGCGTCGCGTGTCGCCGTTCTGCGTGCCGATGATGATCCCGAACATGCCGGGCGGCTTGATTGCCATCGAACATGGGCTCAAAGGCCCCAACTATGCCGTGGTGACGGCCTGCGCGTCCGCCCTGCATTCAATCGGCTTCGCCTTCCGCGGCATCCGCGACGGCGATACCGATATCATGATCGCCGGCGGCGCCGAGAGCGCCATCACCCCCCTTTCGATCGCCGCTTTCGCCTCGATGCGCGCGCTCAGCACGCGCAACGACGATCCGCTTCACGCCAGCCGCCCCTTTGACAAGGACCGCGACGGGTTCGTAATGGGCGAGGGCGCCGGCCTTCTGGTCTTCGAGGAGTACGAACACGCCGTGAAACGCGGCGCACGGATCTACGCCGAACTGGCCGGCTTCGGCATGACCTGCGACGCCTTCCACATGACCGCCCCCTGCGAGGACGGCAATGGCGCCATGCGCGCCATGAAGATGGCCATGGCCGACGCCAGGCTCAATCCCGCGGACATCGACTACATCAACGCCCATGGCACCAGCACGCCGCTCAACGACAAGATCGAGACGCTGGCCATCAAGGGCGCCCTCGGCGAGAGCGACGCACGGCGCATCATGGTTTCGTCGACCAAGTCCATGACCGGCCACATGCTGGGTGCCGCCGGCGGCATCGAGTCGGTTGCATGCGTCAAGGTGCTCCAGACCGGGATCGTGCCGCCCACGATCAACTACATGACGCCCGATCCGGACTGCGACCTCGACTATGTGCCCAATACGGCGCGCCAGGCGCCCGTCCGCGCCTGCCTGAACAACTCGTTCGGTTTCGGTGGCCACAACGCCTGCCTGGCGTTCAAGAAGGTCTGATCCGGCCGCCAAATCGCCATCGATCCCCGCCTCAGATCTGAACCCACCCTTTCTGTCTTGCAAATTCACCACATATTGGTGATTATTAGCCCGTGATCAGGCGTAGTATTCAACATGCCATCGGGCAGGCCCTTGCAGACACGCCTGTCGTGCTGCTCAACGGGGCGCGTGGATGCTCTGTCCGCCCTGCCGAATCTGCTCAGGATGCTAGCCGCCCGCTCATCTGGACTGCTGAACCTTGCCGATGTCGGTCGTGATCTGGCTTTGCCCCACACGACCCTGACCCGCTACCTGGCCCTGATGGACGCCGTCTTCCTCATACACCGCCTGCCGGCCTGGTCGCGAAACTTGGGCCAACGCCTCGTCAAAGCGCCCAAGTTGCACCTGCTGGATACCGGGCTCGCGTGTCATCTGCTGGGCGTCAATGCCAGTCGGCTATCAGGCGACCGTCCGTTGCTCGGCAAACTGCTCGAGACCTACGTGGTGGTCGAACTCCGCAAACAGGTGTCCTGGACCGACCCGCGGATCATGCTGCACCATTTTCGCTCCTCTGCCGGCATGGAGGTGGACGTGGTCCTTGAGAAACCCGATGGTTCCGTGGCTGCCGTCGAGGTCAAAGCCAGTATGACTGTGGGGCCGGTTGGCGACAGGCTCTGGTTGGTTCCTGTTTCGGCGCTGTGGACCTCGTAAGACGCGGAGATATCGGCCATTCGCTACATTCTCAAACGCCTGCTCGAAATGCTGCCCACCACGCTGGGCATCCTGCTGCTGACGTTCGTGCTGTTCCATGTTGTCCGCGGCTCGCCGGCGCAGGTGGTGCTGGGCAAGAACGCCACGGCCGAGGCGCTGGCGGCCTTTGATGCCCGCTACGGTTACGACAAGCCTCTGTTCTGCGGGCAGTGGACGTCGTCACGCGCGCTCGGCGATGGCGCCGCCGCGCGAACCGTAAGCAACGCAGTCTGGCGCCTTCCGCTGGCCTACGCCCTGCCGCCCGGCACGTATCGGATCTCCGGCGTGACGACGGGTGCGATCGCGCCCGTCTGCACCGTCCGGCTCGCCGACCGCGAGAGCGGCGCGTCGCGCGACCTGTTTCCCGATGTCCGCTCCCGTGGCGGGCGGTGGCAGTTGGTCCTGACCGTGCCGGCGGCGTGCCGGGCCACCGACGTCGCAGGCACGGGCACCCTGCCGCATGATCTCCGTCTGCGCCGGCGGACCGCGCATTTCCTTGACTCGCAGCTGGTCCACTACCTCGGCGGCTTGCTGCGCGGCGAACTGGGCGAGTCTTCCGAATATGGCCGCCCCGTGGCGCAGGTCCTGCGGACGGGCGTCGGCCCATCGCTGGCGCTGACGCTGCCGATCCTGATCGGCGGGACGCTGCTGGCCCTGATGCTGGCCGTGCTCTGCGCGCTGTGGCGCGGCCGCCTGGTGGACCGTTCCGTGCTGGCTGTCTCGACGGTGCTGATGAGCGTGAACTACGTGATCTGGGTCCTGGCCGGTCAGTACCTGCTGGCGTTCCGCCTGCGGCTCTTCCCGATCTGGGGCTTCGAGGGCTGGTTCTACCTGGCCCTGCCCGTGCTGATCGGCATCGCCAGCGGGCTCGGCCGTGACGTGCGCTTCTTCCGCACCGTGATCCTCGACGAGATCGGCAAACCCTATGTGCGCACCGCCACGGCCAAGGGGCTCAGCCCGGCGCGCGTGATGACCCGGCACGTGCTGCGCAACAGCCTGATCCCGATCGTCACCTATGTCAGCCTCTCGATACCGTTCCTCTTCACGGGCAGCCTGCTGCTGGAGAGTTTCTTCGGCATCCCGGGGTTGGGCAATGTGAGTCTGAACGCCATCCACTCGTCGGACATGGCGGTCGTGCGGGCGGTCGTCGTGGTTGGCGCGCTGCTGTATCAGGGCGTCAACCTGCTGGCCGATCTGAGCTATGCGTGGCTGGACCCGCGGGTGCGGCTGGGATAGGGCGGCGGCGCGGCACCGCCGCGAGCGTAAGGAAAGCAATGGGACGCGAACGAACACTCTGGCAACGGCTCTGGTCGCGCGCGGGCACGCGCGTCTGCCTGGTGGCCATCGCGGTCTATACCGCCACCGCGCTGTGGGGCGAGGTGACCTACCGCACCTGCCGCATCCTTGACCGCACGCCGTCCTACAACGAAGTCCACGAGGCGCACCGCTACGTGGCGCCCGCCTTCGTGCGTTGCTTCATGTCGCCCGCAGCACGCGGCCCGGCCGCCGCCGGGCTGACGCCATGGTCCTACCCGCTGGGGAGCGACAACCTCGGCCGCGACGTGCTGGGCCGGTTGGTGCAGGGCACGCGCATCGCCTTCCACGTGGGGATCATGACCGCGCTGATCGCGCTGCCGCTCGGCATCGTCCTCGGCTGCCTCGGCGGCTACTTTGGCGGCCGGATCGACAGCCTGGTGAATGGGCTCTGCGCCATCGTGGCCTCCATGCCGGGCCTGCTCTTCGTGCTGGCGATTGCCATGGTCGTCGGGCCGGGGCTGATGGGCGTCTACCTGGGGATCGGCCTGACCACCTGGGTGGGCGTCTGCCGCAACGTGCGCGCCGAGACCATCAAGCACCGCGACCGCGCCTACGTGCAGGCCGCCCGCGTGCTGGGCTACAGCCACGGGCGCATCCTGTTCCTGCACATCCTGCCCAACGTGATGCACATCGTCCTGATCTGCTTCTCGATCCGGTTTCCGGCCTCGGTGGCCACCGAGGTCTTCATCAGCTTCCTCGGCATCGGCGTGCAGGGCGAACCGTCGTGGGGCATCATGATCAACAATGCGCGCCTGCGCCTCTGGCAGGGCGTCTGGTGGGAGATGACCTTTGTGACGCTGGCCATCTTCGTGCTCGTGCACAGTTTCAACCACCTGGCCGACGCGCTGCGCGATCTGCTCGACCCGGCGCTGCGGACCGAGCAGGCGTAGCGGCCAGGTTCGCCAGAAACGCATTCAGCAGCCGCCCCATCAACGGCCGCACGCGGCGCGTTTCGGCCAGCACCTCCACGTGGTTCAGGTGCGGGCCGCTGATGCCGGAAGCCATGTTTGTGATGCAACTCAGTGCCGCGACAGGCAGTCCCATCGCGTTGGCCACAACGGCTTCCGGGACGGTCGACATGCCGACCGCGTCCGCGCCCATGGCGGCGTAGGCGCGGATCTCGGCCGGCGTCTCGTAGGCCGGACCGGCGGTGAAGGCGTACACGCCGTCGCTCAGCGTGATCTCGGCATCATAGGCCGCCTTGCGCAGCAGGTTGCCGAGCGTGCGGCTGTAGACTTCGGACTGATCCGGAAACCGCGGGCCCCAGCCGGGGCGCAACGCGCCCTGCAGGGGACTCAGTCCGATGGTGTTGATGTGGTCGCGAATCAGCATCAGGTCGCCGGGCCGCAGGTTGGGACTGATGCCACCCGCCGCATTGGTGATCAGCAGGTTCGTCGCGCCCAGCCGGCGCGCCAGCTCGACCGGCAGGATCACGGGCGTCCAGCCGGCGCCCTCGTACCAGTGCCGGCGACCGCAGAACGCGATCGTCCGAACCCCGGCGCGTTCGAAGAGCAGGACCTCGCCGGTGTGCCCCTCGACCGTACTGGCGCCGAGGCCGGGAATGTCCGCGTAGCTGACGCGGCTCAGGATGGGCGCGGGCGCCAGGGCTTCGCTCCACCCCGACCCGAGAATCAGGACGCATTGCGGCGCCGTCTCGCTGAAGACCGGCGGCAGCGCGGCGGCGGCGGCATCAAAGAGTGCGGTATCAGGGTGGATGTGGGGGATATTCATAGGCCATTCTCCGGGAAACCGCGGAATATCGGACGTCCAACCTACTTCAACGATTCCAGAAACTCCAGCAATCCGGGCAGGCATCGGGCGATCTCATTACGGCAGCGGCGGTAGAGCCGCAGGTCGCCGCCGATGGGGTCGTCCACGTCCCGGTCCGGCGCCGCGACGGCAGGATCGAACGACTTGAGCAGAAAGACCTTCTGGCTGGCGGCAGGGAACCGCGCCAGGATCTGGTCGCGGTGGTCGCGCGTCATGGCCACGATCACGCGGGCGCTCTCGACCAGCGGGGCGGTCAGTAACTGGCTGGTATGGCCGACCAGGTCGGCACCCGATTCGTGGACCGCCAGCACGGCCTCCTCGCTGGCCTCCAGTCCGGGGCAGGCGCTCAGCCCCGCCGACGACACCTGCCACGGCGAACGGGGTGGCAGGTCGTGACGGAACAGCGCCTCGGCCATGGGGCTGCGGCAGATGTTGCCCGTGCACACAAAGAGCACGGTCGGTGCGGCAGAGCGGGCGGGAACTGGACGGTCAACTGACATCACCAGCATCGTAGCCGGAAAGGCGGAGCTTGTCCGCAAAAAGAGAGGGTGTTTGTCATTCGGGGTGCGATTCAACTTCGTTGATTCGCACCGGAGTCAGGAGTCAGAATCCGGAAATCGGCCCACATCGCGCTGATCGGTGCCACGCTCTTCGCCGAGCGCAACCCGGCCTTCCTGGCCAAGTTCTACGCGTGATGATCCACGCTCGTGCCCACCCGCGCTGCGATGTCAAGGATCTCGACCGTGCCGTACTGCTTGTGCTCGCTGGTATCGCACACCAGGTAAGGCACCGTCCGGTACGCGCCGACGCGTCTGAGTTTCTCGATGACCTCCGCAATGGTGTCAACCGCCTGGGCACACTCCTCGACCTCAGCCAGTTCCCTGGGCGAGAGTGCTTGTCGCTTCAGCAACTGGAAATGCGCGCAGAGCAGGGTTGCAGGCTGTCCGATGTGGTGGCACGCGGCGCCCAGGCTCTGGATCATGACGCGATGGCGCTCCGCCTCCAACAGGGCCTTTTGCTGGGTTTCCAGCGCCTTGTGCATCTTCCTGGTCAGTTGGAGCTGCTCCTGCAGCAGGACGACCTTCTTGCGCAGTTCGTCCAGCAGCGTGTTCAGGTAGTTCTCAATCGCCATGATGTCGTCTTCGGAGTGCAGCAGGGTGATGCGTTCCGGCAACTCACCCTCGGCGATCTTCTGCAGACCGTGGCGCAACCGCATGATGTTCTTGGGGTACTTCAGCAGCATCGTATAGCCGCTCGCCGCCAGGATCGATATGAGTACGATGATGATGACCTTGGTTGTCAGCGACGTTCCGGCTTGCAGGGGGGACTCGGGCAGAGCGATGAAGCAGATCGCAAGGATGGGGAGAACGGCCACCAGCGATGTCGCCACCACGATCTGGTAACGCGCGCCGCGGGACATCAGCGAGATGTTCTTTGACCAGGTGTGTTTCATGCTTGGGTCCAACGGACGCCCGGCGGGAGTCCGTCATGTTCCCTCGTGCCCGCCCGACCTCGGCCTTCTACTGCGCCGCCGGCAGAATGCCTTCCTTCACGAGTTGCGCGTCCTCCTCGGGTGTGAGCGGGATTCCGAGTGACCCCTCGCCGCGGCGAATCATGTCCATGTTGCGCTTGCGCAAGGCCGCCTGGGCCGCGGCGGTGGCCACGTTCTCGGTGGTCTTGTTCATTTCGGCCACGCTGGCCGCGTTCTGTGCCAGCAGCTCTTCGCGCCGCTTCCTCAGACGCTCGATGTAGGTTGCCGACGCCCCGCCCGGAGTCGGCGGGCTGGCCACACTGGATGACGACGGGAGCGGCAGCAGCGGGCGCGGGGCGATGACGCGCGTGGACACGGCGGATGGCGGCGCGGGCGGCGGGGCGCCCATGGGCGTTGAGCGCGAAGCGGTGGGCGGCGTGGCGGGTGTCTTCACGCCGGTCAGCGTAAAGGTCAGCGACGCGCCGTCCTTCTGGATCTCGGCCGTTTCGGTGTCCAGATCAGCGGTCACCAGCGTAATGCCATCCTCGGAGTCGCCCACGTGGAGGTAGTGGTTCTTGGGAGGGTTGGTCGAGCTGTCGATCAGGCCGGCGGCCAGGCCCTGATCGGTGCGCGTAACGGCACAGAGGCGAATCTGCTTGGCCAGAACCTGCTCGGCCTGGGCCTGTTTGGCGGCTTCGGGCTGCACGGCGGCCGCCGCTTCGGCCGGACGTCCGAAGGGTTGGCGGTCAAGGATCACCTGGTAGTGGTCGAAGCTGGGGGTGAGGTTCGTGACGCCCCCGCTGCGCACACCGACGTCCGGCATGCCCATGGCCAATGTGATGAAACCCAGGCAGGCGGTTTCGGCTAGAAGCAAAGACTTCATCCTGCGAACTCCCGTGCGACAGCATGCTAGCACGTTCCTGCACCGGTTAGAACCGCAGATTGATGATCGGCGCGGGCGCGACACCTGCCACGCGACCGATCAGAGCAACATGCTGGCCGCGGGGCAATGGCGTTGCCGTTCTGGAGGGGCGCGGTCCCTCGCGTCCTGAGCCACAGGCTCGCACCTGCCGTCCCCCCCTTCGACATTATGCGGTTGGTTGTTCGATATTCTGCGGTTTTGCCCACGTACCGCGGCGCATCCCGGCCGGAAGAAACGCGCGTGATACGGGTCCGTCTGCGGCGTTGTCGCGGGACGCCGCAAGTCTTGCAGCGCCCGCTCCGCCTTGCATACGGGCCCGTCTCCGAGCGGGCCCGGTCCGAATCGGAGTTCGGACCCACTACCGCAGGATGAGCACGGTGGCCGGCTGCCACGGGCTGATCTCGGCGTCATCGACTCCGAGCGCCTGGGCATTGCTGGTGGTCGTTCCAGATGTGACCGAGTAGTTCCACGCAAGGAAGAAGATACCGTCGGGCGGAACGGCAAGAGACACGATCTTCTCCTCGGCCACCGTGACCCCGGGGGCGTTGGCGAAGCCGCTGTTGTCCTTATCCACCGCGAAGGTCGTTGCGCCCCTCGCCAGGGCCGTCCAAGTGGTGCCGTCCGTGGATGTGTGAAGTTGCACGCTGAAGCCGGCGGCGTTGCTGCCGTTGCGGTATTTCTCGACGTGATAACGGACGCGCCAGCGGCCGACGGGCTGTCCCGTGTCGTTGCGGAGTTTGACGTAGAGGTTGACGCTCTTGCTCGCACTGCTTGATGACAGTCCGCCCACGGCGCGGTCGCCCGCGCTGGCGGCTAGTCCGGCGCCGAAGTTGTAAATGCCGTTACCGGCCTCGGTCGACATGCTGTTGCCGGCCAGCAGACTCGTCCGATCGGTGGCGGCGGCATAGCTCCCCACGGTGCGCACAGTCCCGGGGTTATCCACCCGCCACGCCGCGGGCAATGGCGCGGTGGCGCTGGTGCCGATGGTGTCGAAGTTCTCCCTGGCACCGTTCGGCGGAACCGAGAGGACCGACGGGAGCGTGGGCGCGGTACCCGCACGCCACGAGACAACCACGTCATCAATCGCCAGGCCATGGTCGGAACCGGTGTGGTCCGGGTCGTACCAGCGCAGCATCACGTACTGGTTGGTCGGCACGTTCACGGCGAAGGAGGCCGTCACCGCGGTGCGGTTGGCGGCCTGGTTGCCGTCGAGGGGTATGGCTGTTGTGCCGCCCGTGACGGGCGATGTGAAGGTCAGCGCCGGCACGGTGGTGTACCCGCTCCCGCTCACCACCGGCACGCTGGTCGCCACAAAATAGGCCGAGGTAATGGCCTGGGCTGAAGCGGTCGAGTTGCGCCATTGCTCGCCCACAAACGAAACCGTCAGGTTGGTAACGGTCTGGCTTGCACCCGCGCGCAGGGCGATTCCCCACCAGAGGTGGCCTGCTGATGCCGACCCCAGGGAGCCCAACGCCCGGTCGGTGGCGGCCTCCACGCCGTAGCTGTAAAAGCCGCCGGAGTTGTTGTCGCCGTCAAAAGCCGTGTAATCGGTCACGGTGCCGGAGCCAGAACGGTCGGCGTACCATCCGGCCAGGTTGACGTCGTTGGTCCAGGGGGCCGACCCTGACGACACCAGTGTGTCGAAGCGTTGTGTGTACGAACCGGTGGTACCGGTCATCGCGACGGGTGCGGCCCGCGCGTCGCCGAGCATATTGAGCAACAGTACGCCGATAGCCGTTGCACCGTGCCGAGTGCGCATGCGACTTCTCCTCCGCGTGACCGTTCAGTCTGTTCTTCCTCTCACCCCGCCAGACTCTTCCACAGCTCGACGTTTTCCAGTTTGGCACGGATGGCGTTGATGAACGCGGCACCGGTCGCGCCATCCACGATACGATGGTCGGCCGACAGCGTCATGGCCATACGCGTGCGGATGCGGATCTCGCCGTTGACGACGGCGGGTTCGGCGCGGGCGCTGGCCACGGCCAGGATGCCGGCCTCGCCCGGGTTGATGATGGCGCTGAAGGTATCCACGTTGAGCATGCCCATGTTGGAGACCGTGAAGCTGCTGCCGGTCATCTCATCGGGTGTCAACTTGCCCGTGCGCGCCTTCTCTGCCAGTGCGCGGGCCTGGTCGCGCAGTTCAGGCAGCGAGAGCGACTGGGCCGCGCGGATCGCCGGCACGACCAGGCCGTTTTCGACGCTGACGGCCATGCCGAGATCGACATCGCCCCGCCACGCCACGCTCTGGCCGTCGGTGGTGCTGTTGACGATCGGGAACTCCTCCAGCGAGAGCACGACGGCCTCCAGGATGAAGTCGTTGACGCTGTACGTCAGGCCGCGGGCCTTCAGGTCGGCGCGGTACTTCATCAGGTCGGTCAGGTCGGCTGTCACGGTGACGTAGAAGTGCGGGATGGTCTGCTTGCTTTCGACCAGCCGGCGTGCGATGACCTGCCGCATGCGGCTCATCGGCTGGGGGCGGCGGCGTCGGGCGCGTTCCACGTCCTCGACCATGATGCGGCCGCCATCGCCGGAGCCGCGCACCGTCAGGATGTCGATGCCCAGTTCCTGGGCCAGGCGCTTGGCGGCGGGGGTGATGCGCAGGGCGTCGTAGTTGCGGCTCGCAAGGTAGTCCAGCAGGTCCTTCTCGACGATGCGGCCGTTGGGACCGGAGCCGCGCACGGCGGAGGGATCGATGGCTTTGTCGCTGGCCAGCGCCTTGGCGCGCGGCGAGATGGCGAGTTTGGCGGGAGCGGCTGGCGGACGTGAGGTGGAGGGTGGAGGGTGGAGGGTGGAGGGTGGGAGGGGGACGGTGGAGGGTGGGAGGGGGGAGGTGGAGGGTGGACGGTGGAGGGTGGAGGGTGGGAGGGGGGTGGCGGCGCTCCCACCTTCCGGCTTCTGACTTCTGACCTCTGACTTCTGTCCCACGGCCTCGGCCACCGGCGCGGCGACCTTGTCCGGCACCTTCTCGCCCGGCGTGCCGACGAAACCGACGACGGTGTTGACCGGGACAGTCACGCCTTCGCGCACGAGGATCTTGATCAGGGTGCCTTCGAAGAAGCTCTCGACCTCCAGGTTGGCTTTGTCAGTCTCGATCTCGAAGAGGATGTCGCCCTTGGAGACTTTGTCGCCTTCCTGCTTCTGCCACTTGACGATTGCGCCTTCTTCCATCGTCTGGCCGAGTTTGGGAAAAATCACGGTTTGCGCCATGCTCATGCTCCGGTTGCAGTTGCTGGAAAACAGGCAGCAATCTAGCGCAAGTGCCCCGCGTTGTCACGCATTGGTGACAGAGAGCGCAGAGCAATGCGCAACCAGTGCGGCGACCTGGCGCCGCTTTGAGGCGCGTGACCCGGCACGCGCGCGGTTGGGATGCAGACGTGAGTCCCGTCCCAACGGGACTCACGTCCCGCCCATGAGAGCGGCGCCATGTCGCCGCAGTCCAAACCCGAAGAGATTCGCGTGTACGAGTACGTGCACGAGTACGGCATGGAGACAGCGGCCGGGAGCCCTTCGACTATCTGAACCGTCCCAACCGCTGAGCCGCTGAACCGGTGGTCTGTGAACCTTCGTCGTCAACCTTGTCGTCAACTTTGTCGACGAAGTTGACGACAAGGTTGACGACAAAGGAACTCCCCCTCCAGCCGATGGCCCTCAATCCAGATGCGACAGGGGTGGGCGGCCGATGGCGTAGACGTTGAACCCCTGGTCGAACAGGGCCTTGCCGTCGAGGAAGTTGCGGCCGTCGAACAGAAAAGCCGGCTGCCGCATGCCGCGGCGGATGCGGTCGAAGTCCAGCGCGCGGTATTCCTGCCAGTCCGTGAGGAAGACCACGGCATCGGCGCCGGCGGCGGCCTGATAGGGATCGGTCTCGAAGCCCACGCGGTCGCCCAGGTCGGCCAGGTCGATCCTGGCGTTGGTTAGCGCGCGCGGATCGCTGACGATCACCCGGGCGCGTTCCTCGACGAGCAGGCGGCCGATGCGGATGGCCGGGCTTTCGCGCGTGTCGCCGGTGTCGGCCTTGAAGGCAAAGCCCAGCAGGGCGATGCGCTTGTCTGCCACCGTGTTGAACATGGCCCGTACCATCGTGGCCACAAAACGGTTCTGCTGGTAGTCGTTGATCCGGATCACCTGCCGCCAGTAGTCGGCCACTTCGTTCAGGCCATAGGATTCGCACAGGTAGACCAGGTTCAGGATGTCCTTGTGGAAGCACGACCCGCCGAACCCTACGCCGGCTTTGAGGAATTTCGGGCCGATGCGCGAGTCCATGCCCACGGCGCGTGCCACTTCCGAGACATCGGCCTCGGTGGCTTCGCACAGGGCGGCCAGTGAGTTGATGGAGCTGACGCGCTGCGCCAGGAAAGCGTTGGCGGCCAACTTTGACAGTTCGCTCGACCAGACGTTGGTCGTCAGGATCCGTTCGCGCGGCACCCAGTGAGCGTAGAGGGCCACCAGTTCGGCGACGGCGGCCTGTCCCGAAGGCGTATCGGCGCCCCCGATCAGGATGCGGTCCGGGGTGGTCAGGTCCTGTATGGCCGAGCCTTCGGCCAGAAACTCCGGATTGGACAGCACTTCGAAACGCACCGGCGTCTCGCCCGAGCGCAGGATGCGCGCCATGGCGGCGGCCGTGCGCACCGGCAGCGTGCTCTTCTCGACCACGACCAGGTCATGCGTGGCGTGCTGCAGGATCAGCCGGGCCGTCTTCTCCCAGTACTGCAGGTCGGCCGCGTGTCCGGCGCCATGGCCGAAGGTCTTGGTGGGCGTGTTGACACTGACAAAGATAATGTCGGCCGCCGCGATGCCTGCGGCTATGTCGCTGGAGAAGAAGAGGTTTCGGCCGCGGCAGGACTGGACGACCGCATCCAGACCGGGCTCGTAGATGGGCAGGTTGGCCGAGTTCCAGGCCTTGATGCGCGCCTCGTTGATGTCCACGACCGTGACCCGGTAATCCGGGCATTTCTGCGCGATCATGGCCATGGTGGGGCCGCCGACGTAACCGGCGCCGATGCAGAGGAGGTTGCGCTTCATGCGAGGACGCTCACTTTCACAACCACTTTGCGCACGCGACACGCGGTCGTGGCGGTGCGGGCGGGCAGATGGGCGTCGGTCGGGAAGAAGATGGCGAACATGCCGGGGAGCAGGTGGCAGGGCGTGCAGGCGCCGTGGTAGAAGGCGATGTCGCGGGCGGCATCGTAGGGCGTCTGGACGGCTTGGCCGGCCAGAGGGGCGTAGCCGATCGCCTCCTCGCCGCGCACGATGAACTGCACGTCGAGGTAGTTCCGGTGGGCCTCCAGGAAGCCGGCGGCCAGCGGCTGGGTCTCGTATTCCTGGACCAGTGCGTAGATGCGTTCGCCGTCGATCGGGTAACGCCCTTCCGGCAAGGTGGCCAGATCCGGCCGACCCAGAAAGCGGAAGGCCTGCGTCAGGCCGACGTGTAGTGCGGTGTAGCGACTGGATTGGGTGAGCAGATCGAGAACCATGGGAGCCTCCCGGTTGGTAAATACCCGTGCAGAGCATGCTATAACCCAATGCGGGTTGCGGCCGCAACCGAAAACCGGTGCGGATGGGATGGTGGCTGCGTTGACGGCTTGACGCCGCCCCATGGGATGGACTACAGTACCGCCCCGTGTTCTCTCTGGAGAAGAGTTTGTGAATTTAGAATTGCTCGAGAAGGCCAAGGCCCGCATCCCCGGTATCCCGGTGCTCGTGAACGTCGTCTCCCAGCGCGTGCGGCAACTCAATGCGGGTGAGCGTCCCTATGTGAAGCCGGCTTCACTGGATGAAGACAAGCTGGATATCGCACTGCGCGAGATCGCCGAAGGCAAGCTGATCGCCGAGGTGGACTTCGATGCCATCGCCCGCCGCCAGAAGGCGCAGGCGAAGTGGACCGAGTAGGCGCGACGGTTTGACACGTGGTTTGTTCGAGCGGCCGTGCCCATGGGCGCGGCCGATGTTTTTCATGGATCTGCGGTTGTAGTCATGCCCAAGGATGAACAGCAAAAACGCGGCAACCTGACGGTCAACCGGAAGGCCTTGCGCGACTATTTCGTGATGGAGAAGATCGAGGCCGGCATCGAACTGGTCGGCACCGAGGTGAAGGTCGTCCGCAATGGCGAGGCCGGCCTGACAGGCGCCTACGCGAAGGTCGACAACGGTCAGCTCATGCTGCACCAGGTGACGATCCCGCCCTACGCCTTTGGCAACCGCTTCAACCACGATTCACTGCGCTCGCGCCGGCTGCTGGTGCACAAGCGCGAGATCCTCCGGCTGCAGGCCCTGCAGGAGCAGAAAGGGCTGGCCCTGGTGCCACTACGGCTGTACCTTACACCCAAGGGATTGGTCAAAGTCGAACTCGCCGTCTGCCGTGGCAAGGCGCAGGAAGACAAGCGCGAGACGATCAGGCGCCGTGAGGCGGACCGCGAGACGCAACGGGATATGGCGCATCACGGCCGCAACTGAGGGAAGCAACCATGAGACTCGGCTGGACGGAACTGCTGGTTATCCTGTTGATCGTGCTGGTGCTGTTCGGCGCCAAGCGCCTGCCGGACCTGGCCCGCTCGCTCGGGCGCAGCCTGAACGAGTTCAAAAAGGGGCGTCAGGAAGGCGAAGACGAAGCCGCCAAGTCCGACGCCAAGTCGGACGCCAAGAAGCACGGGGGCGACGCCGACAAGGACCGGACCGACTTCACCCGGTGAGCGCTCAGGGCGCGGCCGGCGCGTTGGTCGCTGCGGCCGTTTCGAGCGCGGGCAGGGCGTTGGCCTGATCGAACAGCGAGGCAGGCGCGAGCGACCGGCCGTCATAGCGTTCAATCACGCCTTGCAGGTGCTTGGCGACCGCTTCCCAGGGTGTGCCGGCGTGGGCGGCGCGCAGGTCGTCGAGCAGCGCCTTGGCTTCCGCCTTCTGCCCCAGCAGGGCCAGGCAGCGGGCCTCACCCATCCAGGCGGTCGGCGCCAGGTAATGGGTGCGGTTGGCGGCACGGAACGTGCGATAGATCTCCAGCGCCTCGGCGGAGCGGCTCAAGCCCTCGAGCGCCTGCGCGCGACCCAGTTTCGCCACTTCGATGAACGGGTGCGAACTGTGTTTCTGGATGAAGGTGTCGTAGGTCCTGAGTGCGTCCTCGTACTTGGCCGCATCAAAATAGGCTTTGGCCAGGCGCAGGTGCGAGGCCGTGCCGGCCGGGGTCGAGCCGTAGCGGTCCACGGCGCTCTCCAGTTCGTCGAGCGAACGGGCCGTGGCCGTCGCCGTTGCCGCCTCGGCCGCGCGGCTGCTGCGGTAACGCAGGTAAATGACGGTGCTGGACACGGCGATGACCACGATCGCGGCTGTCGTCAGCATGCGACTCCCGTTGGCCTTCCACCAGTCGTAGACCGGGAGCATCTCCAGCGGCAGGTTGGCGGGCACGCGGTTCTGGGCGGGCGTGGTCGGGGTCGCGGCGGCGGGCGTCTTCTGCTGGTCGTTCATGCGTGCAACCTTCCTCGCTCCCGGGGAGCAAGACGGACGAGTGTTAGCGTGAAAATGGCGGAGAGAGTGGGAGTCGAACCCACGGTGCCCCGTAAAGGGCACACAGCATTTCCAGTGCTGCACCTTCGGCCACTCGGTCACCTCTCCTACATGCGGCAGGGCGTCCGGGCGCATGGCCCAAACGGATCGCTAGGATACGGGAACGCGCCGCCGCGTGGCAAGGCGATAGTGGCCGAGGTTTTGGCGCGACAGGTCGCCGCGCACGGACCTATAATGGCGGCACCGGAGAATCGACCCATGACTGACAGCGACCGGGCCTTGCCGCCCACCCTGCCCAGCGACGACTTGGATGTCACCCATACCGAGCTGCTGCTGGAGCGCGAGAAGATTCAGATCGAGCGTGAACGGCTGGCGCTGGAACGCGACCGGCTGGCAGCCGAGCGCGAACGGTCGAAGGTCGACGATCTCTGGCGCGAGCGCGCCGAGAGCGGCGTGCGTGTGCCGGTCAGCACGCTCGTCTTCGTGAGCATCATCTGCCTGCTGGTGGGCGGTATGACCGGCGTCTTCGGAACCGCCTACCGCCAGGACCGCCGGCAGGTCGCACGGCGCCAGGAGTTCGTCCAGGCGCTGTCCGGCCAGACGAACGCGATGAGCCACGGCAACGGGCAGCTGCTGCTTCAGGCCCTGCGTGGACAGGGCACGCAGGGCGGCGGCATTCTGCTGATTCTGGATTGACGCCGCGGCCGGTTCAGCCCGCCGCTGCCGCGGCCAGCATCTGCCGGGCATGGTCGAGGGTCACGGGCGTGAGATCCTTGCCACCGAGCATGCGCGCGATTTCGCCGGCGCGCACTTCGCCCGCCACCGGCGTGATCTGCGTGGTGGTGCGGTTCTTCTGCACGGTCTTGGTAACCACATGGTGCTGCTGCCCGTAGACGGCGACCTGTGGCAGGTGGGTGATGCAGATCACCTGGTGCGTGGCCGCGACGGCGCGCAGTTTCAACCCCACGGCGCGGCCGATCTCGCCGCCGATGTTGGCGTCGATTTCGTCAAAGACCAGCACGGGGATGCGGTCGTGCCTGGCCAGCACGGCCTTGACTGCCAGCATGACGCGCGCAATCTCGCCGCTCGAGGCGATGTCGCGCAGCGCCCGTGTCGGTTCGCCCGGATTCGGTGCGAAGCCGAAACTGACCGTGTCGGCGCCGTCGGTCCGTGGTTCGCAGGGCGTGAGGCTGACGGCGAAACCGGCCTTCAGGAAACCGAGGTCGCGCAGTTCGCGTGTGATCGCCTTGGCCAGGCTGCCGGCTGCGACCTGACGGACCTTCGTGAGCGCGCCGGCGCGGGTGACGAGCGCCGCCTGCGCCGCCGCCTGCTCGGCGCCCAGCCGGGCCAGCCGCTCGCCGCGCGACTGCAGGTCGGTCAGGCGCGCTTCGGCGCGTGCCAGCGTAGCCAGGACATCGGCCACCGTGTGCCCATGCTTGCGCTTGAGCTTCTGCACGAGCGCCATCCGGTCCTCAAGCGCCTGCAGGCGTTCCGCGTCGGCGTCGATGCGTTGCAGGCGCTCGGAGATGGTGCGTCCCAGTTCCTGGATCTGCACGGCGGCGGACTGGGCTTCCGCGCGCCACGCCGCCGCCTCCGGCAACAACCGGGCCAGTTCCTGCAGCCGCTGCTGTACCGTGGCCAGGGTGTCGAAGACCGCGCCGTCGCCGTCGGTCAGGGCGGCCAGCAGGCCATTGCCGACGCTCAGGATCGCCTCCGCATTAGCCGCCGTCGCGTGGTCGCGGATCAGGTCCTCTTCGTCCGCGTCCGTCAGCTTGGCGGCCGCGATCTCGTCGACGACAAACTGCAGGCGGTCCATCTCGGCGCCGACGCCCTCGCCCGCGCCTTCCAGTTCGGCGCGCTGCCGCGCCAACTCGCGGACCGTCCGGTACGCTTCGCTGCAGGCGGCGCGGGCCGGCAGGCAGCGGCCGAAGGCGTCGAGCAGATCGAGCTGGAACTGCGGTTCGAGCAGCGACTGGTGGTCGTACGGGCCATGAATGTCGACCAGCAGGCGGCTGAGGCGGCGCAGCGTCTGGACCGTGACCGGCGCGTCGTTCACCAGGCAGCGTCCCGATCCGGTGGTCGCCACCGTGCGGCGGATGATCAGCTGGCCCTCTTCGCAGGCGGCCAGACCGGCCTCGGCCAGCAGCGCATCGACCTCGCGCGCATCCTCCAGTGCAAACACGGCTTCGACCTGCGCCTCGGCAACACCGCTGCGGATGAACGACTTGTCGGCGCGGTCGCCCAGGATCAGGTTGAGCGCGCCGATCAGGATCGACTTGCCGGCGCCCGTTTCGCCGCTGATGACGTTCAGGCCGGGGCCGAGCTCAAGGCCGGCCGTTTCGACGATCGCGAGATTTTGGACGCGCAGGTGCTGGAGCATGCCGAAATCCACAGGTTCGGATGAGACCGCATGAACATACACGCAACACGCCCGTGGTTCAAGAACCCAGTGATCTGGTACACTATCCGCGTGATAATCGGCCCCTGTTGCGGTGTGTGGCCAACCGGGAGAGTGCGGATGACTGTGGCGGTGGGAATGAGCGGCGGGGTCGACTCCACCGTCGCCGCGTGGCTCATGCAACAGCAGGGCTATGAAGTAATTGGCCTGACGATGCAGATCTGGGACGGTGCGATCGATCTGCCGGATGAGGGCCGCTCGGGCTGCTATGGTCCGGGCGAGGCACGCGATTTGGCATCGGCCCGGGCCGTGGCCGCGAGGCTGGGCGTCCGACATGTTACCGTCCCCCTGGCCGCGGCCTACAGCCGCTGCGTGCTCGATCCGTTCCGCTCCGAGTACCGCGCTGGTCGCACGCCCAACCCGTGTGTCATGTGCAACCAGAAGCTGAAGTTCGGTTTACTGCTCGAACAGGCGCGTGCCCTGGGGGTCGCGTTTGACACCTTTGCGACCGGGCATTACGCGCGCGTCGCCCTGGACACCGCGCGCGGCGTCTACACGCTGCGGCGCGGCGTCGACGCGGCCAAGGACCAGTCGTACTTCCTGGCGCGGCTGACGCAGGACCAGTTGCGGCAGGTCGCCTTCCCGCTGGGCGAACGCCTCAAGGCCGACGTGGTGCGCCTGGCACGCGAGGCGGGCTTCGGCGACATCGCCGACCGCGACGAGAGCCAGGACTTCATCGAGAGCGAGAGCTACGCGCCGCTCTTTGGCCCCGGCGACGACCGGCCCGGTCCGTTGGTTGACACGGCCGGCCGCATCCTCGGTCAGCACCGCGGCATCGTGCACTACACCGTCGGGCAGCGCCAGGGCCTGGGCGTGGCGACCGGCGACCGCCTGTACGTCAAGGAGCTGCGGTCCGACACGAACACCGTTGTGCTGGGTAAGCGCGAGGAGGTGTTCAGCGACGCCTGCCGCGTTGACGACGTGAACTGGATTTCCGGCACGCCGCCGCCGGACGGCACCACCTGCCACATCCAGCTGCGCTACCGTCACACGGGTGTAACGGCTGTGCTGCGGGCACTCGCCGATGGTGTCTGGCGGGCTGACTTCGACGAGCCGCAGTTTGCCGTGGCCCCCGGCCAGGCGGCCGTCTGCTACGCGGGCGACGAGGTGCTGGGTGGCGGCTGGATCGCGCGCTAGCCAGCCCCACCGCACCCGCCAGTTGAGAAAGTCGGACTAGGCCAGCAGGGCACGCCAGTCGGCGATCTGGCGGCGGCGGGCACTCGCCCAGGTTTCGGCCGATGCCGCGTCAACGGTGGCCGGCGGCGGCACCAGCACGGCACCGCAGGCGCGACAGCAGCAGCCTTCACTGACCGGCGCCCCGCACGCGGGACAACCCGCGGCCAGCACCTCGCCGCAGAACGCGCAGTGACGACCCGGCTGGTGCGCGCCCGGTTGCGGCCGCGGCCAGAAGACCACCTCGCCGTTGATCGCGAAGGGTACGTTGGACGGACACTCCGCTTGTGGACAGTAGGTGCGCCCGGCAGAACGATCCGCAGCGGCACCCGGCAGGGCCGTGGCCTCCAGCGTGACGTCCAGCAAAGCGGCCAGACGCGCAATCGTTTCCTGCGACAGGGCCTCGGAACGGCCGCCCTCCAGCATGCTGATGGCGGACTGCTGGCACGCCAGTTGACGCGCCAGCGCGCTCTGGGTCAACCCCTTGGCGCGCCGTGCGTCGCGTAGCCGGCGACACTGCTCATGTGTGAGTCCATTCATGGTGGCGGCGGGAGTATGCCCCAAACCCCGCCGGCAATCAAGCCGCCGCGCATAAAATCAGAATACGCACGGTCCATCTGATCGCAACACGTTGATATACAATCTATTATGAGTTATCAACATGGATATCAACACCTGTTGATAATTCGTAACTACTACAGGAGGGAAGGGTTCAGGGTCTCGGGGTTCTGTCTCCTTCGCGGGCCCACCGGAAAAACAACAGGACTGGCGGTGAGCCAGTCCTGTTGCCCGCACAGGCAGGAGGTTTGGGGGTTGTTGGGGCCTGTGCGGTTTGGGGGGAGGTTATGTTTATTCTTCGGCGCCGAGCAGCACGAAGCGTGTCCCTTCGCGGCTGCGCACGCGCAGCAGGACTTTCTCCTTTGGGTTTGGGTTGCCCGCGAGTGTGTCAAACTCGGCGGGAGACTGTATTTCCTTGCGGTTGACACTGACGATCAGGTTGCCGGGCTGCAGCCCGGCGCGTTCGGCCGGCGATCCCGGTTCGACTTCGACGACGACCACGCCCTTGGCGTTGGCGGCATCGATCTCCAGGCGGCGGGCCATCTCGGGGGTCAGCGGCTGGAGCGCAAGGCCGAGCTTCCGGCTGATGCCCTTGGCGGACGGTGCCGCTGCTTCGTCCGGTGTGCCCGGCTTGTCGGGGAACGTCGCCACGGTGACGGTGAACGCCTGACGCTGTCCGTCGCGCTGGACGGTCAGCTTGGCCTTGCTGCCGGGTTTCAGTTTGGCAGCGTCGTTGCGGAATGTGTGGTTGTCGCGCACGGGCGCGCTGTTCAGCTCCACGATGATGTCGCCGTCCTTCAGCCCGGCCTCCTGCGCCGGGCCCTTGTCTGCGACATCGGCCACCAGTACACCGCCTGCTTCCTTGAGTCCGAACGAACGCGCCATCTCCTCGTTGACCTCGCCGGGGTTAAGAACGAGCCCAAGATAACCGCGGGTAATCTTGCCGTCGCGGACCAGTTCGTCCTTGATCGTCACGGCCAGATCGATGGGCACAGCGAACCCGATCCCCATGCTGCCGCCGGAGCGGCTGAAGATGGCGGTGTTGATGCCGATGACCTCGCCGTCCACGTTCAGCAGCGGACCGCCGGAGTTGCCCGGGTTGATGGCCGCATCGGTCTGTATGAAGTCCTCGTAGTCGGCGATGCCGATGCCGTCACGGCCGATGGCGCTGACAACGCCCACGGTCACCGTCTCCTTCAGCCCGAATGGATTGCCGATCGCGACGACCCACTCGCCGGCTTCGAGTTTGCTGGCGTCGCCGAGCTGGACGGTCGGTAGGTCGGTGGCGTCGATCTTGATGACGGCCACCTCGGTACGGGAGTCGGCGCCGACCCGGCGGGCGATGTACTCCTTGCCGTTGTTGAGTTTGACGCGAATCTTGTCGGCATCACCCACGACATGCGTGTTGGTCAGGATGTACCCGTCCTTGGTGATGATGAACCCGGAGCCCTGTCCGGTCTGCAGGAAAGGCCGCAGGCCGCGACCGCCACGAGCCCGGCCCGACGGCGCGCGGCCACCAAAGAAACGCTCGAAGAACTCGTCGCCGAACAGTTCGGAGGGATCATTCAGGTTGATCTCGTTTCGTCCGAGTTCGATGGTCTTCTCGACCTGGATGAAGACAACCGCCGGCGTGGCCGCGCGAGCGACATGCGAGAATCCGCGCCGCAGATCGACAGCGCCCGGTTTGTCCGCCGCTGATACGGCCGCAACACACGTCACCGCCAGCATTCCCGCCAGCACCAGTCCACGTCGCATGGTCATCGCGCCTCCGCAGAACACCGGTTTCGCCTTCACTGCTTCGACCTCTGAATCCAAGTTGTCCGAAACGCCATGATCCCGGCCATTGGCAGAACTGTTTTCCGACACCGGTCAACCGGGACCATGGCTGCACGGACCTAATCATTCACGTGTCTGCCAGCCCGCACCCGCGGGCAACCGACCGGTGTCGGCCTGCAAGAAGGTATTGCACAGCGCGTGCCAACTCAGCGGAAGGTCCGCTTTTGCGCCGCTTTCTGAGCAAAACGGGGTGTTCCGGCCCGCCGGGCCAGTCCGTCATCGCCATGCGCGACGAGTTGCCAGCCCCGCCGTGGCAGCGTGTCACGGCTCGGCGGGACAGAAAGTCGCGCCGGGGATTGACACGTGTGTCCACTAGTGGCATTCTCCGGAAATACTAGATTGGGGTGGAGCGGCGGGATGATGGGTTTTGGGGAGGTGGCGGACTATGGCTACGCACGCGCGCGTACAGGTCGCGGTGGTGGACCCGTGTGCCTTGGGCAGGGACGTCCTGACGGGCAGCCTCTCCTCGCACCGGGGCATTGATGTCTGTGTGGCCTGCGTGCCGGAGCGGCAGACGCTGCAGGTGTGCCAGGCGTGCCAGCCGCACGTGGCTGTCTTCTGGCTCCGGCCGAGTGAGGCCCAGACGTCGCGGTTCCTAATGCGTTTTGGCCGTCACCTGCCGGCTGTCGGACGGATTGCGATCATGGACGACGCGGGTGCGCATCGCCGTGTTCCGCACGGAGCACTGACCGGCACCGGCGCTCAGCGCGTCTGCTACATGGACGAGCCGCTCGGAAAGTTGGTCGCCTGCATCCAGGAATTGGCCGCGCCCGCGTCGGTGTCCTCCGGCGCCCTCACGTTCGAGCCGCCGCCGCAGACCGACCCTCCGCCGGCGCGGCTCGCGTTCGACCCGGGCGCCGCGCCACTCTCGCTGCGCGAGCAGCAGATCCTCCTGGCGATCGGCGAAGGCTTGGGCAACAAGGCGATTGCCGACCGCTTCAGCGTTGCAGTCACCACGGTCTACAGTTACCGCGAGCGGTTGAGACGCAAACTCGCGCTCAGCGGCAGCGAATTGCTGCAGACCGCAATTCGGAGCCGCGCCTGACGCTGGGTTACGACAGGCCATGAGACGAGTTGGATGCCATGGGGGTGCAAGGGCCTGGTGGTCAGAGCGTTACGACAAAGTTCAGCCGATTGGACTCTTTGCCTCGGGCTAAAATTCGCGCCACTGCCTGGGATGGACGAAGACTTCCGCGCCGGGCATGGGACGGAGTTCGGCCGAGATGTCGTGCGGCAGCAGCGCTTCGATCCGACTGCCGTCGCGCGTGGCCAACTCCACGCGCACCAGCGGACCGGCGCCGCTGACCGTCGTGATCGTGGCGGGAATGCCGTCGGCGAGCTGCGTGCGCGTGATCTCAAACTGGTGCGGCCGCACGTAGACCGGCCGGGTCGCCCCGTCGGCCTTGGGCAGGTTGAGCACGTTGACGGCGCCCAGAAACTGGCAGACGAAAGGCGAGGCCGGGTGCTCGTAGACTTCGGCCGGCGTGCCGATCTGCTCGATCCGGCCGGCGTTCATCACCACGACGCGGTCCGCCACCTCAAGCGCTTCGTCCTGATCGTGGGTGACGAAGATCGTGGTGACGCCGAGGTCCGTGTGCCGCTGCCGCAGCCAGCGCCGCAACTCGACCCGCACGCGCGCATCCAGCGCGCCGAAGGGCTCGTCCAGCAGCAGTACGCGCGGCTGGATGGCCACCGCACGGGCCAGGGCGACGCGCTGGCGCTGGCCGCCCGAGAGTTGGTCCGGGTAGTGGTCCGCCAGCCAGCGGAGCTGGATCAGGTCAAGCAGGGCGTTCACGCGCGTGCGGATTTCGACCTCCTCCGGACGGTCGCGGCGCGGGCGCGCCCGCAGGCCAAAGGCGATGTTCTCGAACACCGTGAGATGCCGGAAGAGCGCGTAGTGCTGGAACACAAAACCCACCCGGCGGTCGCGCAGCGATTGCCCGGCGGTGTCGACATCGTGGCACAGCACCGTGCCGCCATCCGGCACCTCGAGGCCCGCGATGATGCGCAGCAGCGTGGTCTTGCCGCACCCGGACGGTCCCAGCAGCGCGACCAGCTCGCCCGAGTGCACATTCAGGGAGACGCCGCGCAACACCTCGCTGGTGCCGTAACGCTTCGTGATGTCGCGAATTTCGATGCTCATGATGGGGTCCCGGCAGGTTGGGGAGACGGCGTGTCGGCGGACAGGACGACCGCGGCGCGTGTCGCGCGCGCGATCTGCCATTCGGCCACGGCGCGGACCACGAGGGTCACGAGACCGAGGGCCGCGAGCAGCGACGCCATGGCGTTGGCGGCGGTGTAGTCGTAATCGTTGAACAGCGCCTCGACGTGCAGGGGGAGCGTGTTCGTGCGGCCGCGGATGTGGCCGGAGACCACCGACACGGCGCCGAACTCGCCCATCGCGCGGGCGTTGCAGAGGATGATGCCGTAGAGCAGCGCCCACTTGATGTTCGGCAGCGTGATGCGCCAGAAGGTGCGCCAGCGGCTCGAGCCCAGCAGCGCCGCGGCTTCCTCCTCCTCGCGCCCCTGCGATTCCAGCAGCGGGATGATCTCGCGCGCCACGAACGGCAGCGTCACGAAGAGCGTGGCCAGCACCAGGCCGGGCACGGCGAAGATGATCCGCAGGTGATGCGCCTCCAGCCAGGGGCCAAACCAGCCGCGGCGGCCGAAGAGCAGCACGAAGAGCAGGCCGGCCACGACCGGCGAGATGGCGAACGGCAGGTCCAGCAGCGTGATGAGCAACCGGCGGCAGCGCAGGCGCGTGCGCGCCAGGCCCAGCGCCAGCCAGACGCCGAAGAGCGTGTTGAGGGGCACCGAGATGGCCGCGACCAGCAGCGTCAGCCCGATCGCCGAACGCCCCGCCGGATCGGCGATGGCGCGGCCGTACGTGCCGATGCCGCGCGCCAGCGCCTGGGCGATCACGCTCACGAAGGGCAGCAGGATGAACAGCGCCACGTGCCCGACCGCCAGCGCGATCAGCAGGCGGCGCAGCCACGGCGCATCCGCCGCGCCGGGCCGGGGTCGGGAGCTAATGGCTTCCATGGCGCCTCCGGTTCCACCCCTGCAGGGCGTTGATCGTCAGGAGCATGACGAACGAGATGGCCAGCATGGTCACGGCCAGGGCCGTCGCGCCGGCGTAGTCGTACTGTTCCAGTCGCGCCACGATGAGCAGCGGCACGATCTCGGATACCTCGGGAATGTTGCCGGCGATGAAGATGACCGAACCGTACTCGCCGATGCCGCGCGCGAACGCCATGGCAAAGCCGGTTGCCAGCGCCGGCAGCAGCGTGGGGAAGACCACGCGCTTCAGCGTGTACAGGCGCGTGGCGCCCAGGCAGGCGGCGCACTCCTCGATCGAGGGATCCAGGTCCTCGATGATGGGCTGCACCGTGCGGACGACGAACGGCAGCCCGATAAACACCAGCGCCACCACGACGCCGATGGGTGTGTAGGCCACCTTGATTCCCAGCGGCGTCAGCCAGCGGCCGACCCAGCCGTCCGGCGCATAGAGTCCGGCCAGCGCGATGCCGGCCACTGCCGTGGGCAGGGCAAATGGCAGGTCGACCAGCGCATCCAGCAGGCGGTGACCGGGAAAGCGGTAGCGCGCCAGGACCCAGGCCAGCAGCAGGCCGCTGACGGTGTTGATGAGCGCGGCCAGCAGCGACGCGCCGAACGTCAGGCGCGCCGCCGCAAGCACGCGCGGCGTGGCGATCGCGGCCCAGAACGTGTGGCCGTCGAGCGTCAGCCCCTTCAGCACCAGCGCCGAAAGTGGCACGAGCACGATCAGGCTCAGGTAGGTCATCCCCAACCCGAGCGAGAGATTGCTCGTGCCGACGCCGCGGCGTGTATGGCCTGTTCGAGGCATGGTCTTCCTGTGGGGCGGAACCGTCTACTTCGTCTTGGTCGTGATCTGGTCGAAGACGCCGCCATCGTCGAAGTGGGTCTTCTGCGCCATCGCCCAGCCGCCGAAGTCCCTGTCCACGGTGACCATCGGCACGTCGACAAAACGCTTCATATCGGCCGCATCGGCGTGCTCGGGCAGGGCCGGACGGTAGCCGTGATGCGCGGCCAGTCGCTGTCCTTCGGGGGAGTACAGGTACGCCAGGTAGGCTTCGGCCAGTTTGCGCGTGCCGCGGCGATCGACGACGGCGTCGATGAGTGTGACCGGCGGTTCCGCGCGGATGCTCAGCGAGGGCATCACGACCTCGAAATGGCTGTCGGGAAACTCCTGCGTGGCCAGCAGCGCTTCATTCTCCCAGGCCAGCAGCACGTCGCCCATACCGCGCTGGGCGAAGGTCACCGTCGATCCGCGTGCGCCTGAATCCAGCACCGGCACATGTTTGAAGAGCTCCGTCAGGAAGGCGCGTGCACCGTCGTCACCGCCGCGGTTGGCCCGCGCCCAGGCCCAGGCTGCCAGGTAGTTCCAGCGGGCGGCGCCGGACGTTTTGGGGTTGGGCGTGATGACGCTGACGCCGGGCTTGACGAGGTCCGACCAGTCGCGAATGGCCTTCGGGTTGCCGGCGCGGACCAGGAACACCATGGTCGACGTGTAGGGGGCGCTGTTGTGCGGCAGGCGGCTCTGCCAGTTCGTCGGGATGAGTTTGCCGATGCGCGCGAGGGCGTCGACATCGTAGGCCAGCGCGAGCGTCACCACGTCGGCTTCCAGGCCGTCGATCACCGAGCGCGCCTGCTTGCCGGAGCCGCCGTGCGACTGTTCGATGCGCACGGTCTGGTTGGAGACGGTCAGCCAATGCTTGGCAAAGGCGGCGTTGTAGGCCTTGTAGAGTTCGCGCGTCGGGTCATAGGAGACGTTCAGCAGCGTGGTTGGGTCCGCGGCGAGGGCGACGCGGGCGGCCAGCACGGCCGTGAGCAGGGCGAGTGGGATCGTGCGCATGGGGCTCCTGTGGGTTGGCTTGTGGCAGTGAGAGGGGGGTTCAGGGATTGGGGTTCCATGAATTGTCGAGTGTCGATTTCCGAATGTCGAATGACGCCGTCTGCCGTCCAGCCGCCGCACTTCGACATTGTTCAGTTTCTTGTTGGATATTCTGCGGTTCTCTCAGACGACTGTTCACCGTTCACCGTTCACTGTTCACTGCCCTGGTCTGGTCCGCGCCCCCTTGCGGCGGGCCGGCTGTCCGCCGGCCAGTTGGGCGAGGGAGGTGTTCTCGAGAACCTGCGCGATGGCGTCGCGCACCTGCTTCATGACCGGCCGGATGCAGCAGGTGGCTTCGTCGCCGCAGTCGGTGCACGGGCGGTAGGCGGTCTCGCTGACGCACGGCACGGGCGCCAACGGGCCTTCGGCGCGGCGGACGACGTCCGCCACGCTGATGGCCGCCGCCGGTTTGGCGAGGGCATAGCCGCCGTCGCGCCCCTTGCGGCTGTCCAGCAGGCCGCTGCGGTTCAGATCGAGCAGGATGCGCTCGAGGAACTTGCGCGGCAGGCGCTCGCGCGCGGCGATGGAGGCGATCGGCAGCCACGCCCCGGCGGGCTCGCGGGCGAGGCAGGCCAGTGCGCGCAGGGCGTATTTGGTTTTGCGGGTTAACATATAAGTTCTACCAACTGGGTAGGCATTGTAGGTGTTCGGGCCGGGGATGGCAAGGGGGAAGTGGCGGGGTTCGGGTTCAGTTGGCCTGCGGCTAGTTGGATCGTTCAGGGAGAACCGCAGAATATCGAACAACCAACCGCAGAATGTCGAAGGGGCCGCCGATGCCGTGCCGGAGGGCACTTCGACATTGGACATTCGTTACTCGATATTCTGCGGTTCTGCCCCGAGTCTCTGAACGCTTAACTCCCACCCGAACCCTGAGACCCTGAACCCCTGGCTCCCAGGCCCAAGGCCTTTTGCGGCTTTCAGGAAGCAGCGCAGTTTGGTATAAGATTCCGCAAACGTATGACACGCGAAACCCAGGCGACGGGCGATGACGATATCCGGATGGTGGCGGCCATATTTGCCGGCATCCACGACCCGGAGGCCATGCGGCGGTTCATGGACGAGATCCTGACTCCCGCCGAGGCGCGTGACCTGGCCCTGCGCTGGCAGTTGTTGCAGCGGTTGCATGCGGGCGTTGCGCAGCGCCGGATTGCCGACGAACTGGGCGTCAGCCTCTGCAAGATCACGCGCGGGTCGCGCATCCTGAAGCGCCCCGGCGCGGTGACGGCGGCGATTCTGGATGCGCAGCAGGGCGTGCGGGACGAGCAGGATGAACTGAGCGAGCAGGGCGAACAGCCAACAGTGAACAGCGAACAGTCAACAGTGAACAGTCAACAGTGAACGGTGAACCGTGGGGGATGCTGTGAGCGGTATTGTGGCCAGCGAGATCAGAAACCAGATGGCGCATGCCTCCTGGATCCGGCGCATGTTCGAGACCGGCATGGAACTCAAGCAGCGCATCGGTGCGGACCGCGTGTTTGACTTCAGTCTGGGGAACCCCGACGTGCCGCCGCCGGCCGCGGCGGGCGCCGTGCTGCGGCGTCTGGCGGACCGGGTCGTGCAGCCCATGGGCGTGGGGTATGTGCCGAATGCCGGCATTCCTTCGTTGCGCGCCGCCCTGGCCCGCAAGCTTGCAGCCGAGCAGCAGCTGCCGCTTGAAGCGCGCCATGTCATCGTCACCTGTGGCGCGGCCGGTGCATTGAACGCGTTCTTCCGCGCGGTGATCGAACCCGGCGATGAGGTCGTCTGTCCGGCGCCGTATTTCGTCGAGTACGGGTTCTACTGTGGCCATTTCGGCGGCGTGCTGAAGCCCGTGCCGTCCATCCCGCCGGCGTTCGCGCTCGACCTGACCGGACTGGAGAAGGCGATCGGCCCCAAGACCCGTGTCATCCTGATCAACTCGCCGAACAACCCGGCCGGTTGCGTCTACGACGCGGCGACGCTGCAGGCGCTGGGCGCCCTGCTGGCGCGCCACAACGCCGGACGCTCCCGGCCGATCTTCCTGGTGTCGGACGAACCCTATCGTTTCCTGGCGTACGACGGCGTCGTCGTGCCGCCCGTGCTGCCCCTCTCGCCGTATGCGGTGGTGGTGGGGTCGTTCTCGAAGAGCCTGTCGCTGGCGGGCGAGCGCGTGGGCTACTTCGCGGCGCATCCGGCCATGCCCGATGGCGAGGTGCTCCTGAATGCGGTGGCCATGACCAACCGCACGCTGGGTTTCGTCAACGCACCGGTGCTCGGCCAGGCCATGGCCGAGGCGCTGCTGGACGAGGGGGTTGACCTGTCCGTCTATGACCGGCGGCGCCAAGCCATGGCCCGCGTGCTGACCGAGGCGGGCATCACCTTCGCCATGCCGCGCGGCGCGTTCTACTTCTTCCCGGCCGCGCCCGGCGGCGACGACCAGGCGTTCGTGCAGCGCTTGCTGACCGAGAACATCCTGGCGGTGCCCGGCCGCGGGTTCGGCTTCCCGGGTTTCTTCCGGCTGACGTTCTGCGTCGACGAGCGCACGATCAACGCCGCCGCGTCCGGGTTCAAGCGCGCGGCGCAGGCCAGCCAGATCGGACAGTGAACAGTGGACAGTGAACAGTGAACAGCGGACAGGGCTTCAGGAGTCCGTGTCGTGCGTGTGTGGCGTCCCTCGCTGCGGTCTTCGCGGCAATCCTGGCGGTCATGCCGGCATTGGCCGCGCCGGCCTGGCGGGCGGCCAACACCAACGCGGCGGCGGCCTGGACGCGTGCGCAGCGGATCCAATCCGGCAGCAACCGCTGGGTCGCAGCCGGCGTGATGGCCGACCGCGGCGCCCGGTGCGTGACCTTCGTGGCCGAGGCCACCGGGCTTGAGCGCGGCGCGCCCGTCGAATTCCTGGCGGTGGAGCAGGCCAGTGACCGCGACTACGAATCGCTGACCGTGGCGCTGGTTGATCCGTCGGATCTCTCGCAGGCCATCGAGTACCTGGGCGTGCCGCACGGCCTGCCCGTCAAGCCGGCCGCCTTCCGGTTCTGGCCGAAGGGCGAACGCGTGATCATGAGCGTGGCGCCGTTCCAAGGCGGCGCGCCCGAGCCGGTGGGGCGGTGGGTGAGGGACAAGCAGGCGAATGTGCCGTTCGACGGCAACCTGGTGTACGTGGGCGCGCATGGCGCGGCGCGTGCGGTTGTGGGAGCCCGCGACGTGCCCGACACTTCGCCCGGCGCGGTGGCGGCGACCTACAACGAACCGACCACCTTGCTGGATGTGCCCGTGCAGGCCCAGCAAGGCGATGTCTACGGCAGTCGGGTGGTGGGCGAGCGTACGCCCGGCAAGGGCGACCTGCTCCTCGTGACGCTGCAGCCGGAAAACCGCCCTGCCGGCCAGCCGCGCGTCGTGGACGTGGCCCTTACCGCACAACCGGCAGCCGACTCTGCACCGGCCGGCCTGGCCGGCGTGCAGATTGTCGGCCGAAGCGTCGACCCCGCCTTTCCGGCCCTGACCAACGACGTGCGCGGTGCGTTTCAACGCCTGGCCACGCTGGCCCAGGCCGGCCGCGATCCGTTCGTGGCGTTGGCGCTTGACGACCGGCTGACTGTGGCGACGGCGCGTGATCTGGCGCAGGCGCTGTCGGCCATCGAAGGGTCGAACGGTATTCGCATTGATGCGCCGCCGCCGGGGCAGCTCTACTACAAGGCCTTTCTGCCGCAGGCGAAATGGCGCGAGCGCAAGGACCGTCTGTCGCAACCGTGGGAACTGCGGCTGACGCGTACGGCCGACGGCTGGTCACGTGTGCTGGTGGAGATCCGCGAGGACTGGAGCAAGGCCGGGCAGTTGGACCCCGACCTGACCGTGGTCGAGCATCCGTTCACCGACTGGAACGAACTGCCGGCCAGGATCAAGTCGCTGGGCGGCGGGCTGAACACGTTGCTGGTGTTTGCGCCGGCCGACGCGCCGTTGTCCGCGTTCATGCCGGGCGTGCGCGCGGTCCACGGCACCCAGCCGATCGTGTTCATCTTCGCGGAGTAGGGGTGCCGTCTGCTACAGCCGCGGTGCCAGCGCCACGCGCCGGCCGGTGCGGTACGAGCGGTAGATGCCGAGGACCAGGTCCACGGTTTCGGCCGCCGAGGCCGCGGAGACATACGGCGCCCGTCCGTCGCGGATCGCCTGCACGAAGTCCGCGATCTGGGCCAGGTGTCCAGTGCCGTAGTAGGCTTTGCCGAGGCTGTCGGCGCAGGTGTTGCCGCAGGCGCGCAGATCGGCCAGCACGCGCTCGCCGGCCGCCTTGTCGCGGAAATCCACGCGCATCACGGTGTCATTGAAGATCTCGATAGCGCCTTCGGTGCCCTGGAAGAAGAGCCCGCTCTCCCACGTGTTGTGGCTTGAGCAGGTGGCCTCGATGGTGCCCAGTGCGCCGTTCACGAACTCGACGCTGGCCACGGCGGTGTCCTCGGTTTCGATCACGCCGTCGTGCGTGAGGTTGGCGTACAGGCCGGTCACGCTGCGCACGCCGCCCATCATCCAGCGGAACAGATCGAGATAGTGGATGGCCTGGTTGATCAGCACGGAGCCGCCCTCCTGCTCCCACGTGCCGCGCCAGGCGTCGCCCTGGTAGTAGCCGTTTGTCCGCAGGCAGCGCATGCGCACACTCGCGGTGAGCATGCGACCGAGTGTGCCGGCTGCGATCAGGTCGCGCACGCGGCGGTTGAGGGTCTCGAAGCGGTGCTGGAAGATCCCGCTGCAGGCGAGTTCGGGGTGCGCCGCCGCAGCCTGCAGCATGGCGTCCAACCCGGCCGTCTTGTGAGCCAGAGCCTTCTCGCAGAGCACCTGCTTGCCGGCTTTGAGGGCCGCGACCACGAGTTTGGCGTGCGACGCGTGATCGGTGCAGATGGAGACCGCGTCCACATCGGCCGCGCGCAATACGCGCCGGAAATCGGTGGTGACATGGGGTATCTGGAAGTCCGCGGCCAGCTTGCGCGCGCGCCCTTCGTCCAGGTCGCACGCCCAGGTCAGTTCGATATCGGGAATCTGACGGTAACAGGTGGCATGGGTCGGTCCGATGACGCCGCACCCGATGATCGCAACACGCACAGGTTTCATATTGGGCTGGCTTCTCCAAAAAAGAAAACACTCTGCCGCGTCCGCAACGGGATGGCAAGCATATATCGAGTTTCCCCGGGCGTGGGCGCATCCGCGATTCGGTGCACCGCCGCCCAACCGCGTGGACGTCTGCCGCGCCAATCAGCGGTCCCGTAGGTCCCGCTGTACGATCGGTGCCGCGCGGTACAGCGGGACCTACGGGACCGCTGCGGCTCACGTCACGCGAGTGTGCCGTGCACCGAAACGCGGATGCGCCCGGCGTGGGTTGACAGAACGGAACGCCTTTGTGTATACCGCCAGCGTACCTATGAGCACAAACCGGCTTGATTTCGCCCGCCAGATGCAGGCCGTTCCGGTCCGCAACCAGCATGTGCGCGTGTTGGGGGATGCCGCGCCGGATCGCCTCTGCCTGGAGATCGACTTGCGCTACACCGGCTGGCGTGGCCTGCTTGCGCGCGGGCTGAAGCCGTCCCGGGTACGGCGCTACGAATTGAGCGGACTGGGACGTGACGTGTACGACAGCGTGGACGGCGTGGCCACGTTTGAGCGACTGACCGACGCGTTCGCCTCCCGCCACCGGCTGACCTTCCTCGAGGCGCGCAGCCTGCTGATGCAGTTCTTGCAGACCCTCATGGCCCGCGGACTCATCGTCATGGTGGTGGCGCCTACACGTCCAGATTCCGCACGTTCAGCGCGTTCTCTTCGATGAACCGGCGGCGGGGCTCGACTTCGTCGCCCATCAGCAGCGTGAACATGTTGTCGGCCTTCACCGCGTCCTCGAGCACCACCTTCAGCAGGCGTCGCTTGGCCGGGTCCATGGTGGTCGTGTACAACTGGTCCGGGTTCATTTCACCGAGACCCTTGTAGCGCTGGATCGCCAGCCCCTTGCGGCCGCGTGTGCGCACCTCGTCGAGCAGCTGCGGCAGCGCCGTCAGCGGCATCTCCTGGCCGGCCTCAAGCAGGTTGGCGAACGGCGCCGAATCGCCCGTGTAATTCGCAACGGTCAGGCCGCGTCCCGACAACTGGTCGAACTCCTTCTTCAGCGGGACGGCATGGAAAAGCTCGACCCAGCTGAAGGGCATGGGCGAGTTGCGGTGATAGGCCTGCACGCGGGTCGCCGCGAGATCGATCACCGTGTTGAGCGCGCGTTCGGCGTCGGCGCGCGCGGCCGCCAGTTCGGCGTCGGTGAAGGCGAAGCGCAGCTCGGCGGCATCGCCCGTCCCGATCGCGATCATGAAGCGCGGGAATTGGCCGCTGTCGGGCTTGCGGCAGCGCAGCAGCGCGAGGGGGTCCACGCCGCGGCGTGCGATGGCCTGGAGCGTCTTCTCGGTGGCCACCAGCAGGTCCAGCAGGTCGCGCAGTTCGTCGACCGTCAGGACGCGTCCATCCGGCATCTTCATCTGGGTGTCGTCGCTGCCGAGCTGCAGCAGCTTGCGCGTGAGTTCCTCTTCACTGTCGACGTATTCCTCGCGCTGCTTGCGCGTGACCTTGTAGAGCGGCGGCTGGGCGAGGTAGATGTGCCCATGCTCGAGGAGTTGCGGCATCTGGCGGTAGAAGAAGGTCAGCAGCAGCGTGCGGATGTGCGCGCCGTCGACGTCCGCGTCGGTCATGATGATGATCTTGTGGTAACGCACCTTGGCGGGGTCGAAGTCGTCCGAGCCCAGCCCCGCGCCAATGGCCGTCACCAGCATGCGGATTTCGTTGTTGTTCAGGATCTTGTCGATGCGCGCCTTCTCGACGTTGAGCACCTTGCCGCGCAACGGCAGAATGGCCTGGGTCTCCCGGTTGCGCCCCTGTTTGGCGGAGCCACCGGCGGAGTCACCTTCCACGATGTAGAGTTCGCACTTGGCCGGGTCGCGCTCGGAGCAGTCGGCCAGTTTGCCGGGCAGCGCCGCCGAGTCGAGGGCGCCCTTGCGGCGGGTGAGGTCGCGTGCCTTGCGCGCCGCGGCGCGCGCCCGCGCCGCCAGCAGCGCCTTCTCGACGATCTTCCGGGCGACCGACGGGTTCTCCTCGCAGAACGATCCGAGTTGCTCGTTGACGATCGTGGCGACGATTCCCTCGACATCGCCGTTGCCCAGCTTGGTCTTGGTCTGTCCTTCGAACTGCGGCTGCGGCACCTTGACGCTGACCACAACCGTGAGCCCCTCGCGGATGTCGTCGCCGCCCATCGGCTCGTCGTTGCCCTTGATCAGGTTGTTGTCGGTGGCGTACTTGTTGATCGTGCGCGTCAGCGCCGACCGGAAGCCGCTGAGGTGCGTGCCGCCCTCGACGGTGTTGATGTTGTTGCAGTAACTGTGCTCATTCTCGTTGTATGCATCCGTATACTGCATCGCGATTTCGCACTCGACGTCGTCGCGACGCCCCGTGAGGTAGATCACGTTCGGGTGCACCGGCGGCTTGTTGCGGTTCAGGAAGACGATGAACTCGACGATGCCGCCGTTGAAAAGGAAGGTCTCCTCGCGCTCCTTCTCCACATCCTTGAAGCGGATTTCGACGCCGCGGTTCAGGAAGGCCAGTTCACGCAGCCGGTTGGCCAGGATGTCCCACTCGAACCCCCTGCAGGTGAAGATCGTGTGGTCCGGATAGAATGTGACGCGTGTGCCGGTGCCCTGCGTCTCGCCAACCACCTCGACATCCGACGTGGGCCGGCCTTGGGCATAGCGCTGGCGGTAGATCTTGTTGTTGCGCCGGACCTCGACCTCCAGCCACTCGCTGAGGGCGTTGACGCACGACACGCCCACGCCGTGCAGACCGCCGGAGAC
This sequence comes from uncultured Lentisphaerales bacterium, assembly GCA_964417715.1. Lineage (GTDB taxonomy): Bacteria > Verrucomicrobiota > Kiritimatiellia > RFP12 > CAYQJG01 > CAYQJG01. The sequence goes on along the minus strand of CAYQJG010000019.1, from coordinate 6,689 downwards.
CTTGTAGCTCTTGCTGTCGAACTTGCCGCCCGCGTGCAGCTTCGTCAGCGCCACTTCGACGGCCGGCCGACCCTCGGTGGGATGCATGTCGACCGGGATGCCGCGACCATCGTCTACCACCGAGATCGAACCGTCCGGGTTCAGCACCACTTCGACGTGTTTGCAGTAGCCGGCCAGCGCCTCGTCGATCGAGTTATCCACCACCTCGTAGACCAGATGGTGGTACCCTCGGGTACCCGTGTCGCCGATGTACATGGCCGGCCGTTTGCGGACCGCGTCCATGCCTTCGAGGACCGTGATGCTTCCGGCGTCGTAATTACCGTTGGCAGAAGGAGTTGCAGGTGAGGTGCCGACCGATATGTCGGTCTGCGGAGTCGGATCGTCGGGCATGCTTTTCTCGTAGTTATTTGGCTAAGCAACACTGTACCGGAGACGGCCTCCAACCTCAAGCTTGGAAGACGCCCGAACGCCTGTTATTCTGGGTGCCGAAAAGGATGTTTGCATGCTGCACCCAGACACTCGCCTCACGCCGGAATTGGAGGCTGAACTCAAGCACGTGTGCGACGCGTTGCCCGATGCCGAACTGGTCGGCCTGGTGCAGGCCGAACCCGCCTTTCTGGCCGGCGGCTTCCGTGCAGACAAGCCGGCGGCCGTCCGTACGCGCCTGCGTCAGTCCGCCGTCGGCACGCAACTCATCTCGGACGCCGTGCGCCGTCTGCTCGCGGCCCATTCGCTCAACCGCCCGCTGGTTGCCCGGCTCTCGCGTACCGTCCTGCTCGACCTGCGTCACGAACTGGCCGCCCTTTTCGGCGGTTCGCGCCTGCTGTTGGCCATGCTGCTGGATGAGCGGCCCGAGGTGCGCGAGGTCGCCGGCCGCTGGCTCGCCGCCGACCAGCCGTTCACGGCCCTGGAACCGGCAGTGGCGGCCTCCGTCGTGCGCGAGGCGTTCGCGCGCCTGCTGGATGCCGTGGGCGCGCCGGCCGCGGCCGGCGCACCGCTCACGCGCGAAGGCTGGCGCGATGAGAAGGACAGTCTGAACGAGCAGCTGCGCGAGGCCCGCGCCGAGAACCGCCGCCTGAAGGCGTCAGAGGAGCGCCTGGCGCGCACGCGCGACCAGCTCAAGGCCGCCGAAGCCGGCGGCGCCGAGGCCCGTGCCAAACTCGACGAGACCGCCGCCCGGTTGCGGCAGACGACGCGCGAACGCGATGAGGCGCGGATCGAGCTGACGCGTGAACAGACCCACCGTGAGGAGCGGCTGTGCGCCGCCGTGGACGCCCGCCTGGCCACCGAGTTTGCCGGCTGGCTGGCCGCCGCGCGCGGGCTGGAAGCGGCGGCCGCGACACCTGCCACAGGCCTGGAGGACGTTCTGGCGCGCGCCGAAGCCGCCCTTGCGCGCCAGGCGGTCGAGGACCGCCACAGCGGCAACCGCGCGCGCCTGCGGACGCGTCTGGACCAGGTCGACGGGCTGCTGGCGCGCGTGCGCGAGGGCCTGGCCGCCGCTCTGTACCAGACCCCCGACCTGCGGCAGGCCGAGACCGAACTTGATCGCGAGGCCGGGCGCCTGCGCGGTCTGCTGGGGCTCCTGACACCTGCCACGCCGTTTGAGGCCGCCCTCGCGGCGCATTTCAACGGCGCGCACGCCAACGACCTGCCACACCTGCGGGCGTTGCTCGACCGCCTGGCCGCCATCGGCGTACTCGATGCGCCGGCGATGGGTCGCCTGGACGTGCTCCTGACCCGGCGGCAGGCCATTGCGCAGGCCACGGGCGACCTGCCCGACGGCCCGGTCGGCATGGCCACCGGCGTGCTGCAACGTGCGCTGGCCGGCCGCCAGCCTGCGATCCTGCTGGTGGACGGCCACAACGCGTTGTTCGGCCTGCAGGGGCGCTACATGGCGCCGCACGGGTCGGCCGTGCCCGATGGCAACAAGCGCGCCCGGCTGGTGGCGGACATTGTCCACCGCCTCAAGGGTCATCCCACCTGCCGCGCGTGGATCGTGTTCGACGGCCCCGAGGCGTCGGACGCGTCGCCGGCGCCCAATGTGCGCGTCACCTACTCCGGGGGCCAGGGCGCCAACCGCGCCGACGGCGTGCTGCTCGACAATGTGCGCTTCTTCCGCGCCGTGGACCCGACCATTCCGATCCTGCTGGTCAGCAATGACAACGCCCTGGGCGCCGAAGCCCGCCGCCTCGGCGCCCAGACCCTGGCCGCCCTGGAGTTGGGCGCTGTGCTGTAGACGGACCGCGGTTGGCCGGTGTGTTTGCCCCCGCGGTTAAGGCTCAAACAGCGTCCCGGCATGAAGAATCGACGCCAAGCGGCGGTACGACAGGACTTCGATGCCATCGGCCAGCCTTAGGTCAGGCGAGTCAGGACACACGACGATCCGGCGCACAACGCCCGGTGGCATGCCGAAGGCACGTAGCCCCTTACACCAGGATTCGTTGAACGTGGTGCCTGACTTGGCTTCCACCGCAACCATCTGGTCGTTTCGGATGGCCAGGAAGTCGACCTCCAGTTCCAGCGATGAACTGGGCGCCCAGTAGCGGAGGTCGGTGAATGCGCGCCGGTAGTCGCGATAGGCCAGAAGGGTGGTGCAGACCAGCCCCTCGAACAGGTGTCCGCGCTCTTCGACGGCCAACCGGGACTGAAGTTGTTGCTTGGCGGCGCGCACCAGTCCGGGATCAACCCAGAAGAGTTTGGGGTGCTTGCGCTCCTTGATACGGAGCTTCCCTTCGTGGGCACGGAGCCGGACGCAGAGCAGTGTCTGTTCAAGAATATCCAGATAGGCATCCACGGTGGGACGCGAAATTCCGCATTCGCGGGCGATGTTGGTGGTGTTGATGGATTGTCCGTGGAGGATGGCTGCAACGGCTATGAAGCGGGCGAAGCCAGGAAGGTTGCGCACAAGGGCTTCCGATTGGACTTCCTCCTTGAGGTAAGTCATGACGTAGGCCTCAAGTTTCTCCTCGCGCGCGTGGCTTCGCCAGGCCACCGGCAGCGTGCCGTACTTGAGCGCTTCCTCCAAGTCGAATGGCTCGGGGAGTTCGTCCGGCTGAAAGGGGTACAACGTACGGCTCACGGCGCGTCCCGCGAGAAGATTCACCCCTGCCTGGCGCAGTCGGCGGGCGCTGGAGCCGCAGAGGGCGAACCTGATCCCCCGGCTCTCGATGAAGCGGTGGACCTCATTCAGAAGATCCGGCATCTTCTGGATTTCATCCACGATGACCCATGAACCCGGTTCAAGGGCCTGCAGTTCAAGCGCAAAACTGCCCGGCTGAGACATGAGCCGGTAGCGTTGTCGCTCGTCGAGAAGATCGATGCGTTTGGCATCGGGAAACTGATGCTGCAACCAAGTGCTCTTGCCGGTCCCTCTCGGACCAAGCAGGAAGAACGACTCTTCGGGACACGTCAGCGCGCGCTCGTAGTACATTCTGCGGTCCTCCAACTGGCGGCCATAGGTTACAGCATGCGCGACTCCAAGTGCAACTACTAGTTGCGTTTATCCTCGCTTTTAGAAACTTACGACTGCAATCAATGCCACGATCCGGCGCCGTGCGATGCGAGGGCGCTCTCCACGTGGGTCCGAACTCCGATTCATCGATCATCAGGCCGCTGTGGTGAAGCGGCTCTGTCCTTGTCCGCAGATTGCGCAGATGGCCGCAGGCTGGGGGTGTGGCAGATGGCGCCTACTTGACCCCGCTCCTCATCCCAGCAGCGTCTTCAGAAACCGCCCCGTATGCGACGCGTCGCAGCGCGCCACGGCTTCGGGGGTGCCGCAGGCCACCACGCGCCCGCCGCCGTCGCCGCCGTCCGGACCAAGGTCGATGATGTAGTCCGCGCATTTGATGACGTCCAGGTTGTGCTCGATCACCACCACGGTGTTGCCGGTCGCGCGCAGGCGCAGCAGCACCTCGAGCAGTTTGTGTACGTCGGCGAAGTGCAGGCCCGTGGTGGGCTCGTCCAGCAGGTAGAGCGTGCGGCCGGTGGCGCGGCGGCTGAGTTCGGACGACAGTTTGACGCGCTGGGCCTCGCCACCCGAAAGCGTCGTCGCCGCCTGCCCGAGCTGGATGTAGCCCAGCCCGACTTCGGAGAGCGTGCGCAGTTTGCCGGCGATCGACGGTATGGCCTGGAAGAAGTCCAGCGCGTCATCCACCGTCATCGACAGCACCTCGGCAATCGTGCGGTCGCCGTACCGGATCTCCAGCGTCTCGCGATTGTAGCGCAGGCCGCCGCACTGTTCGCAGGTCACATACACGTCCGGCAGGAAGTGCATTTCGAGGCACAGCACGCCGTCGCCCTTGCAGACTTCGCAGCGACCGCCCTTGACGTTGAAACTGAAGCGCCCCGGCGAATAGCCGCGCACCTTGGCAGCCGCTGTTGCGGCGAACAGTTCGCGCACCGGCGTGAAGGCGCCGGTGTAGGTGATCGGGTTGCTGCGCGGCGTGCGGCCGATCGGGCTTTGGTCGATCTCGATCACCTTGTCCAGAAGCTCGGCGCCCGTGATGCGACGGCAGTCGCCGGGGCGTTCCGTGGCGCCATGGAACGTGCGCGCCAGGTGCTTGCGCAGGATGTCGTCGATCAGCGTGGATTTACCCGACCCGGAGACGCCGGTCACGCAGACGAAGCACCCCAGCGGGATTTCGACGTCGATGTTCTTGAGGTTGTTGGCGCTGGCGCCGAACACCTTGAGCCAGGCCTTGCCCGGCGGCGTGCGCTGCGCGGGAATCTCGATCCGCTGGCGACCCGTCAGGTACGCGGCGGTCAACGAACGCTCGTCGCGCAGCAGCCCGGCCAAGTCGCCCTGGTAGACCACCTCGCCGCCGTGGCGGCCGGCGCCGGGGCCGAGGTCGATGATATGGTCGGCTTGGCGGATCATCTCCTCGTCATGCTCGACGATCACGACCGTGTTGCCGCGCTGCTGCAACTGACGCAGCATGGCGATCAGACGCTCGTTGTCGCGCGGATGCAGGCCGATGGTCGGCTCGTCCAGCACATACATCACGCCGACCAGTCCCGATCCGATCTGCGTGGCGAGCCGGATGCGCTGCATCTCGCCGCCCGCCAGCGTGGCGCTCTCGCGGTCGAGCGTCAGGTAATCCAGCCCGACGTCCACGAGGAAACTGAGCCGGCGCCGGATCTCCTTGAGCACCTCGGCGGCGATGTGCTGCTCCTGCGTCGTCAGGACGAGGTCATCGAAGAATGCCCGGCAGGCGCGCACGGTCAGCGCCATGACCGCGACGATCGACTGGCCGCCGACCAGGCAGGCGCGCGATTCGGGCCGCAGGCGCGCGCCCTGGCAATCCGGGCAGCGTTGGCGGCTCATGTAGTGGCGCAGCCGTTCGCGCACCTCCTCGATGTCCGTCTCGTTGTAGCGTCGCTGCAGGCCCGGGATGACGCCTTCGAACGGCTTGTGGTGCGTGCGCCATGCGCCGCGCATCCAGTAGGCCAGTTCGATCTCCTCGCCGGCCGTGCCCTGCATCAGGATGCGGCGGAAGCTTTCGGGCAGGTCGCGGTACGGCGTGGCCAGGTCGATCTTGTAGAACTTGGCCACGGCGCGCAACAGGTGCCGGTAGTAGATGATCATCCGGTGGCCGCCGCGCCGCCAGGCCTGCACCGCGCCGTCCTCGAGCGACAGGCTCTTGTCGGGCACGATCAGGTCTTCGTCGAAGACGAGTTGCGCGCCCAGGCCGGCGCAGGTCGGGCAGGCGCCATACGGGCTGTTGAACGAGAACGACCGCGGCTTCAGTTCCTCGAAGCTCAGCGCGCATTCGGCGCAGGCGTTCTTCTCCGAATGCAGCACCTCGGTCTCCCGGCCGGCGGCGTCCGTCCGCAGGGTGTGGATCAGGCCTTCGCCCTGTTTCAGGGCCAGTTCGATCGAGTCGGTCAGCCGTGCGCGCACCGTGTTGGAGACCACCAGGCGGTCGACCACGGCCTCGATGGTGTGGGCGCGCTTGCCGTCCAGGGCTTTCACGGCATCGACTTCGTGGAACACGCCATCCACGCGCACACGCACGAACCCCTGGCGCCGGATGGCCTCGAAGACCTCCTCGTGCCGCCCCTTGCGCCCGCGCACCAGCGGCGCCAGCAGCACGAGCTTGGTTTTGACCGGCAGGGCCAGCAGGCTCTCGACGATCTGCTCGGCGCTCTGGCGCTGCACGGGCTTGCCACAGGTCGGGCAGTGCGGCTGGCCGATGCTGCTGTAGAGCAGGCGCAGGTAATCGTGGATCTCGGTGGTGGTCGCCACGATCGAGCGCGGGTTGCTGCCGGAGGTGCGTTGTTCGATCGCGATGGCAGGCGACAGTCCCTCGATGTGCTCGACATCCGGCTTCTGCATCTGGTCCAGGAACTGCCGGGCGTAGGCTGAGAGACTCTCCACGTAACGCCGCTGCCCCTCGGCATAGAGCGTGTCGAACGCCAGCGAGGATTTGCCCGAACCGCTCAGTCCGGTGACGACCGTGAGCTTGTTGCGCGGCAGGCGGACGTTCACGCCGCGCAGGTTGTGCTCGCGGGCGCCGGTGATGATGATGTCGCCTTGAGTGTCCATAGAAATGATCGGGATGCTACGGGGTGTCAGCTTAATGAGCGTCGCTCCACAGGAGGTAGGGACGGCTCTCCGAGCCGTCCGGGCGCGCGTGGCGGACGCCCCGGAGGTGCGTCCCTACCCGCGTCGGCCTGCGACGGCGGACGCC
>CAYQJG010000018.1:43725-56040 GCA_964417715.1 uncultured Lentisphaerales bacterium | reverse complement strand
CGGCGAGGAGGATGCCATGAAGAACGTGACCTTGGCCATTGACGAACAGACGCTCATGGCGGGGCGTGAGTATGCCCGCGCACACCACACGACGCTCAATGACATGATCCGCCAGATGCTTAAGCGGACCGTCGTGAGGGAGGCGCGGGCGGTCTGGGCCGACGATTTCCTGTCTTTGGCGGCGAAAGCGGGCGGCGATTCGCAGGGCCGGACGTGGACGCGGGAGGATCTCCACCGTGCCTGAATCGTCCAAAGTGTTTCTGGACACCAACGTGTTCGTGTATGCGCTCGACAAGCGCTTCCCCGACAAACAGCGGCGCGCCGCCAAACTGCTGCGAAACGTTCAGGAGCACGGCGGCGGCGTGGTTTCGACGCAGGTGCTTCAGGAGTGCTATGTCGCAGCAACAGGGAAACTCGGCGTCGCTCCTCTGACCGTGAAGGATCTGCTCGGTACTCTGAGGGCACTTGAGATCGTGTTGATCGACTTCGGCCTGATCCAGGAGGCGATCGACTGCAGTATTCTCAACCGCATCTCGTTCTGGGATGCGCTCATTGTAGTCAGCGCCGAAAAAGCCGCCTGCACCTGCCTTTGGACTGAGGACCTGAACGATGGGCAGGCCATTCGCGGTGTGAGGATTCGGAATCCGTTCAAGTAGCCCCTGCCGTTGTCATGCAGGTCAGCGGTCCCGTGGGTTCCGCTGTACCGTTAGACAGCACAGCGGGACCCACGGGACCGCTGCTCCGCGTTATCTCGTTTGCCGGACGCTTGTTGTTTGAAGATCCCCGCAAGTTGTTATACGCTCACCCGCTGACTCCTGACTTCTGAATTCTGACTTCTGAATTCTCTCAACGGAGCCCCCCCATGCCCGACAAAATGACCCTCACACCCGAAGCGCACAGACTTCAGATCAACGCCTACGAGGCCCAGTTCGCCGGTTACAGGATCTACGCCGAGGCCCTCAAGCGGGTTCTGGAGAGAGCCTGCGCAGTCTCGCTTCCGGAAGCGTTCGTCCAGGCGCGCCCCAAGTCCATTGCCAGCTTTGCCGAAAAGTGCGTCCGCAAGCGGGACAAGTACAAGGACCCCGTCAACAACATGACCGACCTCTGCGGCGCGCGGGTGATCGTGCAGACGCTGGAGCAGGTCAAGGCCGTGCGCCTGTTCATCGAGGCGAACTTCAAGATCGAGGAGAAGGATGACAAGGGCCTTCTACTCGGCGCCGACGTGTTTGGCTACCGGGACATGCACTATATCGTCCGGATCATACCGGACAAGGCCGCGGCCCTGGGTTTCAAACCGGACGAGGCGGCGGCCATCGGTGACAAGCGGGCCGAGGTTCAGGTCCGCACCTGGGTGCAGCACGCCTGGGCCGACACGCTGCATGACCGCATGTACAAGACCAAACTCCGGTATCCGGCCGAGTTTAAGCGCACCGGCGCGCTGCTGGCGGCGATCATGGAGGACGGTGACCGTGCTTTCGACAGGTTGGCGCTCGATATTGACGGCATGCTGGCCAACTACTCGGCCTATGCGTCGAAGTCCCAGGTGGAACGCGAGATCGGGATGCAGTCCCTGATCCTGGCCAATGCGCCCGACGCGAAGAAGCCGGGCATCGCCCTGCAACTGGCGCGGTTAGTCTCCGCGGGCGGCGACTACGCGCGGGTGGTCAGCGAACTTGCTCCCTTTGCGGATCTTCAGTGCCCGGTCCGGTGCGAACTCCTGCTGGAACTGGGGTTCGCGCTCTGCAAGGTCCACCGCGCCGCGCCCAAGTCCGCGGACTACCGCCGCGGGCAGCGCTATCTTGACGAGGTCGTCAAGCAGTGCGCCTGCGACGCGCTCACCGCCGTGCCCAACCTGCGCAAGTGCCGGAGCCTCCACGCGCGGGCGCTGGCCCGGCAGGCGTGGTCCTGGGAAGTGGTTCCCGGCCAGGCGCATCGGGCGCGCGATGCCTATCGGCAGGCGCTTACAGCCGAACCGGGCAATCCCTACTACCTGGCCGACGTGCTGGGTTACGAGGCCCACTGTGCCGGCAACACCGAGTTCGTGGCCAGCATGGCGACCACGCTGCGCGAGGCCATCCGGACCTGCGCCGCACATGCCGTCAACGGCACGGAACTCCCGTATGCCTGCTTCACGGCCGGCCGCCTGCATCTCCTGTTGAACGAACCGCATCCCGCCTTGGGATGCTACGCCCGCGGCATCCGCCACATGCTGGCCGGGACGAACTGCGTGCCTGCGGATACCCTCGACGCGGAGATCGCCTGGCTGTTGCGCGTGAATGGCGCCCAGCGTTTGGCCGGCGGTTACCTGTGGGCGCGTCAGGCGCTGGATCTGGCGAAACGTGTGGCAGGTGTGCCGGAGGACGACGCAGCCGACGAACCGGCCGTCGAGAATACTCCACTGACGCCCCCGGTGTTGATTGTGGCTGGCGGCGCAGGCAGTCTCACGCCGGATGTTGCCGCGAAAGTGCGACCCATGCTTGCAGACGCCCTGGCCGGATTCCATGGCACGGTGATCTCAGGCGGCACCGATGTCGGCATCCCGGGGTGCGTGGGCGAAATCGCCGGTACTCTGACAGCACGAGGGGCCAACCCCTTTGACCTCGTGGGCTACATCCCCAAAATGCTCCCCAATGATGCCCCGCGCGATGCGCGGTACAACCGCCACGTGACCTGCGGCGAACAGGGGTTTTCTCCCGACCAGATCATCCGCAACTGGCAGGACATTCTCGCGGCCGGCATCGCGCCCAAAGATGTACTGCTGCTGGGCGTCGGGGGAGGGGACATCAGTTCGGTTGAGTGTCGCCTGGCCCTGGCGCTGGGGGCCAGTGTGGCGGTGGTGCAGGAGAGCGGCGCTGCGGCCGACGCCCTGATCGCCGATCCCTGGTGGACGGCGGTCCCGAACCTGCTGGTCATGCCGTTTGACACGACCACGCTCCGCGCCTTCATCATTCCGCCGGCGCACGCCTTCGCCGCCGAGAAACTGGAGGAGATGGCGCAGGCGTTTCACAAGCGTTATGTGGACGGCAGTACGGGTAAACTGCCTGCAAACATGCGCCCATGGCCCAAACTGGACCCAACCTTCCAGAGCGCCAACCGCGAACAGGCGCGCTATGCCGTCGAGGTTGTGACCGCATGTGGGTTCACCGTGCGTCCTGCGGCCGATCCCGCGAAACCGGTCATTTTTGCCGGTTTCACCGATCCGGAAGTGGAGCGCATGGCCGAGATGGAACATGGCCGTTGGAATGTCGATCGTCTGCGCGACGGTTGGCGCCCCGGCGCACCGCGCGACGACGCCAAGAAAGTCCACAACAACCTCGTCACCTGGTCCATTCTCCCCGACGACATCAAGCACTACGACCGCGACGCCGTCAAAGAATTCCCCGCCATCCTGGCCAAGGCGGGTCTTGAGGTGGCACGAAAGTAGAATCGCGAGGGAGGACGGCCTATGACGCATGATATCTTCATCAGCTATCGGCGAGATGGCGGCGAACATTTGGCGGGACGCATCAAAGATGCTCTAAGATCCAGAGGTTTTCTGGCCTTCATGGACGTCGAGGATCTCAAGCCCGGAAAATTTGATGAGGCCCTATTGCAGAAGATTGAGGAGGCAACCGACGTGTTGGTCGTTCTGACGCCAGGGTGCCTCAACCGATGCAATAATGATGGCGATTGGCTTAGGCAGGAAATCAGGCACGCAATCAAGTGCCATAAGAACATCGTACCGATTATCGCACGTGGTTTTGACATTGCTTCCGCCGCGGATTGCCCGAAAGACATATCGGAGTTGTTCAGATACGGCGGTCTCACTCCCGCACATGAAATGTTTGAAGCCAGCATCGACAGACTTGAAACGAAGTTCCTAAAGAGTGTACGAAAGCCTAACCAGAATACACATTCTGCACTCTTGTCCCTGCCGCCCGAGATAAGTGCCGGGGAGACAAATGCACATCTCCACCACGAGACAAACATTCGGGAACAACAGACCCGCCAACCTGCGCCTTCTACTGTTGCCACGCCTGGATGCGTGGACATAGTGAGGGATGAAGCGCCTCATAAACTCCAGGCGACACCTCACAATACGCCAGTATACGATCCCCACATCAAGTCTCCGGAACGCTACTCGCTACTTGAAATTGATAGCGATCCGCCCGGTGCAGCAGTAATTATCGATGGCGGTGCCTGGGAGGTGACCACGCCGGAAACGATCAAGCGCGTAATATGGGGCTCTCATCACTATTATGCCACACTCGAGGATGAACGAAGATCCGCAGACTTTGAGGTTAAGGGTTATATGTGCCCTGTGTCGATCGACTTTCCCAAGGTTAAGCAGCGCCGGGCCGAGGCGAAAGCCGACGAGGAATTCTGGTCAAAGACAACAGCAACAGACACCGAAGAAAGTTATGCTCGGTATCTTACGGAAAGTTGTGTCCATGCGCATGCTACTGCGGCGGAACACCGGCTCAATCAGTTGCGCGAGGAACGTGCCAGCAAGGAAGAAGAAGAGCGAAGAGAACTGATAGCTTGGACCGCCGCAGCAAAGACGGACACGGAGGACAGTTATACCGCTTATCTGATCGACAGTCGTCTGCGTACGCACCAGGGCGAGGCGGAAACGAGGCTCGATCACTTGCGGAAGGAACGCGCACAAAAAGAAGAGAGGGTTCGGAAACAACAAGAAATCAAGGCGGCGGAAGAACGCGAACGTGTAAAAGCTGAGGAGCGAGAGGCGAAGCTATGGACTGGCGCCACAACCACGGACACGGAAGAAGGATACGCGTCGTATTTGAAGACAAGTGCTCTTTGCAGGCATCGCCGCAAAGCTGAAAGCAGGCTTGAGGAATTGCGCGTGGAACGCGTCCGCAGGGAAGAAGAGGAGCGGCAACAGCGCGAAAGAGCAGAAGCGGCAAGACTCGCGCGTCAGAAGGAACGGGAGGCAGAACGCAGACTCTGGTCTACTGCCACAAAGACAGACACTGAGGAAGGCTATGCATCCTATGTTGCCGAAAGTCGCTTGCATACGCATCGGAATGAGGCGGAGGCCAGATTCGAGGAACTGCGCGTCGCCCGTGTTCGCAAGGCAGAGGAAGAGCAAAAGAAGCGCAACGAAGATACGTTATGGACAGAGACGGCAAAGACGGATACGGAATCAGCGTATAGGGCGTATTTGACTCACACCGAGTTACGTCTCCACGCGACGACGGCAGAGGAACGGCTTCACTCCCTGCTGGTTGAGAAGAACCAACGTGAAGAGGTGCTATGGGCAAAGACCGTGACCACAAACACGGAGGAATCTTATGGGTCGTATCTGACAAGCACGGCGATGCGCCTTCACGCTGATGAAGCCGAACGTCGGATGAGACAGTTGCTGGCCGCAAGGATGCAGCGTGAAGAAGAAGAGATGCTATGGGCAAAGACCCTGAAGGCAAACACCGAAGATGCCTTTCAGACGTACTTAGGAATAAGTAAAACGCGTGGCTATGCCGGAATTGCCGAACAACGGAGGCAAGTGTTACTTGCCGCCCGAATGCAGCGCGAAGAAGATGCTCTCTGGGCGAAGACCGTGAAGACCGATACCGAAGAGGCGTATGACACTTATCTTGCGACAAGTAGAATGCGGCTCCATCGGAAGGATGCCAAAGACCGGGCGCATTACTTGCTGGCTTCCAAGAAGCGACGTGAGGAAGAGGCTAAGCGGGCAGAGATCGTGAAAGCCGATGCACAGAGGCGTTCGTTGCTTGCTGCCAAAACGCAGAGAGAAGAGGTATTGTGGGCGAAGGCGCTAAAGACGGCATCTGAACATGGATATGCGAGATATTTGGCTGACAGCGAACTGCGCCTCCATGCGAAAGAAGCGCAAGAACGAATGCAATCCGCGGTTGCCGCGCGGACACAGCAGGAAGATGCCCTGAGGGCGAAGACCGCGAAGACTTCAAGCGCCAAGGCATACGAGGCGTCTTTGGTTGAGAACGAGATGCGATTTCATGTGAATGACGCAAAGTCGGCGTTGCGGCAACTTGCGGAACTGCGTGCGTTTGCTGACGACACCTATCGCAGGTGCCTATGGGATGCCGCAGCATCAGTCTATGAGAAACTGTTGGCAGCCGGCGGCTCGCTGGAAGAGTGTGGCCCAAAGATCGTTACATGCCTGCTCAACGTGCGCGAGACCATATTAGGAGGCGATGTCAGGCGTATCGAGGATATCCTCCAGCAGCTTGACCGGGCGGGTCATGCCGGCCTTGTCGTTCCGCTTCGACAGCAACTCCAAGCCAAACTGCCATCCCAACCCAAGAAGTGGTGGAAGTGATGGCGAAGACGACCGGTCAGAATTTCTTCCCGGGGATACGTACTTCAGCGGTTGGCCAGGGCTGGTTGGTCAATGCGAGTACCATTCCGCTGGTTGGAAGCCAGCCCCCCTCATCGCCACTGTAGGCGAGGTTGTCCACGAGTCGGTAGCCGCTGGAGCTGTACACCTTCGGATCGCCGTACAGGACCGCGAACGCAAAGCCATGCTGGCGCAGCCAGTCGTGGACACAACCGAGCATCTGCTTGACGTACCCCCGACCCCGACAGTCGGGGTGGACACACACTTCGGCAATCCCGCCGATGCGTGCCGTCCGGCCATCGACCTCGGCGCATTTCTCATGAACGCCGATGTGCGCGACCAGCCTGCCCTGCGGATCGCGGATGATCCAGCGGTGCGGGTAGGGTTCAACGAAGTGTCGCCGCGTCCGGAATACCACGTCCTCGGGCTTTGTGAAGCAAGTCGTCAGCAATCCCCGGATCTCCGCGTCGAGTGCGGCATCGATGGTATCGTCGGGAAGGTACTGTGCGTTGTGGTCCATCGTGGGCGACCTTGCCTGGGTTGAGTCTGGTTCGGGAGCGTCTATCGCAGAAGCATCACGGTACCCAAGGGCGCGGGTGGCGGCAGCGTCGTCAGGGACAGTGTGTCGACTTGGCCGCGAACGTTTGCCGCCGCCGCCGTGCAGATCGTCAGCGAACGGAAATTCCGTTGCGTGGTGTATGTATAGCTGCCGATGCTGTTGCCGGGTTCGGCGGTTCCCTGGAAGAAGGTGACCGTCCCGAAATTGGTCGTTCCGTCATAGCCGCCCGACGGCGTCAGGTCGAGTTGGATCGTCAGCGTCTTGGGGCCGCTCAGACCCACGCTGCCCTGCACGTTGTTGTCGGTCCCGACCGCGCCCCCACCACCGTAGGCATCGATCTCGCCGTTGCCTCGGTACATCATCGTCCCGTAGGAGCCGTTACCGACGAAGTACGAGTCCACGCTGGGGACGGCGGTCCCGCAGAACCCGATCGAAACCCATGTGTTGATATCCCCCAAGGGTTTTTCCAGGGTCGCGGCGAGCCAGAACTTCCCCGCGGCCGTGCCCTTCGTGGCCTCCACAGACTCGCCGAGGCTTATCGATGCCGTCATCTGGTTACCGTTGGTGACGGTTCCGTTCGCACGGAACACGCCCGTCTTGGCGACCCACGTGGGGCTGCCGTTCATCGCGAGGATCGCCGCGCTGAAGGTTTCCGCGCAGGAGCCGTGCAAATCCTCCGTGCCTCCGGTGAAGTCCTCGGTGACCAGCACCGGCAGTGTCGCGAGGGCGTATGTGCCCGCGACGACCTTGAAGGTGTACGGGTTCTTCGCCGCATGCGTGTTGGCGATGCTGACAGTGGCATAGTGGCGGGCAACGCCCTGCGTGGCGTCGTACTGGAGTGCGAAGGTTGTTGACGCGCCGGCCGCGAGGTTGGTGGCGGAGCCGGTGACATTGGTCGTGATCGTAAAGCCGCCGTAACTGGTGGAACCGTTCTCGGCGAAGACCACGGCAGGGCTGCCGGTCAGGTACAGGTTGGCCCCGGCGGCCGGGTTGTTGGCGACCGTGTAGATGCGGGACAGCGTCCCGCCAACCGCAACGTTTCCGAGATCGTTGGTGGCCCCAACCGCAATGTCGGTCAGGCCGTGACGAACCTCTGCCAGCGCGCCCACGGGCGCAGCCGGCACGATCTGTGTCAGCGTCAGGTTGTCGACGTTGCCGGCTGTCCCCGTCTTCGTCACGCCGAGACCCAGGAAAGAGCGCGAACTCGTGAAGAGGTACGACCCCATGGAGACCTCGGGCGAGGTGCCCCGGTAGTAGCGGACGGTGCCGTGGTTGCTCGTGCCGTTGTAGCCGCCCAGCGGCGTCAAATCGAGCTCGATGGTGGCCACTTGCGGCGTCGTCAGGCTGGTCACCTCCGTCAGATAGACCGTGCTGCCGGGACCGGGGAAAGGCTGCAGCCCGCGCGTTGAACCGACGCGGTAGATCACGGTTGCGAGCCCGCCTGGCGGACTGGCGATGAAACTGGAGCTGGTGGCCGTGGGGTTCAAGAAGAACCCCAGGGAGACCCAACTGCTGCTCGTGGGCTTGGTCAGGGTGGCCGTGAGCCGGAACTTCCCGGCCGCCGTGCCCTTGGTGGCGTTGATGTACGATCCCAGCGACAGGTAGGCCGCGCCATCACCCCCGGACGAGAGAACATCGCCGTTGGCGTCGAATTCGCTCGGTTCCGCGACCCACGTCCCAGAGCCACCGGCGGTGACGATCGCCGCATCGAAGGTGTCGGCGCTCGTGCCGTTCAGATCCTCGGTGCCGCCTCCGAAGTTCTCGACGATTAGTGTCGTGTCCGCGCGTGCCTGGAGCACACAGGCTGCAAGGGATGCGATGATGAGAATCGAGCGATGTGTCTGCATTTCCGCCTCCGTTTTATTGTGTCACTGATGCCTGACCGTCGCATGGTGGGCTATAATGGGCTACCACGTGTCGGAATAATACCAGACGTGCAGGACTGTCTACAACAAGAAACGCTCGGAACATCGGTTTTCGGTTTGCGTGTTGGCACGGTGTCCTGTTGCACTTTCTGCTCGGTGCTGCTACGATATTTCAAGCTAGACCATTATAGCCCGCAACCATTAGCCCGGAGTCGTCCCATTGGGCGCGAGAGGAGACCCCATGAACCGTCGCGATACAACGCCTCTTCTTCTGACCTTCCTCATCATCGCAGGCACCCTTGAGCTGCTGGCGGAAAGCGTGCCGGTAGCGGCGGGCGAGGGCTTGGCGGCGCAGTTCGTGAACGACGTCGGCATTGAGCGACATCCCGCCGTCGTCTTCACGGAGAGTTTCGAGAATCCGGATCTGAAGGCTCGCTGGCAGGCAGTGTCCGCCATCGGGGACGATGCTCCACTGGCCTTCGACCGGCAGATGCAGTCTCCCGGCGCTCCCGGCGGGACCTCGATGCGCTTCACCGCCACCCGGGGGAAGAACGAAGGCGGATCGCTCTACAAGGTGCTGAAGCCGGGTTACGACGAGCTGTTCGCCCGCCTCTACGTCCGCTTCGATGAGAAGCACGGCGCCATCTCCCACTTCGTCAAGTTGGGCGGCGACAAGGACGTCAAGAACTGGTGGGTCGGCCGTGCTGGCAGCAAGCCCGACACGTGGTTCATGACCGGACTCGAACCGACCGGCTACCTGACGCACACCTGGCCGGGGAAGAGCTATCCGCTGCCGGGCTTCTGGTCCTTTTACAGCTACTGGCCGGAGATGCATTCGTGGCAGACCGAGTCTGGGGAAACCGACGGCAAGCCGAGCCCCTACTACGGCAACCGCTTCGCGGTGGCCGACCCCGCGACCATCCGGCGCGGCGTGTGGACCTGCGTCGAATGGTCTGTGAAGCTGAACTCCGCGCCCGACACGTCCGATGGCTCGCAGCGGTTCTGGGTCGACGGCAAGCTCGTCGGCGAATGGGGTCCAGGCACGCCGGCTGGCTACTGGATGCGCGAGAACTTCCGCATCCGGCCCGACCAGCCTGAACGCCAGCAGTCCTTCGGAGGCTTCCGCTGGCGCACCGACATGGGCGTCAAGATTAACATCTTCAAACTCGAGAACTATGTCACCGAGGGCTCATGGAAGAGCACCGACGGTTACGCCAAGGAGCACCCGGACTATCCGCTCGATGCCGAGCACGCGACCGTCTGGATCGACCATGTGGTCGTGGCGACCGAGTACATCGGGCCGATGGTCCTGGACAGACCGTGACGGAGTGACGATGCACAACACCGGAACCAGGGTCATGACGATGACCGTGCTGCTGTCGTTGCTGGCCGCCGCGCCGACAGAGGCCGAGGAGCACAACGTTGCCCTCGCGCATCCACGCATCTTCATTCCGGCGTCCGAACTGCCGGCGTTCGCGGCGCGTTGTGCCGGTTCCATGGCCGGTGACTATGCCGTTCTGAAGCGGCAGGCTGACACCGCGGTGAAGACGGGCGTCATCCGTTACCTCGACAACAAATGGGCGACGCCGTCTGATCTCATGGCCTGCGGCCTGGCCTACCTGGTTGAGCGCGAAGCCGGTCGGCCTAGCCGCGCCTATGCCGACGTCATCATCAAGGCCTGGGGCGACGGCAGCATGCTGGCGAACAAGGAGAACTGCGCCTTCGGCTACCACGCCATCGCCTACGATTGGATCTTCGCGGCGCTCGATGCAGAGCAGCGCCACCGATATGGCGATGCGCTCGGCGCCTGGCTGACGTGGCACTCCGGCCGTGCGGAGATCGACCTGCGGTCTGGCAGTTGGGACTACAACAAGTCGTGGGGGCAGAGCCATCTGAACCTCGCCGCCAGCCGGGAGATGATCACGCCGAAACTGTTCGTTTCCCTGGCCATCCAGGGGTCCGGCACCGCTTTCGATGCCGAAGCGAACGGTTTCCTCGCCTCATGGGCGACGCGCGTTCCGCGCGAATGCATCCCCTACTTCGACGTCATGGGCGGCTCGTGGTCGGAGAGCCATGGCCACGGAGGCGACGGCCCCGTGCAGGTAATTCCCTGGGCCTTCGCCGCCTGGGAGAGCGCCACCGGCGAGGATCTGTTCTCGCTCGGCAAGCCGTGGGGCTTCCTCAAGGAGATGCCGCGCTGGCTGGCCTACCTGCAGGTGCCGCACACCGGACGTCTGGCCTATCTCGACGATGGCGGTGGCGACTTCGATGCCGGCTTCGGCCATGCCGCCCCTTTCGTCGCACGCTCACTCCATGATCCGCTTGCGCAGTGGTTTGCCGAGCAGACCGCGGCACGTGGCTCAGGCGGTTGGACGCGCCTCGTCGGGCTCGACCCATTGCAGCCAGCGCAGTCACCCGGCGAGGCCAAGCTGCCTCTGGGCTACCTCCTGCAAGGCGCGGGACACGTCTTCATGCGCTCGGCCTGGGATGATCCCAACGCCGTCTGGGCGTTCTTCGGCGCCGGCCCGCACCGCGTCGGTCACCAGCACGACGACGAGGGGCACTTCCTCATCAACTGCCGCGGTGGCCTGGTCAGCAAGGGAGCTGGCGGCGGCAACCACAGCGCCCACAACGATGATGACTTCTATTGGGGCGGTTCCCTCGCCTTCAATGTCCTGACCATCTTCGATCCCACTGAACAGTTCCGCCGCACCCAGAAGAACGAGAACGACGGCGGGTTGCTCCGCCATGTCTATGTCGATGAGCACCGTGAACGCGGACACGTGGTCGCATTCAAGCATGTCGCCGAATTCACCTACGCCGCTGCCGACCTGACCAAGGGCTACAACGCGGCCAAGGCCAGCGAGGTGACACGGCAGTTCCTCTGGCTGCGCGGCAAGCCGGGCGAGGACGAGTTCTTCGTCGTCTGCGACCGCGTCGCCTCGACCCAGGCATCCTTCGCCAAGCACTTCATGCTGCACGTGCCCGACGAACCGACCGTCTCCGGTACCACCACCGAGCGCGTCCCCGGCCACGTCAGCGAGCACGCCGGCCCGGACCTGACCAGCACCTGGCTGAGCCTGCCCGACGATTTCGGCCCCGACGCCAAGGTGCTGAGCACCGGCCGCAGCCGCATGTTCCTGCGCACGCTGCTGCCCAAGGAGGCGGTGATCACCAAGCGCGGCGGCGACGGCCACATGAACTGGGGCCATCCGCTGGAGCCGACCGCGCAGTACGACCACGCCACGCCAGGCCGCGCCAAGCCGCCGTTCTGCCGCTGGCGCCTGGAGGTGGCCGCCCCCGCCGCGGAACGCACCATGTTCCTGCATGTCTTCCAGGTCACCAAGGAAGGCGCGACGGCGATGGCACCGGTGCAACTGCTCGACGACAAGCCGCAGATGCGGCTGGAGATCGGCCCGGCGGCCCGTCGCTGGGTTGTCGCGCTGCCGACCGAGGGACCGCTGACCGTTCTCCTAACCCCGCCGGGAGGTGACGAGGTGCGCGTCGCCGCCGAGGTCGATGTCGCTGGCCAATACGGACCTTCGGAGACACGACCGTGAGAGCGGTCC
>CAYQJG010000018.1:0-43625 GCA_964417715.1 uncultured Lentisphaerales bacterium | reverse complement strand
GGTCGATGTCGCTGGCCAATACGGACCTTCGGAGACACGACCGTGAGAGCGGTCCGACTCCCATCGCACAGAACGAATCGCGTCACGCTCCTGGGCCGGAGGCGCAGCCCAGCGTGCGCGGGTCGACGACGCGGCCCGACGTGGAGGCATCCTGCAATGCCAGGGCCAGCCGCAGCGTCTCGCGGGCCACGGCCCCGTCGACTTCCACCTTGGCGCGGCCGCGAACGGCCTCGGCGAACTCGGCGAGCTCCTCGACGAGGGGCTGGTCCGGCCCGCAGTCGACCGTCTCGAAAGCCCAGGTGCGTTCGTCCTTGACTTCGATTTTGGTCCCGTAGCCGGAGTAGGAGACGCTCCTCAGCTCTCCGTAGACGTTGAGAGACGCGCTGGTATGGGCGAAGCCTGTCGACAGCGAGCCGAGGATGCCGCCGGAGAACCGCAGCGTCGAAACGGTTGTGGCGTCCATGGCGGGATTGAATGCCAGCGGCGTGCCCAGGGTCGCGACGGCCTCCGCCTCGCCGAACAGGTAGTTCAGGATGTCGATCTTGTGGGTGCCCTTGTGAAGGATCGGTCCGCCGCCTCCGTGGGTCTTGAAACGCCAGTCATCCTCGGGCCAGACGGCCAACAGATTGCCGCAGTGGTTGGCCTCGAAGGCATGGATGCGCCCCAGGAGTCCGCGCTGGATGCAGTCCTTGATGTAGCGGTAGGGGCTGTGGCGCCGTTCCTGGTGTCCGACGGCGAGCAGGACGCCCGCCTGCGCGCAGGCCTCGACCATGCGGTCCGCCTCGTCCAGCCGGTTGCAGAGGGGCTTCTCGACGAAGACGTGCTTGCCCGCACGCGCGGCCGCGATGGTCTGCTCGCAATGGATGCAGTTGGGAGTCACCAGCAGGACGGCCTCGATGCGCGGGTCCGCCAGAAGCGTTTCGAAGGAGGGCGCCGCCGTCGTCCCGTGGGCTTCCGCGAAGGCCTGCACCGTGGCCGGGGTACGGCTGTAGCACGCGGCGAGCTCGATCCGGTCGGTCGCCCGGCAGGCTTTGGCCATGTCGTGGGCGAACTTGCCCAGTCCCACGATCGCGGTTCTGACGTTGCCACCCGATACCTGCATGAACGACTCCGGCGATGAACTTGCCTACTTGGGCTGTTATGGGCTACTCCGCATCATGCGCCGACGCGGGCGTTCTGTCAAGGGCCGCATCCCCGTTCCTGACACACCGCGCCGCCCGCCGGGAAATTGCGATGCGCCCCGTCGGAACCAAGCAGCAAAACCGGGTTGGAGATTTTCACAATCTGGGGTATGGTGGGCCGGATGAAGCCGAAGAAAGCCTCCAAGACGAGTCCGGCGCGAAAACCCGGGCCTCTCTATCGCCACCTGGCAGGCACGTTGCGTGATGAGATCAAGGCGCAGCGCTACCAGGTCGGCGGGTACCTTCCCAGCGAGCGTGAACTCGCGCAGCAGTACGCCGTTACGCGGATCACGGTGCGCGGCGCGCTGCGGTCGTTGGAGGAGGAAGGCCTGCTGTCGGGCGAGCCCCACCGCTGCCGCAAGATCATCGCCTCGCCATCCGCGAAGGGCGCCATCGAACTGCTCTTCTTCAAGTGGCAGAGTCCCTTCTCCGACCCGATCCTTGCCGATTTCTGCACGGGCGTCGCGGTCGAGGCTCAGGCCCTGGGCTATAATCTCGTCCTGTCCTACATTTCGGAGAGCCACGCGATCGAGCGACACCTCGACCGCATCGAGGGGTCGCCTCCCCGCGGCATGGTCGTGATCGGCTCCTACGAATGGTACGGACCCATCATGGGGCGCATCGAGGCGAGGTACCCCACCGTGCTCGTCGGCACGCCGCATGGTTCCCTGCAGGCCGACGTCATCCCCCCGGATTTCGAGGGGGCCATGGCGCTGGCGCTAAGTCACTTGCGCTCGATGGGCTACGAGAGGGTCAAGCTGCTGTGCGGCGGATTCCCCGCGGAGGAGGGACGCGACCAGCGGAACGTGGCGGCTTTCCGCCTGGCGGGGATGCAGTTCGGTTTCCAACCTGCCAACCTGGCGGTGTTCAGCACGCGCGAGGCATGCGGCCGGACGCTGGCGCCTCACGAGCCCGCGGGCCTTTGGATCAGCGACACGGTTCTCGATGGCTGCACCTTCCCGATGGCGGTGGTCGCCACGGCACCGACCTACGCCACGGAGGTCCTCGCGTTGGCCCGGAAGAAGGGTCTCCGCGTGCCGGAGGACGTCGCGATCCTCTCCACGCAGGACAGCCGCACGTTGACCACTGCGCCCGTGCCGATTACGGCCGTGAGCATTTTCGGGCCGGGCGTCGGAGCGCGCGCCGTGAAGCGGCTCGACGAGCGCCTCCAAACCCCGGCCCTGCCCCGGCGCATAGAACAGGGCGAGATCCACCTGATCCCGCGCGGCACGTGCGGCGAACTGGTTTAGACGGTTGAGGCCGCTCCGAGCTCGGCGCGGCCGGAGGAGGACGCGCTCTGGACGCCGAGACAGGCCTCAGCGCAGCGCCGCCAGCTCGACCGTGCGCTGTTCGTGCCGGGAGCGCTCGGCGGCGAAGACGATGGCGTGCGTCCGCAGCGATTCCTGCGCGTTGGCCACGATTCCCGAATCGTCGCGCGAGTGCAGCGCCTGCAGCCATTCGCGCACCACCCGGTTGTCGCCCCCGCCGTGGCCGCCCGTCTCACGGCCAAGGACAATCTCCTGCACGTTATTGTCGCCAAACGTCTTGATCGTGATGCGGCTTTCGTCGAAGTGGAGTTCACCTTTGTCGCCGTGGACGCGGAGCACGCGGCCATCCCCTTGCGTGAAGGCCGTCATTGTAAACGTGGCGGTGACGTCCTGGTCGAACTCCATCAGGACGACCTGGTGGTCGACGACGTCGTTGTCGCAGCGGTAGACGCAACGGCCGTAGGGACCCTTGCGGATGGCCGCCAGGTGCGCCTCGGCGCTGTGGTCGAGACTGCAGACGTTGGCGGGCCACTCCTCGCGACGATCGGTCTGCACATAGGCCTTGATCGCGGAGTAGGGGCATGTGGCTTCCACGCGGCACCCTTCGGTGCAGCGCGCGGTACTGCCCGCCGGGGCGTTGGCGGCGGTGAAATGCGAGAGTCGTCCGAAGGAACTGACCCGCAGGCAGGGTCTGTCCTTGCCCACGAGGAACGCGATATAGTCGATGTCATGGCAGCTCTTGGCGAGGAGCATGGGCGTGGACTGGCCTTCGTTGCCCCAGTTGCCACGCACGAAGCTGTGCGCTTGGTGCCAGTAGGCGACCTGCTCGAGCTGGTCGAGCGTCATGACGCGTCCAATGGCGCCCGCGTCGATCAGCTCCTTGACCATGCGGAAACCCTTGTGGTAACGCAACGAGTGGCAGACGCCGACGATGGCGCCGCTGCGCCGCTGGGCGGCCTCGATCGCCTGGCAGTCGGCCAGCGATGCGGCCATCGGCTTCTCCAGGAGCACGTCGTAGCCGAGAGCGAGGCACGCCACGGCGGGGTCGACGTGATCGCGGTCCAGCGTCGCGATCACCACGGCATCGCACATCTTCGGTTTCTTGACGAAGGCCTGCCAGCTCTCGAATGTCTTCGCCTTGGAAATCCTGTGCGCTGCGGCACACGCGGCTCGGTAGTCGGCGCGCGGTTCGGCCACGGCGACGACGCGGCCCAGGTGCCCGTGGCTTGAAATCAGTCGGGCGAACCCCGTGCCGCGCCCACCGGCTCCGAGGATGGCGATGGTCTTGGGCGCCAGTGTGGTCGCGACGCGGGTACGAATAGGCTTCTTCATCTCTGACACTTCCTTAGTTCTGTGGATACGTGAGTCCGCACTGGCGGCTTGACGAGTTCTTCATGGGCCGGCGATCTCGCACCCGCGCTTACCAAGAGTTGAGAGTTACTATCATGACAGTGGGTATGGGGCATGGGCCGGCGATCTCGCACCCGCGCCTGCCGAGGTACGCGCTGCGGTACGTTCCGGTCAACCTTCCGTTCGCGTCCACGATCCCGTCCGTGCCGTGGCACTCCGTCTCCGTCGCCGTGAATCCCGCCGAGTTGCGGTCGATGCCGCCTTGCGGATTCTGGATGACGTTGGCTGCGAAGCCGACCTGGTTGAGCGCCAACCAGTCCTTCGCCACCACCTTTGCGCCGATGTACGTGTTGCGGTAGTCATGGCACTTTTGGGTCGCGGCGGTGGCCGATCCGTTCCAGAACACCGCCGAACCGTCCTCCTTGGCGCGGACGAAGTTGTAGCGGACCTCGCCCGAGGCGGTGCCGCCCTCCACGTTGTTGGACGGGTCGATCACCCCGTAGGTCGGAGCACCCGTCCCCGGATTGTCGAAGCGGTGCCGGCGGAGGTCGAAGTCGCAGACGGCCTTCGGAAACCAGACCGGCTCCAGCAGTTTCGGTTCCTCGCTGAGGAAGACGTCGCGTTCGGAGAGCAAGGGCCCGACGGCATAGAAGAGCATCGCGGCCATGTCGACACAGCCAGTGTAGGTGTTCTCGGCCATCAGCAGATGCTTGCGCTTGACACTGCCGCTGGTGCGGGCGCAGAACCAAGCGGACTCGTTGTTGTTGACCTTTGGATCGCCGGCGCAGTCGACGAAGGCGTTGCGCCACACGGTCAGGCGGTCGGCGTAGTCGTGGGTAGAGATGACTCCGCCACTGCTGATGCGAAAGCCGCGCAAGCGCAGGCCGGTGAGCATGGAATCGCTGCCGCTGTGGTAGACCTTCACGCCGGGGACCGTTGAAACGAGCTCCGGCGTGTCACCGGGATAGGCCATGATCGATACCGGCTTGCCCTGGGCCGCCGCCAAGTGGATCGGCGCCGTCAACGGATAGCTCCCGGAAGCGAGCACCACGACCTTGCCCCTGGCGGGACTGGGCTCCGCGTCGGAGGGACCGTACACGCCTGCGAACGCGGCTTGGTCGGCCCGGCTCGAGCCATCGCCCTTCCCGCTCGCGACGGAACCCGCAAAGTAGTGGTGTAGCCGGTCCACCACCAAGGTCCACGCAAAGGTGACGGAGGCGCCCTCCTGGTCGGTGATGCGCACCGTGATCGGATGCGTCCCGGCGGTCGGCTGCGGCCAGGTCAGCGTGCAGTAGGAGGCATCCTCGGTCCATGTCCCGTCGGCTTGCCTGGCCAACCACGATCCGAGGGTCATCCCCGCTGGCGCGGCGATGAGCTCGGCGTCGTAGGGATAGGCGCCAAAGGCGGCGCGCACCGGGCAGTCCCAGCGCATGCCGGGGTAGGCGACGCGATGGTACGCTCCGGGCGGCGTCTCGTCATCGGGGCGCGGATGGATCGCCGTCAGCGGGAACTTCGCCGCGACGAAATGCCCGACCGGGAGCTGGTGGGCTGGCGCCGCATTTGCGAATGAGTGCGTCCCTTGCGTCAGGCAGAGCAGCAGGATCAAACCCGCCAGAGACGTCACGTTCGCCTGGCGCGCCCTCGGCGTGATGGTGTTCGGTGTGGTTGTCGTCATGATCCCAGCTCGTCCTTGGAGTAGTCTTCGTTGTAGGCGCGCAACCGCACGAGATAGTGGTCGAGGCCCAGCAGGTCCTCGTCGAGCATCAGGTAGCGCATGTCGGGCGTGCGGTTGGCGAAGTGGCGGGCGCGCTCGGGGCGCCAGAAGTAGTCGCGAGCGTCGGCCGATAGGCCCTTGGGCAGGCGCGTGCGCTCCCAGCAGGCGACCAGATCGCAGAAGACGCGCTCGCGCTCGGAGATCAGCCCGACGAGGACCTCTTCCATGCCGCGCAGGCAGCGCAGGGCGCCGGCGCGGTCGACGAAGTGCAGGTCGTAGGAGGCGGTCTTGAGGAGTTCCTCCAACCGTGCAAGACCGAGGATCAGGTCAACGTTGTGCTGCATCAGTCGCACGCAGGAGAGCATTACTTCGAGGTCGTAGGGATGCCTCGCGCCTTTGCGTAGGGCCTGTTCCAGAATCGAAGCGGCTCGCTCCAAGCCATGGCGCTGATCCTGTGCCGCCTGCACCATCGGTGCGTAGCGTTTGCGCCAGAAGGTGTCGTACTCAAGACCGGCGCGCGGGAAGTCCGGCAGGTGGACCTTGCCGACATCGCCCCAGTGCCACACCCGGCGTTGGAAGGTGTCGTCGTAGAACAGCGCGCCTTGCTGCAGGAGGTGCTGGCATTCGCGCAGATCAGACGCCGGCTGGGGTCCGAAGTAGTTGGCATAGAAGCGGTCGATCCACGCGTCCAGTTCGGCACCCTCGGGATTCCAGGAATACTCGCAGGCGCAGACGAAGTGCGGCATGAACATCTGGTTGTGCAGACCGGAATCGTCCCACGAGGTGGTGATCGAGCCGCGCACCGACCCGTCGCGGACGGCGTGCCGGATCACGTCGCTGGTGCGGGCGAAGCCGCCGGCCCACTGTTCGCCCGGGCCTTCATGCCACATCGACCTTTTCACCCAAGGCAGCGAGAAGTCGATCAGCGGCGTGACGCCGGTGTTGGGTGCGTAGATCCAGCACGGGTAGCCTGCGGCGGCCGCCGCCTTCACCACCTCTGGTTTGTCGCCGTCGGTCCAGATCATGCCTGGCCGCGGCGGCGCGCCGCCGGGCTTCCATTGTCCGCCCCACGACAGACAGACCCGGCCCTGTGCCTCGACCCAGTCGACGCACCGGTCGATGAAGAGGCGCATCAGGCTGTCCTTGCCGTGCCGTGCCGCGTGCTCCGCGCACCCGCAGTCCCTTCCCAGGCCCAGCTCGTAGGTCTCGTCGGATCCGATGTGCAGGAAACGGCTGCCGGGCGTGGCTTTGATTGCCTCGCTCCAGAGCTGGAAGAGCAGTTCGTAGGTCCCCTCCTTGAGCGGGCAGAACTCCCAGTCGGAATCGGGGATCTCGCGCAGGTGGCGGAACCGGCGGTGCTTGAGGATGAACGGGACATGCCCCAGCCCCTGCACCAGCGGCACGATCTCGACGTGGTGTTGCCGCGCGAACTGCGTCAGCGCCTGCATCTCCTCGAGGGTGAAGGCGCCGGGCGCGCCGATCTCGGGATGGCCGCGGTAGGCAAACTTGTCCTCCCACTCCCACACGAGGATGTTCGCCTTGTAGAAGGCCAGCTCGCGGATGAACGACTGAACGTAGTCGAAGCGGTCCTGGTGGTGCTTGGTGTCGTAGTGGACGGCACGGTGCGCCAGGGTGGGGGCGTCCTCGATGCGCAGGCAGGGGATGCGAGGCGCGCCTTCGCCAACGGCGAGGCACTGGCGCAGGGTCTGCACCGCATAGTAGACGCCGGCGGCGTCACTGCCCTCCAGGCGGATACCGTCATGGGACACGTTGATGCGGTAACCTTCGGCCGGGCCAGGACCGCGTGAGAACGCAATGAACAGACCCGCCGTCGCGCCCGTCTGGGCATTGATCCGGTGTTCCTCCTTGAGGAAACGACTCAGGCATTCCGCCGCGAAGCGGTCTTCTTCCTCCGCGCCAACAATGCCAATCATCATCTGGGCGGGGAGCAGCAGTTCGCCGCCGGTCAGGGTCATTACGCGAGGGGTTGGGATGATATTCGGCGTCATGGTCTCCTCTCAAGCGGCGGCGGCTGCTGCTGCGGCGTCGTTCACGTAGACCCGCCGGACACGTTGGGTAAGCGCGCTCATCACCTCATGTGGAATAGTGCCAATCGTGGCGCCAACTGCATCGGCCGTCAACTCACAAGCCCCTTGCCGACCGAAGACCACCACCTCGTCGCCCACAGCGACATCCGGGATGTGTCCGACATCCAACATGGTCAGGTCCATGCACACGCGACCAATAATCGGCGCCAGTTGGCCGCGAACCAGCATGCGGCCTTTCCCGGAATGCGCACGGTCGAAACCGTCAGCATAACCGATGCCGACGGTCGCGATGCTGGTGGGCCCACTGGTACTGTGAGTCATTCCGTAACCCACGGTGGTACCGGCCGGAACGTGCTTGAGTTGCACGACGCGGGTTCTGAGCGTCATCGCGGGCCGCAGGCCGGTATTGTCTGAGATGCCGCAACCGTAGACGGCAATGCCTGCTCGCACGAGGTCCAGATGGGTCTCGGGATGGTTGAAGATGCTGGCGCTGTTGGCGGCATGGCGTAACGGTGGGCGTATCCCTTGCCGCGCCATCGCCTCCAGCACTGCCATGAAGGTCTTGAACTGAGCCACCGTCTGGCTCTTATCGGGAGAGTCAGCACTGGCGAAATGGGTGAAAATGCCTTGCAGGAACAGTTGCGACTGGCTGGCAACAGCGGCGACCTCCTGTGCCACCGTTTGCCTCCGCGCGACTGCAGATACACCCTCGGGTTGGGCGAAACAACCCAATCGACCCATGCCGGTGTCCAACTTGAGATGCACCGCCAACCGCAGGCCGTGTGGCATCCCGGCGGCAATCACCGCCGCGTCCTCAGCCCCGGTGATACTGGGCGTCAAACGATGATGCAAGAGTTCGCCGACGCAGGCACCCGGGGTTGGGCCGAAGATCAGTATGGGGGCGTCTATACCCGCCTCGCGCAGCTCAACACCTTCCTCGATGCGGGATACGCCCAAGGCATAGGCTCCGTGGCATACGGCCGTCCGCGCCACCGCGACTGCGCCGTGACCGTAACCATTGGCCTTCACGACCACTAACAGACGCGTTCCGAGTTGCAGGTGGCGACGGAGTGCCGCGACGTTCCATGCGATGGCGCCCAGATTCACATCAGCCCGTGGTGAACATGCGCCGCTCACAAGGGCACTCGCTTTGCCGGAGCCGCCGTCCACGATAGTCGCCGGGCTTGCTCGATGAGCGGTCGACCGGTGAACCCATCGGTGTAAGGTAACCAACGGTAAGACATGCTGTCGAAGACCGACGAAGGCATGAAGACCCCCGGACCGCTGAGCCGCAGAGGCAGATCTCCTTCCGCGCCAAGAGATAGGCCAGTTTCCCGCAACAGCGCGTCAAGATCGCGCCTGTCGACCGACCGCTCGCGATGCAATGTCGCAAAATCGATGAAGCGCAAGTCCTTGCGCCCTGCCAACCAGTCGAGCCATCCGCTGCAACGGCTCTGGATTGCGGCGACCTCGGCCTGCGGACGAAGCGGAGCAGGCGGGCAGTCCGCTATGGGACGGCGGCGTCCGCCTGCGAAAACCTCGTCCCAGAACGCCGCGGTTACCAGCCGCGTCGGATGCGTATAGAGAACCACCACGCCGTCCGCCGGTGTCTGCGCCACGAGCGCCTCGAAGTCGCGCTCGAACCGGCCCGGCGCGTACTGCGCGTCCTCATAGTAGTCCTGGATGTCGGCGTCGTATGCAGTCACCAGCAACCCGCAGTACCAGTAGGGTGTGCGCTGGAAGTGTGCGAGCTTGTCGTTGCAGAACACTTTGAGCCCCATGCGGGCCATCGCCAGCAATGTGGCCGGAGTCCAGGAATCGCCGGGCGAGCAGTAGCTGATCGGCCATCGGCCGAATGTCTGCGCCAGGGTCGCCAGCCCCGGTGCTTCGGTCTGGAGAACGTAGGCGATGCCCTCGCGCAGGCTCAGGTCGACGATTGCCTCGGGATGCGTCGGCGGAAGCGAATGGTAGTTGGTATGGAAGCCGATTTCATGCTGCGCGACGGCTGTCAGCACATCCGAGCGGCCCGTGGCTACCAGCGACCGCACGAGCTCGCCGACGAGCTGCCACGAACCGCGGAGTCCGCGCTCCCTCAGCGCCTTGGCCCACCAGAGCTCGGCGTCGGCCGCCTGCGGCGTCAGGTAGTCTTCACTGTCGAAAGAGAGGATGACATCGGTCACGGGGCACCCCATGGGGAAGGAGCGACGGGGTTGTTCGGCGGGCCGGGAACGGCGGCGTTGTAATCGTCTGGGTCGTCCCCTTTCATCGATCCCACGCCGAAACCGTCGCCGTCGCAATCCATCACCTCGGGACCGGGCGGGTCAGAGACGATGTTGGACAGCAGACCCGCTTGTCCAGCTTGGTCGATGGCGCGCACCGCCACGTGCCAGGTCGTGCCCTTGGTCAAGCCAGCGAGCACGATGCGCTCGTCCTTGCCGCTGGGTTGGGGCGCTGGCGGGTTGGCCATGCGTGTGGCCGCGTCCCAGGTCGCAACCGTCAACGGACGGTCGGACCAGCGGATGTCGTAGGCCGCCGCCTGTCCATGGCGACCGTCCTCCCCGGGGGCGCCGAAGGTCAGTTCCAACGCGGAGTCGGAGATGCGCTGGAGGCGGCAGAGGATCTTGCGCGGCGGCATGGTGTCGCCGCAGGTGAAGGTCGCGTCGGGCGTGACGGTTGTGTTGCCGAGGCCATCGACCGCCGTGACCCGCCAATGGTAGGTCTTGCCGACTTCCAGTGCTCCGAGCGTGAAGAACAGGTGCCTTCCCGCGCCCTTGGCGTTCTTTCCGTAGGACGGCGTCTCGCCGTACTCGACCGTCGCCTCGACCTCCGTCGACCAGCGGCCGCCATACGTCGGCTCCTCTGGCTTGTGGAAGCGCGTGTTGTAGATGGCCTGCGCGTAGCACGCAGGCGGGGTGGTGCCGGCACCGGCGGTGACGCGGAAGGCGAGCGCCCGCCCATTCCGCTGTTCCCAATTCTCCGCGCGCGTGAAGGCGTGTTCGACGGATAGGGTGTGTTCGCCAGCGGCAACGTCGCGGCGCAGGGAACCGGGACGGGTCCACCCACTGGTTCCCCCCATCTTCTCGAACAGCGTCTCTTGGTCGAGGGTGATTCGCAGGCCGTCCGAAACGCCGAAGCGGAACACGTGCGGCCCCCCGGCGGAACGCGCGGTCCGGGTGTAGCGGATGGAGAGCGACTGCGTCGTGTCGAGGCCGATGTCGGTGTCGTACCCGGACCAACTGATGTAGCTCAACGATGCGAAGGATCGGACCATTGCTGGCGTCCCGCTGAAATCGCTGCCTGTGAACACCTCGCCCTTCCACGGACCGACAGCGTCGAGTGATTTCCCCCCGGTGCCGATGGCAAAATCGGGCCACTGATCCGTGCGGGGGGTGAAGGCGACCGGTTCCGATTCGATACGTCGGCCCTGCGCGTCCTCGGCCACGGCGACGAGAGCATAGCGTTTTCCCGGCTGTAACCCGACGATGCCGACGGCGTGGAAGTAGCCCGGAGCCGCGACCGTGCCGAGCGTCGTCGTCGCCGGCTTCCGCCAGTCCGCTCCATCCTCGCCCCAGAGGACGGATACGCTGCGCGCGGGCACGGTGGTGTCGAAGCGCACGGTGAAGGCGTCGGGCTTCAGGTTAGTGAAACGGAGCCTCTCGACCTGAGCCTTGTTCGCGCCCATCTCGATGAACTGGCGCGAGACGATCAGGTTGTCCAACTGGATTTCGAAGGCGGGATGCGGCGGCGCCGTGAAGGACTCGAAGAGGTTGGAGGCCGTGTCCTTCGGTACGTATTCGTGGGAGTGCCAGTAGTTGCTGATCCAGAACGTGTCCATCGCCGGGATGGTGTCGTGCTTGCAGAAGTTGGCCAGCACGCCGTCGACCCACACCTTCATGCGTCCGACCGACGGATCCTTCTCCGAGGGCACCACCATGATCTGGTAGGAGTGCCAGACTCCGCGCTTGCCGGGCTCGAACCCCTCGAACGACCGGAGGATGCGGTGGTAGCCGGAGCCGCGCAGCACATGGACCGTCATGGGGTCCCATTCCGGGTCGAGCCACGCGGGGTGGTCGGTGGCATGGTCCATCACCGCTGAGCCCCACTTCGCGCGCGCCTTCGAGTCGAACAGATAGTATCCGTGGTTGCCGCGTCCCAGATAGAAGAAGGCGGGCACCTTCACCATGTAGTGGACGAAGACGATGCCGTCCTGGCGCGGAAAGCGTACTTCGGGGAAGGGGGGCAACCCGTTGTTCTCCACGAGCACGTTGGCGTAGCCGTGGCCCGACTTGTACCCCGCCCCGGCGCGCACGCCGTGCCGCCCGCTGATGGAAAACGGCGGCAAGGCGCCGGTCTGTTCGCGTCCGGACTCGAAGTCCTCGCAGTAGACGTAGTCGGGGTTGTTCCGATCTGGCAACTCAGCCGGTTCGCCGGCCCAGATCGATCCGACCAAGCAGAGTGCGGGGATGAAACTGGAGAGCGGTCGGTTCATGCTATTTGTCCTTCGGGTCTGCAGGGCTGGTTGTCTCAACGTCCGCCCGGGTAGTGCCGAACACCACGTCGTCGATGTAGAAGTCGGTGTCCTCGGCGAAGCCCTTGTTGGCCCAGCCCAGCAGGTAGCCCTGCTTATAGGCGTGGATGCTGCCCTCCTTGTACAGGGCGACCTGATTGGGGTTGTCGATGATCAGAGTGCCGTTCTTCCAGATCTGGATCGTTCCCTTCACCTCGGCGGTGGCAGCCTCGCAGTGGATCATGACCCGCATCCACGTCCCGAGATCGGCGGCGGTGATGAAGTTCGGATAGTTCTTGCCACCCTCGCCCATGCCACCACCGGTGGAATCCCAGTCGCACCTCAGGCGGGAGAATCCGTCGGCCGGGCTGTTGCCCCAGGTTGAGGCGCCGATCTTCTCCTTGTCGCCGTAGTCGGTGCCCCAGAGGCGGAAGAACTTGTGGTTGCCACTCTGGCGGTGGGTGTAGTTCTTGGGGATATAGAACGAGTACGCAAACCACAGGTCACGATAGGGCTTGCCGAGGTCGAAGCGCAGCTCTGCAAGAGCATCGCCTGCGGGGCTGCCGCTGAAATGGAAACGGGCGGCCTTCGTGCCGCTGACCGCCTGGCCCTCGACGACCGAGACGTAGGTATCGCCGATCCATAGCGGCTTGCCCAGCTTACCGCTCTCGAAGTCATCTTTGGCGATCTCGCTGCTCCAGGCAGCGCCAGCGAGGAGGCAGCAGAGGGGCAGGATGCGGAGGTTCATGGTTGGGTTCCGTGGGGTTCAGCGCGGGTACTTCAGGCAGTAATCGACGAGTTCCTGCACCTTGCAGGTCGCGACGCAGCAGACCGAATCAGCAGCGCCGTAGTAGACGAACAACGTGTCGCCGATCACCACGTTGCCGCAGGGGAAGACCACCCGGTTCACCGCCCCCTCCAGCTCGAAGCGCTCCTCCGGCTCCATGATGAAGTCCGGCGGCCGGGCGATGATACGCGCCGGATCGTCGAGATCGTGCAGCATGACCCCGGCCCGGTAGGCCTGGCCCTTGCCGTCGATGTCGCCGACCGCGTGGTAGATGTCGAGCCATCCGGCCGGGGTCCGGATCGGCGGGGCGCCGGCACCGATGCGCAGGGCCTCCCAGGGCTGCTCCGAGCGGGCGATGCAACGGTCGCCGGTCCAGGTCTTCATGTCGTCCGAATAGGCGATCCAGATTGCGGGAGTCTTGTACTGCGGATATTTCTTCTCGGTGCGATCCAACGCGCGATGCAGCATCACATACTTCCCGCCGATCTTCTCGGGAAATAGCAGGACATCACGGTTGTCGACATCGTCGGGCGTGCACGGCCCCAGACGATCAAAGTGGCGCAGGTCCTTCGAGCTGGCGAGACCCGAGCGGGTCCAGTTCTCGGTCCAGGTGGGTGTTTGCGCCGGCAGATTCTCGCGCTTGCGCCCGCCCCAGTGGGCATGCGGGGGATGGGCACGGGCGGCGTAGGAGACGATGTACTCGTCACCGAACTTGACGATGCGCGGATCCTCGATGCAGCCGGCGTCCCAGCCCTCGACCGAGGGCGCCAGCACCGGCTCGGTTCCGGTGCGCTCGAAGTGGAAGCCGTCGCGGCTCTCGGCCAGCCCGAGGTAGATGCGGTAGTCGGTGTCCTCGCCGGCGGCGCGGTAGAGCAGTTTCACCGTGCCGTGGTCATACCAGGCGCCCGGGTTGAGCACCATCATCTGTTCCCACGGGCTGCCTGGGCGAGCGCGGAGGATGGGGTTGCCGGACCATTTCGTGAGACGCATGACGATTCCTAGGGTTTCGCTGTGGTGATGACGTGGCCCTTGCCGGGCACCGGCTTCACCAGGCTGCCGTCGGGCTTGAGGTTGCCCTCGCGGGTGTCGAACAGCAGGTTGCCGGAGGCCTCGACCGCCGAGGCCGGCCCGGTGACGCCGATGTTGTCGACCACCGCTTTCTTGGCGTCCGGCTTGATCGGCTGGCCGACCAGCACGTTGTCGCGGAAGTACATCGGCTTGTACTCCGGCTTGTACCAGAAGAGGTGGATGCGGCCGATGATGGTGTTGCGGTAGACGTACGACGGCAGGGTGACGGCCGACGCCCCCTGGTTGATGGTCAGGGCAAAGGCATCCGGACCATCACCGGCCTCGATCAGGTTGTAGGCCACCTCCATCTCGCCGTAGGGATTCGCCGACTTCTCGTGATGGTAGTAGTACAGCCAGACGTTCTGCACCGCGTTGCGGGCGAAGCGGTTCTCGCGGATCACCCAACGCTGGCAGTCCGCCTTCGGGCCGACCGGCAGGGAACTGGTCCCGGTCGGATCGTCCATCTCGGTGAAGCTGCAGCGGCCGACAAGCAGCTTCTCGACCGCGTAGCCGATGATGCCGTAGCCGTGGTGGACGCGGGTGAAACCGCAGTCCAGCACCGCCCAGCGCTTCCCGTCACCACCATCGCAGGCCATGATGCACGCCTGGTTGTCGGACCCGGTCGAAGCGGCCAGATCGCTGAACCGTACCCGCCAGATGGTGACGTCCGATGATGAACCGGTCAGCCGGAAACCCCTCTTCGCCGTCATCGGGGTGACATCGAAGCCATCGAGGTAGAAGTTGTCGAGATTGCTTTCGGCCTGGAGGAAGCGATTGGTCAGGTCGAGGGTCGGTCGCGTCCCGGGATAGGCGAGGAAGACCACCGGCTGGCGGTCGGTCCACTGCACATCCGGACCGTTGGGGACGAAGCCGTCCAGCAGGTAGGTGCCGCCCTTCACATAGACGAAGCGGTTCTTGTGCGCCTCGGAATACTTCGCCTCACGGGCGCTGCCGCCGTAGACCTGCAGCATGGTCTTGAACGGGGCCTCGCGCGTGCCCGTGCCGCCCTCGGGCGCGGCGGCATCCACGAACAGCCAACCCTCGGTCGTCACGGTGATGGGCCAGCGCACCTGCTGCACGGCCTGCGCCGCATCGGTCACAGTCAGCGTCACGTCGACCTTCCCCTCGGCGGGGTTAGGCCAGGTGATGACGCCGGTCGCAGCGTCGATCGTCATCCCGACCGGCGCCGCGGTCAGGGCATAACGATAGGGGAAGACCCCGCCGATGGCGGACACCGGCACGCTGTACTCCAGGCCGGGATAGGCGCGGTAGAAACGGTTGCGCGTGTCCAGGCCAGCGTGCGGCTGGATGATCTCCAGCGCGAACGGGGTGTAGGCGACGGCTTTCTCAGCCGCCTGACTGACGGCGGCGAGGATCAGGAGAGGCAGAAGCAGGCGGTATGGGTTCATGGGTTCTTTCTGCCGTAGATGTGGTATCCGCGCTGGCCGCGGAAGCGTTCCTTGAAGACGCCGACCAGCTTCCCGGCCTGATCAACCACGTCCGCCTTGCCGTGGCATTCATCGTCCTTCACCGTGAATCCGGCGGATTCGCGATGGATGCCGCCATCCCGGTTCTCGATGACGTTGGCCTCGAACAGGACCTGATTGGACTTGTGCCAATCCCGGGCGACCACCGCCGCACCAACGTAGGTGTTGCGGTAGTCGAAGCATTCCTTGGCGTTCGCTGCCGTGGAGGAGTTGTTCCACTGCGACAGGCAGCCTCCGCCGACGGCCGAGCGCACGAAGTTGTAGCGGACCTCGCCCGAGGACGTCCCGCCCTCGTGGCTGGCATTGTAGCCCGCCATCACCGCCGATCCGGGAGCCTCTGAACCGGGATTGTCGAACGTGTGCCGACGGATGTCGTAGTCGCACATGGACTTCGGGAACCACAGCGGCTCGCTGATCTTCTTCTGGCTGGTGGTGAAGACGTCGCGTTCGGACAGCATCGGCCCGACGGTGTAGAAGTCGAAGACCGCAACATCGACGCAGTCGACATAGGTGTTCTCGGCCATCAGCAGATGCCGGCGCTTGCCCCGGTCCATGCGGCCGCAGAACCACATCGACTCGTTGTCGGAGACCTTGGGATCGCCGAACTGGCCGGTGAAGGTGTTGCGCCAGACGGTCAGGCGGTGGGCCTCATCCCAGGTGTAGATGCAGCCGGCATTGCCGAAGTTGCGGAAGCGCAGACCGGCCAGCAACGCATCGCTGGACTTGTGGTAGATGCGGACGTCCCTCCCCTGCGCAACGAATTCCGGCTGGTCGCCGGGATAGGCCACGATCGACACCGGCTTGAACGCGGCATCCAAGACCAAGGCTTGCGTGAGTTCATACGTGCCGGAGGCGAGGACCAGCACCTTGCCCTTGGCCGGGCTGGGTTCCTTGTCCGCGCCCCAGGCGGTGGCGAACGCCGCCTGATCGGCGCGGCTCGATCCGTCACCCTTCCCGGTCGCGGCCGGCGCGGCGAAGTAGTGGTGCTGGTCGTCCACCACCAAGGTCCAGGTGAAGTCGACCGTCTTCCCCTCCTGATCGGTGATACGCACCGCGATGGGATGCGTCCCCGCCACCGGCTTCAGCCAGGTGAGCGTGCAGTACGCGGCATCCTCGGTCAGCTCGCCATCCGGCTTCTCCACCAACCATGCGCCGATGGTCATGCCGGCCGGACCGGTGACGATCTGGGCGTGGTACGGGTAGGCACCGAAGGCCGCACGCACCGGGCAGTCCCATCGCATGCCGGGATAGGCGACGCGATGGTAGGCCTCGGGCGGCGTCTCGCCGTCCGGTCGGGGATGGATCGCCACCAGCGGGAACTTCGCCGGCACGAAATGCCCCTCCGGCAGCTGGTACGGCGGCCGGACGCCATCGGCGCCCGCCAGCGCCAAGGGCAGGATGAGCAGGGACAGTAGGCAATGATGAATGATCATGACATGCTCCGGGTTCAGCGATCGCTGGAAGTGGGGGTGGAGGGTGCACCGGTGATCTCGCTGCCCCGACGGCCGAGGAAGCGCTCGCGGAAGGTCCCGGTCAGCTTGCCGTCCTGGCCGACGATCCCCTCTTTGCCGTGGCATTCGCCATCCTGCACCGTGAAGCCGGCGGAATCGTTGGCCAGACCGCCTTGCGGGTTCTGCATGACGTCGGCGACGAAGTCGACGTTGTTGGACTTCTTCCAGTCCTTGGCCACCACGGCAGCGCCGATGTAGGTGTTGCGATAGTCATAGCACGCCTTCGTGGCGGCGGTGGCCGATGCGTTCCAGAACGCCGCCGCTCCATCCGCCTTGGCACGGACGAAGTTGTAGCGGATCTCGCCCGAGGCGGTGCCGTGCTCCATATTGTTGGACGCATCGAGAACCCCGTACGGCGGAGCCCCGGTGCCTGGATTGTCGAAGTGGTGGCGGCGCAGGTCGAAGTCGCAGACCGCCTTCGGGAACCAGACCGGCTCGACGATCTTCGCCTCGGTGGTGGTAAAGACGTCGCGCTCGGAGAGCAGCGGACCGACGGCATAGAAGATGAACACGGCGATGTCGGCGCAGCCCTCGACGGTGTTCTCGGCCATCAGCACATGCTTGCGCTTGACGCTGCCCTCGGTGCGGGCGCAGAACCAGATGGACTCGTTGTTGTTGACCTTGGGATCGCCGGCGCAGTCGACGAAGCTGTTGCGCCACACGGACAGGCGCTCGACGCGGTTGTAGGTGGAGATGATGCCGGCATCGCGGATGCGGAAGCCGCGCAGGCGCAGACCGGTCAGCATGATGTCGTTGCTGTTGGCGAGGAATCGCACCCCGGGTGCCTGGGAGACGATCTCCGGCAGGTCGCCCGGATAGGCCATGATCGACACCGGCTTGCCCCAGGCCGCCACCAGATGGAAGGCTGTGGTCAGCGGGTAGCTGCCGGTGGCGAGCACCACCACCTTGCCCTTGGCCGGGCTGGGATCCTTGTCCGAGGCGCCGTACACGCCGCTGAAGGCCGCCTGGTCGGCGCGGCTCGACCCATCGCCCTTCCCGGTCGCGGTCGGGGCCGCGAAATAATGCAGTCCGGACGCCACTACCAGGGTCCAGGTGAAGTCGACCGTCTTTCCCTCCTGATCGGTGATACGCACCGCGATGGGATGCGTCCCCGCCACCGGCTTCAGCCAGGTGAGCGTGCAGTACGCGGCATCCTCGGTCAGCTCGCCATCCGGCTTCTCCACCAACCATGCGCCGATGGTCATGCCGGCCGGACCGGTGACGATCTGGGCGTGGTACGGGTAGGCACCGAAGGCCGCACGCACCGGGCAGTCCCATCGCATGCCGGGATAGGCGACGCGATGGTAGGCCTCGGGCGGCGTCTCGCCGTCCGGTCGGGGATGGATCGCCACCAGCGGGAACTTCGCCGGCACGAAATGCCCCTCCGGCAGCTGGTGGGGCGGACGAACCCCATCGGCGCCGGCTGTCGCCAGGGACCCCGCATGCAGCAGCATGGCGACAAATGTGGACGAATGGCGCATGGATTGGATCCCTCAGCCGACCGGTTCGATGGCGATGCGGTGAACCGGTCCGGCGACCCCGGCCAGATTCTCGGCTCGGAACTCCAGGCGCAGCCCCTCGGATGGCACGGCCATGTTCAGACGGTCCGCGCAGGACTCCCACGGGGATTTCGCCTCCCGGCGCATGGCATAGGTGGCGAAGTTGGGTGTGCACGACGAGAGCGCCATGCGCGCCGTGCTGCCTGCGATTTCCACATGGCTCCCAACCACGTTGGGAGTCCATTCGACCCAGCTCCGGTGAGTGGTGGTCACGAAGAACCCCGCCGCGTATGCCCAGTGCGGTTTCCCATCCCGGTACCATGTGTTCGTTTGGACAAACTCGTCTTCGAGGAGCACCACCGCCGAGGACACGTGATTCGGAAACTCGGAGAAGGCATTGCCGTTGAGTTCCCACGACAGCCAGCGGTAGGTCTCCAGCGTGTCGGAATGCGGGTCTTCCCGGCGCTCGCGTCGCGGGCCATAGGCGCGTTCGACGGCTGCACCGCCGTTTTCCAGAATCTCGACCCGCAACTCCAGCGCCGACAGGGGCACGCCAGCCTTCTCGTAGTGAAGGTCGTACTTGGCGTCGGTCAGGACCCACTTGCCCAGTTCGTTCACCCACACCTCGTTGACGCCATGGTGCCGTCCCCGATCGAGCCGACCGTCGCCGACGCCGAGGCTGCGGGTAACGTACCCGTAGGCATTCAACACGGCTTGCTGCACCAGGCGGAAGTGCGCGCAATGGAATCCGCCACCCGCCTCCGCCGCTTCCAGAATGGCCCAGGCGTCCATGTGCGCCACGGGTGTGGGATGGTCGTTTTCGATGCGGATGCGGCGCGCGATCCAGTGGCGCAGCGCCAGTATCCTTGCGAATTCCCCCTCGACGCCCCGCACGGCCTCGTCGATCGCGAAGCGTCGGCGGAGCTCCACGAAACGAGGCGACCGCAGGTTCTCGCAGCCGACGAACAGCTCGTTGACCCGGAAGGGCGGGTTGTCCTGGGGCACGACGCGGAAGTGGGGTGTTGGGGACATGGCTGGTTCCTGCGGGTTCGGCATGCGCTGTCTTCCTTCGCTTACGGCATGGGTTGGCCGATGGCGTCGCGGCCGAAGCGTGTTCGCCAAGGCGAGCCGGCTGGCAGGCGGCCGTCGTCGTCGAGGACGACGGCGCCGCTGGTACCGTCGATGTCAAAGCAGCCCTTCAACGTGCTCCACGGCGTGCGCTTGCCGCCCCAACCGGGGATGAACTCGGCGCGTTCGTCGACGAGGTTGCCGTCCCAGAAGACGTAACGGAAAGCCTTGGCAAAGCCGCTGTCGTGCGGCAGACGGACGAGGAACGGCGCATCCTTGCCCGCCACGGCGTCGGGCACCGCGATGGCGTTGGCCCAGACGTGAATCAGGCGGCGATCCAAGGGGAAGTCGCGGATGATCGCCTGCGACTCGGGGTCGCTGGGGCCGGCCAGTTTTCGGCCGCCGATGTCGAGCGGTTCGGGCACGGCGGTCGCCCCGCCCATCAACACCACGCTGCCGCGCAGCGCGTTGTGGTGGATCCAGACGTTGCGCACCCACCCGGGCTGGCTGCCGACTTGCAGATCGCCGTCGACGAAGTTGTGGTGGAAGTCGATCCCGTCGTTGCAGCCCTGGGCGGCGTACATGACGTTGCCCTTGAAGACGTTGTTGCGCACGGTGTTGTCCCACCCGTTGTCCTTGTCCATGAAGGCATGACCGCGGGTACGCTCGAAGCGGCAGTCCTCGACCAGCATACCTTGTGTCGTGAACCAGTGGAAGCCGGCGCCGGCCTCGCCGAGCACGTCGGAGACGGTGCACTCCTGCAGCACGATGTGCCGGTAGGGCGCTGCCGCCGGCCGCTGCCCGAAGGGGAAGGTCTCGCCGGGGGCGGCCTGCTCGTATTTCCGGTCGGCGGCGAAGCCGAAGATGAACGAGGAGTTCTCGCGCCAGTCGCCCCACAGGTGGTGCAGCTTGCAGCGCCGCCACGTCAGCCCGGTGCGTTTGCCGTCCCACATCACGAACATGTAGAAGCTGGCGTTGCGGAACTCCAGACCGTCGAAAACCAAGCCGTCAGTCTGGTGGTCGAGGTAGAGGCGGTGGCCGTAGCCCTGCGTCGAGGCGACCTTCTTGCGTCCCGCGTCCACCTCGGCCTGCTCGGCGGCCAACGCCGCCCTCCACTTGGCTTCGCTCCAGCCGAGGTCGATCACCGGCAGCTCGCCCGGCCATGCCCTCCAGCGGCGCGGAGACGTTCGCAGGATGCTCAGGACATTGGCGCTCTGCTTCTCCGCCGGCGCGGGCACCTCCACGGCGTAGGTGCCGCCGCGCAGGTACAATGTGGTGCCTGCTGGATCATCGACCGGCTGCGCCGCGCGCATCACCGTCTTCCACGGCTTTTCCAAAGTCCCCGGATTGGCGTCGTCGCCCTCGGGGCTGACGAAGACGAAGCCGGCGGTTCCGACCGTGACCGTGAAGGTCTGCTCGGCCTTCTGTCCGGTTTGATCGACGACTGTAACCGTTACCGGTACGCTGACCTCGGCCTGCGTTGCCGTCCAGCTGATCGCGCCGCTGCGCGCATCGATGGCCATGCCGGGCGGCGCCCCGCGCAGGGCGAAGCGGTAGGGCCAGGTTCCACCCGTCACCGCCGGACGCGACTCGTACCGCGCGCCGGGGTAGGCGCGCAAGCTGGGCTGCGAGATGAACGTCGGCAGGCGAAAGTAAGGCGCCTCTTGCGGCGTGGGATACCGACCTTCCGCCGCCGCGCCTGACAGCCTCGGTAGCGCGAGCATCAAGACGCCGCAGACGGAGACGCAGCGGCCGTACGATCCCACGGATACTCCTGCAATCATCACGTTTCCTTTCGCCTCACGGTCCGTTGCGCTTCTCAGCGCACCAGGATCAACGTAACGTCAACGTTGCCAACTTCACGACAGAACCGGCATTGTTCGCGTACGAGGTCTGACTGCTGGTGGGAGACTGAATGGGCTAAAATGGGCTACCACTTGCGCGATGATACCAAACCCTCGGAAAACTGTGCAATAGAGAAAAGCGACCATCTGGGAAACTGCGAAACGGCAAACGGTGGGCACGACGAGCCCATTCCTGGAGATGAGACGACTGCTGGACAAGCGCACGCACTCGTGTATAGTGGGCCAAAGAACGCGGAGAGAAGCGATGGCGACCCGAATGAGGAAGTCCGGCCCCATGTATCGGCAACTGGCCGATAAGTTGCGCGATGAGATCAAGGCTCTCCGCTACCGAGTGGGCGAGTACCTGCCGAGCGAACGCGACATTGCCCGACACTACAAGGTTACGCGAATCACGGTCCGTGGGGCACTGCGGGCGCTGGACGAGGA
Source organism: uncultured Lentisphaerales bacterium (assembly GCA_964417715.1). GTDB lineage: Bacteria > Verrucomicrobiota > Kiritimatiellia > RFP12 > CAYQJG01 > CAYQJG01. The sequence goes on along the minus strand of CAYQJG010000018.1, from coordinate 21,846 downwards.
AGGCATCCTGTCGAGCGAACCGTATCGGTGTCGCAAGGTGATCTCGTCGCCATCCGAAAAGGGTTCCATCGAACTGCTCTTCTTCAAGTGGCAGAGCCCTTTTTCAGATCCGATCCTCGCCGACTTCTGCACGGGGGTCGCGGTTCAAGCTCAGACCATGGGCTACAACCTGGTCCTCTCTTACATTTCGGAGAGTGATGCAATTGAGCGTCACCTTGATCGGCTCGACCCATCCCCGTCGCGCGGCATGATCGTGATCGGATCATACGAATGGTATGGACCCGCCATGCCGCGCATCGAATCGAAGTACCCCGTTGTGTTGGTGGGCACGCCGCATGGTTCCCTGCGTGCCGACGTGATTGCGCCTGATTTTGAGGGCGCCATGTCTCTGGCGATGGGTCACTTGCGCTCCATGGGGTATGAGCGTGTCAAACTCCTGGGCGGCGGGTTTCCCGAAGAGGAGGGGCGTGATCAGCGCAATTCCGAGAGCTTCAAACAGGCTGGCCTTCAGTTTGGCTTTTCGCCGGCGAAAATGTCGGTTTTCAGCACCCGTGAGGTGTGCGGCCGGAAGCTGGCACCTCATGAGCCTGCGGGCCTTCGGATAGACGACACCGTTCTCAATGGTTGCACATTCCCCATGGCGATGGTCGCCACGGCACCGACTTACGCCACGGAGGTCCTCGCGTTGGCCCGGACGAAGCGTCTCCGCGTGCCTGAAGATATCGCGATCATCTCCACCCAGGACTGCCGCACATTGGCGACGCTTCCGACACCCGTGACGGCCATCAGTATCTTTGGACGCGAGGTGGGGGTACGTGCCGTGATGCTACTGGATGATCGCCTGCAAAAGACCACGCTCCCCCGGCGTATGGAACGGGCCGAAATCCATCTGACTGTCCGTGGCAGTTGCCGGGAGCCGGCGTCCATGATTGTCGCGCCGAACACCGAGGCGCAGAAGCAGGTCCGCTAAGGTCAACCAACCCTATGGAGGCGGAGAGTGGCAATATGGAACTGTTCCTAAGCCTTTGGATCAAGTTGTTCTTCGTGTTCACGCCCTTCTTCGGCCTGACGATGTTCCTCAGCATGACCGAGGGATATGACGAGCCGCGTCGCCGCCGTCTTGCCTTGGTTTCGTCGGTGGCAGTGGCTATTCTCTGTCTCTTGCTTTTCCTCGTCGGCAACCAGATGTTTTCGCTGTTCGGCATCACGCTGGATTCCTTCCGCATCGGGGCCGGTGTCCTATTGTTCCTTTCAGCCATCGGTCTCGTGCATGGGAATGCAGGATCCAAGGTCTCTGAGCTTGACCGCGATATTGCAGTAGTTCCTCTGGCCATGCCCGTCATTGTAGGCCCAGCTACCACCGGCACGCTCCTTGTTATGGGGGCTGAACTGGATGATCTCGCTGCTAAGTTCCTGGGCTGTCTGTCGCTGCTTTGCGCCGTGGCATGTCTCGCGGTACTGCTGTTTATGGGCTCGATTATCCACCGCCGGCTGGGAGCCCGCGGCATCGCCATTCTCAGCAGGCTCACAGGGCTGGTTCTGGCCGCCCTTGCCGCCCAGATGATCATGACGGGAATCCAGGCGTTCCTGCGGCCCCCGTCCTGACAGCGGAAACCGATCATTTGTCAATCGGAATGACGATCCCGCGCATGATGATCTTCTGTGCAAAGATGAAGATCAGCAGCGTTGGGATTGATGCCACGACCAGGGCCGCCATGGTCACTGACGGCGTGGCCCAGGTCCGCATGTCATAGAGAAAGACCATGATCGTCCAGCGCTTGGGGTCGGGGCAGGTGATCATGGCGAAGAGGAACGCCTGGTAGGCGGCCGCAAACGCACCGAGACCGAGGTAGGCGAGGACAGGCTTGGCCAGGGGAAGAGTGATACGCCGGAAGATCGTCATCTCCCCGGCGCCGTCGATGACGGCCGCCTCGTAGAGTTCCGCCGGCAGACTGTCGAAGAAACCCTTAAGGAGAAAGATCGAGTAACCGCTGGCCAGACCGGGCAGGATCAAGGCCCAGTAGGTATTCAACAACCCGAGGTCACGGAGGAGCAGGAAGTTCGGGATCATGGCGACCTCGGCGGGAAAGGCCATGGTCGCGAGCAGGAAGATCAGGATCTTGTTCGTGTAACGCAGGGAGAAGCGGGAGAGTGCATAGGCGCAAAGCGGGTTCACGAGGAGCGTGACACAGAGCATGGCCGCGCAGTAGATGAGGGTGTTGATCAGAGCCCCGCCATGCTTGAGCAGGAAGGTGAAGACCTGGCTATAGTTGCCCAGAAGGAAGTAGCGCCGCCAATCGCTCGATTCCGCCTGGATCGCATGCCAGTCGATCAGGGCGTTGGGTATGGCAGCGCTTTCGAACGCCTCATGGCGGGTTCCATGCGCAACATTAAGCCGGTCGATGCCGCCATACGTCTCGCGAAGGAAGGCGCGCCAGCGGTTGTCCGGATCAACGAGGTGGATGTTCGCGCACACGCCCGGCCGTTCGAGCAAAGACAGAATGTCCTGAATCACGGCCAGACGCTCCTCGCTCGCGAGGTCGGGCGGCAGGGGTACGTCGACGAAGGCTGTATATGCGGTGCCGTAGACCTGATTCAGCCGGTCGATGGTCTCGTGCTTCCTGGCAACAACGTCGCGGTATGACTGCAACAGAGACGGTGACAACTCGATGTAGCGAGGGGGAACCAACTGGCGGATGAACGCATCCCAGTCCTGCGCCTGTGCGTCTTGAACGGGTCTCCGTTCCGGCAGCGGGATGCGCCAGAAGTCACGGTGCGCGCTTCCCCAAACCTTGTTCAACGAGGTGATCGACTTCTGATAGCGTCCGAGAATGAACTGTTGCCACACCCCCTCCAGGCTCGGTGCGAAAAACCAGGCGGGTGGAATCGTCGCGCGGAAATCGCGCCATTCCCGATACGACTCCGTGTCGGGCGGAACCCAGTCCCGGACGACTGGACGCTCCTGGGGGGCAGAGATGCGGGAAAACGTTTCGTGGACCGTATGGTGCGCCTGATTGTAGCGGCCGATGTCACCCGTGTAGCGGGCTGCCAACCACTCCCGGTATAGCCGCTGGACACGACCGTCCTCATACCCGTCTTTCATGTGCCCCGGTGCCCAGTGTCCGGCCGGGATGCGGGGCCGGAAGGCATCCCAGTCGCGAAGCGTCGCCTGTGCATCGCCAGCCTCCGGCCGACCGAGTTCCACGATCTCGAACAGGTCCCGGTGGTACTGCTTGCGCAGGTCGCGGATCGATCCCCAGTAACCACTGTTGTAGCGGTCGTGGACGACCTTGCGGTAGAGCCACGGGGCGTCGTACAAGTATCTCGGGCAGACGCTGAAGTCGTTGTAGTCCACCGTCGTACTGACCGAGACCGTCAGCATGATGGCAAAGGGAAGGACCATCGACGCGCCACCGAGGATCAGGAATGCGTAGGTTAGTCCGAAACCCAACACGACCTTCCACGAACGGCGTCCGACGCGATCAATGAGTGGCATGGCTCATCCCTTCCCCGCGGTGGTGAATCGCACCCGGCGGATGATCTGGAGTTGGTAGAGCGTGAAACCGACCAGACCGGCGCCAAGGATCCAGGCCACCGCCGTTGCGTAACCGAACTTCAAGTATACGAAGGCGCTTTGAAAAATCTCGAGGCCCAAGACATGCGTGGCGAGAAGCGGTCCGCCGTTCGTCATCACCAGAATGCGCTCGGTGGCATGAAAGGCGCCGATGAATGAACCGACGAAATTGATGATGAGCAACACCCTGAGGGTCGGAAACGTGACATGACGGATCTTCTGCCACAGGCTGGCACCGTCAATGGCGGCGGCTTCGTAAAGCTCATCCGGGACGTTCTTCAACGCGGCGAGGTAGAGGATCGCGCCGCCGCCGACGCCAGCCCAGATGCCTGGAAGGATCACACAGACCATGGCGAGCCCTGGATCCGCCAGCCATTTCTGCGGCGGCAGTCCGATCCCCGTTACGAGTTGATTGAGGAATCCGTCCGCGGCAGGAGCATAGAACTGCTTCCACAGGAGCATGACGACCATCGGACTCGTAATGGCCGGCAGATAGAAGACGATGCGGAAGAAGAACGACCCACGCGGAATCTCGTTCAGGATCAGGGCCAGGAACATCGGCGCGAAGAACCCGAGCGAAAGCGTCATCACGACGTAGATGATGGTGTTCTTCGCGGCGATCCAGAAGCGCGGTTCCCAGAGCACCTCGATAAAGTTGTCGACGCCGTTAAAAGGCTTGGGGAGAAGCACGTGATAGTCCTGGAACGCCATGATCAGACCTCTGCCCACAGGGTAGTAACTCCAGACCAGGACGCTCGCCAGTGCGGGGATCATGAAAAGCCAAGCGCAGATCGTCCGCCTCCGCCTGTCACCGTGGAATGCGGCCCCGGATTGCGAGCGATCCCCCTCCTGAGCCATGGTGCGGAAAACACTGATTAGGCGAGTCATCGCCAGGACGATACCGAGTATCAGAATGCCGACGAATCCGCCGACGATAAACCGGCGGCGGGTCATCACCTCCGGAGGTACGTAACCGAGGAGCCGCTCGTCGGTGTGGGCAACCGCGGCGTCCAGTTCAGCCTTATAGTCCATCGTCGGTGAAAGGGCGGCCTTGTCCAGGACCATGGCGAGTTCGTCATAGATGGTCTGGCACTTCCTGCCGTACGGTTCCGGAACACCAGACCGGCGTGCCTCTTCGAGCATGCGCGTCGATTTCGGATCGATACTCTCAGCGATCTTGTCGAAACCGAAACGCCGCAGGTAGACCGGATTGACGTAGTGCCCGAATCCCTCGCGGACGTAGAGTTCGGTCTGGATTCGCTGGGCCTCATCGCTCACGAGGTAGCGGATGAAAGCCCACGCGACCCGTCGGGTGGCCGCGTCCTTGACGAGCGAGCAGACGCCCATAAGCTGGCAATTCATCATGGTTGCCGGTGTGCTGGAAGGACCCTGGGGCAACGGGGCAAAACCGGTCAGATCCGGCGCCACTTGCGTGCGACCGGGGACGGCCAGTTCCCCCGACATGGTGTCGAAGAACATGCCAAGCTGGCCATTCATCAACTTGGCCGCGAGGTCTGAACCCTCGCCCCGAAACATCACGCCCTCGTACCTGCGTCCGTTCCGAGTCCAAGGTCCCCGCAGGAGTTTGTGGAAGAAGGCGAGCGCTTCGACGCCGGCCGGACTGTTGTAGACAGCGCGCCATGAACCATCGGGCTGCTCCTCCACCACACGACCGCCGGCCTGGAAGATGAAGTTGACAAAGTGCCAGGAACAAGCTCCTCCCTGAAAGGTGCCGAACCCGTACGTACCCTTGTCCGGATCGGTCATGGCTTGCGCGTATTCATAGAACTCGTCCCACGTCCGGGGAGGGCGGTCCGGATCGAGTCCGGACTTCCGGAAGAGGTCCTTGCGGTAGATCAATCCCATCACTTCGGGCTCCGCCACCGGCATGAGGTAGATGTGTTCGGCGCCGTCCGGTGGTCCCTTGTGGCGAATCACAGGACCGAGGGCCGGGTGAAGCGTACTCAGAAACTTCTCCGTGCTGCCGAATTCCTCGGCGACGAGATCGTCCAGCGGTTGGTAGAACCCCTCGGCGGTGTAGGTGCGGGCGCCGCGGAACGAAACCGTGATCACATGCGGCGCCATGCCGCTGGCCAGTTGCATGAGGAGACTGGAACCAGAACCGGAACCGATGTCGATGCCACTGGCCGGTTCGACGCGGACATCAGGATGGAGTTCAAGAAACCGGGTCAGAATCAACCGGCGTGACCGCGCACCGATATCCGATGCGTTTTCTGAAGGGATCAACTCCTTGGGCAGGCGAAGCACGGCGCCCCCGGCTGTTTCCTGTGCCGCGATAGGCGTCATCAGGACGCAACCCAAGAGAAGGACCGCGGCATTCAGGGCTCGCGCGTTCTTCATCGGCATCTCTCCTCCAGGTTCCGGCAGGGACATCAGGGTTTGGGCATCACGGCGACGGCATCACGTCCGAACCGGATGCGCCAGGGCGAACTGGCGGGCAGGCGCCCCTCGGCATCGAGGACGACGTTTCCGCTGGCACCCGTGACGTCGAACCCGCAGGGTTTCAGATCGCTCCATTTCAAGCGCTTTCCAGACCAGCCGAGCACGACTTCCGCCCGTTCGTCCACCAGGTTGCCATCCCAGTATACGAAGCGGAATCTCTCGGCGAAACCGCGGTCGGGGGGGACGCGGTCCAGAAACGGAAGTTCCTTGCCGGGCCTTGGCTCCGGCAGCCCGACGACGTTACCCCACGCGAAGATCAGCCGTTGGTCGAGGGGGAAGTTCCGGATGAGGGCTTGCGTGTCGGGGTCCGCCGGCCCCGCCAGCGCCTTCCCTGCGGGGTCCAGTTTGTCCGGTCCGCGTGTCGCTCCGCCCAGCAACGCCACCCCGCCTCGCAGCGCGTTGTGGTGAATCCAGATGTTGCGGACCCACCCCGGCTGGATGCCGATCTGCAGGGTGCCGTCAACGAAGTTGTGATGGAAATGGATGCCGTCGTTAAAGCCCTGCGCCGCCAGCATGAATCCGCCCAGGAACACATTGTTGCGGTAGGTGTTGTCCCAGCCGCTGTCCTTGTCGCAGATGGTTTGGCCGCGCTCGATGCGCTCGAAGCGGCTGTCTTCCACCAGGCAGCCTTGGGTGACGTACCAGACGATGCCGCCACCGTGCTCGCCGCGCGGACGGTCGTAGGGCCGGTCCGCAAAGGTGCAGTCCTGCACGACCATGTGGCGGTACGGCTTCGCCTTGGGGCGCTTGCCGAAGGGGAAGTCCTCGCCCGGGGCGGCCTTCTCCCACTGCCGATCGGGGGCGTAGGTCATGAGGAAGGCGGGGTTCTCGGCGTAGTCTCCGTAGAGGTGGTGCAGGTGGCAGCGCCGCCAGGTGAGGTTGCTGCGGTTGCCGTCCCACATCACGAACATGTAGTAGGCCGCGTTCTTGACCTCCAGGCCGTCGAACAGCAGGCCGTCGATCTGGTGGTCGAGGTAGATGCGGTGACCGTAGCCTTGCGTGGAGACTACATTCTTGCGCCCCGCGTCCACCTCGGCCTGTTCGGCGGCCAACGCCGCCTTCCACTGTGCCTCACTCCACCCGAGGTCGATCACCGGCTTCTCGCCCGGCCAAGCGATCCAGTGGCGCGGCGAGGCGCGTGTGATGCTCAGGACGTTACTGCTGTTCTGGTTTGGCTTCGCCGAAACCACTACTGGATAGATGCCGCTGCGCAAGTACAGGGTGGCCTGGACCGGATTGGTGACTGCATCGGCGGCTCGTACTACCGTCTTCCAGGGTTTCTCAAAGGTGCCGGGATTGGCGTCGTCGCCCTCAGGACTCACGAAGTAGAAATCCGCGGAACCGACTGTCACCACGAAAGACTGCTCGACCGCTTGTCCGGACTGGTCGGCGGCGGATACCGTCACCGGAAACTGGATACCCTCAACTTTGGGCGCCTGCCAGTGCAGGATGCCCTTCTGCTCGTCAATGGTCATCCCCGGTGGTGCGGCCTTCAAAGCGAAAAGGTAGGGCCAGGTGCCGCCCGTCACAGCCGGCCGCATGTTGAACTCAATGCCAGGGTAAGCACGGGTCAACGGCAAAGAGATGAACTTCGGGCGCGCGAAGACCGGCGACTCCTCCGGCGTGCGGTAGCGTTCGCCGCCTCTTGCGGCGGAGTGACAACACAGCATCGCCAACATCAGCAGACAACCGCGGCGAAGAAGGCGTCCTGAATTGCACGTTCTCATAGAGGTTCCTGTGCGGCGACCGCTTAAGCGCCAAATGACTGTCACTGTCCTCGACACGCATTCGGCCCATGTGGGCTGTTTTGGGCTAGAGCTGAATATATACCTGTCCGCACAAACAGGTCAAGGCATTCGGCAGGGAAACGCCCCCTCTTTTTGCACTCTCGCCGTCCACCTGGATACAGGCTTTACTGCGCGCTTCAGTCACGGCCTGAGCATGGCCGACTACGGCCAGCCTCAGGCCGTGCCTTCTCGGTACGCTCGTCGCGCCACTTCATGCCGTAACACGGCCGGCCATTGACCATGGACCTCAGCAGGCGCGGCTGATCGGCCGACATCTACGACCGGTCGATGATGACGGCATCCACTGCCTTCACCATCGCCAACATCACGTCTTTCATCTCATTGACGCTCTTCTTTGTCAACTGTTCTGCGGTGACACCCGAAAACATGGGTGCATTTGGGGGGACGTGTTATGCCTTACTGTTATGCCCGGAAAGAAAGCGCGCTCCGCAAAATGCAAAAAGCCCAGCATTTGCTGGGATGTTCTGGAGTTGGCACCCGTTATCAGTGCTGGGCCTGACAGCATTGCCAGTAGCGGTAAACAACGAGGTGCGATATGGCAAGTATTCATAAACGCGGGAACCTCAGTCCGTTCTGGTATGCGGCATTCTATAACGCCGATGGGCGGCGGTCGTTCAAGTCCACCGGAACCACCGATAGGGCGAAGGCGCAACGTATCGCCCTTGAATGGTCGGATGCCGCCAGGGAGGGTCGCAACGGCACCCTTACAGAACTTCGCATACGCAAGACCATGTCGGACATTTTCATGCGGGCGAACCGTGAGAAGATGTCGACCAACACCGTCCGGCAATTCCTTGACGCATGGCTGAAGGCGAAGGAACTCGAAGTGGCGGAGTCATCCCTGCCGGAGTACGCCCGCAGCGTCAAGACGTTGCTCGAGTCGCTTGGAACCAAAGCTGACCGCCCTCGCCAAGCGCAGGCCGTTGACCATGCCGGAACTGAAGAAGGTCTTGGATGTCTGCAACGATGAATGGCGCGGCATGGTCCTGCTGGGACTCTACACCGGACAACGCCTGGGCGACCTTGCCGGGTTGACGTGGGGCTGCATTGACATCGAGGGCAGGGTAGTATCGTTCACGACGAATAAGACGGACCGCCCCATGCAGATACCACTTGCCGAACCCCTGCACCGTTACCTCCTTGCGAGGCCGTCCGCCGACACACCCGACGCGCCGCTCCTGCCAGGTATCCATGCCACTGCCTGAGACACACGGCGACCAGCCTGCTCAAGAATGCCGGCGTATCCGACGTGGTGGCACGCGAGATCATCGGCCATGATTCCGCGGCCGTAAGTCGCGTTTACACCCACATTGAAGCCAACACGCTCAAGAATGCTGTCGCCACCATGCCGGACGTGACTGCCTGAATCTGGCATAACCACAGTTTGGTTTAGCATTGCTTTTGTAAACCACAGGTGTACATTTATGGCATGCGCTCAAACCGAAACAGTTGTCTGTTCTGTCTGTGACGCAAAAGTAAACCCGGAGTTGTCAAAATGGAGTCGAAAATAAACCAACTGCTCAGACAGTGGCCAAATGGCACTGTCGCGACAACATCCTGGTTGAACGGGCACGGCGTGTCCCGCCAACTGGCTCGACGCTACACAACGTCCGGCTGGCTCCAACCGATGGGCCACGGTGCTTTCTTGCGTGCCGGCGACCCTCCCATGGAGTGGTTCGGGGCCGTTTACGCCCTTCAGACCCAACTGAAACTGACCCTGCACCCAGGCGCCGGCACGGCGTTGTCATTGAATGGCCTGGGGCAAAACCTTCCTTTGGGAGACAAGGAGGTGGTCACGCTGTTCAGCGACCGCCGAGAGAGACTGCCCGCCTGGTTCACTCGGTACGCATGGCGCGTCCGTCTCGCGCACCACACCCCCACGCTGTTTGGTTCATCTGAACCGGGTGGACTCACGGAGGTGACACAGGGCGCGTTCTCTCTCCGCGTGTCGGCTCCCGAGCGCGCGATCCTGGAACTCCTGCACCTGGCCACCACCAACGACGCGATCACACACGCGGTGGAACTCATGAGCGGCTTGAGCACCCTGCGTCCGCAGGTTCTGCAAACCCTGCTGGAGGACTGCCGTTCGGTCAAAGTCAAACGTCTCTTCCTCTGGGCGGCCGAGTCGGCCGGGCATGAATGGTTCAACCGGCTCACGGTGGCAAGTGTGGACCTGGGGAAGGGGAAGCGATCTTTGTTTCGGGGCGGGCGCTTCGACCCGAAGTACCAGATCACCGTCCCGAAACAGGAGGACGCCGCCCATGTTTGACCCCTTCTATGTTCGGCACGTTGGGATTGAAGCGCAGGGAGCAAAGGAGTACCGTTTCCACCATGACGAAACACCGGATCTTCATCAGCAGTGTGCAGAAGGAACTGGCCGAGGAACGGCAGGCCATCTGCGACTTCGTGCGAGGCGATCCGTTGCTGCGACGTTTCTTCGATGTCTGGCTTTTCGAAGACCAACCCGCCACCGACCGCAGGGCGGACGATCTCTATCTCGCTCAGGTCGCCCTTTGCGACCTCTATATCGGCCTGTATGGCCGGCAGTACGGTGCCGAAGACGCGCAAGGACTATCGCCGACCGAACGGGAGTTCGACCACGCCTCTGCCAAAGGGAAGCCCCGACTCATCTTCGTCAAGGGCGCTGACGACAAAGACCGCCAGCCGAAGATGGCGGCTCTGATCCGGAAAGCCGGCACCCAACTGATCCGCCGGCGCTTCGCCGGGGTTGCCGACCTGACGACCGCGGTGTATGCCAGTCTGGTCGAACACCTGGAACGCACGGGTGATCTGCGTACCAAACCCTTCGACGCCGCCGTTTGCCCGGATGCCACCCTGGCCGACATCTCACGCGAGAGACTCACCGAGTTTCTGTCCGTTGCCAAGACGGAGCGCGGGTACGCGCTTGGCCCCAAGACTTCTACGCCCAAGGCCCTGGCCCATCTCAACCTGCTGGACGGCGACCGCCCCAGTCACGCGGCCATTCTCCTGTTTGGCAAAAAGCCCCAACGCTTCCTCATGACGTCCGAAGTCAAGTGCATGCACTTCCACGGCACGGAAGTCCAGAAACCCATTCCCTCCTATCATATCTACAAGGGCACACTCTTCGAACTGGTCGACCAGGCGTCAGACTTTGTCATGTCCAAGATCGACCGCGCTGTCATCCCGCAAAGCAACGCCGTGAAAAGCCTGATCCAATACGAAATTCCATACGAGGCGGTCCGCGAGGCGATCGTCAATGCTGTCACCCATCGCGACTACACCAGCAATGCCAGTGTGCAGGTCATGCTCTTCGCTGATCGCATCGAAGTCTGGAACCCGGGCGAACTGCCGCCCACCCTGACCCTCGAAAAACTGCGGAAACCGCACGCATCCATCCCTCATAACCCGCTCATCGCCGAACCCATGTTCCTGGCCACCTATGCCGAGAAAGCCGGGAGCGGTATTCTGGACATGCTCGCGCGCTGCCACAAAGCTGGCCTACGCGGGGTTGAGTTTCGTGAGGACGGCGGCCAGTTTGTCCAGACACTTTGGCGGCCAAAACGGGACAGGTTGCACACATTGCCCCCCCCCAGTCGATCACCCCGGTCTGGTGCCGGAAAGAGAAAGGCCTATGACGAGGCCTATGAGGCCCATGACGAGGCCCATGAGACCCATGACGAGGCCCATGAACCGATCAGTTGGTCTGAACGTCGGATTATGGAAACCTGCCTCGTTTCCGCGCGCTGCACACCGGAACTATTGACGGCCTTGGGCTACGCCGCACGCACCGGAAACTTCAAACGCGGTTTGAAACGTCTGATTGCCATGGCACTGTTGGAGATGAGCATGCCAGGCAAACCCCGCAGCAAGAACCAGAAATACCGCCTCACCGACAAAGGCCGCGCCTGGCTGGCCGAAACAAAACGCTAAACACGGGCACCCCATGTTTCCCACCACTGTGGACGCGATCCGGGCCATTCTCAGGGCCGACCCAACAGTCATGGCGGACGAACGAGCGTGGATACTTGCCTGCGAAGGCTTTTGTCCATCATCTGGCGAAGAAGGGCGTCATCCACAAGGTCATCTTGCCGAAATGCACGCGAGCCTGCGGGTTCTACTCTGATGAGATTGATCGTTTGTTCACACCGCCAGAGGAGCCACCGAACCTGAAAGCGTGATCGTTGGGATCTGTGTGCTTTCTGGTCTTGCCGCTTCCACTTGTCAACGTACACCGGCACGGCCGCCTGGATGTTCCGTGCGATGGCCCTATGCAGCGTGAAGCGGCCCGGCGAAGGTGAAACCGCTGTGCGACTTCATCCGTTCGCCAGCGCTAGTGCCGTGTCTCTCAAATAGAAAATCCAAAATGTTCACCACGAAAGTTGAGGGACACGGCACTAGGACCGATGGCCGACAACGGAGCGCTCCGAAACGTGACGGAACTCGGAGGGGGGGTGGCCAAACTGCTTGCTAAAGGCGCGGGAGAACGCGCTGGTGCTCGCAAACTGGCAGCGTTGGGCGACCTCGCCGATGGAAAGTCGTTCCATCTGCAAAAGGCGTTCGGCTTTCTGTAGGCGCAGTTGCAGCACATACGCGCCTGGGCTGACATCGAGATAGCGTTTGAATTCGCGGGAGAAGTGGAATACGCTGCAGTCCACTACCGAGGCCAGCGCCTCGACGGTCGGATTCTCGTCCAGGTGAGCCTGACAGTAGGCTACTGCCCTGTCCACGAAATCGGGGCGCGGGCGCGCTCCCGCCAACATGCGCGATGCGTCGTATTGCAGCGCGAGCAGCAGCGGATAGGTCCGTGCTGCGACCTCGAAGGGGTCGCCCATGGACGCCTCGGAAAGGTTGTCGTGCACAAACGCTTCCAATGCCGGGGCCGCACGACCGTTGGCCGGAAGGTCGAAAACGGGGCCGAGATGCTTTTCGATCTGTCCGCAGACGCGCAGGCTGGCGGGGCCGAACAGGCAGATGACCACGAACTCCCAGTGGTCGGAGCGCTTGGGCAGCCAATACTCGTGGTCGGACGGGACATGCACAAGCATCGACTGTCCAGCCGCGATGCGGTACTGCGTTTTGCCGACGCGAAGCGCTCCTTCGCCGTCCAGCGTGTGCTGCCAGATGAAGAAAGCTACGTTGCCGCGGCGAAGCCCGCTCCAGCGGTAGTCGGGTTCGGAGCGGTACTCGTGGGCGAAGAAGTCCGTCGTGCAGCTCAGCGGCACCGGCAACTCCGGCATCACGAGCAAGCGGTTCTTGGTGAATAGGGGTGGCCAGTCCATGACACAAAGGCTACCAGCCAACCGCAAGAAGAGTCAAGGAATGGCAAGACAAGACGGTTGTCGGCCAAGCGTAGTCAGCGCATACTGACTGCATGCAAACACCCTCTTTCATCCCCACCCTGCAGCGTGAAGGTGACCTCCTGCGGATACTTCTCGGCATCGGCTGCGAGATCTCCCTCGATTGTCCCGACCGCCGGATGAACGGCATCCGCCACGTCACTTTCCACGGCAAGCCGCTTCGCTCGCCGCAGGAGGCGATCTGGCCCGAAATCGCCACGCCCGACGGACGCGAGGTCGACCACTACGAACTGCTCGACGTGCGCGTCGACGGCGAAAGCGTGATTGTCGAGACGCGACCCTGGTGGCGTACGGCCCACCGCATGGAATGGCAGGAGCACGGCGGCCACCAGCGCATCGCCACCACGTCGTGGTCGAACGGGGCGTGGCACGAGGAATGCCACCGCTTGGTGTGGCGGCTGAGGGCGGATCGCGACGTCTTCGGCGGACGCGAGTACGGTGGATTCAAGTACGCCTAACTTCAACCAGTCCGTGTTCGATCTGACCGAACGCGTCGAGTTGCCCGCGCAACGGATTCTGGTCGCCGCCGTGGACGCCGACGAAACCGACCGCCGGAACCACTACCTCGCGGTGCGCGACGCGATTCAGGACCGCATCCGCGCCCACTACGGTGACTGCCGTCAGCGCGCGCGCCCCGGCGGAACGATCGAGGATTGGGGTCTCCAGAATCTGCACAACCTGCCGTCGACGCTCGAATGGATGCACGCGCAGGGGCTCCGGCAGATCTTCATCCAGCCCCTGTGGCGGTCCAACGAGACCGACGTCGTGCCGACGCTGCGCGGCACGGACCCCGAGGGCGCCAAGCGCTGGGGCACGCTGGGGAACATGTGCTGCATCCTCGAACCCGAGATCGCCGCCCGCTACGGCGGCTGGAAAGCCCTCGAAGCGGCGATGGAACCCGCCCGCCGCCTAGGCCTCGAATGCACCACCTGGTACAGTCATTGCTTCAGTTCTCTCAGTCCCCTGACCGCCGACGACGGCTTCTTCGCCCGCGACCAGAGCGGACAGCTCTCGCGCAACAACTACGGGCACGTGCTGTTTGCGAACAACAACACCAGCCCGGCGCATCTTGCCGTCTTCCAGGCGACGATGCGCAAACTGCGCGACTGCGGCTTCCGTGGGATTTTCCGCGACAGCCACTTCAACATGGGGACAGACACGCTGGACTTCCGTCCCGGCGGCGACCCGCCGTGGGGTGCGTCGCTGCCGCCGGACCAGGTGTTCCGGGAGGGCGATCCGAAGGCCCTGCCGTCTCCGCGCATCCGCAGCATGCACGACGCCGTGGCCGAACAGATGCGCTTCTGCCAGCGGGAGTTGGGCTTTACGTACTTTGTCGAAACGCCGGGACTTCCGGGCCTGCCGCAGTGCGGCACGGCCTACCGGCGGCTGCACGGCAACGAGTGGCTCTTCGACGACCTGCGCACGCCGTACGAGAGCGATGACATGGCGAAACTCGGCATCGCGGCGGTGGACGCCTACTTCCGCGGCATGGCCAACCGGCTGTTTCTGGCGCCGCTTGTCAACCCCCGGTTGTGGCCCGCGCCCGAGGCGCGCCAGACGTGGTACGACCCCGTTGCGATGGCCGCGCTCAACCACGGGTTCCTCAAGGTCGAGACCTTGCTGGATCATCGCCGCATCCTGCCCGACGGGCAGGGCGTGGTGTGGCGCGCGGGCGACGGCACCGAGGTGGTCTTCGCGTTCCGCGACTTCGACCACCCGCTCGCGGGCCGGGCCGAAGCCGTCGAAACGGTTGCGGGCGAGTCCTGCGACACGGGCGGCGGACGTCTGCGCTGCGCGAAGAACCGCATCTACCGGATAGGGCCGGCGGAGTAGGCGCGCGGACGAACACCCGCATCTGCAAGGCAGGCCGCCCCTCCTTCCCGCGTGCTCGTCTGTGCCTGCCCGTGCCCGTCCGTGCCGCCGTCGTGCGCAAGATGTGTCAAGCAATAGCAAGCCTTGACGGTTGCAGCGGCACCCTCGGCCACGGCATACTGCCATTCATCGACACTGCCTCCGTCCGAAAGACCACCCATGCGTATTCATCGCGTCTGTCCCCTTGTGATCCTCCTCGCGCTTTCCGCCAGCACACTTGCCAACGTCGTTCTCGCCCAGGAAAGCGGCTTTTCGTTCTCATGGACCGCCGACCGCGCAAACGTCGCGCTGGTCGGAGCCGTCGGACAGGAGGACGAGTACACGCTCTGCCGCCTGTCGGTCCGGGGCGGCTTGTACTTTCCCGGCGAACCGGTGACGCTCTCCCTGGTGCGTCCCGAGAGGCCGGTGCGCAGCGCCGAGGGCGGCAGTCTCGAAGTCGTGGCCATCAACACCGCGCAATACGACCCCACAGAGACGGGCTTCGTTCATCCGTCGGCCCCGCGGCGCATCGCACTGACCAGCGGTGTTCCGACAACGACAATACCGCTGTCAGCGTTCACCGTCGTCGGCGACGAGTGGCGCGGCGCGCTGCAGTTGCCGGAGGCGTTTGGCCTGTACGCGGTGCTACTCCAGCGCGCCGACGGCACCCGCACTGTAGTCGGCAGCATCGCGCGGGTACCGCGCCCGCAGCCGCGGGTGGGACGCTATCGGCAGGTCATGGGCGAGTGGGGCCTGCCCGGCGGTCATCCCTGGGCTGGTGCGCACGACGCCGCCACCATCGGTGCGACCCTGGCGCGCAGCGGCGTCGGCCTCATCCGCAAAGAAATCCAGAGCGGCCTAGCTAAGCCCGAGGATGGCGAAAAGGATGCCGGCGGCGATCTCGACGGCCTGTTCGCCGCCTGTCGCGAGAACGGCATCCAAGTGATGATCACGGCCGGCTGTCACCAGGACATCCCGCTGCGTGAGGCTGGTGTCGGCATCTCGCGGCAGTTGCCACCGAGCTACGATCCTATGCTGACGAAGTGGTACGCCGCCTTCGCTCGCCGCCACTGGAGCGGCGGCGAGTCCGGTTTGTGGGCCATCGAGCACTTCAACGAGCCATGGGAGCCGGTCGGCATCAGCGGTTGGAACTCCGATTCGCAACGCTACCGCCAGATCCTGAAGTGTCTGCACGACGGCGTGAAGTCGGTGGACAAGCGCATCAAGGTGGCCGGCACCAGCTCGGTGATGAACACCGAAGACAAACTGCTTTCCGGCGACTCGCGCGACCCCATGAAGAGGCTCGACCTGATGACCGACCACTACGTCAGCATCTTCGCCGCCTACGGTCCACGCGTCGCCGAACAGCACGGCATCGTCAGCGGCGAAACCGAGACCTGGGGTGCGCATTCGCAGGTGCTGGTCGCGCAGTTCATGACGCAGTTCCTCTCCAACGGCCAGAAGTGGATCAACCCGGCCAAGGTCATGTGGAATACCGCCCCCGGCCGCGACCGCGACCTGGTGCCGTGCGGCACGGACCGCGAGTTCCAGGTTGGCGTGGTGATCCCGAACCCGACCACCGTCGGCCTGGCGGTCTGGAACGCCATGATCCAGGACCGCGAATGGAAGCGCCTGGCCTTCACCACCCATCTGCCTTACCTCCACCAGTTCGGCGACGATGCCGACGCGCGTCTGGTGCTGGTCGGACGGCCGACCTCCACCGGCAGCGGCCGCATGAACGACTACCCTTGGTGGCAAATCCACCAGGGACCGACCGGCACGATGACGATCCCTGACCCGGACAAGGTCCTCGAGGTCCGCGACCTCAACGGCAACCCGCTGCCGCGCGCCGCCGACGGCGGCGTCCGGGTCACGATGGACACCTCGGCCTACTACCTGTGGTCGGCCGAGGGCGCCCAGGCGGTGATCGATGCCGTCCGCGCTTGCACCATCGAGGGTACCCGCGCGGTACACATTGCGCCGAACGGTGTCCGGCGTGACGCCAATGGCGCGACCGTGCTGCCGGTGGAACTGCACAACGCCCTGAACCGCCCGGTCAACGGCACGTTGACGGTGAAGAGCCTCAGCCCGCTGACCGTGCTGGCCTTCTCCCAGAAGGTCGAACTGTCGGCCGGCGCTTCCGCCGCAGTCCAAGTCGCCCTGCCCGGCACGGTTTCCGGTGGCCTGCCGCTCACGTTCGCGTTCGCCCCCCAAGGATACGCCCCCACCGAGGCAACCGAGGTGGTGCAGACGACGGTCATCAGCCGGGCCTCGCCGTCCGACGCCAAGGCGTGGGCGGCGCTGCCCGGTGCGACCGTGATCCGCAGGCAGGGCAAAGTCGAAGGCAGCGAGATCGAAGCCATCTGGCTCCCCTTTGTTGAAAGGCGGGAGGTCACGGTCGCCACCCGCCGCGGCGAGGTGAAACTGGCCTATGACGACAAGGCCTTGCACGTCTTCGCCACCGTTGACGCCACATCGATCCGCCCTCGGCCCCGCGTGGAGACCCGCAACGATGACGTCTACTTTTGGAGTGATGCCTACGTCGAGCGGGTGTTCGCGCCCTTCCGTCCGCACCTCAAGTTTCTGAGCGTCCAGGGTGACGGCAAGATCTGGGGAGGGGAGGATCGCCACTTTGTCCCTGCCTCCGGTGAGCCGGGATGGTCCGAGTTCGTCGAATTCCGCAAGGACCCGGCGGTGAAGCGGCTCATCGACACCGGCGCGGCGAAGCGCTGGGCTGACGCGAAGGGCGGATCGGTCGCCCACCTGAACTACGTCTATCTGCCGGACTGTCCGGTCGAAGGCGACCTGCCATACCGAGGCGACGCCTTCCAGTTCGCCATCGATGTCGACGCCCCCGCCGATGTCATGACCAGGACGCACGATCTGGTCTACCCCGCCGATTCCGTGCCGGCCTACTGGACGTCCGTGCCGGACACGGACTACGAGTTCAGCCTGTATCTTTGCGACGACGGAAAACCGGAACTCTGGTGCCTGCTGGCCCCTGGCGTGCCGCGTGGCCACTATTTCCCGCGGCAGGAGCGCGGCAAGGTCAACCAGCACGCCGTGAAGGCGGAGTGTTTCGTCGTCCACGAGAACAGCCGCACCACCTACCGCGCCTCGATTCCGTGGAACGCGCTCGGCGGCAAGCCGTGGGTCGCTGGCAGCGATGTCGGCTTCACCTTTGCCTTCAACGCCGCCGACGGCGGCGGGATCGGTTTCGGCGGCGGCGGGGCGACCAAGATGAACAGCCTCACGATGCACCCCTACTGGTTGCCAAAGTCATCCAACACCATCCGCTGGCAACTCCAGCCCTGATGCAACGACCCTTCTGGGCCTGTTTGTATGATGCTTGAACTCTCCAACGACGGTTCCTTTTCCGGCGCCTATCCCTGTCTGGACGGGGTGCCGCTGCGTCCGCGCCGCGTTGTCGTGAACGGCAACCATGTCACGTACGAGTTGGCCGTCGGTCGGGTCGAGATCGAGTGCGCTGAGGACGTGGTGCGCTGCCGCACACGCGGCATTCCCGCGCCTGGCGTGGTCGAGCCTTTGGGGGGATTGCGCCTCCCGGACATCGACCGCTGGTGGCATCTGGGTCTCGGCATGGCGGGTGGTGCCGGTTTCGGGGCGCCGGCGTCGGACGGCGTCAGCCATGGGCTGGCCCTCTTTGTCGGGCCGAAGGGCTCAGTGGGGATGCATGCGGCGGACCAGTCGCGGCACCGATTGGAAGTGCGGGTCCGCGACGGGCGCGTCTCGGCGGGTTTCGTCACCGAAGGGCTTTCCGGGGACCTCGACCTGCCCGAAATCCGATTGACCTCGTCGACGGCGGCACCCTGGGAGCACGCGCGTGCGCTGGCCGCCGCCGTGGCCGGAGGCATGGGCGTCCGCCAGCCGCAGCCGGAACCGGGCGGCGTCTGGTGTTCTTGGTACCGCCACTACCATCATTTCTCACACGCGCTGCTGCGCGAGACACTCGACGGGCTGCGCTCCCTGCCGGATCGCGGCGGCATCCGTGTCGTCCAGATCGACGCCGGCGCTTGCGCGGCGCTGGGCGACTGGCGGACGCCGAACGACCTGTGGCCCGACGGCCTCGAACCGGCGCTGCGCGAGATCCGCGAGGCGGGCTTCGTGCCCGGGCTCTGGATCGGACCCTTCATGGTCGGCAACCGCAGTCGGCTCTGCCGAGAGCATCCCGAATGGCTGCTGCGCCTCCGCGACGGCAGCCGCGTGACGCCGATCCGCGGCTACGGCGAACACCGGCTGTGGCGTTACCCCGACGAGGAGTACTACGTCCTCGACACCAGCCATCCCGAGGCCGCGAAACACCTGCGCGAAACGGTGCGCACCCTGGTGGACTGGGGCGTGGGCTACCTCAAGGCCGACTTCCTGCAATGGGGCTTCCACGACGACCGCAACGTGCTGCGTGCAGTGCGCGGTCCGACCGCTACCGAGCATGTTCGCGCCGCCGTGGCACTGCTGCGCGAAGAGCTCGGGCCGGACCGCTACCTGCTGGGCTGCATCGCGCCCTACACGCCCTGCCTGGGACTGGTCGACGCCATGCGCATCGCGGGGGACGTGGGGCCCTCCTGGGACAATACGCACAACCCGCGCAACTTCCTGCGCGAAAGCGTCGGCCACGCGCCGCTCGAGGGGCTGTGGTGGCGCAACGACCCCGATGCCATCCTCGTGCGCGACACGCAGACCGAATTCAGCGAGGCGGAAGTCTTCGATCTCGCGCGCTGGCAGGCCGCGGTCGGCAGCAACCGCTCCACCAGCGATCCCTTGTGGACGCTCCCTCCTGCGCGCCAAGCCCTGTGGCGCGAAGTTCTCGCCGCGCCCTTGCGCCTTCCCCAGCCCTGGGGAGGCGACGGCATCGTGCCCGTTCCGCGCGGCGGTTCCGTACCCCCCTCGCCATGAGTTCGCACCGCCATGCCGCACAGACCGGCACCGCACCGACAAGCACGGACACACCCTGCGCCGTGGGCGGCCGTGCAGTTTTGTGACCACCTGGAAACCGTCCCCATGAAGAGCCATCGCCGCTCCGTCTCTCTCGCCCTCCTCGCCTGCGCCATGCTGTGCGCGGCACGAACGCGAGCCGACATCCCGATCTGGATCGAGTTGGAGAAACCCCAGCTCGTGACGGTCGTGATCGAAAGCGAGGTTGGCGTGCGGGTGCGCAACCTGGTTGCCGAACTACAACTGCCCGCCGGCAGGAACCGCCTGAGCTGGGACGGCTGCGACGACGGCGAGTACGAGACGCCGTTCGTCCAGCGTCACGACCAGAAGTCGGTGGGCAGTCTGACCCGCAAGCGCGTGCCGCCGGGCAGGTACCGCGTGCGTGGTCTACTGATCGACAACGACGGCATCCAATGGACGCAGGACGAGTCACGCACGGTGCGACTGGCGGCGGGCGCCTACCCGGTCAGGATCGCGTACTTTCAGCTCGATGGCGGCAAGGCCCTGACGTTGCGCTGGCGCGGACCCGGCGTGGCCGACCAGGCGATTTCCGCCGAGGCCTTCCGCCATCAGCCATGATCGCAGCAAGAAATGTCAACGAATAGCAAGCAGAGGCCCTTGCGGTCTCCCCGGACTTGGCGCTACGCTGACTCGTGTGGTGGTTCATAGTCTCATTCCAACATTCGAAGGCGGAACACTGCCGTAGCGTTCGGTTTACGCGGGCGGGTGCCCGTGACGGATGCGAGCGGTGAGGGCGTGTTGTCGAAGTCAGGAGGTCAGCGATGACGGCGAAGACGTTGATTCAGAATCGTGTCAGAAGCGGTAGCTATGCCGCGCTGTTCTTGGCGCTTGTGCTGGGCGGGTCGGCGTTGGCCCAACAGGCGATTCCTGGAAAGATCGAGGCGGAGTCCTATTATCTAATGTCCGGCATCGAGAAGCTGTCCACCACGGACACCGGTGGCGGCCTCTGCGTCGGTTGGATGCATACGGGTGACTGGATGGACTACAACGTGGTGGTGGGCGCGACGTCCACGTACACGGTCCGCTGGCGCGTGGCCAGTCCGAACGGTGTGCAGCGGCCACAACTGCAACTCCGCAAGTCGGACGGAACCGCATTGACCGGTTTGACCATCGCCGCAACCGGCGACAACCAGTTTTGGGCGACGCAGACGACGACCGGCGTGCCGCTGGCCGCGGGTGCGCAGACGTTGCGCATTTACGTCACCTATCGAGACGCCGCCGGAAGCGGCGTCAATTTGAACTGGCTGGAGTTCGTGTCGGAAGCCAGCGAGACCTACACGATCACCGCCTCGGCGGGCGCCAACGGGACCCTTGCGCCGTCCGGCGCCGTCACGGTGCAACCGGGCGCAAGCCCGACCTTCACCATTACGCCCGCGTTCGGCTATCTGGTCGGCGACGTTCTGGTGGACTCCGTGAGCGTCGGCGCAGTGAAAACCTACCAGTTCACCCCCGTGACGATGAACCATACGATCAGCGCCTCGTTCGCCGTCGACACAACTCCGTACACCCTCACGGTTGTCAACGGCACGGGCGATGGTGGCTACACGGTCGGCACGGTCGTCAACGTGGTGGCCGATCCGCCACCGGCGGGGCAGGCGTTCTTTGCCTGGATCGGCGACACGGCGTGCCTGGCGGACCCCAATGCGGCGAGCACGACGGTGACCATGCCGCAGGCCAACGCGACGATCACGGCAACCTATATGCCCCCCGGGCTGATCGCGTTCGAACCGTTCGACTATCTCTCCGGCACCTTCTTCACCAACGGCATCGCCAATGGCGGCGGCGGCTGGTCCGGTGGTTGGTACCAAGCGGCCAACGCCACGTTTAAGGCGACCAC
>CAYQJG010000017.1:0-56370 GCA_964417715.1 uncultured Lentisphaerales bacterium | reverse complement strand
ACCTTCATCGGGACACTGTGCCGCCCGCCGCCCCTACGTCACTGACCCATTACGCCGAGGCAAGTTTGGCGTGGCAGGACAGACGCAATTTCGATAACGTGTCGACGTGTATGTGCGCCACGGAATGTCGAACACAGCGGGACCCAGACATGAATGACCAGCCGCTTGATCCCCTGACCGCCCTCAGCCCGCTCGACGGCCGCTACGCCGCCAAGCTTGACGCCCTGCGCCCGGTCTTCTCCGAGTACGGGCTGATCAAACGCCGCGTACAGGTCGAAGTCGCCTGGCTGTCCGCCCTGTGCGCGGAGCCGGGAATCGTCGAGGCGCGCGCGCTGACGGTGGACGAGGCTGCCTTTCTGACCGACCTGGCAGAGGGGTTCAGCCTGGCCGACGCCCGGCGCGTCAAGGTGATCGAAGCCACGACCAACCACGACGTCAAGGCGGTCGAGTACTTCATCAAGGAGCGCCTGGCCGGGACCTCGCTGGCGCCGCTGAGCGAGTTCGTCCACTTCGCCTGCACGTCGGAGGACATCAACAACGTGGCCCATGCGCTGATGCTGCGCGATGGTCTGGCCGTGCTGCGCCAGTCACAGGACGCGCTCGTCGCCTCGCTGGCCGCACTCGCCCACACCTGCCGCGCGTCGGCCATGCTGGCCCGCACCCACGGCCAACCCGCCTCGCCGACCACCCTCGGCAAGGAACTGGCGGTTTTCGTGAGCCGCCTGCGCCGCCAGTCGGCCCAACTCGACGCCCTCACGTTCCCGGCCAAGCTCAACGGCGCCGTCGGCTGCTACAACGCCCATGTGGCTGCGTACCCGGACGTAAACTGGCCGGCCCTGGCGCAACGCGTACTGGAAGGCGTGTTCGGTCTGCGACAGAACCCCCTGACCACGCAGATCGAGCCGCACGACGGACTGGCGGAGGCGTTCGACGCCCTGTCGCGATGGAACACCGTGCTGCTCGACCTCGACCGCGACATCTGGAGCTACATCTCGCTCGGCTACCTCGGCCAGAAGACGGTCAAGGGCGAGATCGGTTCGTCGACGATGCCGCATAAAGTCAACCCGATCGACTTCGAGAACAGCGAGGGCAACCTGGGCGTAGCCAATGCCCTGCTCGAACACCTGGCGCGTAAGTTGCCGGTCTCGCGCCTGCAGCGCGACCTTACCGATTCGACCGTGCTGCGCAACATGGGCGTCGTCGCCGGCTACTGCCTGGCGGCCTATCAGGCGACGATCAAGGGTCTCGGCAAAGTGCGGCTCAACCCGGATCGCCTCGCGGCCGATCTCGACGACGCCTGGGAAGTGCTGGCCGAGCCGATCCAGACCGTGATGCGCAAGCACGGGCTCGACAACCCGTACGAACGGCTGAAGGACCTGACGCGCGGCAAGCGCATCGACGCAGCGGGCGTCCAGCGCTTCATCCAGGGTCTGCCGATCCCCGAGGCCGACAAGGCGCGCCTGCTGGCGTTGACACCTGCCACGTACACGGGCCTCGCAGCCGACCTCGCCGATCTGGCCTGAACGCCGTCCCTCACAAGAACACGTAGACGTAGACGGCGAATGAGACGGCCGCGAGACCGGCCGTGGCGGCGAGCGACCAGAGGATATTCCGTTTGCGGGCGGCGACCGCGAACGTCGAGATGATCACCGCCATCTGGGCGCCCAGCATGCCGAAGAAGAAGCGCTGACTGCGGGTGTGGTGCCGTTCCGCCGTGATGTTGCTCTTGCGCACCTGCAACTCCGTCAGGTTGGCGACGCGCTGGTTCATGCGGGCCTCAATCTCGTAGCGCGACGCCGTGTAGCGCAGCCGCGCCGCGGTGAAATCGCGATGCAGCGCCCTGGCCTGGACGGCATCGGGTCCACCGGTTGCCGCGAGTGCCGCCACCTGGGCCGACAGGCGTTCCTCCAACTGGTCGATGGTCTGGTTGACCGGCTTGAGCAGCGCATCGAGTTCCCTCGTTTGGTCTCTGCCCGCGCGAAGCGCCGTCAGGATGACCCGGTCGTCCAGCGCGGCCAGCGCGGCCACGATTTCCGCTTCCGGCGCCATGCGCTCGACGGCCTCAAGCGCGGCATCGAGATTCGCATCTGGGACCAAGACGCGGGTCTCGAGGGGCGGCAACGCGCCAGTTGCCAGCACCGCCAGGGCCTGCTGAACGGCCGCCGAATTTAACATCGCTGCGGCCTCTCTTGCAGTCGGCTCGGCACCTGCTGGGCCCGGCGGCACCGACAACCCCTCGAGAAACGTCTTCACCTGTGCGGCATTGAATGGGCGCACGTCGACGGTAGCCCGCAGGATATCAATCGCATTGTGCTGCACGGCGCCGCGCAGCCGCTTGGCCTGGAAGAAACCCCACTGGTCGCCCGCCTTGGACTGCTGCTGCGCGGCCAGCGACCGGTCATACTGGGCGCGCGTCATCTCGCTGGACGACAGGCCCGCCAGCAGGGTCGCGATCACGGTCATGATGATCGGCGTCGCCGTGAGCACCTTGCCCCAGGGAGTCAGCGGCACGTCGGCCTTCAATTCGTCGGGTATTTTGGTTGCCATCTTTTCTCAGTTCTTCTCGGATGCGAGGGTGGCAATGAACGCGTCGGCCTCGCGGATGGCGGACTCCATCTCTCGGACGAGTTCGTCCACCTTGATCTGCACACTGGCCAGCTCGTCCGTCAGCGAGCCGATGGCCTTGGCGTTGAGGTTGTGCTTCAGGAACAACACCTGATCGCGCAGGGGCTGGAGTGCGGGTTCCAACCTTGCCTCGGCCTTCTTCATGGCCGCGAGCAGCTTCTTGTAGCGGGACTGCGATTCGCGCATCTGCGCCTCGCTGGCCTCGCGCAGTTCGGCACTGCTGTACTGACTCAGTTCGCCCCGCCACTCGGCGAACAGCGCCTCGGCGACCTCCTCAACCGCGCCAATCCGATTCCGTACCTCTTGTGCACGCGCCTCACTCCGCTGCAACGCGTTGTCAAGACGCGCGTACTTGGCCTCCAGTGCCCCGTCGCTCTTGACCTCGACCACGCTCTTGAACTTTTCCAGCGCGCTGGCAAACTCGCGCTTGGCGTCCTGCTGCGCGTCGCGCGCATCCTTGACGCGACTCACCATGAGATCGCGCTTGTGAACGCCGAACTTCTCCAGCGTGCCGAAATAGAGGGACTGACAACCTGCGCCTGCAAAGACCAGCATGGCCACAGCCGCACATTGGATGCAACGGCGCAGCCCACTGCGCCCGGCATGATTGCGAAGCTCATTCATTGCGTTCTCCCGGTTCCGACGTCAGGGACGAGTGGCCTCTGCGGCCGGCGGTGGCACGGCGGCCACCGGCGCAACGCTGGCCGGCGGAGGCACGGGGTTGCGATCACAGCAGGCTGGCAGCCAGCGGTCGAGTCTGCCCATCCACCAGCCGTACGCCAGCGCCAGCAGCACGACCAGCAGGATGTAGAGCCACCACGGCTGCTTCTTCTCCGCATAGGGATCGGTGAGCACGCGCGAAGATCCAATCGGCACGGTCGCGAGTTGTGTCAACGAAGCGCCAAACGGCACATTCAGTCGCGCCTTGGTGTTGATGGCCCAGCCGTTGGCATCGAGGATCGGACCGAGGTTGCGCTGGCGCAGCTTCATCCAGGCCAGCAGCATGGACGGTCCCGAGACCAACAGGAGCACGCCCGCCAGCCCCAGTGGCAACCAGACCCCCAGGCCAAACAGCGCCTGCAACAGCCCGCCCACCAGTGCGCTGATGCCGCCGATCGCCGTGCCGATCAGCGCGATGGTGCCCAGATCGAGCTGCTTCTTCGGCGCCGTCGCGGCGGCTTTGTCCGCCGCTTTCGTCTGGTCGGCCGTGGCGACCGTGGTGGCCACCGTGCTCAGCTTGGCCGTCGAGGCCGCATCGGCCGCCTGCGCACGCTTCGCAACCTGTTCCTCGATCATGCGGATCAGCTTCTTGTACGGCAGCCAGAAGGCTTCACGCACGCTGATGGGGTTGGCGATAATCTTGACGATGGTGGCATCCCAGTCGCGCCCCTGCCGGTCGTAGAACACGCCATTGCGGCCGACCATCAGGTTGTCGGAATCGCCGTTCGTGAAGACGGCCACGATGGAACGCTTCTGCCCCCCGGGCCGCACCAGATCGCAGTAGGCCAGATAACCGGCGGAGAGTCCGGCGAGCAGACCGTGCTTGCCCGGATCACTGACTTCGATGCAGAGGTGGCAGGCGCGGGCGTCCAGGTAGAGCGTGCCCGCCTGAAAGACGGCGTCGGTACGGCCGTAGAAATCCGCGAACGTCACGTAGTTGGTCAGCAACTCGAACAGGTCGCGCTGGAAACGGACGAGTTTCTCGACAGCCGCGAACTGCGCCGTCTCCGGTTCGAGCGCCGCGTCCTTCTGGATCAGCGCCGTGATCGCGGCACGCGTGTTGCCCGCCAGCCAGGCGCGCAGCCGCGGCAGTTCGAGTGCCTCGATCGCGCCACATCCCGCGGGACGGGCGGCACACCAGGCCTCATAGGGCGCCAACTTGGACTGCAGCGCAACCCAGTCAGCCTCGCACAGCGTGTGTCGGCCGGCACCCAGCAATGGCGTCACGGCGTGTGTGCACAACGCGGCCATCGCCTCGCCCCAGGCGGGGTTCACGGTCTCGCCGTCCAGCGGCAACGCCGCCCCCGACGCGATGCGCGCCAGCGGCAGCACGCCGATCTCCTGCGATGTGATCGTCAGATCCTTCGAGGCTGCCAGCGCCAGGTACGCCGACTCCTCGCTGTTGAGCGCCGCGAGGGCACGTGCATCGAACGCCGCCAGACGACAACGGGCGAAGTAGTCATCCACCTTGACCTTCACCCGCTTGAGCGCGGCACTCGCAGCCTGCGTGCCGGCCAGGCCCAACGGAAGCACGCTGGCCGCCTGGGCGGCAACGTGGTCCGACCAGGCGGCCCACCCCTGCGCCTTCGCGAAGAACGCGTCGACATTGGCCTGGTTGACGCCGGGCTTGCCGCTGCGGTCGGCCACCGCGCCCATGGTCGCGATGATCGCCTCGATGGCCTGTCGCGTGTCGGCGTCGCCTGCCGCTTCGGCGGGCACGATACCATCGCCGTTAAAGAGCGTCTTGGCATAGACGGCCGCCTGGTCGGCCACGTCCGCGAGCGAGACACACTTGGCATCGGGCGTGCCCAGATTCTCGAGCAGCCGGCGCGCTCCCGCCAGGATGGCCGGATCACGGATGGCGTCGAGCGGCACGCTGTCGCCGCCCTTCATCACGACGCCGACGTCCTTGAATGCCGCGACCGCCCATTTGACGGCGGCGATGACCTCTGGCGGACGGATACGGCCGTCATGATCGGTATCGAGCAAGTCGGCCGTACGCGGATCGAACTCCGTGCCGCGCACAGGCATGGAGAGGGCCATCCAGAGCTTCTGGTCGAGTTGATCGATGCTGGCAATGTCCGCGCCGTCGCGGAAGATGACCTGATCGACACCGCCGGAGCGGTAGAACTGCCAGTTGTGCTTTGCGTTCATGAGTGACCTCCCGCGACGTAACCGACGCAGTGGCCCCGATGGCGCTTACGCCAACGCAGCCAGCAACGCATCGATCTCGACATCTGTACCGACGGTAATGCGCACGTATTCACCTGTGAGCGGCCCGGGGAAATGACGCACCAGGATGCGGCGGCTGCGCAGGTGCGCCAGAACGCCTGCAGCGTCGCCGTCGGGTGGCCGGGCGAAGACGAAGTTGGTGTCGGAATCGAGCACGACGTATCCGAGCCCACGCAAAGCGCCGATCAGCCGGCTGCGGGTCTGCCGGATACGCGCCGCATTGGCGCGCATGTACGCCGGATCCTCGATCGCCGCCTGTGCGACCAGTTGCGCGAGCATGTCGACGTTGTAGGAGTCCTTGATCTTGTAGAGCGCCGCAATCAGCGGCGCCGGTCCGACCGTGTAGCCCAGCCGCAGCCCGGCCAGCGAGAACGCCTTGGAGAGCGTCCGCATGACTAGTGTGTTGGTGTTGGTGGCGGCGATCGCCAGGTCCATCGCGTCTTCGCGCGCAAAATCGACGTAGGCCTCATCGATCAGGACAACGCCCGCGAATGTGCGGCAGAACGCCGCAACCTGCCGCTTGTCGAACAGCAGGCTGGTTGGCGCATTCGGGTTGGTCATCAGGAAGAGGGAAGCCCGATAGCCGGCGGGCATGGCCCAGGTGAAGCCGGGCGCCAGTTCGACGGGCCGCGCCGCCACGTCGCGGATCTCGGCCAGCACGGGGTAGAGCGAGTACGACGGCACGAACCAGCCGATCGAACCGTCGTCCTCGACGAAGGCACGGGTGGCCAGCGCCAGGACCTCGTCGGACCCATTGCCGACAAAGACATTGTCCACGCCACAGCCGTGCAGGTCGGCGATCCGTTCGCGCAGTTTGTGGCACATCGGGTCGGGGTAGAGCCGCAGGCGCGAGACATCAAGAGCCGCCAGGGCCGCCGCGACGCGCGGCGACGGCGGGTACGGATTCTCGTTCGTGTTGAGCTTGATGATGCCGCTTTCGCGCGGCTGTTCGCCGGGCGTATAGCCTGTCAGTGCGGCGACATGACGGGCGATGTAGGGTGTGCTCATGGAAAGGCTCTGTGTTCCGGGTTCACGGTTCAAGGGTTCAGGGTTCAAGGGTTCACGGTTCAAGGGTTCAAGGTTCAAGGGTTCAAGGGTTCAGGGTTCGGTGTAAACCGCAGAATATCGAATGTCGATCTCCAAATGTCGAAGTGCCGCACTGCGGCCACATCTGCGATTCATTGACTGGCGACGGTTCTGGAGTCCACCGTTCACCGGTCACTGTTCACCGTTCACCCCTCACCGACACCGAATCGACGCCGAGCGCGCATGGGCATCCAGCCCCTCGACCGCGCCGAACGCTTCGATGACCGGCAGCGTTTGCTCAAGGTCGCGCCGGGTGAACTGCACGACACTGGTGCGGCGCCGGAAATCCTCGACCGTCAGTCCGGAGAACATGCGCGCCGCGCCGCCGGTGGGCAGCACATGGCTGGGGCCAGCCACGAAATCGCCGGCCGACTCGGGCGTCCACGGGCCGACAAAGACGGCGCCAGCCGCGCGCACTTCCGGCAGGAACCGGTCGGGCTGGCGAACCATGAGTTCCAGATGCTCGGGCGCGAACCGGTTGCAGAGCGCCATCCCCTCGCGCAGGTTCGGGACCACGACCAGTAGCAGGCCGCCGGCCTCGATGGCGCGGTTGATGAGCTTCTGGCGTGACAGTTTCGGGATCTGCCAGGCCAACTCGTCGGCCACGGCCAAGGCCAATTCGGCCGAGTCGGTGACCAGCAGCGCCTTCTCCAGCCCACTGCCGTGTTCGAGCTGTGAAAGCAGGTCCGCCGCAACCCACGCCGGTTTGGCCGAAGCGTCGGCCAGCACGGCGATCTCACTGGGGCCGGCCACCTGGTCGATGGCGACGAAACCGTACACCTGCCGCTTGGCAGCCGTGACGTACGCATTGCCCGGACCGACGATCTTACTGACCGGCCGCACGCGCGACGCGCCAAAAGCCATCAGTCCGATCGCCTGGATGCCGCCGACGCGGTAGACCTCCGTGGCGCCGGCCAATCGCAGGGCATAGAGCAGGACGGGGTTGATCTGCTTGTCGGGACCGCATGGCGTGCAGGCCACGATCTCACGCACACCTGCCACCTGGGCCAGCGTGGCCGTCATGATCGCAGTTGACGCCAACGGCGCCGTGCCGCCCGGCACATAGACGCCCACCCGCTCGAGCGGCAGGAACCGTTCGCCCAGACGGCCACCGCCGGGCGAAGGCATCTGCCAGTCGCGCCGCAGGCCGGCTTGGGCAAACGCCGTCACGCGGCGATGCGCCTCGCGCACCGCCGCCGCCACCGGCCGCGGCACGCGCGCCGCAGCACGACGCCACTCCGCGGCGCCCACGCGCAGGTCCGCCGGCCGCAGGGCCACGCCCTGAAAACGCCGCGCCGCATCCAGAACGGCTGGCAAGCCCCGGCGGCGGACATCGGCCAGCACGCGCGCGGCGGCGCGTTCGGCGGCCGGGTCGAAGGCCGGACGGCTGAGAAAGGCCTCAACGTCGCGATTGGGTTGGGTCGAGGACCAGGTGATGATCATCGGGGGCATGGGTCACAATCCGTTCAGCGGAACCTCGCGCTTGAGCAGCTCCTTCAGCTTCAGGTTGAGCTTCTCAAGCGCCTTGTCGATATTCTGTTGACGCAACGCCTCGCGATCGATCTCCGATTTGACATTGGCCGAGTTGCTACGCTTGAGTTTGTCCTTCTCCTCCGCGGCCTTGACTGCCGCATCGGCCTGGCGTTCCTCAAGCGACTGCTTCTTCTTCTCGGCCTGCTCACGCTCGATCGGCCCCTGCTCGGTCGTCTTGCGCGGCGCAAAAGCGCCCCCGGGAAACGCGCTCTTCGTCAGGAGTTCATCGGCATCCCACTCCTTCTTCACCGCCGCCAACGCTGCGGGGAAAACACGGGCCTCCTCCTGCACCTCTTTCTTCAGTTTGGCGACGTCCTCGCGAGTCATGACTTCCCACGCGTCCGCCTTACGAATGTCCGTGATTCGCACCACGTAGACGCTCTCGGCCAGACCGGACAACGTCGTGGCCAACACCGTCGCGGCAACCAACGAATATAAGCGTAAGTTCATAGCGTACCTCCCAGTAAATGCCAAAAAGTATACCACGGTTTGGTGGCGGCGGAACACAGGAGATTGGCGCAACGGGCGCGGCGGCGCGGCGCTGCGCGTCAGGAGGCCAGGGCCTTCTCAATCGCCGTGAGTTCGTCCGCGCCGAATGCGAGGCGCTGCAGGGCGGCGACATTCTCGCGCACCTGCTCGGGCTTGCTGGCCCCGATCAGGGCGGAGGTCACGCGCTGATCGCGCAGCACCCATGCGAGCGCCATCTGGGCCAGCGACTGACCGCGGGCCGCCGCGATCGGCGCCAGCCGCTCGGCCTGTGCGATGGCGGCGGCCGGCAGCCGCGCCCCCGACAGGAACGGACTGCCGCGGCCGGCCCGCGAATCGCCGGGAACGCCGCGCGCGTACTTGCCGCTGAGGACCCCCTGCGCCAGCGGTGAGAAGACGATCAGGCCGAACCCCTCCTCGCCGGCCACATCCAGCAACCCCTTCTCGATCCAGCGGTCCAGCAGGTTGTAGCGCGGCTGGTGGATCACGAACGGCGTGCGCAGCTCGCGCAACAGGCGCGACGCCGCGCGGGCCTGATCGGCCGGGTAGTTGGAGATGCCGACATAGAGCGCCTTGCCCTGCCGCACGGTCGCATCCAGCGCCAGCATCGTCTCTTCCAGCGGCGTCTCGGGGTCGGGGCGGTGGTGGTAGAAGATATCGACGTAGTCGAGGCCCATGCGCTGCAGGCTCTGGTCGAGACTGGCCAGCAGGTACTTGCGCGAACCCCACTCGCCGTAGGGGCCCGGCCACATCAGGTAGCCCGCCTTGGTCGAGATGATCATCTCGTCGCGCCAGGCACTGAAATCGCTCGCCAGCAGTTTCCCGAACAGGCGCTCGGCCGAACCCGGCGGCGGCCCGTAATTGTTGGCCAGGTCAAAATGCGTGATGCCAAGATCGAACGCCGCGGCCAGCAGGTCGCGACTCGCGGCCGCATCGGCCGCGTCGCCAAAATTCTGCCACAGGCCCAGTGAAATCGCGGGCAGCTTGAGGCCGGAGCGGCCGCAGCGGTTGTACGTCATCTCGGCATAGCGGCCGGGCGCGGGTGTGTAACTCATGGGGTGATTCTCTCCCAATCGCGGGTGCCCCTCAAGTGCAAAGGCGCGCGGGCCCTTGCGGAGGGCGCATCCGCGCTTCGGTGCACCACCGCCCAACCGCGTGGACGTCTGCCGCGCCAATCAGCGGTCCCGTAGGTCCCGCTGTACGATCAGTGCCGCGCGGTACAGCGGGACCTACGGGCCCGCTGCGGCTCACGTCGCGCGAATGTGACGTGCACCGAAACGAGGATGCGCCCCCTTGCGGACCCGCGCGCCGAACGAACGGTCTCTTGCGGTCTCGTGCGGTCTCGTACTAGCCGATCGCCACGCCGCCGGTTTCGCCTGTGCGGATGCGGACGCACTGCTCGATATCCAGCACGAAGATCTTGCCGTCGCCCACCTTGCCGGTGTGCGCCCCGGACGTGATGGCCGAGATTGTGGCCTCAACGAACGCGTCATTGACGGCAATCTCGAGCTTGATCTTCTTGAGCAGGCTACCCGCCTCCTTGTGGCTGCGGTAGACCTCGGCGATCCCCTTCTGGCGGCCGCGTCCCAGCACGCTGGAAACGGTCACCAGGTGGATCTCCTGATCCGTCAATTTCTGCAACACGTCGTCCAGACGATCGGGTTGAATGATGGCTACAATGTATTTCATGTGTGTTTCTCCCTGTTTCTATTCGAGTGTGGTGTAACCGGATTCACGGTGTTGTGTCAGATCGAGACCGATCCGCTCGTCCTGCTCGGAGACGCGCAAGCCCATCAGCTTGTCGACCACCTTCAGCAGCACGTAGGTCATGACCGCCGAATAGACGATGGTCACCAGACAGGCCTTGGTCTGAATCCAGAGCTGCAGGGGATTGCCGAACAGCAGGCCGTCAGCACCTGCGGCATTCACGGTCTTGGTCGCCCACAGGCCCGTGGCCAGCGCGCCCCACAGTCCGCCGATGCCATGCACGCCGAATGCGTCGAGCGAGTCGTCATAGCCGAGCCGGTTC
Organism: uncultured Lentisphaerales bacterium; assembly: GCA_964417715.1. Taxonomy (GTDB): domain Bacteria; phylum Verrucomicrobiota; class Kiritimatiellia; order RFP12; family CAYQJG01; genus CAYQJG01. The sequence continues at coordinate 45,659 of CAYQJG010000017.1, read as the reverse complement.
TTCACCACCGCCACGAAGAAGTAGCAGATCACGCTCACCCCCACGCCGATCCCCAGCGCGCCGCCCACGCCGACGAACCCGGCCGCCGGTGTGATCGCCACCAGGCCCGCCACGGCGCCGGTGATGATGCCCAGCACGGTCGGACGCTTGCTGAAGATCAGATCCAACGCCGCCCAGGCCACGCCAGCCATGGCTGCGGCGATATGTGTGACCATGAACGCGTTGCCGGCCAGCCCGTTGGCGGACAGTGCGCTGCCCGCGTTGAAACCGAACCAGCCAAACCAGAGCAGTGCGGCGCCCAGCACGGCAAAAGGCAGGTTGTGCGGCGGCGAGACGCGCGCCGGATACCCCTGACGTCTGCCCAGAACGAGCGCGCAGACCAAGGCCGCCACGCCAGCGTTGATGTGTACCACTGTGCCGCCGGCGAAATCCAGCGCGCCCATCGTGCGCAGGAAACCGCCCACGCCCCAGACCCAGTGCGCCACCGGATCATAGACCAGCGTGGCCCAGAGCAGGACGAACACGCAGAACGACCCGAACTTCATCCGCTCGGCAAAGGCGCCCAGAATCAGCGCCGGCGTGATCACGGCGAACATCATCTGGAACATCATGAAGACCTGGTGCGGAATCGTCGCCGCATAGTCCGCATTCGGTTCCATGCCGACGCCGCGCAGGCCCGCCCAGCTCAGACTGCCGATCAGCCCTTTGATATCCGGGCCGAACGACAGGCTGTAGCCGAAGAGCACCCACTGCACGCTGATCAGGCAGAGCATCGCGAAGCATTGCATCAGGATCGACAGCACGTTCTTGCGACGGACCAGGCCGCCATAGAAGAATGCCAACCCGGGGGTCATCAGCATCACGAGCGCGGTGCAGACGAGCACCCACGCCGTGTCACCCATGTCAACCTTGGGCGCAGCCGCAGCAACCACGGCAGCCGCGGCGGGAGCGCCTTCGGTCTGTGCCCAGGCATGTCCAATGCCCAACCCCACCATGGACACGGCCAACAATCCAATCCCCATCCACCTTTTCATTGCTCATTCTCCCTTGTTCGCGTTGTCATGCAGTCAGATAACATCAGAACGTGTAAGCCACGCCCAGTTTGCCAACAATCTCCACATCGTAATTCGCCAGCACGTCGTCATCGATCTCGGCCACGTAGCTGACCGACGCCGTGAGGATCTTGTACGACGCCGAGGCCGTCAGCACCAGCGGCCCAAACCCTTCCGCGCCGCCGCGTGGGGTCTGCGCCCAGGCCACGTACTGGGGAACCAGTTCACTCACCGCCGTCGGCAGCGTCGCACCCGGCGTCACGGTGAACTGCGGCGTGTCGACGCCCGAGAGGATCTGGTAACCCAGCGTGCCGCTCAGCGTGAGCGTCACCGGGTCCAGATCAAAGGCGTGCTTCAACCCGCCCTCAATGTACCAGTTGTCCTGCAGCGCGCCGTCCAACCCGTAGTTGAACGTCAGCGACGGCGAGAGGAACGTGTCATAGGTGAAGCCCAGGTTCACCTCACGATCCGTGTCCGCGCCGCCGGGATACATGTATTCGCAGTAGCCGACCGACCAGCCCAGTTTGTCGACTAGCGTCGGCAACGCATAGGATGCGGTGAAATCGACCTCCGAGAACTCGCCCTCGTCGAGCGTGTCATCGTAGTCGCCAATGTCCATGTTCGCCCATACGCCCAGCGTCAGCGGCAGCGTGGTCGTCTCGCTGACTTTGAAGTTGCTGACCGACAACCCCGGCTGCAGCACCGCACCGTCGTTGAACGTATTGCCCCTGAAGACGTAGGCCGATACGAAGTCCATGCCAACTGTCGCGTCGGCTGCGCAAATGGCGCGGGGGCAGACCACCCCAGCCATCACAACGACCGTCCCCAGAACCACCTCAATGAACCGTTCCGCCCTTTTCATGATGCGCTCCTCTTTCTGCCCGCCCACGGCGGACACTGCTGTTATGATAACCTGATACTGACTAGTCACAGATGTCCATCCCATACGCAGGCACGATGCCAAACGACGACAAAAGAACATATATAGCCGTTAGTTGTTGGTATGCAATTCCTTACTACATACTCGATCTCTATGGCACCTCCACGCACTTCAATTGTAATAGACTTTTCTGTATGCCAACATATCAATACTACATATTTGTCTGCTGCGCTCGCCTATCTACATTGTCGGCCGATGAACACGCCCTGACGGCCGCCGGTTCACCCTCCGGCAATGCAGCACGCCGGCCGAGAAACGCCGTCGGCACGCGACTCAGCGTCCGAATCGGGTCGTCTCAAAGACGGCTACAACCGTCTTCGCCATTCGGGTGTAATCCAGTGTGGCAGGTGTGTCGGCGGCGGTGTGATAGGCCTTGTTGCGGTAGAACGAGGTGTCGGTGACCATGACAGCGTTAATGCCGTGAGACCAGTAGCTGGCGTGGTCCGAGAAGTCGACGCCCTGAATGGCAGATGGCGCGCGGATGGAGCGGACAGGGAGGTCGGTGGCGCCCTTCATGCCGGTCTTGACGGTCTTGATCCAGTCACCCTGGTCCCATCGCCCAACGATGCCGATGAAGTTCGCGCGTCCGGGATAGAACAGGCGCAGCAGGGGGACGGGATACGATTGCGAGCCGCGCACATCGCTGAAATACCCGACCATCTCGAGCACGATGACGCCCCTGATGCCCGCGCCGTCACGGGCCAGGCTCGCCGCGTGAACGGCGCTCCCCATGGACTCGGTCTGGAAAAACGGCGGTTCCTCAAGCACGTAGGCCACCAGTTCGACCTCGGCGTCGGGTGCGTGGCGGCCAAGCAGATACGCCAACTCGATCAGGGACGCCACGCCGCTGGCATTGTCGTCGGCGCCCGGGGTGGCGCCGAACGCATCGTAGTGCGCGCCCACCACGATCCTGTTCCCCCTACCCACGCCGAACCGGCCGATCACGTTCCGGTAGACCGCACCGGCGGCCCGGATCTCCTGCGTCGTGACACAGGCGCCTGCCTGCGCGAGTTCACCGGTGATGTAGTCGGCGCACTTGGCGAGGTTGGCCGGGTGCCGCCAGTCACGCGGGTGGAAATCCGCCGCGAGCGTGTCAACGCGCATCCGTAAGCGGACCGGGTCAACCGTGACCGGCGACGCGCGGTTGGCGCGCAACGTGGGCTGCGCGACGGCATATCCAAGCGCGGCCACCACAATGGTCAGCGCGCCCAAGATGCGAAACGGCACCGACATGCCTCCCCCTCTCGCAGCCACGCGAACGCAGCCGCCGCTACGTGAACAGGAACGCGCTGATGCAGGGACTGTGCACACCGGTGGTAGTCTCGATTCGCACGGTGGCGAACGGGGCCGAAGATGTGAAGCCGGCGAAAGTCAGGTGCGGCTTCGTACTCGTCTGCACCGGCTCGGTTGCCGCGGGCGCCGGACCAGATGCGTCCTTGATCTGCGCCTCGACGAGTTTCAGCTCTTTGTTGGCGGCCTCGGCCTCAACCATCCTGTCGGCAGCCAAATGCGCCTTAACGAGCCCCTTAGGCGCCCTGGCGTAGGACGCGTTCAGACTGGTGATCCGCTCTTCACGCGCCGTCTCGGCCTGAGCGAGGACCGCGCGGTAGTCCGCCAAGGTCGGCACGGCCGTTGCCGCCAGGGAAAGCCACGGCAGCAGCGCAACCAACGCGCTCATCACCAAGACGTGGCGCCGAACAGCCCGGCCGGATGCCGACCGGCAGGCGCACAGCCGACGCCGCACTCCCGGCAGGGATCTGAGACGCATATTCATACTGTGCCGATAATGTCGGATATGGGGACATTCGTCAATGCCCCGCTCTCTCAAAAGAAACCCCCTTCTGCAAACGTATCACCTACAACCGCGGCCTGCGCATGCTTGCGCTGCGGCGCAAGAGGGTGCATAGTCTATTCTCAACATGACGCGGCGGTAGTGCCCGTCCGGGAGGTGTCTGATGTCCAGCAAGTCAACCTGCACGGCCATTGCGGCCATCGCGTGCCTGTCGGTGGTTCACGCCGTCGAGAATGAGATTGGCTACAACGAACGTTTTGCCCTCGCGCCCGACCGCGCGCAGGCCCTCACCGAACTGATCCCCGGCACCGAGGACTATTTCTTCTACCAGTGCCTTCAGGCCCAGAACACGGGACAAACCGACAAAGTCGGGCCGTTGCTCAAGCAGTGGTCCAAGCAGCTCGGTGAAGGCGAACGCTACCAGACCGTCGAGCGCCGCCAGGCCCTGCTGCGCTACCCGCAGGACGCCGTCGGCACCCTCGCCTTCCTGCGCAACAAGCTGGGACTGACGTTTAACCACCAGCGCGAAGTCGCCGATCCCATCACCCGCTACCCCACGGCGCTCGATCCGGCCGTGATCGCCTTCGACCGGTTCAAGCAGCAGGCGTTGGCCAACCGCAGCGACCTGGGCGGGTTCGAAGACGCCGGCCTGGAACGCATGGTCGGCCAGCCGCTCGAGAAGGACGAGCGCCGCGACCTGCTCGAACGCCTGCCGCTGCCGGATGCCCCCGGCCTCGAGGCCCTCGTGCTGGCGGAACTCACCGACCCCGAGACGCGCGGCTTCGGCCGCTTCGCCATCCACAAGAAGCTCACGCTGTCGCAATTCGACGCCCTGCGGGCCGGCCTGCCTGACTTGGCCGGCAACGCCGCGTTCGTGGACGCCTATGCCCGCCGCCTGCTCCCCTCGCCCGACACCGACTGGCACGCTGACACGGCCGTGCGAGGAGCCTACCTCGGCCGCCTGTGGGGGTTTGCCCAGTCCCTGCCGGCCTCGCAGAACTCCTTCAAGGCCTGCGTGCTCTACCGCCTGCTCGAACACGACCGCACGCAGGGCACGTATGACCCCGCACGCTTCGCGGCCTACCTTCAACTTCCGCGCGCCATGCCGTACGTGCGCCGCCAGTGGCTTGAACGCGCCGCCTCGCGTAGCGAATCGACCGCCAACCTCGGGCAGGACTTCCGTCCCGTCACGGGCCTGGCGCCCATCGGCAACGATGAACCCCTCGTGCGCGACTACCTGGAGCATCTGCTCGTCGACGCCGCCGACACCAGCGCCTTCCGCGAATGGCTCGACGAGGACTACCTGAAGGTCGTCTTCGCCGAAACCAAGATCCTCTTCGGCGTCGGCGACAGCGCCGCATGGAGCAGCAAACTCGCGCCCAGCCAGCTCCAGGCCCTCAAGGAGCGCGTCGAACTCATCTTCAGCCCGCGCAATCCGGAGTTCGTCGCCAGCGACGGCGAAGTCGCACTCGAAGTCGCAATCAAGAATGTCCCGCGCCTGACGGTCAAGGTCTTCGACCTGGACGCGGCCGCCTACTACCGGGAACACCGCACGGAGATCGACGCCGGCATCGAGCTTGACGGATTGGTGGCGAACCAGGAACGCACCATCGACTACAAGGACATGCCGCCCTCGCGCCGCCATACCGAACGTTTCACTTTCCCTGAACTCAGGCAACCCGGCCTGTACGTGGTCGAATGGGTCGGCAACGGCGTCAGCAGCCGCGCGCTCGTGCATAAGGGGCGGCTGCGCTTCATGCAGCGGCCCGGCGCCGCCGGCCACGTCTTCACGGTCTTTGACGACGCCGGCCGCAAGGTCGAGGGCGCGACGCTCTGGCTGTCCGGCCAGAACTACAAGGCCGACGCCGACGGCACCGTGGCCGTCCCCTTCAGCACCCGGGAAACCGGCAACCAGCCGGTGATCGTGCAGCAGGGCCGCCTGGCCTGTCTCGCGTCGTTCCCCCACGAAGCCGAGCGCTACGAACTGCGCCTGGGCGCCCTGCTTGATCGCGAGAGCCTGCTGTCGGGCGAGAAGGCCAGTGTCGTGCTGCGGCCGCTGCTGCTCGCCAACGGACGTCCCGCCGATCTCAGCCTGCTCCAGCAGACCGCGCTGGAGATCCGCACCGCGGACGTCGAGGGTATCGGCTCCACGCAACGCCGCGAAGGGCTCGTGTTCAAGGACGGCGAGGACTTCGTCCACACCTTCAAGGTCCCGGCGCGCACGGTGTCGGTGCAGGCGCACCTGACGGCCAAGGTCCGCAACGCCAGCCAGAATCGCGACGACGACCTGGCCGCCGCGACCGTGCTGGACGCCAACGGCATTCTGGCGGGCGACCGCGTGGCCGACCTCTTCCTGCGCCGTGTGGCAGGTGGATACGTGGTCGAAGCGCGCGGCCGCAACGGCGAGCCGCTCGCCGGCCGGCCGGTGAACGTGAGTTTCAAGCACCGCCTCTTCCGCGAACAGCTCCACGCGACGTTCCAGACAGACGCATCCGGACGCATGCAACTCGGCGCGTTGCCGGACATCAGCGTGCTCTGGGTGAACGGCGTCAACGCCGCGCACACGTGGCGCCTGACCGCGCAGGCCGGCGTGGCCCTGCCCCCCACGCTGCATGTGGCGGCAGGCGACAAGGTTGTCCTGCCGGCGGTCGGGCTCGATCCGGCCCGTCTGCGCGACGACCTCTCGCTGTTGGCCCTCACACCCAATGGCGGGATGGAATTCACAGCTGACCTGCTGGACAGAGCCGCCGTGGTCGAGGGACGCCTGGAGGTCGCGGGGTTGGCGCCCGGCGACTACCGCCTGACGTTCAAGCGCACCGGCGAAGCCGTGGCCGTGCGCATCACGTCGGCCACGCTGGTCGGAACCACCCTCGTAGGGGGCACGCGCGTGCTGGAAGGCACGCCCAGCCGGCCGCTGCAGGTGGCAGGTGTCGGCGTCGAAGGCGATACGCTCGTGGTGCGTGTGGCTCACGCAGCCCCGCAGACACGCGTGCATGTCGTGGCACGCCGCATGGCCGCGGGCGGCAACCTCTGGGACGCCTACGCAGCGGGCGTGCCGTCACGCGACCCCGCCCTCCTCACGTGGCTCGCGCAGCCGGCCTCGTATGTGTCGGGCCGGACCATCGGCGACGAAGCGCGCTACGTCCTCGACCGCCGTTACGCCGAGCGTTTCCCTGGCAACATGCTGGAGCGCCCGAGCCTGCTGCTGAACCCCTGGAGCCGAACGACCACGGAGACGGTCCTGCAACTGGCGCAGGGCGGCGAGCAGTGGGACGCGCCCGCTACCAGCGCGGCGATGCGCAGTTCCGGCGGACGAAGCCGGGCGGTGGCGGCGTACGGTGGAGGGGGCGCGGGAGCCGACGTCGGCACAGCCACACTCGATTTCCTGCCCGCGCCGGCGCGCGTCTGGGCCAACCTCAAGCCGGATGCCGCCGGCGTCGTGCGCATCCCGTTGACCGACCTGGCCGGCCGCTGCGAGGTGCTCGCCGTCGCATCGGACGGCTTGGCGCTGGCCTGGCGCGGCACGTCGCTCGAGGACCCCGCCTGGCAGCCGCGGGACCTGCGCCTAGCCAAGGCGCTCGACCCGCAGCAACCAATGGCCGAGCGCAAAACGGCAACCCCCGTCGCGGCCGGTACGCCGTTCACGGTCTCCGATCTGCCCAGCGCCCGTCTCGAGACCTACGACTCGCTGGCCAAGGTGTTCCGTTTCTTCCAGACACTGCAACCGGACGACACCTTCCTCAAGTTCGCGTTCGTCACGGACTGGCCCAACCTCAAGCCGGAACGACAGCGCGAGCTCTACAGCGAATACGCCTGCCACGAACTGGCCTTCTTCCTGTATCACAAGGACCGGCCGTTCTTCGACAAGGTGGTGAAGCCCCACCTGGCGAACAAACGCGACAAGACGTTCATGGACCACTGGCTGCTGGACGCCGACCTGTCGCGCTACCTGGCGGCGGGCGAGTTCAGCCGCCTGAACACGCTCGAGCGTATTCTGCTTGGACAGCGCGTCGCGGCGCAACGGCCGCTTGTGACGCGCGCGGTGACCGACCAGCATGACCTGATCCCCGTTGAACCTGAAGCCTTTGATCGCCGCTTCCGCACGGCCGTGCAGAGCGGCGAGTTGGAGGGCGCCAACCGGGCCGAGGACATGAAGCAGAAGCTGCAGATGGAGAAAGTCGCCGATCTCCCACAGCCCCTGGTCATGCGGGGGCTGGCAAACGACATGGTCGCAGCGGCAGCTCCCGCTCCGGCGGCACCGGCGCTGTCCAAGGCGATGGCCCGCTCCGAGGCAGACAAGGGTGGCCTGGCAGAAGGCGGCAAGCGGATGCCGGCTGAACGCGAGTCGTTGCGCCGTCTCGGTGGCGCGAACAAGGAGGAGGCCGCGAAGGACATGGTCATGGAAAACCTCGCCATGGCGGAGGAGTCCCAGCAGGAGCTGAAGAGCGACCTCGGTCGGCGCGTCCGCACGCAGCAGCTCTACCGTGCGCCGGAGCAGACACGCGAATGGGTCGAGTCGCACTACTACCACGTGCCACTTGAGAACATGGACGCCGGGCTGATCGCGGTCAACGGATTCTGGCGCGACTACGCCGCGCACAACGGCCAGGCGCCGTTCCTCTCGCCGCGTCTCGACGAAGCCGCGGGAACGCTGGCCGAACGGCTCTGCGCCCTCGCGGTGCTTGAGCTGCCGTTCAAGGCCGTCGAACCGAAGGACGCGGTTGACGGTGCGCGCTGGACCTACACGCCGGCTTCTCACACCGTCATCTACCACCAGCAGATCAGCCCGGCCGAAGCAGCCCCGGGCGACGCGCCGCTGATGGTGGTCGAGAACCTGTTCGACAACGCCGACCGCTGGCGGCAGGTGGGCTCCGAGCGCGTCGAGAAGTACGTGCGCGAGGAGTTCGTCGCCGGCCGCGTCTACGGCGCGCAGGTCGTTCTGACCAACCCGACGGGCGCGCGGCGCAAGGTCTCGGCGCTACTGCAGATCCCGGCGGGGGCCTTGCCGGTCTCGAAGGGGCTGGCCACGCGCAGCCTACCGCTGCGCCTGGAACCCTACGCCACGCAGACGCTCGAGTACTTCTTCTACTTCCCGGCCGCGGGCGAGTTTGCGCACTTCCCGACCACCGTGGCCGAAGAGGGCCGCGTGGTGGGCCGCGCCGAGGCGCTGGTGTGCCATGTGGTGCCCAAGCCGACGCTGGTCGACAAGGCCAGTTGGGACTACGTCTCACAGAACGGCACGCCGGAGGAGATGCTCACGTTCCTGCGCGAACAGAACGTCCACAGTCCTGCCGTGGCGCTCAGCCGTGTCGCCTGGCGCATGCGCGACAAGGCCCTGTTCGGCCAGACGCTGGCCGTGCTCGACACGCGCCACGCCTTTGACGACACCCTGTGGAGCTATGCGGTCAGCCACAACGACGTGCCGCGCATCCGCGAATACCTGGTCCGCGCCCAGCCCGACTTCGTGCGCGCGTGCGGGCTGTGGCTCGCCAGCCCGCTGCTCGACGTCGACGCCGAGGCGCTGCGCGTCCTGGAGCACAAGGAATACTGGCCGCTGGTCAACGCCCGCGCCCATCCGCTCGGACGCCAGCGCACGATCTCGAACTCATCGTTCTTCGCACAATACGGGCGTGTGATGGACTATCTCGCCTACCGCCCCGAACTGGGTGTTCGCGAACGCCTGGCGGTGGTGACCTGCCTGCTGCTGCAGGACCGCGTGGGCGAAGCGGCTGCCTGGTTCACCACGGCCAAACCGGACGACGCCGACACGCGGATGCAGGCCAACTACCTGCGCGCCTACCTGGCGTTCTCGCAGGGCAAGCCGGATGACGCCCGCAAGATCGCCGCGGCCTACGCGGACTACCCGGTGGACCGCTGGCGCGACCGTTTCCGCAACATCGTGGCGCAGGCCGACGAGGCGCGCGGCGCAGGCGCCAAGGTGCTGGACGCCGACAAGCGCGAACAGGTGCAGGACCAGTTGGCCGCCGAGGCGCCCAGCCTGACCGCGCGCGTGGAAGGCGCGAAGCTTGAACTGCGCAGCCGCAACCTGGCGGCGTGCGACGTGCGCTACTTCCCGCTGGACATCGAACTGCTCTTCTCGCGCCAGCCCTTCCTGGGTGATGAGAGCGCGCGGCTGGGCTACGTGCGCCCGGCGCGGTCAGACAGCATCAAGCTCGGGGCCGGCGAGGTCGTGCGCAGCGTGGAGATCCCGGCCGATTTCCGGCAGCGCAACGTGCTGGTCGAGATCCAGGCCGAGGGGCTGACGGAGCGCGTCTCCTATACGCCACACGCCATGGACGCCCAGATCGTGGCCAATTACGGGCAGGTGCGCGTACGTACGACCGATGGCGCCCGCCCCGTGGCAGGCGCCTATGTGAAAGTCTACGCGCGGTCCGCGGGCGGCGACGTGCGTTTCTTCAAGGACGGCTACACCGACTTGCGCGGGGCGTTTGACTACGCCTCGCTCTCGACCGACGACCTCGACCGCGCCGAACGCTTCGCACTGCTGGTTCTGGACGACAAACTGGGCGCGCTGATTCTCGAAGCCGCGCCGCCCAAACGCTGATGGATACCCGTCGCGTCCCGTAACGCGGCGCCCTACGCGCCGTCGTCAACGAACGCGCGGGCGTTGCGGAACATGCGCAGCCACGGACCGGCCTCACCCGTGAACAGGTCGGCCGGCCGGTAGGAGAGTTGCACGGACCGGAAGCCGCGCTCGGGGTGCGGCATCATGATCGTGGCGCGTCCGTCGACGGACGTGAAGCCGGTCAAGCCGCCCTCGGACCCGTTCGGGTTGAACGGGTAGCGCTCCGTCGGCCGGCCGCGCCCATCGACGAAACGCAGGGCCGCCAGGTTCGACTGCAGCGTCGCGTGCCGGTCGGCCACCGCGTCGAACGCGGCAAAACCCTCGCCGTGCGCAACGGCGATCGGCAGGCGCGAACCGGCCATGCCGCGCAACAGGATGGATGGCGACTCCAGCACCTCGACGGTGGCGTAGCGCGCTTCGAACTGTTCCGAGACGTTGCGCACAAAACGCGGCCAATGGCCTGCTCCGGGGATGATGTCCTTCAGTTGCGACACCATCTGGCACCCGTTGCAGACGCCGAGCGTGAACGTGCCGGGGCGTTCGAAAAACGCCTTGAAGCTCTCAGCCAAGCGGGAACTGTACAGGATCGAGCGCGCCCACCCCGAACCGGCGCCCAGCACATCGCCGTAGGAGAATCCGCCACAGGCGACCAGTCCGCTGAAGCTGTCAAGGCCGAGGCCGCCGTGCAGATCGGTCATGTGCACATCAACGGCCTCGAAGCCTGCGAGCGTAAAAGCCGCCGCCATCTCGACGTGGCCGTTCACCCCCTGTTCGCGGAGGATCGCCACGCGCGGTCGCGTCTTCACGTCCACGGGCGCGACCGGCGCGTCGGGATCGTACGTCACATGGAACGTCAGGCCCGGGTCGTCCGCATCCTCCGCGTTGTCGTGCTCTTCCTGGGCGCAGACGGGATTGTCGCGCAAAGCCTGCATCCGCGCGGTGAGCGTGGTCCAGCGTCGGCGCAGCGCCGTGAGTGATTCCTCGACCGCCGGGGCGCCTCCGACGGCGAGCCGGCAGACGCGGTCATCCGAAGGCGCGCCGATCTCATGCACGATCTCGGACAGCGCATGGCGCTCGAACAGCGACAGCACATCGGGCAACCGTTCCTGCGCCACCTGCAGCACGGCGCCGAGTTCCTCGCTGAACAGCGCGGCCAGGGGGTCACGCGCCGAGCCCGGCAGGTTGACGGCGAGCCCGCGCCCGCCGGCCATGGCCATCTCGATCAGCGTGACGGCCGAGCCGCCGTCCGAGCGATCATGATAGGCCAGCAGCCAACCACGTTCGACCAACTCCTGGATGGCCGCGAAGAAGCGGCCGAAGCAGGCCGGATCGTCCAGGTCCGGGGCCTGGTCGCCGATCTGGTTGTGGACCTGCGCCAGCGTGCTGCCACCCAACCGGTTGCGGCCGGCACCCAGATCGACCAGCAGCAGCACAGATGCGCCGGGCTTCAGGTCGGGCGTCACGGTGCGCCGCACGTCGGCAACGGGTGCGAAGGCGCTGACGATCAGGCTGAGCGGCGACACCTGCCGCTGTGTCCGGCCCGTCGAGTCACTCCAGACGGTGCGCATCGAGAGCGAATCCTTGCCCACGGGAATCGACACGCCGAGAGCCGGGCAGAGTTCCATGGCCACGGCGCGGACGGTGTCGTACAGCGCGGCATCCTCGCCGCCCTCGCCGCAGGCGCACATCCAGTTGGCCGAGAGTTTGACGTTGCCGATGGTCCCGACGTTGGCCGACGCGAGGTTGGTCAGCGCCTCGCCCACCGCCAGGCGGCCGGAGGCGGGCGCATCGATGATGGCCACGGGCGTCCGTTCGCCTGCGGCCATGGCTTCGCCGCTATAGCCTGTGTAGCCGGTCGCCGTCACGGCCTGATCCGCGACGGGCAACTGGAAGCGCCCGACCATCTGGTCGCGGTGCACCAGGCCGGTCACCGAGCGGTCGGCGATGGTGATCAGGAAGTTCTTCGAGGCCACGGCCGGGAACTGCAGGATGCGCGCGAGCGCGTCGGCAGGTTCCACGGATGCGAGGTCAAGCCGCGGCAGGTGTGCTGCCACGTGGCGCACATCGCGCAGCATGCGCGGCGGCTTGCCGAGCAGCACGCGGATATCCATGTCGATGGGCCGGTCGCCGAAGTGCCGGTCCTCCAGAATCAGGCGCTGGTCGTCTCGCGTCACGCCGATGAAGGCCACCGGGCAGCGCTCGCGCCGGCAGAGCGCCGCGAAACGCTCGCGGTCGGCGGCGCCGATCGCGAGCACGTAGCGTTCCTGGGCCTCGCAGCACCAGATCTCCATGGGGTTCATGGAAGGCTCTTCGTTGTTCACGGTGCGCAGATCGAACGTGGCGCCCGTGTGCTCGACCAGTTCCGGGCACCCATTGGAGAGACCACCCGCGCCGATATCGTGGATGCTCAGGATGGGGTTCTGCGCGCCCAGCGCGATACAGGCGTCGATCACCCCCTGGCAGCGGCGTTGCATCTCGGCATTGCCGCGCTGAACCGAATTGAAATCCAGCGCCTCGTCGTTGCTGCCGGAGGCCATGGACGAGGCCGCCCCGCCGCCCAATCCGATGCGCATGGCTGGGCCGCCGAGTTGAACGATCAGCGCGCCGGGCACGACCTCGTGCTTGGCGACCTGACCACGCCGGATCGTGCCCATCCCGCCGGCCAGCATGATGGGCTTGTGGTAGCCACGGTAGATATCGGCCACGCGTTCCTCACAGGTGCGGAAGAAACCGCAGAGCTGCGGACGACCGAATTCGTTGCCGAACCCGGCCCCGCCGATCGGCCCCTCCAACATGATGGCCAGCGGCGAAGCGAGCCGCCCCGGAAACTCGGCCAGCGTGTGCTCCCACGGCATGGCCAGGCCCGGCACGCGCAGGTGCGACACGACGAACCCACACAAGCCGGCCTTGCTGCGCCCGCCGATGCCGGTGGCGGCTTCGTCGCGGATCTCGCCGCCCACACCCGTGGCCGCGCCCGGATGGGGCGAGATGGCCGTCGGGTGGTTATGCGTCTCGACCTTCATGATCAGGTCCAGACGGTCATCCTCAAAGGCGTAGCGGCCATCCTCGGGATTGGACAGGAGAGCCTTCGTCTGTGCCCCCTCGACGACGCCGGCATTGTCGCTGTACGCCACCAGTGTGCCCGCGGGGTGGCAGGCGTGCGTATGCTTGATCATCTGGAACAGCGACATCTCCTGGGGCTGACCGTCGATGATCCAGCGGGCGTTGAAAATCTTATGGCGGCAGTGCTCGGAGTTGACCTGGCCGAACATGACCAGCTCGGTGTCGGTCGGATTGCGCCTGGCCTTGGTGTAGGCGTCGTGAAGGTAGTCGACCTCGTCCTCGCTGAGCGCCAGTCCCATCGTCCGGTTGGCTTCCTCGATCGCAGCGCGTCCGCGTCCGAGCACATCGAATGTCCGGCCGGCAGCGGGGGCGCGGTGGTCGAACAGATCGGACAGGTCCTCGTAGACGCCCTCGGTCATGCGGTCATGCAGCACGCTCCAAGCCGGCCGCAGGGAGGCGGCATCGCATACGCGGCCACCCGACCGCACCACGAAATGCACCGCGCGCTCGACACGTTTGATGCCGCTCAATCCGCAGTTGCGAAAGATATCAGTCGCCTTGGACGACCAGGGCGAGATGGTTCCCTTGCGCGGCGCGACGAAGAACCCGCCCCCCACGATCCCTTCGGCGTGCGCACCCAGCAGCACCTGCGCGCGCCCGCCGGCCTGCGCATCCAGGGGCCGCTCCAGGTCGAGCAGGTAGACGAACGTGGCGTCCAGCTCAAGCTGCGCCAGACCGGGCATCCGGGCGCCCAGGGTCGTCAGCAACGCATCGAGGCGGAACTTCGAAAACGCCGCGTGTCCTTCCAGCATGATCGGTTTCATTGGGCGTATACTCCGGTCGGTTCAGGAGACGAGGATCTGTCGCACGTCCGCGGCGGAGGTCGACGCCTGCAGCCGCGCGCGCGCTGCAGGATCGAGCAGCTTGCGGCTGAAGCGCGCCAGCATCTGGACGTGGCTGGCGCCGGCGGCGGCGGGCACCAGCATCAGCACGGTCAGGCAGGTCAGCTGGCCGTCGGGGGCTCCCAGATCAACCCCGAGACGATGCACACCGAGAACGACGGCCGCATGGGCCAGACCATCGATCCGCCCATGCGGGAAGCTGATGCCATCGGGCAGAACGGTTGAGGCGCTCTGTTCGCGCCGGAGCACGGCATCGAGGGCCTCCTGCTGTCGCTCCGCAGGCAGCAAGCCTTCGGCAACCGCCGCACCGATCAGCTCACCGACCAGACCGGCCATGTCGCGCGCGGCGGGATCCAGCCGGACCCCGCATCGCGCCACTGCTTCGGAGAAGACATCTGCCATCGTTCACGTTCCGTTCAAAACACCTGCGTGTGCAAATCGGCATTGGTTTGTATGTCGCAGACCAAGGCATCGTCAAGACGGCGACCCACTGGCCCAGGCACGCCCGCGCCCACGGGGCGTCCCTCGTATTCACGCACTGACACGACGTTGATGGTCGTGCCGACCATCAGCATCTCGGCTGCCGCGAAGATCTCCGCTTCGGTGATGTCGCGGAACCGCACGGCCCGGATCTCGCCGGTCGCGACCAGGGCCTGCGCCAGTTCGACGACCCGCAGCATCGTTGTGCCGGCCAGAATGTTCTCCAGTCTCGGGAAAACCAGTTCGCCATCGCGCGTGACGATGCCGGCGTTCTCAACCGGACCCTCGGTCAGATGCCCGGCGGAATCGAAACCGACGACGTAATCCACGCCCGCATCGACGGACTCCCGCTTCATCAGCACATTGGGCAGGTAGTTGCAGTTCTTGACCCCCGCGAAGAAAGCGGGTTTGGCCGGAATGGCGCTGCGCCGCACGCGGGCGCCCTGTGGGTGGGTCGCCATGAACGGAACACCCAGCGCGTAGGCCAGGATGTAGAGCGCCGGAGCCGGCGGCTCATACGGACTGACGCCGAAGCCACCCGGGCCGCGTGCCAGGATAACCCGTGCGGAGCAGTCCCGGCGGCCACCCACGCGGAGGGTTTCGACCGTCAACGCGCGAATGGCCGCGAGGCCGCCCGGCCAGGCGATGCCGATGGCGTCCGCCGAACGCACGATGCGCGCCAGATGGGCGTCGAGGTTGAAAATGGCCCCGTTCACGCACTTGCAGGTGTCGAACACGCCGTCGCCGCGGTGAACCAGATGATCGTCTACGGGGATCTGCATCAGCACGGGGTCGACGACCATGCCGCCAAGCAGGCTGGAGTACATGGCGTAGTAGCCGTCGTGGTACGGCCGACGGCCACGCTGTAGGGCGGCCAGGTACTCTGACGGACCCAGCGTCGGCATGGCCTGGGAGACGGCCGCGCAGCCCCGGTTGGCGGATGGAATGACGCACATGGATTTACGATACCACGCCTTCGGCGCTGACGGCAACGTTGTCGCGTACCTCGACGCGGGCCCGGCGGGGACAACACGGGGAACCCCGATGGGGAGGGTGCGGTCTTTGTCGGTGGGGTGCGAGAGGAACAACCGGACCCACCAAGCGGGAAACAAGACGTGGACGCCCAACCCCTGATCCATTACTATGTACAGCCGATGTTTGGGAGTGTTTCTGCCAGGAGACGGCAGCGCACCGCGAAACCAGGAGCTGGGTTGTACCGCCTATGAGTCTGTCAGGCTATCTGCGCACAGTGATTACACGTCTGCTCGCCGTGGCTGCCCTGTGCGGGGCATTCGCCGCGACGGGTTTTCTCATGGCCCGCCCCATTCGGGTCATCCTGCGGGACAGCAGCCGGCAGCAGGCGCTCAACGCGCTGATCTACCTGGCAGACCACATCGGGCCGCTGATCGAGACGTACGACCCTGCCGCCGGCACCGGCGGTTTGCCTCCTGGATCATCAGAACAGGTCGAGGTCATGATCGAGCAGAGCCAGTCGCTCCACGGCCTGACGGCCGCCCGCCTCGAGTTCGTGCCCGCGAGCGATACGCACGCCAGCCGTCCTGTCGTAGTCGTAGGCGGCGGCGTGACTCTGGATGCCGCTCGCGCCGTGCGTGCCGGCGTGCTGCGCACGGGGGCGGTGGCCGGGCCCTTTGAGGACACACCTCACGGACGGCTGGCCATACTGTGTGCGCCGGTACTGGTCCGGAACCAGCCCGGGCGATTTGTCCTGACAGCGCTCTACAGTGAAGCCGCCGCGCTTGCGCCTTTCCATCCGGCCGTGAGAATCGCCCTGATTGCAGGTTGCGGACTGCTCTTGGCGTGCGTCTGCCTGGTGCTCTGGGTGCCGAACCTGTGGCTGAAAGCCGAGGCGCGGCAACTCGCCGCACAGCAGGCCAACGTCGCCAAGCGACAACTGATCTCCTATCTCAGCCACGAAATCCGCGACCCGCTCAACGCCATGATGGGGTTCGGCTACCTGGCCACGAGCAAACCCAAAGAGGCAGGGGTGAACCTGCTGCGCATGCAATCCGCGGCCAGGGAGTTGACCGACGTGGTCAACGATGCGCTCAACCTGGCCCAGACGGATGCCGGCACCATGCCCGAACCCGACGAGATTGAACTCGAGAAACTGCTCCAGGATGCCACACAGACGGCAACCGTGCGTGCCATCCGCAGCAACACCAGCCTGCTGTTCACGTTCGCAAAGGATGTGCCCGCGATCATGCAGGGACAGCGCGCGTGCGTGCTTCATGCGCTGAAACTCGTCTACATGCACCTAGTCAAGTACACACGAGACTACACGTCCATCCAAACCGCGTGCAGCGTAAGCCGGACTTCGGCCAAAGAGGTCATCGTCTCACTGGAGATCACGGTGCGTCCGTTGGCCGCAACCACGGACGAAGCCGGCGCCACGGTCAAGCAGAGCGCGCCGGGCGAGGACGCCAACGCGGCATTCGTCTACGCGCTCTCACTTGCCCGCCGGTTGATCCAGCGTGCTGACGGACGGTTGGCGACGCAGGGCAGCCTCCTGCGTGGCTTCCAGGTGTCAATCGCCTTGCCGTTCACCCGCCTGCCCCAACCCCCTCAACAGGCACAGAACTTCACCGGGCAGCGGGTCCTGCTGGTCGACGACAATGCGGGACGCGCCGAAAACACGACGCGTCTACTTGCAGAGATGGGCCTCAACGCCGTCGTGTCGTCCAACGGAACAGATGCCCTGCGTGTGATCGAGCGCTCACATGCCGCCTCAACGCCGTTTGACCTCGTGCTGATCCAGTCGCGGATCGGCCCGGTTCAGGGAATCGACCTGGCGCAGGACCTGCACCGCCGGGGGTTCGACCTGGAAGTGCACATCCTTCTGGTCTCGAGTCTGGAGATGAAGGAGATCGCGATCAAGGCGCAGGAGTGTGGCATCGAAGGGTTCGTTCCGTGCCCCGTCTTCCCGCGTGCACTGCGGTCCATCCTCTACAACTGCCTGAACGAGTTGAAGACAAAGGTATCGCGGTCTTCGGCAAAGAACGCGAACCGCAGCGCGCCGGCTGCCGGCAGACAGGCCTATGGTTCCGTCTTGCGCGGCCGCAAGGTGCTGGTGGTGGACGACGAGCCTGCCATCCGTGAGATCGCGGCCGACCTGCTGGTCGATGCCGGCGTGGATGTAGAGACCGCCGCGAATGGCTATGACGCCGTGACGGCCTTCGAGCGATCGGGATGGTCGTTCGATGTGGTCCTGATGGACGTGCAGATGCCGCGTATGGATGGACTTGAGGCCACGCGACAGATCCGCGCGGGCGCGTCGCCCAACGCACAAACGGTGCCTGTAGTCGCCGTGACCGGCGGTGCCACCGACGAGGAGATTCAGGCCACCCGACAGGCGGGCATGACAGGCTACATCATCAAGCCGTTCGACAAGGAACTGCTGCTCAGAACCATCGCCATGGCCCTGTCGGCATCGTCGAAGCAGAAACCGTCCGTGCAGCCAGCCAGCGCCGATCCGGACGGGGCGCCTGACCCCTGGGGAGGGGAGTCGGTGCCACGCGACAGGGCGGGTCGCCTGAGGGCAGTGCCCCGTGCTGGCAACAAATGAGCGGCACGGCGCGGGACAACCTCCGTCCTATCCCAATCGGTCCAGCCCCGCCATCAGCTCGTGGTGGGCCCGTGACAGTTCGGCCAGGCTTTCGGCAATGCCGGGAACCGGCGCGGAACCTTGGCGGCACTGCTTCAGCAGCGCATCGAGGGTCACCGCGGCCTTATAGAGCGTGGTCGCCAGCAACGTGCCAGACGTCCCCTTCAGGCTATGGACCTCCAACTGCGCCGCTGCCCAGTCTTGTTTCGCGATGTGCGCAGCGATGGTGTCAAGCGCGCCGCGCTTCGTGTCGCGGAACAGCCTCAGGAACTTTGCATATTGCGCCGGGCTCATGCCGAGACGCTCAAGACCCTCGCGCACCTGCACACCCGGCATGTCATCCAGTTGCACCCGTGTTCCGGCAGGCACAGTCACCCCGCCGGTGCCAACCGCCGTGCATGATCGCTCCGCGTCCGCCATCATAGGGCACCTGCAGGGCTCAGCGCGTCGCGTAGCGTTTTCAGCGCCCGGGGCAGGTCCTGTGCGGGATCCTGCAGGCTGGCCTCGACGCTCATCCGTCCCGTGTAGCCACTCCTGTGCACCGCTGCAAGAAACGCGGGAAGTCCCTCGCATGGCTCATTGCCGGGATAGCGTCGGTTGGCATTTGTCGCCACGTGCATGTGGGCGAAGGTGGCGGCGTGTTGCACCACTTTATCGACCGGCTCGTGTTCGCGCATCAGGTGAAACCCGTCCACGAGCATGCGAACCGCAGGGTGGTTCACCCGCCGCATGAACGCGACCCCCTCTTCCACCGAGTTGACGATGTTGGTCTCGGAGCGATTGAGCGGCTCGATCACGATCATCACCCCCGCAGCCGAGGCATACCCGCCACCCATCTTCAGGAACCAGACCACCTGCTGCTCTGCCGTGGCCCGATCAAACCCGTCGGGCACTTTGCGGGCGCCGCCTGAACCGAAAACGACGACCTTCACGCCGGCCGCGCCCGCGCGCGTCATGGCCGTATGCATGTAGGCCTCCAACGCCGCACGATCAACCACCGGCCCCGTCACCTTGAGGTCAGCCGGAATCAGGCAATTCAGCGCTTCGCAAGGAAGCGGAGCTGCGTGCACCTGCGCCAGCGCCTGCCGGAAGGCCGCATCACCCTCGCGCGGCTTAAGCAGCGCCGGGACCGACCATTCGAAATAGTCATAGCCAGCCCGCTTGGCTTTCTCTGCCGAATCCGGTCCGCAGCAAACTCCATATCGCATCGGTCCACCCTCCCTGGCCGTCAGACAATCAGGTCAACCTCGAGGCCAGACGGCCTGGCCCGCAAGTCAGCCACCCCACGCGCATGCCGATCCACCGGCATCAACGCCATTCGATAGGCGCTCTTGAAGGTGCCGCGCGCCGGCAACCAACCGTAGGCCGGCACGCCCATCAGACGTCCCTGCGCCACCTGTTCCTGCAAGGAGACCGGGAACGGCGCATTCGCGAACTCGACCCCGCGCGCATACGACAGGCGGTTCCACGGTGCCGATTCGCGGCAGTGGTTCTCCTCCCAGAGGCCGACCCATGGAAACTCCTCACGCCGCCACTGGTAGGCCAGAAGCAGGCCGATACGGGGGTTGAGCATGGTCGCCCAGGCATCAGGCCGGCCGATATCCGCGCGCAGCGCGACAAAGTCCGAGTTCGGCCGGCTCCTGCCCGCCAGAGTCCGCAGATCGGCGGTTCCACCGCCACTGGCCGGCGCATCGGGCCATGTGAACGGTTGGTCGACCACGAGGCGCTGCCGGCGACCAAACACCCGCGGAAACGTGCGGCCCTCATCGGCTGACAGATCCAGTACGGTGACCCCGGGCGCCAGGAACGGCGGACCAAACGATGCGTGCTCGCACATCGTGAAAGGCTGGTCGCGGTCGATCAGGCTGAGAACCTCGGTCGTCACCTCCACCACATGAGAACCGGGACGCACGGTGATGGCACGTTCGACGCGCATGCCGGCCACCGGCAACTCGCACGCCAGCCGCACACGCGCATGCGCCGATGTCACGCTGCGCTCAACCAGCCGCCAGCGGGACACCGGCGCCTCGCCATGGGTATCGCGGCCTGCGCGCGTTTCGGCCGCCGACGGCGAGCCGAAGTTGGCGAGACACAGCAGATGCCCCGCAACCGAGGCCAGCAACGGGGAACCTCCGTAGCGTGGCGCCAGTCCGGCGTGGTAGCGCCACGGCTCCACACTCGGCCACACCGGCATCCAGAACGGATTCACTTCGGGCCGCGCGTTCAGAACCAGCGAGGCGAAATGCCCGCCGCCCTCCAGGACGGTGAGGGTCAGGACATCGCTGGACAATGCCCATGCGCGCCGTCCCCGAAACCCCACCCATCTGACCCGCATAACTCGCATGCTCATGTCGTCCGCTACCCAGAGGTGAACACGCCATCCACTATGCTGACAGGTCGACGGGGCCCTTGAGCTGCGTCGCGAAGTCCGTCAGCGCCGCCGTGTGTCGGTCGCGATCAATATCGCGGTCAAGCAGCGCCAATGTGGCCACCGGCACGCGATCAAGCAGCGCGGCCATCTGCATGAAGGTCCGCTTGGCGCCCTTCCCTCCCTGCGTGCAGAGAAACGCCACGCGATGCAGTTTGGGCCCGCACTGTTTCAGGTAGGCACGCACCGCCGGACACATGGTGAAGGCCCACACCGGACCAGCCACGATCACCAGTTCGTGCCCCGATGGGTCGTAGCGCAGCGGCGCCAGCGAGGACTCGCGCGCCAGCCACGCATCGCGTCCGGCCAGCACGTATCCTTTGACACCGGAACGGCCCCGCATCTCGTGCAGCTCCTCGAGGTCGGCGCTCAGTTGCCGGGCAAGCTCCGTAGCCGCGGTGCGTGTCCGGCCGGTGCGCGAGTAGAAGACGACCAAGGTTTTCATCGAACGTCAGTATAGCATGCCAGGCGAGGACGTTAACGAGAAAAAGAGCCCGTCCTACGCACGCGCCAGAAACCGATCAAGGTCGGCGGTGAGCGGCGCGTGAAGGGTGATCGCACGGCCGGTGACGGGATGCACAAAGGCAATATCGGCGGCATGCAGAAAGTGGCGATCAAAGCCGGCGACGTCCGTCGCGCCGTAGCGCCTGTCGCCCACGATGGGATGCCCGGCCAGAGCCAACTGGCAGCGAATCTGGTGCGTCACGCCGGTGAAGATGGTGACCTCAATCAGGGTGCGGTTGCCAACTCGCCGCAGTGGACAGTATTCGGTGACCGCCCTCATC
This sequence comes from uncultured Lentisphaerales bacterium, assembly GCA_964417715.1. Classification (GTDB taxonomy): domain Bacteria; phylum Verrucomicrobiota; class Kiritimatiellia; order RFP12; family CAYQJG01; genus CAYQJG01. The sequence continues at coordinate 24,009 of CAYQJG010000017.1, read as the reverse complement.
AGTCGCCCGGGGACCTGCAACCCCCGCGCGTCGACCATGCGGCCGCGATCAGAAGGCAGATGCGCCAGGTCGTGCGTGAGCCGGCCGGCGCCGCGCACGCGCCCCTCCACCAGCGCCACGTAGGTCTTCCTGACCGTCTGCGCGCGAAACTGGACGCGCAACCCGTCATGCACGGCCTGTGTGCGTGCCGCCAGCACGAGTCCGGACGTGTCGGTGTCAATGCGGTGAATGACGCCGGCCATCAGTGGCTGGTCTCCGACTTCAGCCAGTTCGGGAAAACGCGCCACCAACCCGTTGGCCAGCGTACCGCGCTCCTCGGGCCGCAACGGATGCACGGCCAGACCAGCGGGCTTGTTCACGGCGAGCAGGTCGTCGGCAGCGAAGATCACGTCGACCGGCACGGTCGGATCGGCATCGACACGCACATCGCTGGCTTCTAGCAGACGCGCGATCCCGACTTCGTCGCCGGCATGGAGCTTGATCCCCTTATCGGCCGGCTGGCCGTTCAGGGTGACCGCACCCGCCTCGATCGCACGCCTGACCAGGGGCCGCGTGCTGGTCGGACAACACGCGAGCACGGCGGCGTCCAGTCGAACGCCGGCACCGTCGGACGGCACGCGAAAGTGGAGAGAAAGGCTCACGCCCCCTTCAGCATCTCGATGGCCGAACCCGGCCTGGCCAGTTGCGCCTTGACCATTTCCTGCGTCACGCGGATGTCGCGCAAGGCCGGGTTGCCAGGTGCCTCGTACATGATCTCCATCATGAGGTGTTCCATGATGGCGCGCAGCCCGCGGGCGCCGCTCTTGCGCTGGTGGGCCAGACGGGCCAGTTCGCCCAGCGCGCCCTCGGTGAACGACAGCTTGACGCCCTCCATGGCCAGCAACTTGCGGTACTGGCGGGTCATGCAATTCTTGGGCTCGACCAGAATGCGCAGCAAGTCGTCCTGGCTGAGGTCGGCCAGTGACGTCACGACCGGCAGACGGCCGACAAACTCGGGGATCAGTCCGTAGCGGATCAGGTCCTCCGGCTCCACGGCCAGCCCTTCGCCCGTCAGTCCGATACCGGTCTGCCTCACGGCAGGGTCCAGGTAACCGATCATGCGCTTGCCGAGGCGCTGACGAACGAACGACTCCAGTCCCACAAACGCGCCGCCGCAGATGAACAGGATGTTCTGGGTCTTGATCTGAACATACTCCTGCTGCGGGTGCTTGCGGCCGCCCTGCGGTGGAACGCGGGCTGTGGTGCCTTCGATGATCTTCAGCAGCGCCTGCTGCACACCTTCGCCGGAAACGTCGCGGGTGATCGAGACGTTCTCAGTCTTGCGCGCGATCTTGTCGATCTCGTCGATGTAGACGATGCCCGTCTCCGCGCGTTTGACGTCCATGTCGGCAGCCTGCAACAGGTAGAGCAGGATATTCTCGACGTCCTCGCCGACATAGCCGGCCTCGGTCAGCGTGGTGGCGTCGGCGATGGCAAACGGCACATCCAGCAGACGCGCCAGACTGCGCGCAAACAGGGTCTTGCCGCAACCCGTTGGGCCGATCAGCAGGATGTTGCTCTTCTCGATCTCGACGTCGGCGAACTCCGCGGCGGCCGCTCCGACACCCGGCTTGTCAGCGTTTCCGGCCTGCGTCAGCCGCCGGTAGTGGTTGTGCACGGCCACGGATAGCGCCTTCTTGGCGTAGTCGTGGCCAATGACGTACTGATCGAGGAAGGCCTTGATATCAACCGGCGCAGGCACCTTCAGCGGTGGACGCTCGGGTTTGGCCTTGGCCTTCTCCTTGGCGGGCTCCGCGCGCGGATTCTCCTCGTCAATCAGACGACGACAGATCTCCACGCAATCGTTGCAGATGTTCGAGCCGTTCGGGCCCGCGATGATGCGGCCGACGACGCGGTCATCCTTGCCGCAGAAGGAACAGGTGGGACGACGGGGGGATGGCATGTCTGTGTCCAGTACGTCAGTGGCGATGCGTCACAATGGGAGCCGGGCGCCGCCTACTTGGCGACGATCTTCTTCGTCAGCACCTCGTCGACCAGGCCATAGACCTTGGCTTCGGCGGCGGACAGGAAGTAGTCGCGGTCGGTATCGGCCGTCACCACGCCAACATCCTTGCCGGTATGGAACGCCAGGATCTCGTTCAGCCGGTCCTTCAGGCGCAGGATCTCCTTGGCCTGAATGCTGATATCCGTGGCCTGGCCTTCGACACCGCCCATCGGCTGGTGGATCATGATGCGGGCGTTGGGCAGCGCGAAACGCTTGCCCTTGCGCCCGGCCGCCAACAGCACGGCGGCCATGCTGGCCGCCTGGCCGACACAGTAGGTGGCCACGTCGCACGACAGGAACTGCATCGTGTCGTAGATGGCCAACCCGGCCGTAACCGACCCGCCGGGCGAGTTGATGTAGACGGCGATGTCCTTGGTGGCATCCTGCGACTGCAGGAAGAGGAGCTGCGCGATGATCACGTTGCTCACGTCGTCGTTGATGCCCGTGCCGATGAAGACGATCCGGTCCTGCAACAGGCGCGAGTAAATGTCATAGGCCCGTTCGCCGCGGCCTGTCTGCTCAACTACAATTGGCACCAGCATCTGATTTACGATCTCCATGTTCACGCTCCTCCTCACTTGGTCTTGGCGTCGGCGACCACCCGTTCCAACGCCTTCTCGGCGCGGATATCGGCGCGCAGAGTCTCGATGCCGTGCCGCTTCTCAATGTCGGCCCGCAGGTCTTCGACGGACATGCGATGGCGCTGCGCCAGATCCCTCAGGCGTACGTCGACCTCGGCATCGGCGACCTCGATCTTCTCTTCCTCGGCGATGCGTGCGAGGATATAGCGCACGCGGATGCGGTCCTTCGAGGCGTTGGCGGCGTTCTCGAGGATCGAGTCGCGGTTCTTCTCGATGTCCTCGCGCTTGCCGCCCTGCTTCATGATGTCCTGAAGCATGCTGCGCACGGTGTGCTGCGTCTCCTCGGCCACCTGCGACTGCGGCAGGTCGAAGTCGGTCTTGCGCAGCAGGTATTCGATGACTTCCTGCTGCTGACGGCTCTGCTCGCGCGCCTGCGCAGCGGTCAGCGCCTCCTGGCGGATCCGCGTGCGCAGGACATCAAGCGTCTCCATGTTCAGGCGTTTGCACAACTCCTCGTCGGTCGGCAGGACGCGGCGTCGGACCGCGCCGACGGCGATGCGGTACTCGACCTTGAGTCCGCGCACGGCCTCAACGTGGAACTCCTTGTCGAACTTGATCTTGGTCGTCTTCGTGTCGCCCGCTTTGAGTCCCTTGAGCGTAAGCGCCAGGCCGGGTATGAACTCCGGCTCCGCCACCTGAACCCACTGCTTCGTGCCCTCGCCCAGGTTCGCGCAGTCTCCGGTGACATCCTTGAGCGGCTTGCCGTCGCACACGGCCGTATAGTCGATGCAGGCCAGGTCACCTTCCTCCAGCGCCGTGTCGGCTGCCTCGTTGAACTGCGAGATGGCATTGCGCAGGCGCGTGACCTGGGCGTCGACCTCGTCCTCGTTGACGGCGACACTCTCCGTCTTGAGCGGAATCTTGTGATACTTGGGCAGTTTGAACTCGGGCGCGACATCGACGATCAGGACGAACGAGATGCCGGTCTCGGGCGAATGGATGACATCCGTCAGGTTGACAACCGAGACCATGGCGATCTTGGCCTCTTCGAGCGCCAGACGGCTGAACTTGCCGACCAGGCGCGAACGGACATCGCCGTCGATCTCGCGCCGGTAGTGGCGCTCGACGGCGGACAGGGGAGCCTTGCCGACCCGGAAACCGGGTATGCGACTTGCCTTCAGATAGGCGCCGATGATCTCGTCAAAGTCCTTGCGTGTTTCGGCAGCCTCGGCTTTGACGACAAGCCGTACACGGCAGGGACCAGCACTCTGGGTTTCGACTTTCATGGGGTGGGGTTCCTCGTGGAGCGGAGCAGCGCGCGCCGGGGTGGTTCAAGCTTCCTTGATGCCCAGCAGAAACTCCGCGTTGCTCTTGGTGCTTTTCAGGCGTTTGACAATCATCTCCATGGCTTCGACGGGCGGCACGCCGTTCAACGCCCGACGCAAAATCCACGTGCGGTTCAACTCCTCGGGATGCAGGAGCAGTTCCTCCTTGCGGGTGCCCGACTTCTCGATGTTGATGGCCGGGAAGACGCGCTTGTCAACCATCGCGCGATCCAGGCAGATCTCCAAGTTGCCGGTTCCCTTGAACTCCTCGAAAATGACGTCATCCATGCGACTGCCCGTGTCCACCAGGGCAGTCGCGATGATCGTCAGACTGCCGCCCTTCTCGATGTTGCGGGCCGCGCCAAAGAACCGTTTGGGCTTGTGCAGGGCGTTGGCGTCCACGCCACCCGAAAGGATCTTGCCGCTATGCGGTTGCACGGTGTTGTAGGCCCGCGCCAAACGGGTGATGCTGTCCAGCAGGATACAGACGTCCTTGCCGCACTCCACCAGGCGCTTGGCAACCTCGATCACCATCTCGGCAACCTGCACGTGCCGTTCGGGCGCCTCGTCAAACGTCGAACTCAGCACCTGGGCCTTGGTGCTGCGCTGCATGTCCGTAACCTCCTCGGGGCGTTCGTCGATCAGCAGAATGATCAGGTGCACATCGGGGTGGTTCGCCGAGATTGAGTTCGCGATCTTCTGCAACAACACCGTCTTGCCCGTACGCGGAGGCGCCACGATCAGGCCGCGCTGCCCCATGCCGATGGGCGTGAAGATGTCCATGACGCGCATGGAGACCTCATCGGGCGTCGTCTCGAGCCGGATGCGGCGGTCGGGGAAGAGCGGTGTCAGGTTCTCGAAGAGCACGTGCTTGCGGGCATCCGCGGCCGGCTTGGCGTTCACGAGATCGACGCGGGCAAGCGCAAAGAAGCGCTCTTTCTCCTTGGGATCACGAACCGGGCCTTCAACCCAATCGCCCGTGCGCAACCCGAAGCGTCGCACCTGCGAAGGCGACACGTAGACATCCTCGGGGCACTGAAGGTAGTTGCTGCGCGGCGAGCGCAGAAAGCCGAACCCGTCGGGCAGGATCTCGAGCACCCCCTTGGCGATGACCGTGCCCCCCTTGCGCAAGTACGTCCGGATCACCTCGTAGACGGCTTCATGCTTCCGCATGGACGCAACCTCGTCCGCAGGCAGGTAACTCAGCATGGCCTGGATGTCGGCCATCTCCTTCTGCTGCAAGTCGGGAAGGATGATGGCCGGCAGATCCGGTCGCGGCGTTGGCACGACCTCGGATTCGCCGGACGGGCCCGACCGCGGCATGCCATCCGCCCGCTCGGCGCCGCCTCGCGGTTCATGGGACATGGGCCCGTCCGCGGGGCCCTGAGGACCATGCTGTTGCGGGTGGCGGCCGCGGTTATCATTGCGATGACGGTCATTGGGACGGCGATTCCGGCTGAAGCGGTTCCATCGACCCGCGTTACCCGGCCCCGGTCCTTGTTCGCGACCCGGTCCCTGTTCGCGACCATGGCCCTGCTCGCGGCTGTGGCCCTGCTCGCGGCCGGATGGTCCCCTGGGGTCACCTTGCGACGCCACATTCCCCTGCGGCGGCGGATTGCCCGACTCGTTGCCGGTGTGGGACGCGTCACGCCCCGCCTCCTGGCCTCTGGCCTCAGGCGAAGGTTGGTGCGACGCTGGTTCATTCGGGTGCTCTTCGCTCATGCGATCTTCTCCATCAAGGCGTGCAGCAGATCGGCTGCCTTGCGCCGCAACTCATCCATACAGCCGTCGTTTCGGATTACCCAATCGGACCGCCGTTCCTTCTCGGCCAGCGGCATCTGCGCGCTGATCCGGCGTTGAATCTCAGCGTCTGACCAGCCACGGGCGCGCAACCGGCGCGCCTGTTCTTCGGGCTCACAGGTCACACAGACGACGCCATCCCAGAAGTCAGTCCACCCCACCTCAAAGAGAAGCGGGACAACCGCCACCTGCAAGCCCGCACCGGGCGCGGCCAGCCACTCCTGGAACCGCTGGCGAACCAACGGATGGATGATCGCATTCAGTCGTGAGAGCGCCTTGGGATCGCCAAACACGATCCGCGCCAGCCGTTTGCGATCGACACTCCCATCGGAGTTCCGCAGATCTGCGCCAAACGCCTCGCAGATCGTGTCAACCGCTCCCCCGCCGGAAGACTCCAACTCATGCACAACGTCGTCGGCGTCCAGAACACGGCAACCCATTTCGGCCCAGACACGAGCCACCGTGCTCTTGCCGCAGCCGACACCACCGGTTATGACGAAGCGTCTCATCGACGGTAGGGAAGCGCCGAACGCATCGCCAATGAACACACCCAGAAAACATTCCCGCAACTTGCGGACGCGTATCGACCCGCACTCGGCAGACCACTGAGACGGCGCGCGGTCTGACAACTCCCGACACGCCGTCATCTCATCCGCCTGCTGCAGCAGCGCAATCGGAATGATCTACGGCGTAACGGCGGCGCCAACCTTCTTGCCGGTCAGACCCGACTCGCTGGTCGTCTTGACAGCCCGGCCAGCCGGATCAACCAGCCGCGCCGTGACGAAGATCAACAGGTTGCGCTTCTCGCTCCGTTCAGCCTTGTTCTGGAACAAGCGTCCGAGGTACGGAATGTCACCCAGGAACGGAACCTTGTCATTGTTCGCCTTGCGTACCTCCGTGATCATGCCGCCCATCACCACGGTGGCTCCGTTGTAGATGGAGATGCTCGTCGAGATCGACCGCACCTTGAAAATGGGCTGCTCCATGTACAGATGGATCGGCGGATCACCAGCATTCGGACTCGGCGTATCGTAGCCGTAGTCCTTCCAAGTCGGCTCCGACACCACTTGCGGGTTCATCATCAGGTTGATCATCTGACCTTCGGCGCTGACTTCGGGGACGACCTGCAGGATCACGCCGACCTCGCGCATCTCGAAGCCGCCGGGTTCGACCGAGGCGCCGGTCGCCGTCGATGTCCCGTTATTGTTCTGCGACTGCAGCGTCTGAACCGTGAACTCGGTCGGGTAGATGTACTCCTCGACGACCTTCATGACCGCTTCCTGCCCGGACTTGGTCACGACTTTGGGCGCGGAGAGCAGATCCGTGCTCGACTGCTGGCTCAGGGCATGCAGGATCATGCTGAGTTCGTTGCCGTCAATGGCGCCCGAAAGCTTGAGGATGTCGTCGGCGACGTTCTCATCCGCCTTCGTCACATTCCAAGGCAGGCCATTGGCTTGCACGGTCGACTGTTGCCCGTTCATGTAACGGTTGCCCTTGGTGAGTTTGCGGGTCGACGTCGAGTCGCTTCCACCGCCGTCAATCAGCAGGTCGGCATCCTTCTCTTTTGGCTCCAGCGGGTACTTGTCGAAAAGTCGGCTAAGCAGGCCGTTCGGGCGGGCGGCAGTGACGGCATTGCGCCACGCCTCAGCCTGCGGCGGAACGGGCGTTGTGCCAAAGCCGCCGGGCGGCGCAAGGGACGTGCCTGCCAGACTCATGACAGTGCCGGAGCCGAGGTAGGCGTTACCGTCGAGCGACCATTCAAATCCGAGTGTGTCGAGATCCTCCTGTGCGACTTCCACAAAGCGTGCTTCGATCTCGATCTGACGCGGCGTCACGTTGAGTTCCTCGAGTACCTGTTCGAAGATCGCCAGATTCTCGGATGTGTTGGCGACGCGCAGTTTGCCGATCGTGGCCATGTATGAAACCGACGAACCGTCGGGCCAGTTCACGCCCATCTTCTTGAAGAACTCCTTCCAATCCTGCTTCTCGGTCATGTTCTCGGTGGCCATGAAGCCGCCGTCGCCTTCACCGGTCTTGGCACCGATCTCGCGGTTGGCGCCCGTAATGCGCTCGGTCAGCGTGGGCAGGACATTGTAGGAACGCGTGATAATGTCCTCATCGGCCATGTTGGCCGGCATGACCATGACGATGTTGCCCTTGATACGGTACTTCATCCCGGCCACATCTGTGACGATCTTGAGCGCGTCGAGCAGCGAGACGTAGCGCATGGTCACCGTGATCGGTGCACCACCGGCGGCACCGGCGTCAGCCGCTCCGGTCGCGGATGCGAACGGATCGGCCGATGCTCCCTTGGCGGGCGCGCTGCCGGCATTCTGCTTGAGCACAAAATTGACGCCACGCTTCTCGGCGGGTGTGTCCGGGTTGTCGTACTCGCGGCTGGCCGACTCGAAGAATGTGATGACGTCGTTGATGTTGGCCTGACGGAAATTGACTTCCGGCAGTACGATGTCGCGCATCTTCTTGGTCACGGACTGCTCGGGGGTCAGCCCCGTCCCCCTGTCCAGCACGGTCGGAGCCGTCGGACCAAGCGGTTCGGTGCCTGTTTGGACCGTGTCGAGCGCATAGCGTCGCGGCGTCCAAGTATCGCGCACGTCCCGTATCATGCGAGACCGTGTGGCGCCGAATTCGGTGGTCGAGATGTCATACGTCTTATCACCGATTCGTTCGAGGAGATCCATCGCGTCGGTGTCGAACGGATGATCGCGCAACACGATCTCGGCTTCTTCGCGTGCCTTGTCGTACTCGCCGACGACATAGAACTGGCGGGCGCGGCGCAGGTGCCGCAGGACCTGTTCGCGATCATCCTTGTAGGACTTCTCATGCATGCGCGCCATCTCGCCGGGCTTCTTGGGCTCTGGCGGATTGTCGATCTCCTTCTGGATCTCGGCCACGAGTTTGGACGCCTGAGGGTGCCCCTTCTCGTTCGCCTGGCGGGCCAACTGGACGGCACGCTGGCGATCGCCCTTCTTCCACAACAGCATGGCCTGCCGGTAGAGTGCTTCGCGGACGCCGTCACGCGCCTCATCGCGCATGGCACGGGTCTCTGCCCGGTCACCAATGTAGGTCAGGGCCAACTCAAACTGGTTCTTGGCCTCCTCATAGTCGCCGTCGCGGAGCGCCTGCTTGCCGGCCTTCAGGCTGGCCTGGCCGTGCTCATCCAGCGCCTTGCGCCGCAGGGCCTCAAGGGTCATCAGCTCGGAAACGAGACTATCGCGAGGGGATGCAGCCACACCCGCGGCGGCGGGAGCGGTCGCCACGGGTTCGGCAACGGCCGGTGCCGCTGCCACGGGTTCGGCAACGGCCGGTGCCGCCGCCACGGGCTCGGCGACGGCCGGCGCGGCTGCCACGGGTTCGGCGACGGCCGGCGCAGCCGCCACGGGCTCGGCGACGGCAGGCGCCGCTGCCACGGGCTCGGCGACGGCCGGCGCCGCTGCCACGGGCTCGGCGACGGCCGGCGCCGCTGCCACGGGCTCGACTACAGCCGGTGCCGCTGCCACGGGTTCGGCGACAGCCGGCACGGCAACCGGTGCTTCGGCAGCAGGCACAACAGGTGCAGGTGCCGCGACTGCAGGTTCGTTCGCAGCTGGCGCTGCGGTTGGCTTCTGCGCCGGTTGGGGCTTGCCTCCCAAATCCTTGAGCAACGCGTCGATGTCGCCCAACCCACCCGCCGCATCCTGACCGCGCGCCCAACCAGCAGCATTGCACAGGGCTGCAACGATCAACAATGAACTCACCCACCTAGCGGAACGGATCATGTGGTGAAACTCCTTAGCACAAACAGACCAGCAATGCCCAACAACCATCAACTGCGCTCACGCCGGCAAGACTACTCCTTGCGCGGCACGGTGATCTTCTTCCCCGTGGATTTGTTTTCTATTACAACAGTAAACGCCTCGGTGTCAATATTGATGACACTGTAACTCTGACCGCGCAGCTTAAACTGGCTCCCGGACGAGACCGGGTACGTGGTCTTATCGATCGGCAGGACCAGCACCGCTTCCACATCAGACGAGCGCGTATCGCCAACCGTCAGAGGGAACGACCGTCCGTCCGACTCGCGAATGGCAGTCGCGACGGACACGTCCACGTCGGTCATCCGACCGTCCAGGCGCGGGTTGGGGCGCTTCTCGATCTTCTGCGCGTAAGCGCCCATCTTGAAACCAGTTACACCGATCTTGTCGCCTTCGCGCACCCAGATCGTCTGCCCTTCGCGGCCATCGTCGGCGAGCAGGTTGATCTGTATCTTCCACCCCGATGGCATCCGGCTGGCGCCCTTCAGAACCATCGGAAACCGCTTGGCCTCGATGCTCTGGACACGCAACAGCACGTCGAGTTCGGGGTGGCTTTCGGGGTCGCGGGCATTGTAGCCGGCGTTGAACTCCTGCAGGTTGGAGAATCCATCCTGATCGGCGTCGAGCGCGGCATCGGAAGGGTCGAGTGGGTTCATGTTCCACTCGATCTCCTTCGCATCGGGGATGCCGTCCTTGTCCGTATCGCCCCCGACCTCCGCCACACCCCCTGGCTGAACAACATCGCAGAACGGGCACTTGAGTGCCGAATAGGAGATGGGGCGACGGCACTCGACGCACCACACGCGCTTCTCGGGGACGAAGACGCCTGCCGTTTCGTTGGACGTGACAGGCAGCAGGCGCGGCTTGCGGAGCGAGATGATAGCACGGTCATAGGCCGCCATGTCGAACGGCTTGGCATTGGGATCGACGGGCTTCAGGAGGTTCATTTCCTGAATGTAGTTTGCCTTGCTCGCGCTGCGCTCGGCGCTGGACTGTGTCAGCCGCACCAACGAAAAGAGAAGCCCTGCGAGCACGAGCAAGGCAAAAATCTTGTCGTACTGGCGAAGCAACGGCAGGTTCAGGCCATGTTTCTGGGCCACAGGTTACACTCCCTCAAATACGTGCACGTCCAACTCGATGCGGACGTTCATCGGTGGGTCGACAAAAGGTCCGGCGATGACCCGCTGGTTGAGATCAGGCGGCACAACCTTGCCCTTGGTCTTGTCTGCCTCGGTAGGCGCAGGAGGCGCGGCCTTCAGATCATCCATCGTCTTACGGATCGTGATTTCGGTCACCACCACAAACAAGTCCATGGCAGCCAATCGGTTGAGCGTGTCGAATGCCGCGTTCTTGCGGGCGACAAACTCGACCACGAAGTGGTGCCGGGTCGATTGCTTTGCGGCGAGCACCGCCTTGGGGGAAGCACCGGCGGCGGCCGGCCGCCGTCTCGGTCGGCGCGCACCGGCATCCGGGGCGGAATCCTCCGCCTTGACCGACCCGGACTCGAACTCCTCACGCCGAATCGCAGTCAGCGACAGGATGCCGGCGGCCGCCAGTTCGCGGCAGATCCGGTCGGTCATCTTGAGCTGGAGAGACAGCCGGGGCACATCCTCGGGCTCGGGCATGCGCCCGTCTGTGCCGAAATACCGGTCGAAGCCGAACGCAAACCCATCCGGCACGAGCTTCGCGCTGGAGCCGGAGGACAACGCCGAGAGTTCTCGCATGTCCTGCTGCAGATTCTGCATGAAGAGCGACGGGCTCAGGGCCGCCGCCGCATTGGTGTCGACCAGCAGGGCGCCCAGCGCGTTCAGCCAGGCATGCATCGCATCGCGATCGGCGGCCGCCTGTTTCCGGTTGGCATCGTTGGGGAACGGCTTCAGCTTGTAGATGCCATCCAGCTGTCCGCGGGCCGAGTTTCGCTTTTGTTCGGCGGCCTTGGCGTCGCCCAGTTCGGAGACGAGACGCCAGACGCTCCACGCGCAGAGCAGCGCGACCACCGCGCTGACGGCAAAAACCATGATCTGCTTGCGTTTCATCGTGAATCGGTCCGATTATTTCAGAGGGTGGTGGAATCGAGGGTCGCCTCGATCGTGAATTCACGCAGGAATTTCTCGGGTTCGCGTTCGCTCTTGATCGAAACATCGTCGGTAAAGACGGCATGGCCCTTGAGCCGGTCGCGCAGCAGTTCGATGGCCGTCGCCGGATGCCCGTCCGACTTCGTTCGCTCCTCGATGGTGCGCATCTTGTCACCCCAGCCGCGCCCGACGAGCCGGATCCGGTTCATCTCGCCACTCTCGCTCTTGACGGACTCCAGCTGGGAAATCCACATGCCATCATAGAGACACGCGCTGACGGCCTCCACGATGCGGACCCAGCGGACGCGCTGTTCGACGAGACTGCGCAGGGCGTCGGCCTTGGCACGCTCACCGGCAAACTCGCCCTGCACCTTGGCGAGCCCGCCCTGCTCCCCCTGCAGCTCGGTCAACCGGGCGTTTACGTCCTGCTCCTGGCTCTGGTAGAGCTTGAGCGTATGGTTGGCGTAGATCGACCACGTGGCCAACGTCAGGGCAATGCCGGCGGCCGCCAGGCCGAAATAGGGCAGCCGGCGGCGGAACGTGCGCCGGCGGGCCAGCGCCGGCGGCATCAGGTTGATCTCAACGGGGCACGCCAGGCTGCGCCGCAGGGCCAACCCCACAACCTCGCCCAGAACGAAGGCATCGTGCCCCACCTGCTCGGAACTGAGCCGCGGCCCGAGTCCGACCTGATTGAAGGGGTTCAGAAACTGCACATCGACCTGCAGTTTCTCGCGGAAGAAGGTGTCCATGTGCGGGATGACACTCGATCCGCCGGTCAGGAAGACGCGCGCCGGCATCCCGCCGCCCTGCTGGCTACGGTAGAAATTAATCGACCGGCTGATCTCGGCGTGCAGCCGCGTGATGACATTCCGCACAACCTTCGAGATGCGGTCGGCACGCTCATCATCCCCCGCGGAATAGACGCCGCCCAAGGCAACAAAAGCGCCCTCGCACTTGAGCGCTTCGGCTTCCTTGAAGCTGATCTGAAAACTCTTGGCCAACTCCTGCGTGATGGCGTTGCCGGCCACCGGAATACACCGGCTGAAGAACTTGCCGGCCTCCATAAACACCAGATTGGTGGACCGCGCACCGATGTCCACCACCATGGTGCAACCGTCAACATCGGGGTAGTTGTAGCGGACGCAGTTGTAGAGCGCCATCGGCGCGACGTCGACCACTTCAGGCTCCAGCCCGGCCGCCTGGACGCAATCGGTTATCTCGGTAACGTTCTCGCTCTTGACCGCCACGATCATGGCGTTCTGCTCGCCCCCGCTGGCGTCGCCAATCAACTGGTAGTCCCAGACCAGATCCGCGATCGGAAACGGAACATTCTGTTCCGCCTCGTACTGAATCATCTGCTGTACCTTCTCGCGGCTGACCGGCGGCAGCTTCACAAACCGCGGGAAAACCGCCTGTCCCGAGAGCGTCATCAGCAGCGGCGCAGCCTTCACGCCGCTGTTCCGGAGCAGATCGCGCAGGGCCACCACGACGTAGGCCGTCGCGTCGGTCTCGTTGTCGGGCTCGATGCCCAGTTCGCCGATGCCATAATTGACCAACACGGGCGCGCGGCCGCTCCGGACCGCGAACTCGGCGAGCACCAACTTGCTGGCTCCGACGTTCAGAGCGAGGATTCGGTTGGATGCGAGCACTACTTCACCACCTCGTAATCGTCGATGTTGACCAGGGCGAACGGCGTCTTGGACCGGTCGGCCAGATACCCTTCCCGGCGGATCACGCCCGGGTTGTCGAGCACGCGTGCATTCTTCCACCAGTCATCGGGCAGCCCCGCCATGGTCGCCTCGCTCTGCGACGCGAGCAGTTTGCCGTCCTGCGCAATCTCGACCGCGATGGCCACCGGCTCACCGTAGCGGGCAATGGCGTTCGGAGGCAGCACCACGCAGCTGGTGTGCTCGCCTTTGGCGACGTCGAGGTAGCGCACGCTCACCTGAAAGAACCCGTATTCCTTCTTGCCGTCGGGAGTGCGGCGCTCGGTCATGACCGAGTAGGCGAAGTCAAGCGTGTCCATCCATTCGGGAGCGGTATCGTAGATGGTCTCAAAAAGGACCCATTCGCGCGGCTTGCGGTTGCTGGCGCTGCGACCCACACTGGTGTTGTACTCAGGCGAACGCACGATCAGCCCCCGTCCCGGCTTCGGGAAGCGCTTGATCCGCAAAACATCGCGTTCACGCCCGGCCGCCGCCCCGGCCCCAACCGCAGCCGGCCGCACCGTCGTCTGGGCAAGCACGGGCAGGCTGCACAGCCCGGCCACCAGCATCAAACGGAATACCCGATTGCACCGGCAACCGGCCAACATCATCCCATTTGTCATGCGCTTCTCCTCGCAGAGTTTCGTCCGAACCACCCCAGCGCACTCAACCCCTGCGCCCGGAACAAACGCGAAACCAATCAAATTATGTGGTCAATGTAACCGACTTCGGGGGTGAATGCAAAACCAAAATGGAGCCTCCGGATAACGCCCGCGCTCGTGTCCGCAGACGGCCGCCGAAACGGCGGCATGTCATTGACTTGCCCCCCCGCTTGGGCTACCATCGGGCGAATTGGACTGGACTCAAACCAACGCCTGCGTGTGAAGATGCACGATGGAGTTCGATTTATGATGATCCGCTTCGCCGCCCTCCGACTGGCCGTTTTCTCGGCCTTCGTTCTGTTCTCCGCAACAGCGTATGGCCAGACGCGGTTCGACCCGCTCTTCCGCCTGACCAATATCAAGGGCACCTGCTTGGTACGGGCACCGGGCGCCACGGCGTTCGTGCCGGCCGTTAACCGGAAGGCCTATCCGTATGGCACGGCCGTGCAGGTCGCTCAGGCGTCCGAGGCCGTCGTCCTCTTCTCTCCGGATAACAGCATCATGATGTTCGGACCGGCCGAGGCCTCGGTGGAGGTCCAGTCCGACAACGCCGAGGGACGCACGCTGCGGCTGACCAGCGGCGAGGCCCGCACATTCATCGATGAAGGCCTGCCTGAGAAGGCGATCACCGTGGAGACCCCGGTGGCCACCTGCGATGCGTTCTCAGGCCGGTCCACAATCAAACTCAGCCGCGATGCCGACACCACGCTCGTCCTGCAGGTGGAGGCGGCGTCAGGCAACACGCGCGTCACCGGCCCGCAATTCACCGTCGCCAAGCTCAAGACCGCCTGCATCCTCCAGATACGGTCGAGCCCGGACCGCAGCCTGACCCGGTTGGTCAACAACGGCGGTGATTACACGATCGCGCTGGACAACGGCACGGGCACCCCCGTCCAGTTCGAATCGACCAGCAAGGCATCGGTCAAGATCTGGCGCGAGTATGCCCCCGTGGGCGGCCGGCTGATCGTTTCGGTGTTCGCCGTCGGTCCGGACGGCAAAGGACGGGAGTGCTACGCCTTCGCCGTTGGTCAACCCGCGGTCGCCTCTTCCGGCATGCCCGCCATGGTCCCCGACGCTTCGACCACCGCCAGCAACGCGGTTGCACCCGTTGGCACGGCTCCCTCTGTTCAGCCGGCAGCCGGTTCGATTTTCTGATGGATGGCCCCGCGCCTCACCGAGGGGCAGGGATGTTCTTGTCTCGGGACGCGACCGGTTCCGCGCTGCCGGTTGCGTCGCTGATCATTCAATGCGCTGATTGGGGAACTGCCCACCGTGTTCATCTATCACTTCAACCGCATCATCCGCAACCGCTTCATCTGGGCCTTCTTCGTGCTGGTCACCGTGGTCGCCTTCGTTTCGGTCGACTCCTGCGTGCGCGGGGGTGATTCAAGCCGGACGGCGGGCAGCGTCGGCGGCCGCAAGGTCTCGCTCGAGCGCTTCCAGGAACTGGAGGGGTTTGTTCGCGGCTTCGGTCGCAACCGCGACTACCAGACGCCCGCGGGCACCGTTTTCACCCAGACATGGGAACGCGCGGCCGCCCTGCAAGTGGCGGGCAAACTCGGCGTATCCACCTCCCCGGCTGAGATTCAGCAGGCCGTGCAGGGCGTCCCCGCCTTCGCCGAACAGGGCGCCTTCAACGCACCACGCTACCGGGCCGTACTCCGCGAGATGATGGGGCTCACGCCGCCCCAGTACGAAACCTACGTCGAACACCAGATGACGGTCTTCAAACTGGGACAGATCGTCGATGCCGCCTCGTGGGTCTCGCCCATGGAAGTCGCCGATGAACTCTCCGGCTGGACCGACGCCCTCACCATCCAGTACGCCGCGGTCAGCAACCGCTACGCCCTGGCCGTGATGCCTGTCCCGGCCGATCGCATGCGCAAGTATTACGAGGAGAACCGCAGTTCCTTCGCCCTGCCGGACCGCATCGCCGTGCGGTATGTCAGCCTGCCGGTCTCCAACTACCTCTCCTCGGTCAGCGTCGCCGACGCCGATGTGCTGGACTACTACGAGGGCCATGCTGACAAGTACACGCGCACGACATCCAGCAATACGACCGAGACGATCCCGCTGGCGCAGGTACGCCCGGAGATCATCGCCGCACTCCGCATGGACGAGGCGCGCTACGCCGCCGGCACCAACGCGACCTTCGGCCTGGTCGAGAACATCCTGAAGGCCGAGCCGAACGGCCTCGAGAAGGTCGCATCCGCACACGGGCTGCGCATCCGGTCCACCCGCCTCTTTGGCGCCAGCGAGACGATCCCCGGGATCGAGGCCCAGAGCGATTTCCGTGATACGTCGTTTGAACTGGACCCCGTCCGTCCCGATTCGCGCTACGGGGTCGTACGCGGCGAGACCGTCGTTTATGTCGTCACCCCCTACACCAACGAGAGCGCACGCGTCCCGTCCTTCGAAGAGGTGCAGGACCGCGTGCGGCCGCTCGCCGAGGCCGAAGCCAAAGCCGAGGCGTTCCGCAACCACCTGAAGGATGTGCGTGCGGAAGTCGCGGCCGCCCTGAAGGACGGCAAGGCCTTCGCCTTTGCCGCGAAGAGCCGCGCCCTCAATGTCTCGACCGTGATGACGTTCTCGGCGCACGCGCTGAAGCGCGATGCCTTCGACCATGCCTATGCCATCGTCTCGGAAGCCATGCCGCTCAAACGCGGCGAGCTTTCGGAAGGCGCCAACATCCCCGGCGGCGCCCTGCTGGTCTATATGGCCGACCGCACACCGGGCGACGCGATCGCCATCTCCATGATGCGCGACCAGGTGCGCACCTCACTGGCACGGCGCCGCGAAGGCGTGCTGATGGGCGACTGGATGGCCTGGAACCTGTCCCAGTTGGGCTTCCAGCCCGATCACAGCGTCGTGCCGCCGGCGGCGACGGTCACGTCCGGCGACGAGGAGTAGCCCCGTTTCGGCTTCCCTTCAGCGCCGGATCAGCGCATAATGGCGGAGTTGACCCAAAATGGGGGCGACCGGTTTCGACGGGATGGTTGAAGCTCAGGTTGCGCGCCGAGGAATCCTGGTTGGCCTCGTTAAACATCCGGGAAAAGTATCAACAGCCAACACTGAAATGGCTCTCGCGGCTTAATTTGTCGCGACGTCTCCCCGCCGATGTCTGCTGAGTGGAGGGGACGCCGATAGCAGATCCTGCGGATGACCGGGTGGCCGGGGCATCCTAACTTGTACACTCGTGGCCGCTGGTTGTGCGGTGCGCCTGTCTGTCGACATGCCGCCCAACGAGACTGAATGACAGAACACGCGCGTAGATGCTTGGGTGACGCTGTTTCGGACGGGGGTTCAACTCCCCCCGCCTCCACCATTTGATATACAGGCGTCATCAACGAGGGATAACTCGTTGATGACGCCTTCTTTATCTGGGGTTCGACACTCGCCGTTTGGCTCCAGAATGATACCCCCGAACATGGTGCGAACCAGCATCTTGCGGCCAGGAACGTCAAGTTTGTCCCACAATGCCGACGGCCGGGAGAGTATCGCGATAGCGTCGTCAATGCTGGCTAAGAGTCCAGTCACGCTGACTTGCGAAGCTACCGCATCCATCCGCCCTTCCCTTATGTCCAATCGGTAGGTAGCGGCCTTGATCCTGTATTCCTCAGTCGGAATGAGTCCATCGGCATAGGCGTCCGTCAACCGCGACAGCCGGACCTCTGCCGCGTCCGCACGTTTGGTGGCCTTGTCACGTTCGGCACGGCCGACTTCCGCCTCGATGTCGATCTCGACCATCACTGCCTTGCGCAGGGCCACAGCCGAGCCGGATCGATCTTGGTCGAGTAGCGACCCGACATGTGCGTGAACATCCTCCACCCTCGCCCGCACGCAGCCGCCGCGACAATCATAGTAGCCATAGCGTTTCCCGCGTTTCGACACGCTGAATCCGGCCTTGATCGGTTTACCGCAGACGCCGCAGGTCGATACACCGACCAGAGGGAACTCTGGCCGGTGGGTGCGGTGTTGTTGCCGCGGTCGGTCCAGTCTGGTTTGTACCCGGTGGTATGTATCCAGATCAATCAGGCCGGGGAATGCCGCCGGCACGTCCCTTCCGCCGGTCAGCCGGCTACGAATGATGCCGGCATAGACCGCACTGTGGAGGATACCGACCACCCGCTGAGGCGAGACGCCGACTGATTGTAGGCGACGACCGACGCCCAGTCTGTCGATGGCACCGGAGGCAAAATCCTTCAACGCGGTGGCGACCAGAGGGCCGTGTTCGGGATGGGGTTGCAGAATGGGGATTCGACCGGACTTGTCGAGTGCATAGCCGATGGGTGCCTTGTGGACCCAACCGCCTGCCATTGCCGTGGATTCCATACCGCGGCGACAGCGTTGAGCACGAACCGAGTTGTCGAGTTGGGCCACGGCCATGAGGATCGTGCCAACCATGTCGCCAACGGGATCCGCGCTGGTCGGTTCGGAGGCGCTAACCAACTGGCAGCCTGCGGCCCGAAGTGCGCTGCGTATGGTCAGTCCATCCGTTGCATTGCGCACCAACCGGTCGAGTTTGTAGACAACGAAGGCGTCGGCCTTCGTCTTCTTGGCTGCGGCAATCGCGGCGATGAGTCCCGGTCGGTCGGCCGTCTTGGCGGATTCGCCCTCATCCCGGTAGACGGCCGTGACGACGTGGTCATTCTTGGCGCACCAACCACGGCAGTCTGTCTCCTGTGTTCCAAGGCTGGTGCCTTCCACCTGGGCATCAGACGAGACGCGGATGTAGATGATGGCTGTCATGGTACTCCCTCCCTATGCACGGCCTCCCTGCCCCACACATACATCTGTCGTGCAGGCATACGCTGCCGTCTCAGGGTTTCTCAGTGGGCGGGTGTGAATACGGCACCGCACCGAATCGGGCGTATTCACCTCGCGCGACTTCAACTCCCTCTTGAGCCTGTCGGTCTTCGCCTTCTGCCCTGGCATTTATGAGTGCCACAATCGCTTCACGAACCACTTGCGAACGGTTCGTATGCCGCTGACGCGCTTCGTAGTCAACCCAATCAAGGGTTTCCTGGTCAAATGAGATTGTTTTTACGATTGATTTCATCTGGCGCTACCTCTTTCAGTTGTTAAGCTTTAACATTTTACGACGTGTACGTCAACGCGAAAAGCACATCTTAAGATCAGAGAATCGCAACCGTTGACAACGCTTAATACTCTCTGCTATATTGACCGACATGAAAGCACCCGCCAGAAAATGCAAAGCCGGAAGCATAAGTCTCCCTGAAGAGATGTGGACATGGCTCAAACGCGTGGCAGCCAAACGCCGCACGTCTGTGTCTGAGATTGCTCGATCAGCGATGCTTCCCGGTTTCAACGCCCGCCGTTCCCGGTAAGGCCAGTGACCCTGGCCGGAACTGAAAGTTGAACCGTGACCTTCCCCGCGTCCACACTCGACCAGCAAAACGCGACCGTGCGCGGCACGGTTCAGGCGTTGCGCCGGCGTTTGTGGACCGAAGCGCGATCACGGTTAGCGGACATGTCCGATGACGTTCTCGCATCGATGTCCAGAACGGGAGAAGCCGACGACCGTGTTCAGGCAATCAGTCTGGGTGTGTGTCGGTTGCTGCGGTCGCCATGCAAAGACGGTGCTCGGTGAGATGTTTGGAGTTGGTGGTCACAAACGAACAGAAGAAAGGTGGAACATGAATATCGCAGACGGAACTTTCGCAGCGCGGCCCGGGAGCGGCCGATGTCTGCGAGATCGGAGAAGGGGCCTTGGTGTTGGCAATCAACCTGCGGGACTGATCAGGTGTGGGGGTGAGGCAGGTTGCGCATACAGGCGGGCAACACGTTGAAGTCAAGGTTTAGCGAGGGGGGATTTGGGATGAGGACGTCCTATTTAGCCGTTGAGAAGATTCAGACCAAGGGGTTGCAGACGCGAGTCTCTATTGACCCAGTCACGGTGCGGGAGTACCGCGAGGCTGTCACCCAGCAAGGAATTGGGTTGCCGCCCATCGTCGTGTTCAGAGATGAGATGAGGTCGCTCTGGATCGGGGATGGCATCCATCGGTTGGAGGCGGCCAAGCAGATCGGGCAGAAGCAGATCAAGTGTGATGTTCGCGAGGGTTGCCGGGCGGATGCTCTGCGCTATGCCCTGGGGGCGAACGGGACGCATGGCCTGCGACGCACGAATGCCGACAAGGCGAATGCCGTGAAGATGGCATATGAGTACCGGGCCGAACTGGGTTTGCCGGAGGTGCCGACGGCAAGACTGATCGCAGATCTTGTCGGTGTGCACCACACGTTTGTGGCCACCCAACTGGCTACCGTAGCCAGTTGGGCGTCTGCCACGGCACGAACGGGAGCGGATGGTAAGACCCGCGAACTGCCGCCCGTGCCTGTGCGCAATAAGGCATCTGCGGGGCCCGGGACAATTCTGCCGCCCGTGCCTGTCCGGCCGGTTTCCATGGTCACGACGACCGAGGGGGGGGCCGGCGAGGACCGGAACATGCTCCAATTCCCGCCACCGGTACGTCAAACCACGCCTGAGGGCGCAGAACCGCCCGCCGATGAGGCGATAGGCCTGGTGGATTCCGTGGGGCGGCACGTGCCGGAAGACCTGGCGCCGCTCTGGCACCGCCGTCAGGAAGTGCAGGACTTTCTGACGCTTTTGTCGCGGATGCGCAGCACGATCCGGCACGCGCAGGACGGTCAGGATCCGCTCTGGGCAGAGATCAACTTCTCGTCGCTGTTGGCACACCTGGACCGGGCGTACACGGAAGTGGACTCGACGAAGCCGTATGTGGTCTGCCCGATGTGCCAGGGGATTGGGTGCCGGGCGTGCAAGGAGCGGGGGCTACTGGGAAAGTATCGCTACGACACGGTGATCCCGCGGGAACTGAAGGGCAAAGTGAGTTGAGATGTCCTGATTTGATCGCAGACGCGATCGACGTCCCCACGGCGGCGGCCATGGGGGACGGTGGGTAACAACGCAGAGTGGAGGATGCGGTCATGGCTGATAAGTATCTGTATGTGGAGTATTCCATGCCGATGAAGTCACAGATGATGCGGATCGCGAAGTTGTGTCAGGTGTCCATGGACACGGCATTCGCGGCGTGGTTCCGGTTATGGTGTTGGTTCGACACGACGACGCCCGACGGCAAGTTGCGTTTTCTGACACCTGGCATGTGTGATGACATTGGCCTCGTGCCCGGACTGGGCGCGGCACTGGTCGAGGTCGGTTGGGTCAAGTTCACTGATGACGGAGGCGTCGTCTGTTACTGGAACCGGCACTTCGGGGTGACCGCAAGGAAACGAGCGGCAAGGAACCGACGCCTTGAATTGAACGAGGTGCGGAGAGCAGAACGTATCGGAAACACCCAGAACGTCAAGTAACTGAGACCGGGCACCCGGTAACGGCATGGGCAACGATGCCACGACCGGTACCGGGATGCCCTGATTGTCGAATCGGGACATGTCCCGATTCGGTGTGTGACCGGGTGATGAACGAGTTCGGGGCGGTCCAATGCACACGGGCAGGAGGGCACCAACATGACCATGGAAGACGGAACAGGGCCAGTGTCTGCGGGGGTGGCTGAAGACAACCGTGTGACAGAGTGCACGGAGTGTCCGGCGAAACCTGCAACAGAGAAACTGAGCGTACAGATGCTAACAGAGAATAGCCAGGGAATAGAAAGCTCTGTTCTCTCAGTAAGCTCTGTTAGCTCCGTAAGCTCCGTACACTCCGTACACTCTGTGCACTCTGTTCACTCTGTTCACTCTGTTGTGCGGGATACCCTCCCCGCCAGCATGGACGGTTGGAAAGTCAGTTTGTTCAAGTTCACGAGGGCGCTGAAGTTTGACTGCGGGTTGGACGGATCTGAAATGGCGCAGATCCGGCCCTATGTCGAACAATGGCACAAGGAGGCCGGCGCCGTCATCGGCGACGTGTCGTTCTCTGAAGTATGGGGCGAGGTCGTCACATCATGGGAACGCGCCAAGCGACCGGCATTCTCAGATCCGTTGGATACCGCGGTCGCCAAAGCCCGTGAAGAAGGTGAAATGCCACCGGTGCCGGAATGCGCCGGGTATGACGAACCTGTGGTTGCGCTCGCGTATCGGCTGTTGTTCTGGCTGGCCCTGGCTCAGGAGCGTCTGTTCTTTGTCTCCTGTCGCGCGCTTGGGGAACGCCTGGAGGTCGATCACACGCGGGCCTGGCGGATCTTGAAGATGTTCGAGGCAGACGGCGTAATTGTCTGCCTGAAACGCGGTCGGATGCCCAAAGCCTCGCGCTATCGCTGGAACGGCATGTGACGCGTTCGGCTGGCCGAGCAACGGGGGGATTTCCTCAGTTGCTCGACGCCAGTGTTTGTGGCACAAGACGGGAGTGCATGTGCGTTACCCGCCGAAGCGCGAAGGCAGGTCAGCAACTGGCGGATTCCGCCAGTTCGGCTGCGAGAGCCTCCACCAATGATTGCCAATATAGACGCTGACGCGGTCGTCTCAGGTGGCGGTTTCCGCCAACTCAAGTGTGAGAAAACCAACGCCAATCGCATACGTCACCTTCGCAGTTGGCAGCGGTTGCCACTTCAAATGTGAGAATCCATCGCCATTCGTGGGTCTGTGTGGATCCGGTGGCGCCGGCATCGCATCGCGCAATCAGCACGGTCTGGACCGACGAGACGGGCGTTTTTAAGGCCTGCGTTTGCCTCCGCCCCACTGTTAAGAACAATGATTAACAGAGGGTTTTGGGGCCTTGCGGGGGTGGTTTGTTGGCGTAACGTGTTGCAGTCACGCGTGTTGAAGTTGTATGTCGACGCTTCGAGTGTCAGCAGATAACAGGGAAATAACAATGGCTTTCAGACTCCCACAGGGCGTTTTCAGGCGGTTTACAGGGTTATTTGGGGCTTTCCTACTATTGGCATGCGGGAATAAGGTTCAGGGATTATCAGGGCGTGGTTGGCACACAGGGTCTGTGACAAGAGCACGAGGGTTATCACCATGCAGGTGCGGCGGAAGTCACGAAAATGGATCGCTATCAATGCCGGAACAATGGGTTTCGGGGGCAAAAGGCGGCCGAATGGCGGCAAAATGGCGGTTTCGCGCCTGAATGGAGTATGGTCCAAAATCGATGCACCTGCATGTGGGAGAGGTGGTTGCGATGAAAATGGCGGATTAAGGTGCAACGATTAACAATGCCTGGACGGCACACGGGGTGCGTTTTTGGGCGTGGCAGGTGGGGTTGTGGCAGTTGTCGGGATGATTGTGCCTGGGTGGCCCCGGCGCGACGCGGGTGGTTGGACGCTAAGAACGATGAATTAGCAGGGCGATAGCAGGCGCTTTGCGGCCATGTTCGCGTGCGTTTGCTGGGATTTTCGATGGTTTTGTGGATTTGCGTGTTTTGCAGATAAGGTCTTGATGGCACATGGTTTAGGCAGGAAGTGGCTCCTGCATGGTGCAGCGATTTGCAGTGCCTGGGCGGCACACGGGGTTCGTTCTGGGCGTGGCAGGTGGTCGGGACCTGTGGCCGACGGAGGCGGGCACGGGGGGTTTGCGGCGCGCGGTACTCCGCGCGCCGGGTGTCAGAGCAGGCGGTCGGCGGCGGTCAAGGCGGCCAGCAGGTTGCGGTGGGCGGTGATGAGGGTGCGGCGGATGCGGTCGGTGGGGGTGTCGAGGGCGGTCACGCGCTGGCGGTGGATCTCGGTGCGGTCGGCGTCACGGACGGCGTAACGGTAGAGAGACAGGCGGAGTTCGCGGCGGTGCCATTCCTCGGCGGCCCAGACGAGGCGGGTCTGCGCCAGGCGGACACGATCATGCCGACGGGCGAAGGTCTGGAGGTCTGCGGCGCGGGCGATGGCGGCGGCGTCCTCCAGGGTGAGCGGCGTCAGTGTGCGGGCCTGATCGAGGGCGGCGCGTTCGGTGGGGGTTGGTTTCATGGCGGGTGTCCGGCGCC
Source organism: uncultured Lentisphaerales bacterium (assembly GCA_964417715.1). Classification (GTDB taxonomy): domain Bacteria; phylum Verrucomicrobiota; class Kiritimatiellia; order RFP12; family CAYQJG01; genus CAYQJG01. The sequence goes on along the minus strand of CAYQJG010000017.1, from coordinate 97 downwards.
GTGAACGTCCGGCGCCGGTGTGGCGGGTGTCAGACGTCCAGGAGGCGGAATTCGCCGGCGGTCTCTTCGATGCTGTTGAGGGTGTGGAGGGCCTGGG
>CAYQJG010000016.1:0-62022 GCA_964417715.1 uncultured Lentisphaerales bacterium | reverse complement strand
TGACCACGCTCCCCATGGGCGGCGGCAAGGGCGGCTCGGACTTCGACCCCAAGGGGAAGAGCGACAACGAAGTCATGCGCTTCTGCCAGTCGTTCATGACCGAGCTCTTCCGCCACATCGGCGACAACACGGACGTGCCGGCCGGTGACATCGGCGCGGGCGGCCGCGAAGTCGGCTACATGTTCGGCCAGTACAAGCGCCTCGCCAACCAGTTCACGGGCGTGCTGACCGGCAAGGGGATCAAGTGGGGCGGCTCTCTGATCCGTCCGGAAGCCACCGGCTATGGCTGCGTCTATCTGGCGCAGGAAATGTTGAAGACGCGCGGCGAGAGCTTCAAGGGCAAGGTTTGCACCGTCTCCGGGGCCGGCAACGTCGCCCAGTACACGGTCGAGAAGCTGAACCAGCTCGGCGCCAAGGTCATCACGCTGTCCGACTCGAACGGCACGATCGTCGACAAGGACGGCATCACCGCTGAGAAGCTCAACTGGGTACTGGAGCTGAAGAACGTCCGCCGTGGTCGTATCGCGGAATACGTGAAGCAGTTCAAGGGCTCGGAGTACATGGACGGCAAGCGTCCGTGGGCCGTGAAGTGCGATTGCGCCTTCCCGTCGGCCGTCCAGAACGAGATCGACGAGAACGACGCCAAGGCACTCGTCAAGAATGGCTGCAAGCTGGTCGCCGAAGGCGCGAACATGCCCAGCACCCCGGAAGCCGTCGAAGTCTTCCTGGCCAACAAGCTGCTCTACGCTCCGGGCAAGGCCTCCAACGCCGGCGGCGTGGCGACCTCGGGCCTGGAAATGTCGCAGAACTCCATGCGTCTGGCGTGGACGCGTGAGGATGTCGACCTGCGCCTGCAGAACATCATGAAGAGCATTCATGATAATGCGCGCGCCGCCGCCACCGAGTACGGCCAGCCCGACAACTACGTCATCGGCGCCAACATCGCCGGCTTCTGCAAGGTTGCCGACGCCATGCTCGACCAGGGCCTCGTGTAACCCTGTTCAGCGTTGCATGCGGGCGGGGACGGCGGTCAACGCCGCCCCCGCCTCTCATTTTCGCCCACTCGATTCCCTGAACCCGCTTGACACCTGCCACGCGACACTCGAAACTGATCACCCTATGAACCGCATCGTCAGCAAGCAGCAACTCTCGGATGAAGTCTTCCGGATGGAACTCGAAGCGCCCCTGATCGCGTCTGAACGCCGCGCCGGTCAGTTCATCATCCTGCAAGTCGATAACAACTGGGGCGAGCGTATTCCGCTCACCATCGCCGACGCCGATCCGGTGCGGGGGACCATCACGATCATCTTCCAGACCGTGGGGCGCACGACGCACATCCTGGCTGAGAAGCCGGTGGGCGGCATGGTACCCGCTGTCCTGGGGCCGCTGGGTCAGCCGACGCACATCGAAAAGTTCGGCACCGTGGTGTGCGTGGGCGGCGGCATCGGCGTGGCCCCCATGCATCCGATCGCGCAAGCCATGAAGCAGGCCGGCAACCGCGTGATCATCATCATGGGCGCCCGCAACAAATCGCTCCTGATCATGGAGGATGAGATGCGGCGCATCGCGGATGAGCTGATCGTTCTTACGGATGACGGTTCATACGGCCGCAAAGCGCTCGTCACCCAGCCGCTCAAGGAGCTCTGCGAGCAGATCCCGAAACCCGATTGCGTCGTGGCCATCGGGCCGCCCATCATGATGAAGTTCTGCGCCGAGACCACGCGTCCCTTCGGCGTGCGCACGCTGGTTTCACTCAATACGATCATGATCGACGGCACCGGCATGTGCGGCGGCTGTCGCGTGACCGTCGGCGGCAAGACCAAGTTCGTGTGCGTCGACGGCCCCGAGTTCGACGGACACCAGGTCGATTTCGACAACATGATGAAGCGTCTGCGGTCCTACAAGAAGCGCGAGGACGCGGACCATCACAAGTGCCATCTTGACCTCGAAGCGGCCAAACTCGCGAAGGTGTGATCACCCAATCATGAACCACCCCACCCCCGAACAGCTTCAGCAGGCGGCCAGCGCGACGCTGGCGGCCATCCAGTCTTCCGGCAAGGCCCTGACCCCGCGTGATCGCATGGGCATTCCGGCCCAGGAAATGCCCAGCCAGGACCCCGCCGTCCGCCGGCACAACATGAACGAGGTCGCCGTCGGCTATGCGCCGGAACAGGCCCGTGTGGAGGCGCTGCGCTGCCTGCAGTGCAAGAACGCGCCCTGCGTCAAAGGGTGCCCGGTCGCCATCGACATCCCGGGGTTTGTCAAGAGCATGGCGGATGGCCGGTTCGATGAGGCGATCGCCATCATCCGCCGCAACAGCCTGCTGCCGGCGGTCTGCGGCCGCGTCTGCCCGCAGGAATCGCAATGCCAGGAGCCCTGCACGCTGGGCAAGGCGCTCAAGAGCGTCGACAAGGCCGTCGCCATCGGCCGCCTGGAGCGTTTCGCGGCCGACCTGGAGCGCGAAGGCGGTCAGCAGCGCCTGCCCGAGGTCAAGCCTGCCACGGGGCGGCGCGTGGCCGTGATCGGAAGCGGGCCCGCCAGCATCACGGTAGCCGCGGACGTGCGGCGCGAGGGCCACGAAGTCACCATGTTTGAGGCCTTTCACAAGCCGGGCGGTGTGCTGGTGTACGGCATTCCCGAGTTCCGCCTGCCCAAGCGCATCGTGCAGCAGGAGATTGATGCGCTTACTTCGATGGGCGTGAAACTCGAGACCAATTTCGTCATCGGTCGCACGCGCCGGCTGCAGGACCTGCTCGACAAGGACGGCTTCGATGCCATCTTCGTCGGCACGGGCGCCGGACTGCCCAAGTTTATGGGCATGGAGGGCGAGAACCTCGTCGGCGTCTTCTCGGCCAACGAGTACCTGACGCGCGCCAACCTGATGCGCGCCTACGATGCGACCAGCGCACACACGCCGATTTACCCCTCGCGCAAGGTCGCGGTGCTGGGCGGCGGCAACGTGGCGATGGATGCCGCCCGCATGGCCGTGCGCCTGGGAGCCGAGGAAGTGCACCTCGTCTACCGCCGCACCGAGGCCGAGATGCCCGCGCGCGTCGAGGAAGTCGGCCACGCCCGCGAAGAGGGCGTCATTTTCCACATGCTCGAAAACGGCAAACGCATCCTGGGTGATGAGAATGGGTGCGTCAAAGCCATGGAGTGCCTGCGCTACGAACTGGGTGAACCGGACGCCTCGGGCCGCCGCCGGCCCGTCGAACTCAAGGGCAGCGAGTTCATGATGGAGGTCGACACGGTCATCGTCGCCATCGGCAACGAATCCAACCCGCTCATTCGCCAGACGACCAACGGTCTGACGACCGACAAGTACGGTCACATCACGGTGGATGCGAACGGTCTGACTTCGCTTGATCGCGTCTACGCCGGCGGCGACATTGTGCTGGGCGCCGCAACCGTGATCCTCGCGATGGGCGAGGGCCGTCGTGCGGCCGCCGCGATCAACGCACGCCTCGCGACGCCGCCGGCCTGAACTACAGCGTGTTGGTCCAGGCCCGGCGGCCGTGGGTATCCTCAATCTCGATGTAGGCGTATGGCCAGTCGGCCGGAATGGCGAAGGACGCTTCGGTGCGCAACTTGCCGCGGAATGCGCCGCAGCGGTCGCCGCTGGTGCGCGGTCCGACCAGGCGGATGAACCGCACGGGTGATGTGCGGACCGTCACCCAGCCGTCCGCGCAGACGATGCTATCAAACGTGGGTCCGCAGCTGGAATAGTAGTTGCCATCACGGATGGCCGCCACGATGGCTTCGGTTGTGCAGGCCGGGGCGTTCACCATGATCCAGCCGCCATTCCAGCCGGGGTGCTCGAGCGTGATGTGGGCGTCATCCACGGCCAGCGCCAGCGTGCGGGGATTGCCCGTCAGCGCGTGGTGCCAGTGAACGAGCCCCTCGCCCTTGCCGTTCAGCCACTGGCAGACATGGTTGTAGACCTCGATGCCGTCGAATCCCCAGCGCTCAACCTCGGCCGACGTGACCCCCAGCCAGAATGGGTGCGCGAGAATGAGCAACCCTCCCTGAGCGCGGCAGGCTGTCAGGGCGGCATCGATCCCCATCTCGCGCCGGATGCCCGTGAAATGCCCCAGGCAGACAACGTGATAGTAGGTTCCGGCCTGATCGGTGCCGTCCAACTCCATCCCATCCAGCCACAGCAACGGCGCACCGGTCCTCTCACCGGCGACATCCGATGCGACCCAATGGTCGGCCCGGAACAGGAAATCATACCCCTTGGCGGCATACATGCGGCCCAGTTGGGCCAGGCTCTTACCGCCGTCCGAAAGCGTGCTGTGGATGTGTGTGTTTCCCTTGAACCACGTGGGGGCAGCGGCAGCGGCGTAACGCATGGCGAGTCTGTTCCTTCTGTCAGGTTAGGATTGACTGGGGGCAAGGCGTGCAAGCAGTTCCTGCGGCGTATGGACGATGAAATCGGGGTTGGTCGCGGCCAGCGCGGACACGGGGTGCCAGCCCCAGGACACGGCCACGGTGATGGCGCCCGCCTGGCGTCCTTCGACCATGTCACCGGCTGTGTCGCCCACATAGTAGCACCGTGCATCGGGCGACTCCTGCCGCAGGCGGGCAATCTTGTCGACCTTGCCGGTGCCGCGGTCCGCGCCCAGCACGTCGCCGACACCTGCCACCTTGTGGCGGTCCAGGATACCGGCAACAACCGGGGTCAGGTTCGAGGTGACGACCGCCACGCGGCCCGCATCGGACAGGCGCGCCAGCACGTCGGCCATGCCGGGGAAGAGTTCGCACTGGCCGGCCTGCGCCTCGAGTTTCGGCGCGAGGAGCGCCATCAGCCGCGGAATGTCCTCGGGGTCGACACCTGCCACGTGCAGCCCGTCGTACATATTGGTTTCGAAGAGCCGGAGGAAGTCGGCGCGTGTGGACACATGCGGCCAGCCGCCTTCGCGGCAGGCCGCGAAGGTGCAGACCTCGAACACACCCAGCGAATCGGCGATCACGCCGTCGAAATCGAAGATGTAGAGCGGCGGAATCATGGCTGGGCCGTCCGGCAGGTCAGTCCGGGCAGCATCTGCTCGGCATCCTGCACCGGCCGGAAACTGCGCCGGTGTTCGGGACAGGGCCCGCTGCACATGAGTGCCGCGACATGATCGTGCGTGCCGTAGCCCTTGTTGGCGGCGAAGCCATAGGCGGGGTAGCGCGCATCGAGTTCCACCATGCGGTGATCGCGGAGGACCTTGGCGACGACGCTGGCGGCGGCGATCAGCAGCGAGAGGCCGTCTCCCTTGACGATGGCCGTGGAGGCGCAGGGAAGGTTCTTCACCGGCAGTCCGTCGACGAGCGCGTGATCCGGGGCGAAGGGAAGATCCAGTACGGCGCGCCGCATGGCCAGATGGGTGGCGACGAGGATGTTCATGTCGTCGATCTCGGCGACACTGCTCCAGCCGACGCCGAACCAGACGTCGGCGGCAGACGAGAGAAAGTCGAGGAAATGCTCGCGACGGGCGGCGGTGAGTTGCTTGCTGTCGGTCAGCTGGGCGAGCGGACCGGCGAAGTAGCGCGCGGCCGCTGCAGGCGAGATGACCACGGCCGCGGCCACGACCGGCCCGGCCAGCGGACCGCGACCGGCTTCATCGATGCCGGCCAGACGTGCGCCGGCATGCGCCGTCCAGAAGGCTTGCTCGTATGCGAGCATGCAGCCACCCCAGACTCAGGCCGGTGGCGGGGGAAGGCGCATGCGTTCCCCTGCCCGATCACCACCGGCAACGGACGCAGGGCCTAGGCCTCGCGCAGGCGGGCCTTCTTACCCGTCAGGTCGCGCAGGTAGTAGAGCTTGGCGCGGCGCACCTTGGATGAGCGCTCGATCTCGACCTTCTCGATGAACGGGGAGTGCACCGGGAACACCTTCTCGACGCCGACACCGAACGTGACGCGACGCACGGTGAACGTCTCGGTGCTGCTGCCGCCATCGCGGGCGATCACGGTGCCTGCAAAGACCTGGACGCGCTCCTTGTCGCCTTCCTTGATCTTGACATGGACGCGCACGCCGTCGCCGATCTTGAATGCCGGCATTTCCTTCTTCAGGCTCTCGGCGTTGATCTTGGCAATCGCTTTCTTGATCATCTTCTGTTCTCCTCTTCTCCAAATCCCACGGCGGCCAACCGCCATCCTATTCCTTCGCGTCCGCGCGCGCGGACGGCAGCAAATCCGGCCGTCGCCGCGAGGTCCGGTCCAACGCCTCGCGGTGGCGCCAAGCCGCGACTTCCGCGTGATCGCCGCCCAGCAGCACGGGTGGCACACGCAAACCCCGAAACTCCGGGGGGCGCGTGTACTGCGGGTGTTCGAGCAGTCCCTCGCTGAAGGACTCGTCCCGCGTCGCCTCCTCGCCGCCGCCCAGAACACCCGGTTGCAGCCGCACCACCGCGTCGATCACCACGGCAGCCGGCAGTGCGCCATTGGTCAGCACATAGTCGCCGATTGACAACTCGTCCGTGACCAGCGCCGCCCGAACCCGTTCGTCCACACCTTCGTAATGGCCGCAAACAAAAATCAAATGCTTCGACCGCGCCAGCTCACGTGCGGCGTGCTGATCGAAGCGCCGTCCCTGCGGCGTCATCAGGATCACCCGCGCGGCCGGTGTTCGCACGGCCTCGACCGCCTCGAACAACGGCTCCGGCTTCATGATCATGCCCGGTCCGCCGCCGTAGGGCCGGTCATCCGCCGTACGGCGAGCGTCATGAGCGAAGTCCCGCAGGTCCACCAGATGCAGGTCAACGGCACCAAAACGAACAGCCCGCTTGAGCATGCTCTCTTCCAGGAAGCCCCGCAGCATGCCCGGGAAGACCGTGATCACATCAATGCGCAGGGGCTCACCCATGACATCCGCACGCGTCTGGTCGCTAGACCTTGGCGGCGGCACGCTTGACGCGACGGCACAGACTGGCCACGGTCTCGCTCAACTGTGCGCCCTGGCCCTGCCAGTACGCCACGCGATCCATGTCCAGCTTGTAGTTCTCGCCCACGACCTTGGGGTCGTACCAGCCGAGAACTTCCAGGAACTTGCCGTCACGCGGCGAGCGCCCGTCGGTCGCCACTACACGATACGAAACACAATTGTTGCACCCGGTACGGCGCAGTCGAATCTTGACAGACATGAATCCTCCGTGAAAAGCGCTATACTGTACCTTCAGCACCCGTGCTTGGCAAGCACGACTTTGCTACTTGACGGGTAAAACCGTCATTCCCTTCGCCACCTTGTCTCCGCCGGTGCTGGCCTGGCAGATCGCGATCTTCTCCTTGACGCTCGTCACCTGGATTGTCGCGACCTCGTTCACCGAGCGGTCCAGCACCTCCCCGGTGTCCGGATCGACGGTCTCATCCAGCTCGCCGACGGTGAATGACTGCCCTTCGGTCACCCCTTCGCGCGTGCCGCGGTTGATGACGATCTTGCCGTCCTTGGCCGAGACCACCGACCCCTCCCACGGAATGCCTTCCAACTGCTTGATCAGGAACTCGACCGCCTGCGCGATGGCATCCTCGGTCGCCTTGCCGACATTGTCCTTCTTGAAGCCATCAAACGCACCAGTCAGGCCGCCGAGGGCCGAACCCGAGTAACCCAAGCCGAGCCCTTTGCGTCCGGCCTTGCCGACGACCTTGGTCGAGGCCTTGACCTGTCCCGTGCGGGAATCGACCAGATAGACCGTGGCGTTGATCTCGGCCTTGTCCGTCGATCCACCCAGCCGGATGCCCTTGAACCCCAGCCCGGCCGCACCACCGGTCGTGGAGTCCTGGACATGCGTGATCTCGCCCTTGACCAGCAACTGCGCCGGGGTCATGTTGCCCTTCTTGGGGGCCTTGTTGCCGCCGGCCATGCGCCCGGAGTCAACGAGATCCTGTTCGGCCATGGCTTCGCCGCGCATGTCCTTCTCGCCCAGCACGATGAAGCGCCCCGAGCCCTGCAGCGAGTCGGTCATGATGCTGCCCCAGGCGTCGCCCAGATCCCACTGGCCGCTCCAGCCTGCCTTGTTCTCAAACTTGGTGACGGTGATCGAGTAGCGCAGGTTACCCTTCGCCGCGTCTTCGGCCGACGCGATGCCGGCAGATACGCACAAGCCAACCAGGAGTGCTGCTGTGTAGTGTTTCATAGCTCAGCTACCTTTCGAATGCGTGCCCCGGCCAACTGACAGGCCTGTCGTTACTCTAGCGAGCCAACCGCAACGCCGTCAAACGGATTGTTTGGAGCCCATCGGGCGCATCCGCGATTCGGTGCACTGACGTGAGCCGCAGCGGTCCCGTAGGTCCCGCTATACCGCGCGGCACCGGTAGTACAGCGGGACCTACGGGACCGCTGATTGGCGCGGCGGGCGTCCACGCGGTTGGACGGCGGTGCACCGAATCGCGGATGCGCCCGAGCCATCGTATGCGCCACGGCAACGCTCACTCAGCGCCAGTTTGAGCCCGTACGCACGTTCCGGGTACCGTCGGGCTGGATGGCACCATCGAACAGAATCCTAAGTTCTCTGCGATCCGCCGGCACTGGGTTGACAATGAATCTGCCTTTGCCATAGAACCCGCCTATACGGAAGAAAGCGTATATCTCGTCCTTCTCAAAGAAGCCGAACACCAGACGGTTTGTGTATCCGGTCTCCGGACAGTCGCGCATTTCACGCCAGACTCCATTGTCAATGGTCGGCCAGAGGTTTAGCGGTGTATAGCGCACGAACCCGTTGCTCATCCCCGTCATCTCCACCACCGGATCCACTGCGCGGCGAATCGCACGCCGGCTATCGCTGTACACAAACCAGTTGGTCACGGCAATCAAACCGTCCGGCACCAAGCGTGGTTTGATGAAGAATGAGTTTGTCGGCAGCGTGTCCGAGAATACATTCGCCACGGTGGCCGAATCAAGTGTTGCACGACTGTTTTCGCCTTTCCTCAGTCTCAGGCCAACGTCTACGCCATGCGTTCTGAACGTCAGACATCTGCTCTCCTTTGCCACGATGACGTCGCCCCCAATGCTGCGTAACACAACAACCATGTTGGTCTGTTCGATCCGCCGCCGACCGTCCGGTCCTACCGGCACGTCTTCGTCAACCATATACGAGCCGCCACCTTCATAATACCCCTCCTTATTGAACCCGACATAGATGCACAGATCATTGGTATAGTGCAGGTCAAACTGCCTGTTAACGGTGAATTTGTCGTGGAATCGCCCTTCATGCCGCGTTACGCCGATGCTGACGCCATCCACCGGCGCGCCATTCTCATCGACTATCCGCCCGGCCAGATGGATTCCGCGACCGAAGCCGGTCTGAATGTCCCGCCGAAAATCACCCACCGTCGGAATCCCGGGCACCACGCCGCTGGCAGCCGCAAGTACCAACCCGATTCCGGCCGTCCACCCTAGCACGGCGCGCCACTTCATGGGGTTTTCTCCTAAGAACGGCAGTTCATGCACCAACAACGGAGAGATTGGCGTGTACGAGTAAGTGTACGAGTACGTGGAGAGGGTTTCCGGCCGCTGTCTTCATGCCGTACCCGTACACACGCATCTCTTCAGGTCTTCAGCCACCCCTGTGGCAGGTGGTCGAGAACGGTCTGGACGACCTGATCGAGCGGCAGGGCGGTGCTGTCGATGACCCACGCGCCTTCGGCCACGCGCAGGGGCGCGACGGCGCGCGAGCTGTCGATGCGGTCGCGGTTGAGCAGCGACGCCTTGACCGCCTCCCGGTCCCCGCTCGCGATCCCCTTCTCGGAGTCTTCGAGGTGCCGCCGCCGCGCGCGTTCCTCGGCGCTGGCATCCAGGTAGAAGCGGGCCGGCGTGTCCGGGAAGACCACCGTGCAGATGTCGCGCCCCTCGACGATGATGTCGCCCAGTTTCCGCGTGTCGCGCAGCCAGTTCGTGACGCGCGTGCGCACGGCCGGCACCTTCGAGACCGGGCTGGCATGCCGGTTGATCTCGGGCGTGCGGATGGCGGCGCCCGGCTCGGCACCGTCGACGGTGTAGACGACCGCACCCTCGCGTACGCTGAACGCCACGTTGACCGAGGGCGCGAACGCCGCCACCGCGGCTTCGTCATTCGTGTCGACGTGGTGCAGCAGCGCCTGCCACGTCATGATGCGGTACAGCGCGCCCGAATCCACATGGATGAAACCCAGCAGGCGCCCCACCTGCCGCGAGACGGAGGACTTGCCGGCCCCGGACGGGCCGTCGATGGCGATGACACGGTTCATAGGGGACTCCCTCTACGGCGCGGTGCGTGTGTACGATAGGTTGTCCGCCGCTCCTTGACACCAAAACCGATCCGCGGCCGCGGCGCCTCCGGTTCGGGTGGTGGCGGCGACAACAGGTGCATGATCTGCTGGATGATGTCCGTTTGGTGGTCACTCCGTAGGCCCGCGCCAGGTCCGCATCGAGGATGACCGGCACGCCTCGTACTGTCCGAATCGCGGACCGGATGTCCTCAGGAGCGGCGGCAGACGGTTGCTTCATGTTGACCCCCTCCTCCATTCTCACGTTGCGACTTCGGGCGGCTCGTGGATGGGCTCGGCGTCAGGCGGCGGCGTGTCAGGGCCCAGCACTTCGCGCACGGGATCAAGCAGGTCGGCCTGCCCCTCGGCGGCGTCCGGTTCCTTCTTCGCCTTGCGGTGAATGGCCTTGCGTTCAGAGGGCTTGGAGCGCTGCAGCGTGGGGTCCATCGCGTTCAGTTCGCTCAGGCTCTTCAGGCCGAAGTGATCCAGGAACGAGGCGGTCGTGCCGTACAGGAAAGGCCGGCCCGGGAGGTCGCTGCGGCCGACGATGCGCACGAGGTGCAGTTCCATCAGCGCCTTGATGATGTGATCCACCATCACGCCGCGCACGGATTCAATCTCCGACTTGGCGATCGGCTGGCGGTAGGCGATGATGGCCAGCGTTTCGAGGGCCGGGCGCGACAGGCGGCCGGGGCGGTCGATCTTCAGCAACGTGCGCAACCAGCGGCCGGCGGCGGGCTGCGACTGAAAGCGGAATCCACCGCCCACCTCCACGAGTTCAACACCCAGCCCCAGACGCATCAGCTCCTTGGCGATGCTCTCCAGTGCGTCGCGCACATCGCGCGGCGAGACCTCGGCGAAGACCTTGGCCTCGGCGTCGGCTTCGCCCACTTCGTGCAGGCAGGTGCGCATCTCCTCGATGGTCAGCGGGTGATCCGCACCGAAGACGAGCGCGCCCAGCACCTGCTGCAGGCTGTCTGCCATGGGCAGTTTGATCTCTTCAGGATTCGACATGCTCACCACCCCCGATGACCGGCACCGGCAAACGGCTGTCCGATGCGTCCTCCGGAACAGCCAGGACCACAATCTCCTTGAACGCGCCCAGCTGACGCATCGCCACCTGCCGCAGACGCAGCAGTTCGAGCAGCGCCAGGAACGTGACGATGATCTCGGTGCGCGCCGAACCGGCATGGAACAACTTCGAGAAAGCCACTTCCTGTTGCTGCGTGAGCTTCAGGATGGCCTCCATCTTGTCGGGCACCGACCACTGCATCGGCTCCAGGTGACCGAGCGTCTCCTGCGGGGCGCGCGACAGGATCTCCTGAAAGGCGGTCAGCAGGTCGAACAGCCCGATATCGCCCAGCAATTGCGCCTCGTCCACCTCGCGCTCGAACTGCGGTTCGTCGCCGCCGTACACAAAGATCTCGCCTTGCAGCGTCTCGCGGTCGCGCAGCTGGCCGGCCGCATCCTTGAACTTCTTGTACTCGATGAGCTGGCGGACCAGGTCCAGCCGCGGATCGATCCACTCGTCCTCGCCGGCAGCGTCCTCGGTGTTGCGCTGTTCCACCGGCAGCAGCATGCGGCTCTTGATCACCATCAGCGTCGCAGCCATGACCAGGAACTCGCCCGCGATGTTCAGGTCCAGCATGCGCATCACATCGAGGTATTGCAGGTACTGCGATGTGATGCGTTCGATGGGAATATCGTAGATGTCGATCTCGTCGCGGCGGATCAGGTAGAGGAGCAGGTCCAGCGGCCCTTCGAATACCTCGAGGTCGATCTTGTACTCATCCTGCTGGAGTGCGCTCAACGTCATACGGAAAATTCCCTATAAACCGACGGCGGCGCGGGCCGCATCCAGCGTCTTGCGGGCCTCGGCGCGGGCGCGCCCCGCGCCCTGGCGCAGCACATCCTCGACATAGTCGGGCTTGGCGGCAAGCTCGGCGCGCTTCTGCCGCAGCGGCGCGAAAGCCGCCTCAAAAGCCTCGGCCAGCGCCTTCTTGGCCGTGCCGTAGCCGAAGTTGCCGGCCCGGTAGCGCGCGGCCATGGTCTCGCGCTCGGCCGGGCTGGCGAAGAGTTTGTACAGCGCGAAGATGTTGCAGGTGTCGGGGTCCTTTGGCGCCTCGAGCGGCTTGCTGTCCGAGACGATCCGCATGATGCGCGCCCGGGTCTCCTTCGGATCGCCGAACAGGTCGATGGCGTTGCCGTAGCTCTTGGACATCTTCTGCCCGTCCAGCCCGGGCACGACCGCCACGTCCTCCTGGATCGAGGGCTCCGGCACGGTGAAGACCGTGCCGAACTGGGCGTTGAACTTGATGGCGATGTCGCGCGTGACCTCGACGTGCTGCTTCTGGTCGCGGCCCACGGGGACGACGTTGGACTGGTAGATCAGGATGTCGGCCGCCATGAGCACCGGGTAGGCGAAGAGCGCGTGCGATGGCGCGATCCCCTTGGCGATCTTGTCCTTGTAGGAGTGGCAGCGCTCAAGAAGCCCCATGGGCGTCACGACCGACAACAGCCAGGTCAGCTCGGTCACCTCCGGCACATCGCTCTGGCGGAAGAACACGGTACGGGTCGGGTCGAGTCCGCAGGCGAGAAAGTCCAGCGCCACATCGAACGTGTCGGCGCGCAGGCGGACCGGATCATCGACCGACGTCAGCGCGTGGTAGTTGGCGATGAAGAGGAAGGCTTCGCCCCGCTCCTGCAGCTGCAGGGCGGGTTTCATCATGCCGAAGTAGTTGCCCAGGTGCAGTTTTCCCGAGGGCTGGATACCGGAAAGGATGCGCATATCGTTCTCCATGCTCGCCTGGCAGACGCGGCCGACAGGTCTGTTACGATACCTGAGAGACGGAACGCAGGCAAGCGGCTGGTTTGCTCGCGGCCTGTCCCGGCACGATGGATGCCCGGTCGATCTTCGTGCTTGCCGGCGGAGCATCTGTGCGAAACAATGCGCCCATGTTCGCTGTTGCGGCTATCTATCTGCGCCTCGCCGGACGCTATCTCCTCGGCCGTCCCGCCAACGCCGCCGACGTGCGCGTCTGCCGTGCCCGGCGCCGCTTTCTGGTCGCCTTTCCGCTGTTCGAGATTCCCACCGTTGTGTGTCTGGCGCTCGACCGGATCTTCTTTCCAAGCCACGCGCGCCGCCCGATCCGTCAACCGGTCTTCATCATCGGCAATCCGCGCAGCGGCACCACGCTTTTCCACCGCCTGCTCTCGCGCGACCGGGAGCGGTTCCACTGTTTCCGAACGTGGGAGATCTTCGCACCCTCAATTCTACAGCAGCGCGTGGCCGCTTGGCTCGGGCGCCGCGACGCACGGCGTGGCGGCCGCCTGCGTCGGCGCATCGAAGCCGCCGAAGCGCGGCGTTTCGCGGGGTTTGCGCACATCCACCGGGTCGGACTCTTCCTCCCTGAAGAGGACGGCAAGGTCCTCATTCACGTGCTGGCGTCGGCCTTCCTCACCTGGTTCTTCCCACCACGGGAGTTCGGTTCGCTTGTGCGCTTCGATCTCGACGTCCCCGCCGACCGCCAACGCAGCATTCTCGCCTTCTATGCCGCGTGCGTGCGCCGGCATGCCTACGCACAGGGCGGCGCGCGGCAGTTGCTGTCGAAGAACCCGATGTTTACCGGTATGATCACCGCGTTGCAGCGCGCCTTCCCGGACTGCAAGTTCGTCTGCCTGGTGCGAAACCCGCTCGACACGATTCCGTCGACCATCAGTTTGTCGCGCGCGCTGATGGGCCGCAACGACCAACCGGACGCCACGATCGACCGCGCCATCCACGCACAACTGTGCTTCTTCTATCGCCATGCGCTCGATGGTCTGGCCGCCCTGCCCCCGGATCGGTGCGTGTTCGTCAAGTACGATGAACTGCTGCGCGACCCGCGGCAGACGGTTGAAGGCGTCTATCGCCAGCTCGGGTTCGCCACGACGTCGGCCTTCGCCGCCGAACTCGCCCGCGAGGAAACGTCCATCCGCACAACCCGCAGCGAACACCGGTACTCGCTCGACGCCTGTGCAGTGACCCGCGATGAGATCGTCGCCGACCTTCGGCCGGTCTTCGACCGCTTCAGCTTCGACACGCGCGCCTAGTCCGACTACTGTGAACCGGCGACGTGTGCTCCGTCCAAAGTCTGTTTGCGCTTATCGCGAGCGCTCCTGAACCGGATCAGGAACATCAGCAGCGGGCTGGGTTGGATGCGGATCGCGTTGGTCGGACAGAGCTCGTGACAGCAGCAACATCCGACACACAGGGGGCCATTCAGCAGGGGGCGCCGGCCCGGTTCCATCGTGATGGCCGTCATCGGGCACGACTTGACGCATCGCCCGCATGAGACGCACGCCTCGCCGAAGACCGGACGGAACCAGATGCGCCTGGCGATCGCGTGTGCGACCCAATCAGGGATGTGCCGCAGGAAGGCACGCGAGTGTGCGTTCTGTCGGAAGTTCGGTGCGTCGGGCGCGTCGCCCAGGCAGTCGATGGCCGTGTACGGCGGCCGATTCCAGCAATCCGCGAGATAGGGAACATCCGCGGGCGATATGTGCAGCACACGGCAGAGGGCCACGTCCATCGCGAAGGCGTCGGCTGCCGCGGCAACGAACCCCAGCCTGATCGGCTGTCCGGCCGAAGGGCCTTCGCCATCCATGCCGACCACGGCATCCGCGAGGTTGAGCGTCGGCGGCATGGATCGCGCGATCGCCTGCACCAACCGCCCGAATTGTGGCCGGCGCGTGTAGGTCTTGTGAAGCTCCGTCTTCATGAAACCGGGTACGGTGCCGTAGAAGTTCTTCACGGCCGCCGTCAATCTGGTGAACGCGTGACTCTTGACCTTGGGCAGGTTGACCACCAGGTCGGATTCGGCCACGGGCTTGCTGATGCCGAAGGTATGGCCGTCACGCTCAACCTTGCGCCAACCGGCGGCTTCGAGGTTCAGCAGCGGCACACCCTCGGCCGCACAGACGGCCTCCACACCGGTGGTTTTCCAGACGACGTGCAGGTCCACCGCGAACCCCGGGCTGTCGGCGACGCTGACGTCCGCCCCGCACCTCTTGAGCGCGCGGATCACCTCGCGCAGGAACTCGGGGTGGGTGGTGACGGCGTTCTCGGGGCTGCGGTCCAGAACCAGGTTGGGTTTGACCAGCACGTGCATGCCCGGTCGTACGAACGCCCCCCACCCACCCAGCAGACCGACGGCACGGTCAAGCGCCGGGCCCAGCGTGGCGTCGTATTCCGCACAGAAGGCGAAGGCAACTTTGCAGGTTTCAGGCATAAGGACGAAATCCGATGGTGTGCCGTCTGGATCAGTGGCCGTCGACCGCGGCTGGCGTGGCGGCTGGGCGCGCCCGGGCGGAGCCTACTTCGGGCACGCTGTATTCGTTGACCGTGCCGTCGGCGAAACGGATGTGCAGCGTCATGCTGGCGGCCTGGTACCAGGCGAAGTCCGCGCGGCCGTCGCCGTCATAGTCGCCCGGCATCGGCATCCACGTGTTACCCAGGTGCTCGTCGGTCGTGAACGCCGGGCTGCCACCAGAGTGGCGCAGCACGCGGATTTCGCCGAGTGGTGTGTGCACGGCAAGGTCCGCGCGGCCATCGCCGTCGTAGTCGGCGGGAACAGGCACGCCATCGGGCGCGGTTTGCAGCACGCGGCGGCCACCGGACGAGAGCAGAATGGTCCACTCGCCGCGCGGCGCGGCGAACCAGGCAAGGTCGGCCCTCCGGTCGCCGTCATAGTCGGCGACCGCCGGCAGTGCGTCGCGCGGTCCGGTAGTCCGGCCGCAGCTGCGGGGGTTGGATGCAGACTGCCACGCGAGGGCGCCGTTCAGCGGGTTGAACCAGGCGGGATCGGCCTTGCCGTCGCCGTCGAAGTCGGCCGGCACGGGGATGGCGCCGGACGGCGCGCCTGGCGTGGCGGCCACGGTCGCGAGGACGCCCGCGCGGGTTGAGTAGCAGGCCCGCCAGCGGCCGTCAGCGGGCGTAAACCAACCTGGGTCGGTGCGGCCATCGCCATCGTAATCGGCCCAGGCCGAACGGCTGCGCGCCATGCCGCTGCAGCGGTTGGTGGTCGGACCGTCGCTGCCGAGCGCCACGGTCGCGCCACTGGGCAGAACCCAGGCGGGATCGGCGGCGTAGTCGCCGTCGACATCGAACGGCGTGGGATCACGCTTGGTCAGGCGCAGCAGTTCCCATCCGCCGTCCGGCATGCCATCGTCAAATTCGGCCATCAGGTTGTTGGCGTTGGCCGTGCCGACGAAGATCTCGTCGTCGGTGGCGATCATGTTGCGTATCCCGAAGTTGAGCGGATTGCCCAGCCCGTTGCGCGAGACCACGGTGAAGTTCGTGGCCAGCGACGAGGGAATCATCAGCAGGTCGGCGCCATAGGCGGTGTCCTGGCGCGCGAACTCGGCGCGGTAGAAGGCCTCGTCGTGTCCGCCCAGGTCGGCGTTGAGCGTGCCGATGTAGAGGTTGTGTTTGAAAATCGTCATGCACCACGTGTAGCAGTTGTAGGCGCCATAGCCCGGACCGGACATGAGCGGAACCTGATTCATGCGGTTGGTCGTGTCAGTCCAGCTGTCGGTATCCTTGCTGTAAACGGGCATGGTGCGGTAACCGACCAGCAACTGGACCTCGCCGCCGATCTCGGTCGCGATGCCGAGCACGGACCGGGGCTTGAAGAAGTTGCGACCCCGGAAGAGGGAGATCACACGCTCAGTCTTCTCGTAGATGGCCGCCTGGCTGGCCGCCCACGCATCAAACTCGGGCGTGCCGGCCGGAGGCGCCGGCGCGGCCGGGTGCACCTGAGAGAACATCTTGGCGGCCATGGTTGGTATGTGCATGGTGCCGAAATAGAGCCAGCCGTCGAACGAGCTGATGGCGCCGCCGCCGCAGGTTGCGGAGACCAACACGTTGGGCTCATACTGCGCCATGTTCCAGACCTTGACCCACTGTCGGCGATGAAGGGACGTGAGGCCGGCACTGGGAACCGTCGGGCTCATCCAGAGCCCGCTGGCGCGCTGCAGGAGGTCGATCGGCGAGTTGAGGCCGTTGGTGGAACCGCCCTCGATCAGGTACCCGGGCCAGGTCGTGATGAAGAGCCGGCCGCCGTGCACGGCAATGTCGGCGCCGGCCTGGTCGAGTTCGCCGACTTCCTCGACAACAAACGGGAACCGCGGGTTGCGCCGGTTATTGACAATGCGGATCACGCGCCCGTAGCCGTCGCCGGCGGTCTGAACGCCGGCATAGAGGTCGCCGTTGAGGGTCACGAACCGGCGTAGGTTGGTGTATTCGGGCTTAATCAGCGAGCCGAGAAACGTGCCGTCGGTGCCGTCGAAGAAGAAGAGGCCCACCCCGCCGACCTTGTCTTGGCGCAAGGGCGGACCGGCCATCACGACCAACCCGCGCGGGTTGGCAGACGTGGGCGGCACCGCGCCGCCGGCGCGGATGCCCCGGAGCGTATGCAGATCGGCTTGGGCCGCCGACGGCAGCGACAGGTCCACGCGCGTCAGCGTGCGCGTGCCGATATCAAACCGGTAGATGCGCGGTGGCCGCCAATCGGCGTAGTCGGCCGGCAGCCCGTTGGTCTGGCCGTAGATGCCGGTCTGATATTCCGAGGCCTGCATGAACTTCTCGGCCGGATCCATGTAGCCAAAGTAGTTACCGGCCACGAGAATGCTCGCGTTGGCGATTGTGCCGAGGTAGAGCGTGTTCCCGGCCTTGGCCATGCCCCAGATGTAGGCGTCGTTCACCTTTGGCCGCGGCAAGTTATCCCCGTCGGTGTAACACATCGCCGGATCGATCCACCCGGGCGTGTAGGCGTTGCGGGGGTCTCCCAAGCCATAGTAGTACTCGTCGGGCTGGGCCTGCGCGAGAACCTCCACGCTGAAGCCCGGAGAGATGGGGCGGCGCGGATAGAGACTGTCGGCCCAAGCGGCGGCGGCGACGATGGCGGTAAGCAGCGACACGCACAGGCGGATGCCAAGGGCATGGTGCAAGCGGCAGTCAAGCATGGTAACCTCCTAGAGCCAGCACTATAGAACATCGGCTCGCTGTGTGCAACCGGCGGCCGGCGTCACGGCCGATTCGGGCAGAGCAACCACCCCAGGATGACCGCGACGACGAAGATCACGATGGCGGCGGCGATCAGCCATCCCCAGCGGAAGTCAGGCGCGCGCGGCGTTGCGGCATCCGCGGCGGCCAGGACGTGCGGTGTTTCGGGATCGTGCTGCATCGTGCTGGTGCCCGGCCACGGCAGAAGCCCCACCGGCGGCCGCTTGCGGCGCGCGCGCCGGATATCCTGGATGGTTTCCTTCCAGTCGCGCGGACGCTGGTTACGGTTCTTGGCCAGCATCTTCTCAATCAGCAGTTCCGCCGCCAGGGTCGCGTGGGGCTGGACCTTCCGCAGGGATGGCGCCTGACCCTTGACCTGCATTTCCATGAGGTGTTGGCTGTCACCGGTGAACAGCATCCGGCCCGAAATCAGATGGTAAAGCGTGGCACCCAAGGCATAGATGTCGGCACGGCAGTCGAGATCCGTCTGCCCGTTCACCTGTTCGGGCGACATGTAGGCGGGCGTGCCCATGACTTCGTCGCTCATGCCGCCCGGCTGCACGGCCGAGATCGAACGCGCCAGTCCCAGGTCGGCCACCTTCACGGTGCCGTCGGCGTCCACCATGATGTTGTCCGGCTTGATGTCGCAGTGCACCATGTGGAACTTGGTCCAGCCGTAGTCCAGTGCCTCGGCCACGCTCTCGGCCACCGTCAGCGCGTCGTCGAGCGGGATGCACCCCTTGCGCCGCAACCACTGGCCAACCGTGTAACCGTCGATCAACTCCATGACGAAGTGGTAGCAGCCGTCATGGAAGTTGGCATCGAAGACCTGCACGATGCCGGGGTGCGACAGTTTGGCGGCGACACGGGCCTCCTCGCGGAAACGCTCGATATCGGCCGGGTCGGAGGCGAAGTTGGGGGCCAGCATCTTGACGGCGACGTACCGATCAAGCGAGCGTTGGCGCGCCTTCCATACCGTGGCCATGCCGCCCTGACCCAGCAGCCCGACGACTTCGAAGTTCTCGATCTGCGGAGGCTTCATTATCGACTCAGACGTCCTTCGCCGTGGCAGGTGGTGCAGAGCACCCGCTGCGTGCCGTGGCAGGAATCGCAGACGGCCTCGCCCACGCGACCGCTGCCGCGGCAGCGCGTGCAGGCGACCGTCCCCTCCCCGCCACAGCGGTTGCAGCGCGGCGGCTGGCCGCTGCCCTGGCAGGCGCTGCAGACCACGGCACCGCTCGCACGGCAGGTGGCACAGGCCGACCAGCCCGTGCCCTGGCATGCGGAACACGCCACGCGCTGGCGCAGCGCATTCTTCGATGCCAGCGTGTTGGTGGGTTTGCGGACCACCCAGCCGTCTTCGCAGCCCGTCTGGCGGCACTTCGTCCGACCCAGCCCGCGACACACGGTGCAGGTCTGGCGACCGATTCCCAGGCAGGCGGTGCAGGGCGCCGCGGCGGCGGTTCTCAGCAAGACCTGCCCCGCCAGGTCCAGCTGCGCGGCCAGTGCCGGCGGCACCCAGGCGCGGCCGACGGTGACACGGCCGGCGGCCTGTTCCAGCAGTTCGAAATCGCGACGCCCCTGGGCCAGCGCCAGACGCAGCTCGTCAGCCGACCGGCCGCTGACCACCACACCGGCACCCTCGCACATTGCGCAGACCAGCGCGCCACCGGCTCCGATCGAAGACTCCTCGCCACCCGCCAGGGACTGCAGCTTGATACTGCGGCTGCCGGACCCGCCGCAGGCCGGGCAGGGACGCGCCGTGCGCGCGAGCGCCTTGTGGCAGGCAGCCATACCATCAACCAGGCGCGCACCGGCGTCGGCCGGAATCGACTCGCGCGGGATCAGGCGAGACAGGGCGAGCGCATTCGCATAGAGCGCCAGCGCCCTTTCGGGGCGGGCCTCGTTTTCGCGCGCCAGACGCACATCCTCGCGGGCGGCCGCCAGTGCCAGCGTGGCAATATTCGTGCCCGCCGCCGCGTTGTCCGCCGCAGCGTGGGTCGGCTCCGCCGGCGACAGCGCCGGTGGCAGCGACGCACCGCAGTGGGCACAGACGCTCTGGTCCTGCGCCGCCTCATAGCCGCACTTGCCGCAGACGAGCATGGTCGCCGCCCACGTCCACAGCGCAAGCAGGAACGCCGCAGCCAGCAGAACGATTCTCTTGATCGCCATGTCCTCTCCCTCGTTCAGCGCCCGCGCCGTGCTGCACACGCCAGCACACGCAAACTCGGCCCACAACCTTCTAGTGTGACCTCTGCTAAATGACAGATCAAGCGCTATCGGAGCGCACTTTTTTAGTGTAGCCCCGGCAGGGGGGTATTCTGCTACTATAGCGGTGGCCATGGCCAGTCCTGGACGCGAGGTGCATCCGGCTGAGGGGTCAAGGCAAACATGCACGTTTGGCGGAAACCACCGCCGGAAAGACACCCATGCGACTTCCCGTACAGTTTTCGCTTATCGCCCTGATCGGCCTTGCGGCGGCCTGCAAGAAGGAATCTCCCGCCACCGTCGGCGCCCCCGAGCCGCAGCCCACGGCGGCTGCCGTGAATTTCGCTCTTCCGACCAACATGACCAACGGAGCCGAAGTCGTGGCCTCGGTTGACGGCACCTCCCTGACGCGGGCTGAACTGGCCCAGCAGATCGCCATGGTGTTGGAGGCCCAGGGCGGGCGGATCCCCGAGGAGCAGAAGGCGCAGGCGGTCACGTACTTCGAGCGCCAGATCGTGCAGCGGTTTGTCACCAAGACCCTCCTGGCAAACGAAGCCAAGCGTCTGGGCCTCGTGGTAGCCGATGCGGACACCAAGAAGGCGTTGGACCGTCTGACCCCGTATGCTGAACGCCAGGGCATCACCGTGGACGAGCTCTTCGCCAAGGCGCCCATGGGCGAGGCGGCGGCCCGCAAGGAGTTCGCCGGCGAAGTCCTGATCGAGAAGCTGGTTGATACCGAAGTACGCGCCAAGTTGCCGCTCACCGACGCCGAGGTCGATGCCGAACTCGCCACGCAGAGCCAGGCGCACACAGCGGCGCGCGCCGAGATCGACGCCATCCGTCAGCAGCTGGTCGCCGGCACCAATTTCCAGGCCCTGGCCGAGGCCAAGTCGGCCTGCCCGAGCGCCAAGCGCGGCGGCGACCTGGGGTCGTTCGGCCGTGGCCAGATGGTCAAGCCGTTCGAAACCGCAGCCTTCTCCCAGAAGATCGGCGAAATCGGCCCCGTGGTCGAGACCGACTTCGGCTTCCACGTGATCAAGGTCACGGCACACAACGAGGCGAAGCCCGCCGTGGGCGAGACCCCGGCCGTTCCGGAGACCGTCCAGGCCAGCCACATTCTGATCAAGGCGCCGGCGGCCGTCACGCGCGAGTCCGTGCGCAAGACGATGCTGGACAAGCAACTCGGTGCCGCCATGAAGCCGTACCTTGAAGGGCTGGAAGCCAAGGCCAAGATCGTGAACCTGATGGCTCAGGAAGATCCGGCGGAAAAGCCCGCCAAGTAATCGGGCGACACCATAACCCGACCCCAGGACCTGCCGGCGTGCACGTTACTCTTATCGGCCTCGGCCTGATTGGCGGCTCGATTGCACGTGATCTGCGGCGCACGGGCTTCGCCTCGTCCATCACGGGCGTGGAGGCCGACCCGCTGCACGCCCGGCAAGCTCTGGACCTGGGGTTGGTTGACGCGGTGGCGCCGATCGAAGACGCGGTGCGCCGGGCCGGCCTGACCATTCTGGCCGTCCCTGTGGACAGCATCGTTCGTCTGTTGCCCGCCGTGCTGGACATGATCGACGGCTCCCGCACGGTGGTTGACATGGGGTCAACCAAGAAGGCCGTTGTCGACTGTGTTCGAAGCCACCCGCGGCGTCCGCGCTTTGTTGCAGCCCACCCAATGGCCGGCACTGAAGACTCCGGCCCCGGTGCGTCGGTCGAGCGGCTCTTCAGCGGCAAGGTGGCCATTCTCTGCGACACGGCGGACAGTGCGGCTGATGCCGTGACCACCACCGAGGCGCTCCTTGTTCGCGGGCTGGAGATGCGCCTGGTGCGCATGGATGCCGCGCGCCACGACCTGCACGCCGCCTACGTCTCGCATCTTTCGCATGTCGCCTCGTATGCCCTGGCCCTGGCCGCCCTGGCCAAGGAACAGGACGAGCAGGCGATCTTCACCATGGCGGGCGGCGGCTTCGCCTCCACGGCCCGCCTGGCGCGCAGTTCGGCCGATATGTGGGAACCGATCTTCCGTCAGAACCGTGTGCCTGTACTCGAGGCCATCGACGCCTTCCGGGCGCAGCTCGACGCCCTGCGCGCCGCCATCGCCGCCTCCGACACGCCGCGCATCCGCGCGCTGATCGCCGATGCCAACCGGATACGCGCCATCCTGCCGCACTAACTATCCCAATCCGCCATGCTCCAGACCATCGCCATCGTCGCAGCCATGCCGGAGGAACAGGCCGCGCTGCTGAACCTGTTCCCCGAGTATGCGGCGCGGACCCATTTCCACACCGTCCTGCACTGCGCGCGACATGCCAACCAGGACCTGGTCGTTGCACTTTCGGGGGTCGGCAAGGTCAACGCGGCGTGCACGCTGGCCCTGCTGCTGTCGGATTTCGATGTCGGGTGTGTGATCAACATCGGCTCTGCCGGTGGCGTCCAGCCCGGCCAGCACGTGCTGGATCTGGTCGTGCCGCGCGAAGCCGTTTACACCGACGTGGATGTCACGTCGTTCGGTTTCGCGTATGGCCAGATGTACGGCGAACCCGCGCGCTATCCGGCTGATCCGCGTATGCTGGATCTGTTTGACTCGCTCGTTGCGGCAGAGGCGATCACCTGCCACCATGGCCTGCTCGGATCAGCCGACTCGTTCATCACGCGGCCGGATCAGGTGGCCACCATCCACACGCGTTTCAACAACGAGGTCCATGCCGTGGACATGGAAGGCGCCGCCGTGGCACACGTCTGCACGCGCTTCGGCGTGCCCTTCATCATCCTGCGCGCACTGAGCGACGTGCCGGGCGAAGCCGGCGACAACACGCGCGATTTCAAGGTGTTTCTCAAGCGCGCGGCTGCCCGCTCGGCACACCTCTGCCTGGAGATGGTCAAGCGGCTCGAGACGATCGACCGGCTGAAGACCGAAGGCTGAAGGCTGTTCCTCCGGGAGTGGTCCCATCAACCAATCGCAGAGTGTCGAAGTGCCCCGGCCTGCACGTGCCGGCTCCACGAGATCAGGCGCCTATCCGGAATCCGGGCCATGTGCCCGCCTGTGCTGCCGCGCGACACCTGCCACGTCGGCGGCACGCCCGCAGGCCCCGGCGCGGACCGCCATACGGATCACCTGCCCACCCACCGCGCCCGCGCCGGTGGCTATGCGACGCGGACCGGGTTGCGCCGCGGTGACGGGGCAGGCCGCTGAGTCTGAGTTGAAGGTGCCTGTCCATCAGCCGGTCTCGCGGAGCTCGACCCTCCCGGCGCGTCTGTCACTTTCCCGACCCACATGGCGCAACCCTCGCGCGGTTTCACGGGAGGGCGGAGCCGGCGACGCCGTGTGCGAGTCCGGGTGCCAGTCCAGCAGCCGGTTCTGGGTTCACTCCGCAACCTTCAGGTTCATCCCGGCCTCGACGCGGTCGAACGCCGCCAGCACGGCATCCAGACGCACGTCCGGCAGCGGGCTCTGCTGGCTGCGGATGCCCCGGAAGAGGACGACCCGCGAGGCGGCCGTCAGATCGTCGGCGGCCTCACCGAGCCGCCATTTCCAGACTTCCAGCCGCCACGGTTGCGTGGCTGAACCAGAGAGCGTCGTGCGGCCGGCGCGCGTGAGCAGCAGCAGCGACCAGGCGGTCGTCGGGTCATTCGGATCGACCGTCACAGCCACCAGCCGCCGGTCATCGAAGAAGTCGCGCAGATCGCGCAGTCCCTGCTCGATGCGCACACGCGCAGCATCAGGCGCGGTTCCACGCCACCCGACCGCAATCCGGTTGGCGGTCTGCACCCCCCAGATCACATCTCCGCCGTCCACGGACACCTGGAACCGCCCGCCCCCCAGCGCCTTGATGCGTCCCGCGCTCATGCCGGTCCGGCCAACGGCAGCCAGACCGATCCCCTTGCCCGCACCCGCCAGTGCGACCTCGAGCGGGCCGCTTGTGGCAGGTGTCATGCCGGCCTGTTCGAAGACGACCTCGGTCGGGAAGACGATCGCCGCGAAGGGTTCGCCCTCCTTGCCGCTCAACTTGTGCTTGATGACGAGTTTGTCGGTCTGTCCGGCGGCCGTCAGGTAGAGCACCGTCGTCAGAAGGTGGCCGGTGATGCGCTCGCCTGATACTAGTGTAACGGTTGCATCCAGCTCCTCGGTGGGGTATTCCCCACCCGTGAACCGTTTGGCCGTCTGGCCAGCCTCGATAAACTGCCAGGCACGCTCCATCCGCTGCGTCACCGGCCGCCAGCGCATGGCGGCAATCTCGGCCTTGTCCCACTCGCGGACGCGCTGGCCGTCATGAAAACGCAGTTTCGCCTGCTGGCCCAGTTCGACGGTGCCTTCCCAATTCCGGCCATCGGACCACTCCACGCGATCCGCCCGCGCCACGGCCGCGAGGCACAGCATCACGACCAAGTATGTGCCCATCTGCCTCATGTCAGCAACCGGAAAAAGGGGAGTTTTGACGCCTTCCTATCGAAAGTAATCCCTTCGCTGCAACCACAGGCCTCCGCCATCCGGGCGATCAGGATGTCGGAGAGGTCAGCGCGACACGTTCTTCCATCCAAAAGCACCTTCTGAAGCACGTGCTCTTTCTCGAACTCCAGAATCGGCATGCCCTTCAACTCCTCGAGCGAACTCAGGATCTCCATCCGGGACTTGTCGTAGACACTTTCCAGGACCCAGATGGTCTCGAGCACGACGAGGAGCGAGACAAACAGCGTTTCCCGGCCGGTCTCAGCCTGCTTGAACCGTGCATACACGGCCTGCGCCTGCGTCTCGTCGTCGCGCACGAGAAACCGGACGATGACATTTGTGTCCAGCGCGATCACGGCTCGCTACTCCGCATGCGTTGCGCGATGATCCGGTTCATCTGGGCAACCGTCTTCGCGGCTTGCCCAGGCTTGTATAGCCTTCCGAACACCTGGTCTACCGTCTTTGTCACCGGTTTCATGACGGCCTCGGTCTGGTTGTGCATGACAAAATCGATCCTGTCGCCCGTAGTCAGGTGCAGCGACTCTCTCACCGTCTTCGGTATGGTGATCTGTCCCTTACTTGTCAGCGTTGCCGTCGCCATATCCGCAATCTCCTTACGCAATAAACTGTTCCTTACTATAAAGTAAGCACGGTTGTGCGTCAACTCTCCAGCACTGCGTTGCGGCATCTCGGTATCTACACCAGGTTCAATCTGCGCCGGAAGGCCAACTCGGCCAGGGCCGCGATCAGCACGGCCGCCAGGAACCAGGGCGATCCGGACACCACGCTGCGCGTGTCGGTGCGGCTGGCGGGTTGGACCAGTGTGGCCAGCCGTGTGGCGAGTTCGCCCGCCTGCTCCTCCGGCAGGTAGAAGCCGCTGCCCTTGCCGCCGAGACGGCCGAGTTCAGCCGTGTTGCAGGCCAGGCGGGATCCCTCGTCCGGCAGCGGCGCCACAGGAATCGTGCGCCGATACGTCTCGATCACCTCGCCGCCGCGTTCGGCGGTCAGCACGAACGTCCCGGCGCCGCGCGACCGCAGCACCCACTCAACCTGCCACGCCTCCGGACTCCCCGCCGCGTTCACCGGCAGGGGCACCGTGCCGCCGGGCCCGCTCAGCGACGCCTTGAGCTGCACGCCCGCCGTCTCGCCCAGTCGCACACCTGCCACAACCGGATCGCCCGGCCGGTACAGGTTCTTGTTCCACGTCACCTGCAACACGCGCCCGCCTTCGCTCTGGCCGCAGACGGCGCGAACCGCCTGGCGCCAGAAGCGGCGGTAGAACTGGGCGGAGGCGCCGGACTCGCGCGCCCACTGCCAGGTGGTATTGGAAGCCACGGTGACGATGCGCCCCTTGCCGTAGCGGTGCAGGATCACCAGGGCCGCGCGGCGGCCCGGCAGTTCGGCTTCCATCAGCACCTCGGAGCCTGCGCGCAGCGCCGCGGGCGCGTTGATCGAACTCACGCTCGGCGTGCGCGCCAGGCCGTTCGTGCCGGTCTCGGCCAGCAGTTCGCGCAGCCCCGCGACCGCGGGCTGGCCGGCTGCCAGTGACGGCACCGACACGGCGAACGACCCGCGCTGCAGCGAGGACTCGCCGCCCGCCAGTTCCCAGGGCAGCAGCGGCTGCAGCGGCGTGAAGCCGTACCCGCCGCCGTCGAAACTCTCCTCGCCGCCCAGCCAGACGAGTCCCCCGCCCTGCTCCACGAACGCCAGCAGGACCTTCATCTCCTCGGCGCTCCACTCGTGTGCCGGGAAAGAGCCGAGAATGATACAGTCGAAACGCCGCAAACGTTCGGGATCGGTCGGGAAGCCGCGCGTCAGTTCTTCCTCGGTGGCCACCTGCGTCCCCTGCACCGTGAAACGCTCGCCCAGCGTGCGGTACAGCGCCGTAAACGTCAGCGCCGGGTCCGTCCCCAGTTCCTGCCGCAGCATCTTGAGATCCGCGCCGAGGCGGCGCGAGTAGTAGAGCACATCCAGCGCCTCGCGCCGGACATCGACCGGGAAGGTCCGCCGGTTGTCGAGCGGCGAGAGTTCGCCGGGCACGGTGGCCGCCTGGACCCGGAACAGGACCTGGCCCGGTTCCTCGCAGCGCGTCTCGAACGCCACGCGGGCGCGCCCGCCGGCCAGCTTGGCCCACTGCGTGGCCAGCGGCGTCCAGCGCGCGCCGTCCTGCCGCAGGAGGACCACCGACACCTGTTCCTGACGCTGCAGGAACGCCGCCGGGCCGCTCGCCGTGAGATCGACTTCAACTGTGAAGGCGGCCTGCTTCTCGACCGACTCGGGGGCCACGACCTGTTTCACCGCCACATTCGACCAGCGCGAACCGTCCTCGCCAAAACCCACCACGGCCAGCGGCGCGCGCGGTAGTTTGGGTGCCCGAATGGGTTCGTCGCCGCCATCGCTGAGCAGCACGACGGCCGCCACGTCATCGGACTCGGCGCGTTCTGCGGCTTCGTCGAGTACCGCCCCGATATCGGTGCCCACAGGCTCCGCCGCGTTTGCGGCCGGCGCAGCGGGCGTCGCACCGGCGGAGGCGGAATCGGGCGCCTGGCCGGTCAGACGGTCGGCAAACAGGCGCACGTCGAGGTGCACGCGCGCCGGCAGGCTCTCGCGCAGCGAGGCCAGCGCCGCGCGTGCGCGCTGGCGGCGCGCCACCTGGCCGTCCGACACGCCCATCGACGCCGAGTCGTCCATCAGCACCAGCACGCGGCGCGCGTCGTCGGGTCGGGTCAGGCGGCGCACGACCGGATCGACCAGTGCGACCAGCAGCAGCAGGAACAGCACGCCACGCGCAGCCAGCACAGGCCACGCGCGGCGACGGCCGAACCGTGCGGTCAGCCGCCGGTAGGCGTAGACAAACGCCGCGACCAGAAGGGCCACGATCGCGCAGACGAGTACCAGCGGCAGCGCCGGGTTCCAGAAGAGGACCGCGAGCGCCGGGGTTCCGTCCAGGTGGAAGGATGAGGGTGGAAGGTTGAGGGCGGCAAGCGCCGCGGACGCGTTGCAGATCGGAGACGCGCGCACAGAAGGCACCCGCCCCGAGCCTGCCGGGACGGCCTGCCGCTCCTTGCATCTGTTGACGCGACTCTCTTCCACCCTCAACCTCCCACCGTCCACACACACCTGTTACACCGGCTTGCACGCCAACGCAAGTTCAAGCGCCCAGACCAATGCGGCCAGCACCAGGCAGGCTCCGAACAGGCTCGCACCACGACGTGCGGCATGTATCTCTCCCAGCAGCCCGGCTGCGTCACGGTATGGCAGCACACGATGCGGGACGCCGACCAGGAGAGAGCGTTCGCTGTCGGCGACGCGCACGCTGTCTTCCGATGGATCGCCGGAAACGGCGACCGTCAGCGGCGGCGTCAAGCCTTCCACTCGGTAGATGCCCGCGCGTGCCGGGGCGCTCAGCGCGGCGCTGCGGCCATTCCACGACAGGCTGTCGCCGGCCATGCTCTTGAGCGTCAGCGTGGCCGGTGCGGCGGGGGCCAGCGGAACCGTTTCGCCGGCCAGCAGGTCCAGCCGCGATCCCGCGGTGATATCGTGCACGCGCGCAAAGGCCAGTGCAAAGGGCAGGAAGACGGAACGGCGCGGCAGGTTGCTCCAACGGTGATCCCACGCCAGCCCGCAGACAGAAACCTTCCCTTGTCCAAGGACGCTCTGGGTGAGGACGGTGGAGTCGGCCGTCGCGGCCAGTGACTGGGCCGAACCGGTCGCCTGCAGCGCCAGCCACTTTTGCAGGCGCGCGCCGCGCAGCGAAACTTCGCCCTTGGCGTCACGGAGATCATCCCAGAACGCCGCGTCCGGCGATGAAGCCAGCAGCGGCTCGCCACGCGTCGAGTTGCGCGGCGCGGTGGACGTCACGCCCGTCCAGTCGGGCAGCGTGGGCGAGGTGGCGCCCGGCGCGGCGGCGGGCGATGGGTAAAGCAGCAGGCTGCCGCCCTTGCGGGCATAGTCGCGGCAGGTGGCGGCCAGCGCGGCATCGCCCAGAAGGTGCATCGGTGCGGCGACCAGAACAGGCGCGGCCGCGGCCATGCGTGCGGCAACCGCAGACGGCGGCACGCTCTCGGCGATCAGTCCGGTCAGCAGCCCCGGCCCGGCGGGGCTCAGCGCGGTCGCCAGCAACCCGGCATCGTTCGCCTCTCCCACCAGCAGGACATGCTGTGGCGCGGTCACGCGCGCCATCCACCACGCCTCGGCAGCAGGCCCGGCGGCCGCGCCCTCCAGGCGAATGCGCACCGGATGCTCGCCGGCCGGCAGCCCCGGCAGTGCCAGCGAGACCGTGCGCGGCGACTGGGCGGCGACTTGGATTGTCTGGCGCACCGACAGACCGGCCACATCGACCAGGACCACGACCTCGGCATCACGCCCGCCGCCGGTGCCCTGCAGGTCGACGCCGAGTCGCCAGGCCCGTCCGGCCACCGGCGCATAGGACGGCGGGCGCAGACGCCTGATGACCACGCCGCCGATTCGGTCGCTGCTGCGGCCGACATCATGCACCAGCACGGCCGCGGCCGCCGGCAGGTCAGTCGCCTGCCTGGCGCCGCCCCAACCGGGCCCTGTCAGGTCGGTGACGATATGGATCTCGATGGCGCCGCGAACGATCCCCCGGCACCAGGCGGCGGCCTCGCGCAACGCGCGCGCCGGTTCGCCGGCTGCGTGCGTCGGACGGACACCTGCCACAGCCGCACGCAACGCGGGCAGATCATCGGTCAGACCGGGGGGCAACGGGGCATTGTAGTCGCGCACCGTGGTCAACAGGGCCGCGCGCCGCACCTCGCCATCCTGCAGCAACGCCGTCGCCGCGGCCTGGGCGCGACTGAGACGCGTCTGGCCATCCGGCCCGGCAGCCGATAGCGAAGCCGAGTTGTCGAGCAGGATGATGACGCTGTTGTCCTTGCCGGCGCCCCAGCCGCTCCGGACCGGGCGCGCCAGGGCCAGGATCAGCAAGGCCAGCGCCAGCACGCGCAGAATCAGCAGCAGCACGTCGCGTAGTTTGCGCCGCGCGCTCAGCCGCGGGTCGGCGGCGAGAAAGAACATCAGCGAGGGGAACACGCGCGGTTGCTTGCGCACGCGGAAGAACAGGTGAAAGACCACTGGCGCGAGGGCCAGGGGCAGCAGGTTGATGAAGAGGGGCGCGAGGAAGGTCATGTCCGGCCCCCCTGCCCCAGTTTCTGCAAGGCGGCTTCGGGCGGCTCACGGGTGTCGACGAGGTGGTGATCGCCGAGGCAGTCGGTGCAGGCACGGCGCAGCATCTCCACATGCTGATCCATCGCCCGCTCGTAGCGCGCGCGAATCTCGTCCATCTCGACCACCAGTCGGCGCCCCGTCTCCAGTTCGCGCAGCTCGGCCACGCCGCCGAACCCAAGCTGGCGTTCGCCGCCGTCCATGACGTGCAGCAGGATCAGGCTGTGGCCTTCGTGGAACAGGCGGCGCAGACCCCGCACGACGCGATCAGCCGGGTACAGGAAGTCCGAGATCACGATCACCAGGCTGCGGGCCGGCATGCGCTCGGACGCCTGCACGAGCGACGTCTCGATATCACTGCGGCCGGACGGCGTCAGGGATTCCAGCGCCTCGAGCATCGGCCGCAGGCCGGCCAGCGAGCCGGACGGCTCATACACGCGACCCAGGCGGTCGGCGAACGGAAAGAGTCCTGCCGCGTCGCCCTGCCGCACGAGCGCGTACATGAGCCCTGCGGCCAGATAACAGGCGTATTCCCACTTGGTGCAGCGACCCGCCTCGCGGAAGGCCATGCTTTCGGAGGTGTCGAGCAGCAGCGCGGCGCGCAGACTCGTCTCCTCCTCGAAGCGTCGCACGAGGTAGCGGTCCGAGCGCGCATAGACCGCCCAATCGATGCGGTTGGGCGGGTCGCCCGGCGTGTACTCGCGATACTCGGCAAACTCGACCGACGCCCCGTAGTCCGGCGAGCGATGCAGTCCCTCGCCACGCCCGCGCACGGGCCGACGCACGCGTATGCCGAGTTTGTGGACTGACTCGGCCAGTGCGGCGGGAAGATAGCGAAAGCTGGAGGGGGCAGTGGACATGCGGGGTTAGAGAGGGTTCAGGGTTCGGGGTTCGGGGTGGAGGGTGGGAGGTGGGAGGTGGAGGGTGGATCGAACAGGGAAAAACAGCAGAATATCGAACAACCAACCGCAGAATGTCGAAGGGGCAGCCGATGCCATGCCGACGGACACTTCGACATTGGACATTCGCTATTCGATATTCTGCGGTTCTGTGCCGAGTCCGAATCCCTTGGTGCCCAGGCCGGGGCTCGCGGTGGGAGGGCGAGCGTCCTCGCGAGCCGCCGGTTGCGCACCTGCCTCCCTCCACCTGCCACCATTCGGCATCTGCTCACGTCAGCACCAGCCGTTCCTGTGGCGCGCTCCCGGCGCGGACTTCCTCATCCTGGCTCTCCGGCGAGACGGCCTGTGCGATGATGCGATCCGTGATTTCAGACAAGTGCGTGCGGAGGAGACGGCTGAACTCCTCGAACTCGGGCCACAGGGTTTCCTCCACGAAACTGCGCGACACGCGGGCCATGACCGTCGTGCGACGTTGACTGCGGTAGCGGTATGGATTCACTCCATACCGGCGCAACAGCGCGAGCAACAACTTATGCGACCAGCCGTCCGAAACCGTGAACTTGAACTCAATGGGCGGGTCCACCGGCGCGAGGTCGGCCAGGCGGCGCCGGATGCGCTCCGCCGCGCCCGCAGCCGCGAACTTCTCGCCATCGGTCCCGGCCCGTGCGAATAGCGCCTCAACGCGCAGGAGTCGCTCGATCAGTTGTTGTTCGTCGGCCATTGCATAGAGTCCAGTTCAATACGCCATCCGCGCGAGCCGTAGCTCACTCGCGACCTACGAGGTCTTTCTGGCCGCCCTCTTTCGCTTAGTTCCTTGGGCTTGAGGAACGGCCGGATAATCGACCAGTTTCTGCCCCATGATGAATCGGGCATTGTTCGCGGCGTTCTGCAGGATGGTGATCAGGATGTCAACCGAATGAGGGGGCAAGAGGAGGTCCATGCCCGGTTTCGGAGTTGCTCCAGAAGCAAAAACAAGATGGACGCCATACACGAGTTGGTCGTCGTCATCCCGCTTGGTCCCCTCAGTCAGTATGGCACCGTCAGGAAACTGCAGCCGTGTCTTCGGCGTAAAATCGTCCAAAGACGGTACGCGGGTCTTCTCTTCCATGCTTTTCTCCGTTCTGCGGTTTGTTAATTGCCAATCCGCGGCTTCCGCAACCGCACGCGGCTATTCCTTTTGTTCGTCGGCCATGGGCTGCTCTTCTCAACGTCGACAGTCACTGTGTCTTCCGCACCACCATGAAAAATCCAGTAAAACCAAACTGCTGTCGCAACCGGTCCTTGGGCCATTCCTGACGTCCCACTAGCGGGTCACCGGTCACATACATCGTGGCGCTTTCAGCGATCACAGGGATGAAATGCCCGGCTCCGCCAATCCGGACACCCGCGATGCATGGAACAGGAATGCGCTCCGCTGAACCAAGCCCCGTGATCATCCGGACGACGAACCCCTGGCGTCGGATGAACCGTGCCAGATACCAGTTCTCGGTCCCGCCCAAGCTAGTGAAGCATCGGCGTGCAATCTCGGCTTCGGTCGCCCCCAGACCGCAAGCCCTGAGCAGCGTGGCGGCACTCGCCGCTCCGCAAGACGAAGAGGTGCTCTGAAGGCAGACACCGTCTGACCAGCGATCCTGAAAGCAACTTGCAGGAAGAGGCGCGACGATGGGCTTCAGGTGCGGGCCGACGATTCCGAGGGTCAGGAGTGCGAGAAGAAGCGTACGCGACACCAATTCCCGTTTTTGAGCGACGGATGAGAGAATGCCGGCAAGAAGGCCGGCCCCACCGGCAACTAGCTCCGACAGAGGCAGGGACCGTAGTTGATAGAACCATGCTGCGTTGTCAAAGAGATGGAGGTAGTAGGCGACAAACAGGATGGAGGGCACGGTGAACGCAATGGCCGACATCAGGAGAAGTGATCGCGCGATGCGCCCATGCACACGCGGCCAGAGCCAGGCCCCGGCCCCGAAGAGGCCGAACGCCAAGGCGAGTGTCGGAATTACCATCCAGTTCATCGCAGCCCATTTCCATCAGCAAGACGACTGTCTCTTGGCCGACCCGCTCTCACTTCGACATTCTGCGGTTCGTCAATCGTCGATCTGCGGTTCTGTCTCGTCGGCACCATACGGGCCAGCCATCACACACACCTGCCACAGCGGCGGGCCGGGACGCCGGCCTGCCGTCGCTCAATACGCCGGTTCCTTGATCTGTTCCAGCAGCCGCGTGACGATCTCGTCGGTCTGGATGCCGTCGCTGACCGCCGTGAAGTTGCGGAAGATGCGGTGGCGCATGACCGGCAGGGCGTAGGCGCGTATGTCGGCGCAGGAGACCGTGAAGCGGCCGTTCAGCACGGCGTGGGCCTTGGCCGCCAGCAGCAGGCACTGCCCCGCGCGCGGGCCGGCGCCCCAGCGCACCCATTGGTTGATGAAGGCGGGCGAATCGGCGAAGCCCGGCCGTGTGGCGCGGGCCAGCGCCGACGCATAGCCGGCCACATGCGGACTCACCGGCACCTGCCGCACGAGCTGCTGGAAGCGCAGGATCGCCTCCGCGTCGAGCACACGTGCCACGGCCGCCTCCTGACCCGAGGTCGTATCGAGCAGGATGCTCACCTCTTCCTCGGATGACGGGTAGTCGACCTTGATGGCAAACATGAACCGGTCCAACTGGGCCTCCGGCAACGGATAGGTGCCTTCGAGTTCGATCGGGTTCTGCGTGGCCAGCACGAGGAAGGGCGACGGCAGGGTGTGCGTCATGCCGGCCGCGGTGACGCGACGCTCCTGCATGGCCTCGAGCAGCGCCGCCTGCGTTTTCGGCGGCGTGCGGTTGATCTCATCCGCCAGCAGGATGTTCGTAAAGACCGGGCCGCGGTTGAACCGGAACCGGCGGCGACCTGTCTGGACGTCCTCCTCGAGGATGTCCGTGCCGGTGATGTCGGCCGGCATGAGGTCCGGGGTGAACTGGATGCGGCGCGACTCGAGATCGAGGGCCGCGGCGAGCGTCCGGACCAGCAGGGTCTTGCCGAGACCGGGCGCGCCGATCAGCAGCGCGTGCCCCTGCGCAAAGAGCGCAACCATCGCCTGGTCCACGACCTCCCGCTGGCCGATGATCACGCGTCCCACCTGTTCGGCCAGGCGTCCGCGCGCGGCGTGCAGCTCGCGCACGGCCTGCTCGGGATCGAGCACGGGGCTGGTCGACGCAACCGGCGCCGGGCATTCGAACCGCAGTTCCGCCCCGCCGATGCCCATGACCATGCCGTGTTCCAGGCGCAGTTCGCCCACCAGGCGGCCGCGGTGCTCGAGCGGGGCCTGGCCATCGGCCGGACGGGCGAACCAGACGCCGCGTTCGAACGTCAGAAGCACATGCTTCGGCCGCACATCGGCGTCCAGCAGCCGGATGCTGCAGGTCTCGTCGGAGCCAATCAGAATGGGCGCCTCGCTGAACGCAAACCGTTCGCCCGCATGCCGACCAGCCGTGACAATCACCTTCTCGATCATCGGAGACCTCCGGGGCGCACATGCACCCAACCACACAAGCATGACCCAAAGCCCGTTGAAATCCCAGCCCTTTCCCGATCATGGCGGCGTCGGCGCCTGGCGCGCAACCAGGGCACGGTACGAGGCGAGCAGGTCCAGGTACGTCATCTGCTCGTTGATCAGGTTCACACGGCTGTCCTCGACATCGTTCTGGCTGCGGATGTACTCGATGATGTCGATTTCGCCGTTGTCCCAGCGATCCTGATACAGGCGTGCGCGCGTGCGCGCCAGCGAGAGCCCCGCCTGGCCGATCTCGACCTGCCGTCGCGCCTCGTCCAGGCGCCGCGCCAGGTCCGTCACGCCGCGTTGAAGACCAATGCGGATCTGCTGCAATTCAATGCGCGCGTCCAGGATAGCGTTGTTCTGGATGGCCACGCGCGACCGCTCGGCGATGCCGCCCAGCGCCCACTCGGCGCGCAGTGTGACGCGCTCCTCCTCGTCGCCCTCCAGGCCGTCGGTGAGCGGGCGGCTCCGTCGCACGGCCAGCGTCACATCCGGCCATTCATCCTCGATCAGGCGGGTACGTTCGTGCCGGAGCGTGCGAATCTTGAGTCGCTGGTTCAGCACGTCCTCATGGTGTTCGAGACACCACGCCAGATCGGCCGGCATGTCGATGGCCACGGGCGCGAACGGCAGATCCTCGACCGTCGCCAGCGGCGCCTCCAGCGGCATGCCGATCGTCTCCTTGAGCCGATCCAGGGCCGTCAGCACCGCGCGCTCACCGCGCAGCACGGCGGCTTCGGACTGGGGTACTTCCACCTGCGCCGTGGCGATATCCAGCGGCTCCTCGCGCGCCGTCGCCAACTGCAGGTTGCGGCGCGCCTGCTCCAGGCTCAGTCGGTGCGACACGAGCGTCTGCCGCGCGCGGATGACGTCGTGGTAGCGCTGCTGCACCGACTCGACCAGGCTGCGGCTGAACGCGGTGAGCGTATTGGCGGCGATCTCCTCGCCCAACTCGCTGTTCCAGACCCCGGCGAGCGACCCCAGCCAACTGCCGCCGCCCAGCAGCTTCTTGGAGACCTCGGCGGACCACGTCGCTGAATCGTCGATGCCCTGATCGGTCCCCGTGGCCGTGGCGCTCACACCGATGCCCAGCGGAAGCGTGTGACTGACGCTCAGCGAGCCGGATTCGATCGGTTCGGTCTCGACCAGCGGGTTCAGCAGATGGCTGCGGCTGCCCTGCGCGCTCACACGCGGGGCCAGGAAGGTTTCCCACGCGATCCACTTCTGGTGGTGACTGTTGTCCGCACTCAGTTGCTGGCGCCACAGCGCGAGCGAATGGACTGCCGCGTAGGCTTCGCACTCGGCCAGCGACAGCCGGTTCGTGACGGCGACTTCGGCCGTCACGGCTCCGACCGCCTGGGTTGCCACACCTGCCACATCGGGACCGGTTGCGGCAGCGGCCGCACCGGTCGCCAGCGCCAGCAACGCGCTCAGCGCGCCCCACACCGGGGTACCCACCGTCACCTGCGATTCGTCACACGTCATTCGCCCGTCATCCCCTCTGCCCTGTGCTACTCATAGCGCAGCGCTTCCACCGGATCCATTCTGGCAGCCTGTCGCGCCGGGTACAAGCCGAACGCCAGCCCGGTGCCGATGGCAGCCGAGACGGCCAGCAGCACGAGCCACGGCGAGAAAACGATCGGCAGCCGCAGCACCGGACACATCACCAGCACGACCAGCGCCGCCAGCGTCATGCCGGCCAGGCCCCCGGTGACCGAAATGAGCACGGCTTCGGACAGGAATTGCTGCAGGATGCTGCGCTCGGAGGCGCCCACCGCACGGCGCACGCCGATCTCGCGGGTGCGCTCGGTCACGTTGGCCAGCATGATGTTCATGATGCCGATTCCGCCCACCACCAGCGCAATTCCCGCAATGCACAGGGTCAGAACGTCGAGCAGGCGCTGCGACTGCTGCTTCTGTTTGAGCAGTTCGAGCGGCACGACGATGCGGAAATCCTCGACGCCGCCGTGTGCTGCCTGGATGATGCGCCGGATCGATGATCCCGCCCGATAGAGCGAGTCGTCGGCGGACAGGCGCACCTGCAGTTCGTCGATTTCGCTGCGCAGGTCGATCTGGCGCGTGCGCGTCAGCAGCGTGCGCAACGGGATCAGGATGTCGTAGTTGGCGTCGCGGGCGCCCGTGACGTCGAGTCCCTTGATGTCGACATCGCGACCCGCCAGAACACCCACGATCGTATACGGCTGGCCGCCAAGCAGGATCGTGCTGCCCAGCACGCCGGCCGGCCCGAGGCGCGCCCGCACCGCCCGGCCGATTACCGCCACCCGCGTGCTGCGGGCCTCGTCCTCCGCATCCAGGAAGCGCCCCTCGCCCACCTGCACGTTGTTCACCGCCTCGTAGTCGCCGCTCACGCCGCTGACGTTGGCGCCAATGTCCGCGAGCGGGCCGGCCAGGTTGAGCTTGACGGAGCGCACGGCGGCCACGGCGTCGACGCCCGGGACGTCCTGGCGGATGCGCCGGACATCATCGAGCGACAGGCCCGGCGAACCCGATTTGCGCGCCGCCGCCAGTTTCTCGCCCTCGTGCTGACTGTCGAGGACGCGCACCTGGTTGACGCCCAGCGCCTTGATCTGGTTCTCCTGCTTCTTCTTGCTGCCGAGGGAGAACGACGACATCGCGATCACCCCGGCCACCGCGATCACAATGCCGAGCATGGTCAGCGCCGTGCGCAGCTTGTGCGCCAGCAGCCCTTCGCGCATCCCGACGCGAACCAGGTCGGGGATATGCACGTCGCCCAGCGGGCCCGCCGCGCGGACCAGGATGCGGTCGAACCAGGTGAGCGGCGCGGGTTGCGCGGCCGGTAGCCGGACAAGCGGGTGTGCGGCGCGGCGCGGCGCCGGGCGCCAGGCGCGGCGGCCGGCCTCGTCGGTCTCGATACGCCCGTCACGCAACGTGATCTTGCGCGTTCCCTCGCCGGCCAGTTCGCGGTCATGGGTGACCATGATCACGGTATATCCCTGGTCATTGAGGCCGAAGAGCAGGTCCATGATCTCGCGGCCGGTCACGGAGTCGAGGTTGCCGGTCGGTTCATCGGCAAAGATGATCTCGGGGGAGTTGACCAGGGCGCGCGCAATCGCGACGCGCTGGCACTGGCCGCCCGAGAGTTCGGTCGGTCGGTGCAACAGGCGGTCCGTCAGCCCGAGCTGGCCCGCCACGCCGGCGGCCGCCTCACCGCGCAGGGCCATGTCGACGCCGGCGTACGCGAGCGGCACGGCGATGTTCTCCTGCACGGTCAGCCCCGGGAGCAGGTTGAAGCGCTGGAAGACGAACCCGAGCTTGCGGTTGCGGACGCGCGAGAGCGACTCGTCGTCCAGCCGCGCCACCTCGATGCCGTCCAGACGGTAGGAGCCGGCGGTGGGACGGTCGAGGCATCCGAACAGGTGCATCAGCGTCGACTTGCCCGACCCCGAGCTGCCGACGATCATGACGAACTCGCCGCGGCGAATGGCGAGCGTGGCATCCTCGAGGGCATGCACGACCGTATCGCCCATCGTATAGCGCCGCGAGAGTCCGCGGACCTCGATCACGTTGTCGGCGCCATCGCTCATGACTCCTCCGACGGATAGCGGGCCAGGATGCGGTCGCCCAGCTGCAGCCCCTGCCTGACCCAGAAGTGGCTCGGGCCAAACAGCCGGCCCGTCACGGTTACGCGCCTGCCGCCGGGGCGCACCACCTCGGCCGTGTCGCCCAGGATTGCGCCCACTGCCTCGCGCGGCACCAGCAGCCGCGGCGCGGCCGGCACGGTCTCGATGACGATACGCGCCGACATGCCCGGTCGTAGACGCAGGTCGTCGCCGTGCAGCGCCAGCGTGGTGTTGAAGACCGTCACGCCCGAGACCGACTGCTCGACGCCGGCCGGCGCCACATCATAGCGGTCACGGCCCACGCCGCCGAGGGCCACGACCGTGCCGGCGAAGGCGCGGTCGTTCAGCGCCGGGATCGTCACGCGCGCCGAACGCCCGGTCGCCACGGTGGCGATATCGGCCTCGTGGATCATCGCCAGCACACGCATGGAGCCCGGTTGCACGATGTCGGCGACGCGGTCCAGTTCGCCGCGCGTAACACCGGGCTTGATCGGTTGCCAGGCCATCGCGCGTCGCCAGTCGCTGAACCAGCGGACGCGGAAGACGCCGGACGTGGGCGCGGGCGCCGCACAGCGAGCCAGCTGGTTGCTGGCCCCTGCCATCTCGAACACCCCCATCGCCACGCGCGCCTGGGATTCGGCAATCCTGGCGTCGGCCTTCTCAAGCCGGCGCGCCATGGCGCGCTGGCCGCGGTCGCACTCGCCCTGCAGGCGCACAACCTTGCGCACGGCTTCCAGCAGATCCTCCTCGCGTGGCGGCCCGGTCCGGATGGCCAGTTCGATGCCGGCTTCCTCGGTGGCCATGCGGGCCGCGACCAGACGGCGCTCGGCGTCATCGAGGCTTGCGGGCGAGGCCAGCCCGTCGCGCACAAGCACCTGCTCGCGCGCGAGCGCTTCGGCCGCCTCGTCTCCTTCGATGCGGCGCAGCTCAAGCGCGACTTCCAGACGACGGCGCTCGGCCGGCGTCAGTCCCCGTTGAATCCGCTCCTGCTCGAGCACGGCCAAGGCCAGACGGTTGCTCGCGAGCACGAGGGCGGCAGCGGCGTCGCGCTGCACCTGGTCGCGGCGCATGCCGCCCACGGCGAGCGACATCTGGTCGGTGACGAACTCGACCTCACGGCGCTGCAGCCGGTCAGCATGCTGCGTTTCGTCCACGCGCACGACGACTTCGCCGGCCTTGACGACGGCGCCATCGGCGGCCAGTTCGCGGATTTCGCCACCGGCGCCCAGACCGACCGGCACGGTGGCCGCCGACTCGAGGATGCCGCGTTCCTCAAGCGTCTCGCCCAGGCAGATCTCCTGCACGCGCACGGTCGCGGGGCGCGGCCGCAGCAGAAACACGACCAGCAGGATGATCCCCGCGAGGCAGCCCGCGGTAATGACCGCCTGGCGGCCGCTCACGTGGCGCGGGAGATGCTGCCAGAGCGCGTGCGCCCATGCCTGTAGGCGAGCCATCATGGCCGCACCTCCGCGGCGGCAGCGGCGGTCGGGAAGACGACACGTGCCACGGCGCCGGCCTTGAAGCTGAGGCCGGGCGGCGGCGTGACGACCACACGCACGTAGAAAACGGTCTCACCCAGTGTCTCGCGTCCGGAGTAGAGGCCGCGCTCCACGTCCTTGGGCCGCTTCTCCTCGAACAGGTACTCGATCTTGCCGACGCTGCCGTCGAAGAACACGTCCGATACGGCCGAGATCTGGATTTTCACGGGCATGCCTTCGCGCACGAGCGGGTAGAATCGCTCGGGGACCTCGGCCCGAATCTCCATGCGGCTCATATCCGCCACCAGCACCGGCGAGAAGCCGCTGCTCACCATGTACCCGGCGGCGGCCTTGGAAAACCCCGATCCGCTCCAGACGCGCTTGTAACGCACGATGCCGGCGCGCGGTGCATGCAGCGACAGGTTCTGACGCCAGTCATTGGCGCGGTCGAGACGCCGACGCGCGAAACTCTCGGCGCGCTCCGCCTTGAGCAGTTCAACGCGCGCGGCGAATTCGTCGGCCTGGGCGGTGGCGCGGATGGCGTCGTAGTTCAGGCGCGCCTCGGCGGCGGCGGCGCGTTTGCGTTCGACCTCCAGCGGGTCGGGGCCCGCTTCGATTTCGGCCAGGTTCAGGGCCGCTGATTCCGCCTGCAGCGCCACTTTGCGCCAGGCCCGCTCAAACCGGCTGCGCTCCTTCGGCGAGGTCAGTTCATCGGACCGACGGGCCACGGCCTCGCATTCGCGACGCCGGTCGGCGGCCGTCAGCCGGGCCTGTTCGGCCGCCAGGCGCGCGTCGGCCAGCTCGAGCGGGTCCGCGCCGCGCCGCGCGAGTTCCCAGTCGATCTCCGTGATCCGGAGTTTGTTACTGCCGGTTACCAGCAGCGTGGTCGATTGGCGCAGCTGCACCTCCAGCGACTGGCGCAGCGATTCGCTGTTGGCCACCGCCTCGGCCAGTCGCTGTTCGGCCTCGACGACCTGATCACGCGTCTCCTTCTCGTCCAGCGTGGCCACGACCGCATTCGAGGCTACGACCGCGTCCTCGGGGATCAGCCAGGCGATCTTCTGCCAGCCGTAGATCGAGCCGATGACCACGTCGACGGTGTCCACCGGCACGAGTTCGCCCGACGTCTCGAACAGCACACGGACACCCGGCCGCGCTTCGGTCGTGCGTTCGCCGGCCGCCGGGGGCAACGCCACGGCGGCGCCGACGAGGTTGGTGTCATTCAGCACGAACCAGCCGTCGACCGTGCTGCCCGAAACCGCGCGCAACCGTCCGTCGAGCATCAGGTAACTCTGGCCATCGCGGTTCAGCAGGTACTCCGCCGGCACCGACGGCGCGGCGATCGGCTTGGCCGAGCTGATCACGCATTCGGCGTGCGCCCCCAGACGCATCCAGGGCGCGAGTGGTTGCGGACGCATGACGACGTCGTAGGCTTTGACGCCGTACTCGGCGGGACCGCTCCAGCCGCTATCCTCGCGCTCGGCCCGGTCGCGGGCCAGCAGGCCGACGGACACGACGCGGCCGGTCACCGGTTCGGACATCCGCCCGACCGCGCGGATTTCGACCGGATCGCCCTCGGCGAAGAAGCGGCGCTGGGATTCGTCGATGACGCCCTTGAAGACGAGCGTTTCGGCCTTGGGCATGCGAGCGAAGGCAAACTTGCGCCACATGCGGTCGGTGCCGCTCATGTAGCGCTGGACGAACTCGCGCACGTACGCCACGTAGCCGGCGCGTGGCGCGGTCACGCGGACGCTCTGCAGGGCCTCCTCCTGCTCACGGATCTGGCGTGTCAGCATCCCGGCGCGGACCTGGTTGCCCTGCTTCTGCAGGTCGACGATCGCCCGGGTGTCCTCGATCTGGAAGACGAGGTTCGTCAGTTCCTGCTCCTGATTCGCGATCAGCAACCGGCTCTTCTCCACCTCCAGCGCGTCGGCGGGCAGAACGGCCAGGCGGTGCTTCTCGGCCGCGGCGTCGGCCTTGGCCTGCGCCTGCAGAAAGGCAGACCGCATCTTCTCGAATGCAGCCGGCGAGATCAGGCCGGCGGCCAGCCGCTGGCCGGCCCGCGCCAGTTCGTTGCTGGCCGCATCCAGCGTGAGCGCGCTCACGCGCAACCGTCCCTCGGCTACGCGCACGTCGTTGGTGTCCGGCAACGAGCAGAGCCGCGCCAGACGGGCGTTTTCGACCGCCAGTTTGTCCTGGGCCGCCAGCAGGCTGTCCTCCAGCTCGCGGATCTTGTTGTCCGCGTCGGTCAGCTTGGCGGCGAGTTCGGCGTCGGAAATGCGGCGCTGGTGCAGCAATCGCACCCATTCGTTGGAGGCCGAGGTCGCGTCGAAGAGGATGACCGGGTCGCCGGCATTGAGCCAGGCGCCATCCGCAACCGACTCGACGATCTGGGGCTGGTTCAGCGGATTGTTGAGGGTCTCCGACTCCTCAGCCGTGGCAGCGGCCATCACGCGGACGCGACACGCCACATCCCGCAGACGCACGATTTCGCCCGCCGGCAACGACCCGGCGAGTAGCAACAGAGAAATTATGACGGCAAGACGCGGCATGGCAGGAATCACGAGCAATCGCTTTACGTACGCATAAAACGTACCAGTCGCCGGCTGAAGCGCAGAGGATCAGCCTCCGGCCTTGCTGCGTGACATCACGCCGCCGTCTTCGTCGTCTCCCCCGCCTCGCATGCAGTCCCAGAACTGCCGGGGGGTGACGATTCGTATTCCCTTGAAGCGACCGAGCACGAGCAGATCCTTGTCGCCGGAGACAAGGAATGCGGCGCTGCTCGTCTCTGCGAGTCCAAGGAGATGCAGGTCGTCCGGACCGCGACAGGCATTCGGGGACACGTACCCCGCCTGCACGACCTTTCCTTCGTCAAGAAGCAGTTGGCAGAACTCCGCGGCGACGCCCGGCGGCACCTTGATCTTGCCGAGTAACTTCTCGCGAACGTCCTGCACCAGCTCGTCCGAGACGACGACCTCGTGTTCCCCCAAACAGTATTCCACCACCGCTTCACACAGGCCTCGGCCCGCGATGGCCGAAATCAGGACGTTTGCATCAAGCAGGACGATCATGACAGCGCCTTGAAGACATCCTCATCGGTAACAAGGCCCTGGGCCTCGGCGAAGGGAAGCACCTTTCGGCGGAGGGCGCGGAAACGCTGCACGGCAACATGGCGACGCAAGGATTCGCGGACGATATCGCTAACCGCCTTGTGTTCGGCTTTCCCCAGTCGCTGAACGTCATCCCGCAGTCGTT
This sequence comes from uncultured Lentisphaerales bacterium, assembly GCA_964417715.1. GTDB lineage: Bacteria > Verrucomicrobiota > Kiritimatiellia > RFP12 > CAYQJG01 > CAYQJG01. Next base: position 19,151 of record CAYQJG010000016.1, on the reverse strand, counting down.
CCGGCAGTCGAATGGTCATCGTTGTCATGGATTGCCCTTCCCTGTAAGACAATGTAACACGACCAGTAATACGAGTCAACCGGCAGCGGCCGGCACGTGCACGCCACCCCATGCTCCGACTGGCATACGAACCCGTCTGACGCGCGCGTTTCCGTGCGCCTGCGGCGCAGCACACGGCGTCGCCGGCTCCACCCTCCCGTGAAACCGCGCGAGCGTTGCGCCATGAGGGAAGCGACAGGCGCGCCGGGAGGGTCGAGTTCCGCGAGACCGGCTGCTGGCGCCTGGCCGCGCATACGGCATCAGTGCACGCCGCGTTCGGTCTGGCGGAAGAACTCAACCAGGTGCTGGACTTCGGGGCAGTCGGCGACTTCGTACTTGATGCGGTCCAGGGCCTGGGACCGGTTCAGTCCTTCGCGGTAGATCAACCGGAAGGCCTCCTTGAGGGCTGTGCGTGTTTCGGCCGGAACGCCACGCCGCTGCAGGCCCACCATGTTGGGGCCGACGACCTGCGCATCGCACCCTTCGATGATCATGTAGGGCGGGCAGTCTTGGCGGACCTTCGTGCCGCCGCCGACCATCGCCATCGTGCCGACGCGGCAGAACTGGTGGACGCCGGTCATGCCGCCGATGATGGCCATGTCCTCGACTTTCGCCTCGCCCGCGAGCTGGGCGCTGTTGGACATGATCACCTCGTTGCCCACCACGCAGCCATGGGCGACGTGGCAGTAGGCCATGATCAGGCAGCCGCGACCCACGCGCGTGACTTCGCCGTCCTTCGTTCCCGTGTGAATGGTGGAGAACTCACGCAGCACCGTGTTGTCGCCGATCTCGGCATAGGTCAGTCCGCCGGCATACTTGAGGTCCTGCGTCTTCATGCCGATGCAGGCGAACGGGAAGAGCTGGCAGGTTCGGCCGAGGGTCGTATGGCCGTCGACCACGACGTGCGACTGCAGGACCGTGCCGTCGCCGATCTTCACGTTCGGGCCGATCACGCAATAGGGGCCGATCTTGACGCCCTCGCCCAGTTGGGCGCCGGGCTGAAGGACTGCACTGGGATGGATATCGGTCGACTGCATGTGGCGGACTCCTGATTGGGCTTGGGACGGACGGAGCATAGCAGCAACCCCGTCCCCCCGCCAACCCCCAAGTCATGCCCCCGTCCCGCAAGGGGTGCGATTCAGCCTCGCTGCTTCGTCCCGGAATTCAGGAGACCCGACCAGAGGACGGTGTCGCTCTCTGGAAGCGTGTACGTCACGTCCCCGAACCGCACATCATCGGCGCCGTTGATCGAAAGGGCCGCGCACGACCGTATCGCGGGCCGCCCCCACGGCGTGTCGTCGCCGGCCGGCAGCGAATCGGGCGGCAGGAACCCGGGAGCGCACGGGCGCAGATCGAACAGACCCGAGGGCCAGGCGGTCTGTCGCTCGATACCGACCCGCACACGCTCAAACGATACCCCCGCGATGCGGCCGGCGGGCTCGCCGTAGATGACCACACCGTTCTCCCCCTGGCAGCGGATGTCACGGAAACGGACGTCGCGCACGGAGCCGACAATCGTGCGTGCGTTGCGGGGCAGCGCCGTAACGTAGATCGCCTCGCCCGCACCCCACCAGGCCGGCGCATACCGGCGCGTGCCCACGTCGATGTTGCAGAACTCGACGTCCTCGACACTTCCGCCGTCTCGGAGTTGGATCGCCAACCCCCGATTGCTGCGTTCGATCACGCAATTCGACATGCGCACGCGCCGGAACGCATCCACCGACTCCGAACCGATCTTGAACGCCGCAGATGCGCTCTCGAGGCGGCAGTCGCAGATCTCGATGTCCTCACACGGACCGTACTTGGCGAATGGAGCCGTGTTCTTAAGCACGATGCAGTCGTCGGCAGACACAATGTGGCAGCCGCGGATTCTCACGCGCCGGCAATGGTCGGGATCGATCCCGTCTGCGTTCGGAAACTTGAGATCATTCAGGATCTTCACGCCGTGAACGTCGACATCCTGACAGCCGCTGAAGTGAAGCGTCCAGTTCGCCGCGTCGCGGAACGTCAACTCGCGCACCGTCAGCCGGCGGACATTCTCAAAACAGGTGAGCGCCGGACGCCATCCAAGTGTCCGGCAGAAGATGTGCTCGTTCTCCTCCAGCGCGAACGCCCGGCATTGGCCATCGATCATGCCCGTGCCCGAGAGGGTCACATCTTCGGCATTGCGGCAGCCGATCCAAAGCCGCTTGTCCGCCTCGTCGCCGAAGGCGAACACCCGCCGCGGGAAAGCCTCAATGGCGGTCGCACTCAGCAATCGAGCCCCATCGGCAACGTGAAACTCAACGTGCGAGCGCAGTTCAAACGACCCCGCACACACCGTCTGCCCGGCAGGAATCATGACGCGCCCGCCCCCGGCCGTCGCGCAGGCGTCAACCGCCCGCTGGATGGCCGTCGCGTCGTCGGTCGTGCCATCAGCCGCAGCGCCATAGTCGCATATGTCAAAGAGCCGGCTCATGGGGTGTGACACTCCGTGCGCCTCAGTGCCTCGGGCAGCGGCGAATGTGGCAGGTGTTGCGTGCCCCAAGTCCCCGGCGACGGTCCCAGGTCAAACTCGAGCCGCCCGCCAGCCGCGACTTCGGCGTGCGTCAACCAGGCGCGATCCAGTGACCGACCGTTGAGGCGCGCTCCGACTATATAACGGCCCCGCTCGGTTCCCGCTCCCGGCGCGACCATCGTCAGCGGCTGAGCAAGGCGCAGCTCCACGCGCTCAAACACCGGCGCCGTGAGCCAGTAGAGATCCTGTCCCATGACCGGGTAGAGTCCCATCGACGCGCCGACATAGAACGCGCTGTGCGCGCCCATGTCCTCATTGTCGGGCAGCCCGTCCCGCGAATTGCGGTATCGGCTGTCGAGAATCGCATGCACGACCTCGGCAGTCCGGTCCGGCCGGCCGGCATGGATGTAGAGGAACGGCGTATGGAGGATGATCTCCTTCCAGTACTTCATGATGCCGCCGAAGAAGGCGTCCAGATGGCGTACGAAGCCCGCGCAACCGCCATGGCGCGCCACCAGGCCATCGATGTCGTGCAGCGCGCACAAGCTCCACTCGTGTCCGAGGCCCTCATAGAAGTACGGATCGTTCCAGAAGGCCGGCACCTCTGGCTTGCAGGGATCAAACGGCTCCGTCCACGAGCCATCGCGACGACGGGGCGCAAAGCTGCGGTGGCCGTCGTGCCAGAGGTTCCAGAGCTTTGCTGAACTGCGGTAGAAGACGGCAGCCGTCTCGCCGTCGCCCAGGTGCTCGGCCAACCGGCCGATGCAGCAGTCTTGAAGCGAATACTCGATGTGTCGCGAGACGCAGTTGATCGCGGCCTCGCTGGCGACGTAACCGCGGTCGCGGTAGTCCGGCAGGTAGCGACCGTAAAGGTAGGGATCAGGCGACTCCACCTCATTGTTCTTGCGGCATTGGCGCAGCGCAGCGACCAAGTCGATCCCCGGCAGGCCCTTGAGCGCCGCCTCGCAGAAGAGCGTGTCGGCCGAGGACCCGCCCTGTATGTGTGCACTGTGTCCGGCGATCCAGGCATCCGGCAACCAACCGGTGTGCGCGGCCACATCCAGCAGCGCGTTGAGTTGCTGCGCCTGCCGTTCCGGCCACAGCAGCGCCAACAGCCCGTTGGCGTTCCGCACGCTGTCCCAGAGACAGTAGAAGTCGGTAAACTGCCGCACGCCCGAACGCCACAGAGGGAACTCGTCGTCCACGCCCAAATCGGATGGCATGCAAAGCAGGCGGTAGAGCGAGGTGTAGAAGAGTGTGCGCTGGTCGTCGGTCCCGCCCTCCACCCGGACACGATCGAGTTCGTCGGCCCAGACGGCAGCCGCGGCCTGACGCACCTCGTCAAAGGAGCGGCCGTCGGACTCGCGTGCAAGGCTGGCGCGCGCGTGGCCAATGCTCACGTACGAGACCCCGATGCGCAATTCCACGGCCGCCCCCGGCGCGAAACTCCACAACGCACGGCTGTCGGCACCGTCGACGCACAATGCCCGGTTCCATGCACCTTCGCCTTGCGCGGTCGCCCGAGCCACCGGCACCGTGTCAACACGGGCGGCGAAGAACACGGAGTACGGGAACCTGTGCCCCCACCCGCCTCGACAGTCCGCGCGACCGACCAACTCGCTTTCGCCGGTGAACTCCACGAACCCCCCGATCGAGCGCCCGGTGTAGTCGAGATCCCTGCAGGTCTGCACCACGCTGCCCGCGTCAATCAGCAGATTCGCAGGATCACCCTTTGGAAAGCGGTAGCGGTGCAGCGCCACGTGCGGCGTGCAGGTCAGATCGACCGCGATGCCCGACGGCTGCAAGGTCACCCCGTATCGCCCCGGGGCGGCGCTCTCGTCACCCGCACGCTGTGGCTCGGGATGCGGAATCGGCTCGCCGAGGAACGGCGTAACCCCGATGTTGCCGTACCGACCTCCGCCACCGGTGCCGCTCACATGCGTCTGGCTGAAACGGATGATCGGCTGTCCGGATCGGTAGCCGCTGGTGGGGTGCGGTGGCACGACGTCCGGCCCCGGGCGCACGAGGCTGAACGGCAGGAACGGCCCGCAGAGGCAATTGCCGCCACGGTCTACACCCAGGAACGGGTTCACATGCTGTGTCATATTCGCTGCCCTGCGCTTCCTTGCTTAACTCCGGTATTCCTGCTCCCCGTTCCATCGACCCGAGCGCACTCATCGAAGCACAAACGCGGTGCCGGACGGCGGCGGCATCACATCATACCAAGTCCGACCATAGATAACTTCGTCAAACAGCACATTCTTGTTCTGGCGTTTGAGGTCGAGCACCATGAAGGGCGCGGCATTCGTACCCGCGCGCAGCATCAGACCGCGGCTGAGCGGACCGACACCGGCGCCCTGCCCCGCACCCGGCAAGGTGATGGCATACACACCGGCAGGAAAGTAGACCACGCCGCCGCCCGCGTCGGACGCCACGGGGTTGTCGATCGGCTCTCCGGCCGCCAGCCGTATCGCGGCCGCCATCGCACCATGAGCCCTGTCGACCGTTTACACATGCCTTCACACGCCGGCCAGCACACGCGACCCAGGCCAGACTTCAGCGCGTGGTTTACCAGCTGATGGCCGGTCAACAACAACGGCCGTATCATGGACGACGATCCGCGATTCAGCGTCTGCAGTGCAGGCAGGATGGCGCGGTTCGCTGGCTGCCAGACCCCGCCCTGCGATCGCAACCTCGGCATCGCGCGCCCACAGCACGGCAAAGGGCGTGCGATGTTCGCCGCGCCGGATGGCCTGTTCGTTGCCCTTCCAGAACACCGACATCAGCCGGTGCGGTGACCCGAACAGTTTCCACTCGCCGACCGGGAACGTCGGCCAGCGCAACCGCAGACAATCGACGACCACGTCGCGCGCGTGCTGCACTACGAATGCCGCATTAGCGCCACGGGCATCGGCGTAATCACCGGGGATGAACCCGGTAGACTGGGCGTCACGGAAGGGCGTGGCGTCGTCCAAGACCGGGAACCGCAAGCGCACATCGCTGAACCGGACCCCCTCAACGGGACAACCGGGTTTGCCGATGACCGTGATCCGTCCATCGGTCGTGACGTCGAGTCCGCTGAATGAGACGTCCCGGATGCGGCTGGGCTGCCGCAGCGGCCGCTCCTTGCCGAAATCCGGATGCGCCGCGTGCAGCAGGGCCTTGAAGACATTGGGACAATCAAGTTGAATCAGCTCAATGGCCCGGTTGGCCGGCCAGCCGCTGTCGGTGCTGGCGACCACGTTGGTCACACGGACGCGCTCGATGGTGCACCCCTCCACGGCACGCAGATCGAAGACACGCGAGCAGCGCGGGATCACGAGGTTGGTGATTACAATGTCGCGAAAGTCCTCACGCGACTCATAGCCGATGCGCACGCCGACACAGCTCGTTCGCAGGATGCAGTCGCTAATGGCGATGCGCTCGCACGACCGGCTGTACTCGCTCGTCTTGAGCGCGATCGCATCGTCGGCCGTGTCGATATCGCAGCCGTGGATGATCGCATCGCGGCAACCCGTCAGGTCGATGCCATCGCAGTTCGGCCCGAATGCCGTGTTGCGAATCGTAATGCCTTCGATGCGCGCGTGGTCGCAGTCATGCAGGTGCAGCGTCCACCCGGCCGACTCCTCGATGCGCACACGTTCGATCAGCACGTGCCGGCAGCGCACCAGCTCAAGCATCGGACTGACGCGCTCGAGCTTCTCCTTCCAGAAGTGCCACTCGGACGGCCGGGTCGGCTGCCAGAAGGCTGGTCCGTTGCCGCGGATCGTGCCGGCCCCGGTGATCGCGATGCGCTCGCAGTCCTCGGCCATGACCAGGTGCCATGGCGTGATGTCGTTGTGGTGGCCCCAGACGCGCGTGGCGTAATCCGACAGGTTCGGCGACCCCAGCAGCACCGCACCCTCGTCGAGGTGCAGGGTCACGCCTGATTTGAGTTCCACCGTGCCAGTCAGGAACGTGCCGCACGGCACGACCACGCGCCCACCGCCGCCCGCCGAGACGGCCGCGATGGCGCGGTTGATGGCCGCCGTGTTGAGCGTCGTGCCGTCAGCGACGGCGCCGTGAGCGGTGATGCAGATCGCGTGGCTCATCGCTTCCTCCGTACTTCATCCGTCAGCGTGCGGCGCGACCAGCGTACTCACGGAAGAGGCTCAAGTAGGTGCCGTACTGGTCGAGCGAAACGCCGGGCGGCGTCTGGTGATCGCAACTGACGATCACGCCGCCGCCGCACGCCACGGGCAGCAGGCGCTCGAACTCGGCGCGCATGGCGGCTTCGCCTCTGTTCATCACCATCTTGTCGTAGGCGCCAACCCAGATCATCCTCGGGTGATGCCTACGGAGGACGTCCAGAGCCACGCCTGCCTGGCGCTCCAGCGGCAGGATGCCGCGGATGCCGGCGCGCTCAAACCACGGCGCCGCCCGCGTGATGTCGCCGTCGGAATCGACGATCGGCAGGACGCCACGTTCGAGCAGTTTCGGCACCACGCGCCGGTAGTAAGGCAGCATGAACGTGTCGAATGTCTCCTCCGACAGCATCGGCCCGTTGTTGTAGCTCATGTCTTCCGCGAACGTCATGAGGTCGGGCGTGCAGACAGTGCACACACGGTCGAGTACGACCAGCATCCAGTCGGCGAGGTCGCTGTTGATGCGATGGATCAGCTCCGGCTGATCATAGAACGCGTACAGGTGCCGCTCGATGCCCAGTAGCCTGCGCGCGAACCAGAAGAATCCGTCGACTGTGAACCAGAGCACCCGCTCGCCCCGCGCCTGCCGTGCGGCAGCCGCCTGCCACTGCGGGAGATCGACCGGCCACCGGTCGAGCATCTGGAAGAGATATGGCCGCAAGCGCTCGTAGCCGGCCTCGTCTTCAATCACGCCCGCGCCATGGTGCGCCGGTTTGGGCGCATCCCGGTGCAGCGCCTCGAACCACCTCTGCCAGTAAACATCCATGCCCAGGTAGCCGAGGATCGCATAACGGTCGTCGGCAATCGCGGCGGGCAGCCCCTCGCCGCGCCAGCGGTTGACGGTCTGGTCCCACCAGCCAGCCCATTCGACAATCGGCAGACGGTCAAAAGGCTGGAACGTTGTCACCGCCTGAAAGCGCTCGCGTGTGGTCATCGAAGTCATCTGCCCTCTCCCAACTCGCTGAACGTCACGACGTGAATGCCGCGGCGCTGCACCGTGGCCAGCGCAACCGGGTCAAGCAGCAAACGCCGGTCGACGTCCCGCGCAACGCCGAGCGTACCGGCGGCCACGCCGACACGACTGCCGCGGAAGGCGCGCATTTCGTCGTCGTCGCAGCACGGGTGCGTGACGATGCGGTAATCGCCGGCCACCGCCTGCTCCAGCGACAGCCGCCAGCGTTCGATCTGATCAGCCGTCGGCGCGCCCGCCGTCTGCGGCGGCTTCAGCCCGAGACTGTCCACATCAAGAAGCCGTTCACGCCGGCAGAGATCGGTCACACGCGCCTGCAGGCCCGGAAACCACTGGAAGCACATGTGAAAATCGAGATACGCGAGGCGAAAGCCCAGTTTGCGCAGGCATGCGACCTGGGCTTCGATCTCGGCCATCACCTCATCAACGGCCACGCCCCGCGCATGCGTCTCTGCGGGCGTAGCCAGGAACATCCCGTCGGGACCGACCAGCGACGGCACGGCACGCGCGGGCAGAACGGGGCCCCAGCGCGGCTCGTCCCACTCGGCATTGATGGTCGCATGACAGCCGAAGGCGACGCCTGTCAGGCCAGACAACTGGCTATACGCGTCGGCGATGAAGGGCGTGCACGCCATGAGCGAGATATTCCGCAGCATGCCATGCTCGGCCGCTTCGCGGAGGGCGCGGTTGGCGCTGCGCGCCACGCCCGCATCATCACCGCGTGTGGCCAGGCGAACGGTCAATGAAATCTCAGACATCGTGTCCCGATCTCGCGTGCAGGTCATTCGGGCTGCGCGGGTCAGTGGTCGATCAGCGGCCGTCCGTCCGCGGTCGCCAGCATGTGCCCGGATGCGTGTATGCCTGACATCGCGAGCAAACTACCCACATTCACGTGTGCCGTCAATCTGCAACGCATCTTAGCTGCCTTGCAAAGCGGCGCAATTATGGCATCATACGGTCTCGTTCCTGCTCCGTGGCGGCCGGCGTTATCCATCGTCTTCGGCTGCGCTCACACCGATCCATATTGCGCCGTCCATGGCTACCGCTGCTGTAACAACGTCATCCGCGCCGCTCAGCGACCGCCAGATCCGGCGCGGCCTGCGCCTCAATATCATCGCCGGCAGCTTCGGCATGACCTGGGTGGCCGTGGCGATGAACATGCCCTATGTGATGCTGCTGGAGGCGCTGGGCGCCACGGGCATGAAACAGGGCATTGCAGCCACCGTGAACCAACTGGCGATCGGGGTGCAGATCCCGGGAGCGCTGGTCGTGGAGTCGCTGAGGCGGCGCAAAGCGTTCTGGGCCATCGGCGCGATCATCCACCGCCTGATGTGGCTCGTACCCGCCGCCGTGGCCTGGTTCATGCCCGGACAACCCTCCGCAGCCAACCTGATCGTCATCGTCACCTGCCTCTCGTCGCTGGTCGCCAATGCCACGGCGTCAGCCTGGCACAGCTGGATGGCCGACCTGGTTCCCGAAGCCCACCGGGGCCGGTTCTGGGCCACACGCCAGGCCTGGACCATGACGGCCTTCCTGATCGCCATCGGCACGGCCGGCTACACGCTCGACCACCTGAAGCCCAGCACGGCGGGCGGCCCCATGGTGGGTTTCGCGGTTGTGTTCGCGGTCGCCGCAGCATTTGGCGTCACGGATATCCTGATTCACCTCGGTGTACCCGAACCTGCGCCGCAGCCCATCCGCAACCCGCGCAGGATTCTGACACGCCTGATCACCCCCCTCCAACACCCCAGCTTCCGGCGTCTGGCGATCTCAATGGGCTTGTGGGTCTTTGGGTGCGGCGTGATCGGTCCGTTCGGCACGCTCTACCTCAAGCGGGTGTTTGGGGCCACCTACACCGAACTCTCCATGATCACAATCGCCAGTTCGGTCAGCACCGTGATCGCCGGCCTCGCGGCCGGCTACCTGATCGACCGTGTCGGCCCCCGCGCCGTGGGTGCCGTGATGATGGTGCTGGGGCCGTGCTTCGGCGTGGTCTGGTTCCTGCTCACGCATGCGCCGATCACACTCCACATACCGTTCGGCCCCACGCTGGTGACCCGTCAGGCGGTCCTGCTGATCGCGTTGTCCGGACTGGTCAACTCGGGCCTCTACTCCTGTGTCGGGCTCGCGCACATGTCGCTGCTGGGAGCGATTGCGCCGAAGCGCGGACGCACGCTGGCGATGGCCGTGCATTGGACGCTCATCGGCGTTATGGGCGCAGCGGGGCCCCTGCTGGGTGGCTTCATCCTCGACCACTTCCCGGCCGACGGACTGTCCTGGCGCCTGTTCGGACAGACCCGCGTGCACTTCATCCATCTCATGGTGCTGATCCACGTCGGCGTGTGCTGGCTGCTGGCGCTCCCCGTCTTCATGAGCGTGCGCATGCGGCGCGAACCCATGGGCGTGTCCGAAGCCTTCGACCGCATCGTGCTGGTCAACCCGCTGCGCTTTGCCAGCGGGATCTACCACGCGCGCGTGATGAGTGCCCCCGTTACCCGCGACCGCCGCGCCAAGGCCGTGGAGGCTGCAGGCGAGGCCGGGGCCGAGATTGCGCTCGTGGATATCGAGGCCAAACTCGACGATCCGTCAGTCGACGTGCGCGAGGCGGCCGTACACTCCCTGGGCCGAATCGGCACGCCGGAGGCGGTGGATGTCCTGCGACGGGTCATGGCCGACCCGCGATCCGACCTGACGGTCCAGGCCGTGCGCGCGCTGCGCGCCTGCGCCGAAGCGCGCATTGTGCCGGATCTGATCCCGCTGCTGTGCCACGAGAATATCGAACTCGTCCGCGAGGCCGCTCGCACGCTGGGCGTGACGCACGACCCCCGCGCCATCCCCCCGCTGCTCGACCTGCTGCATACCACCCGCCACGACCCGGTAGCCGTGGCCGCTGCCGAGGCCCTGGGGCGTCTCGGCGACGTGACCGCCGTCTACGGCATTCTGCCGCGCATGCGCACGACACAGCATCCCGTGCTGCGGCGCGCGTTCGCCGTTTCAGCGGGCGACCTGATGGGGGCGCCGGATTGCTTCTACCGCGTCCTGACCCAGGAGGACCAGTCGCATGGCTCCGGGGTGGCCGACCTGCTGCGCGCCCTGCGCGCGACGGTTCAGCGAATCGACGAGTCGGAAGGCTACCCGTTCGGCGACTCGCTGGACCGGATGATCAGCGACCTTGATGCCGCCTACGAGCATCGTGACCTGCGCGCCAGCGCGCAGGTCGCCTTCCAACTGGCCAGCCTACTGGCCAACCTGCGCTACGGCGTGACCCTCGCCAACGGGAACACCTTCGCGTTCCTGTCCGAACTCGAGGCCCGCGACATGCGTTTCGCGGCCGGCGCGTGGTATGTCGCCATCCTGGACGGCGCATTCGACCGCGCCCAGACGAGCGCCACACTCAACCCCGTGCGTGAACTGGTCGAGATCCAACTGGCCATCTTCATCCTGTCGTCGTGGTCCGAGGCCATCGGCGCTCCTGCTTCAGCCGACATCCGCCACCATGCACACCCCATGCCGATCCACCCGGGACAGAAACTCACACCCTAGCCCAATGCCGGAAATCACCATCACACATGTCGTCTGGGACTGGAACGGCACGTTGCTCGACGACGTGCAGGCATCGGTCAACGCCATCAACTGCATGCTCGCGCGCCGGCACCTGGCGCAGACGACCATCGACCGTTACCGCGAGACATTCGGCTTTCCGGTCAAGGACTACTACCGGGTGACCGGCTTCCGCCTCGAGCAGGAGGACTGGAACGCCATGGCCCGCGAGTACCATGACCTCTTCCTCGCGGAGACGAGCATCCGCGTCCGTCCGTCGGCGGCGGCCACGCTGGAGGCGTGCCGCGTGGCAGGGCTTGCGCTTGGACTCCTGTCGGCCTCCGAACAGGCCATCCTGGACCGCATGTTGGCGCAGTCGGGGTTGGACCGCTACTTCGGCCAGATCATGGGCGTGGACAACCTGCACGGCCACTCGAAGGCTGAGCGTGGTCGCGACCTCCTGCGCGCTCTGGCGGCGCCCGCCGATCACGTGCTGTTTGTGGGCGACACGCTGCATGACCACGAGGTGGCCAGCCAGATGGGTTGCCGCTGCCTGCTGGTGGCCGGCGGCCACCAGACGCGCCAAAGGCTGGAGCAGGCCGGTTGCCCGGTGCTCGACGCGCTGACCGATGTCCCGGCCTGGCTTGAACGGGAGACACGAGCATGGTGACTTTCCGCACAACCGACCTGCCTCCGCACCAGGCGCGCGTCGAGACGTTCCTGGACGGCACGGTAACCATCATCTCGCGCTCGGGTCTGCACGCGACCGAGGCGACGCTGATCGCCAGCCTGCCCGAACTCCCGCGCGCGCCCGCCAGCGTGCTGATCGCGGGAAACCGCACCGGCGCGCTGGCCATGGTGACGGGGCACCTGCACCCCGGCGCCAGGATTGTAACGCACGTTTACGACCGGCATCACGGCGCGGCGGTGCAGCGCAATTTCCGCGCCAGCGGCGTACCGGGCGAGTGCGTCTGCGCCGCGTTTGTGCCGGCCGGCCCTTTCGGTGCCGCCCTGCTGCAACTGTCGAAGGAGGGCATGACGGCCGAACTCGTGCTGGATCTGCTCGAAGACGTGCACGAGCAACTCGCCGACGGCGCGGTCTGCCGCATCGCCTGCGAGGGCGACGCGGACGCGATCCGCAGGCAGGTCAAGGGCGTCTTCGGCAACGCCAGCGTCCGGACGGAGGCCCGCGGCATCGTGCTCGTGACGGCGCGCCGCACGGGCCCGCTGGCCAAGCGACGCGATTTCAGCGCCACGTTCCAGGCGTCGGTGCCGGGCGGCACGCCGTTCAGCCTGATGTCCCTGCCGGGGGTCTTCTGCCATCGCCGTCCCGATGCCGGTGGCCTCGCGCTGGCCGAGGTGGCGGCCCACTACGTCGGGCCCGGCGAACACGTGCTCGACATCGGCTGCGGCTGCGGCCTTGTCGGCATCGCGCTGGCGCGCCAGGCGGCTGATGTGCGCGTCACGTTTGTAGACTCGCATGCCCGCGCGATCCACTGCACCGAGAACAACGCGCGCGCCTGCGGGCTGGTGGATTTCCGCATGGAGTTGACCGACACAGGCACGACCGGAACCGGCTTCACGCTGGCGGTGGGCAATCCACCCTATTTCTCCGACTTTCGCATCGCCGACCTGTTCATCCGCACCGCGGCCACGGCGCTCGCACCGGGCGGTCGTCTCTGCATCGTCGCCAAGACCACGCACTGGCACCGCAACTGCATGCAGTCGCTCTTCGGCAACGCCGAAACGCTGACGCGACGCGCCTACGAAGTGGTCACCAGCATACGTCCAATGCAAGGCAGCTGACAACGCGTCTGGCGGAGTCCGCTCGTGGATCGTTCAGGGAGAACCGCAGAATATCCAACAACCAACCGCAGAATGTCGAAGGGGCCGCGCATTCCTTGCCGAAGGGCACTTCGACATTGGACATTCGTTACTCGATATTCTGCGGTTCTGCCCCGAGTCTGGAGCCTACGGATCGCGGGCCGGCGGCGGTACTGAACCCTGAGCCCTGGCACCTGAGCAGTTACAAGGAAAGTAGGATACCGGATATGGACCCTTTGGGCGCAATTCCCCTGCTCTACCGCGACGATGACGTCGTGGCGGCGCTCAAACCGGAAGGCCTGGCTGCGGTCGGCGAGCGCAAGGACGACACGGACTGCCTGTCCGCACGCCTGGCTCGCGAACTCGGGCTGCGCATCTGGCCGGTCCACCGGCTGGACAAGGAAGTCAGCGGCGTGATCCTCTATGCGCTGACGGCCGCCGCGCATCGTTTCCTGAACCGAGCCTTCGAACTGCGCCGGGTTGAGAAGCGCTACCTGGTCGCCGTGCATGGCGTGGTCGCCCCGGACGAAGGAACCATCGACGCTCCCATCCGGGAGTTCGGCTCAGGCCGCATGGGCGTGGACATGGCCCGCGGTAAACCGTCGTGCACAACCTACCGCGTCCTCTGCCGCACCACCTGCCACACGCTCGTTGAGGCCCGGCCGCAGACCGGGCGTCGGCATCAGATCCGCGTGCACCTGTACCATCTCGGCCATCCCATTGTGGGCGACACCCGCTACGGCGACAGCGCGCAGCAGACCGGCTACCCGCGCCTGATGCTGCACGCCAGCGGCCTGACACTGGACCTGCCGTCCGGGCGAAGGCTGGACCTGCGCGACATCGCCTCGCACACGTTCAAGGCCGGGCTCGCGCGCCTGAACCTCGCACCTGAGTAGTCAGGTGATCGGCTTGGCCGGCACCGGAGCGTGATCCCCCTCCAGCCCTGCAACCGCCGCATGACCGCTTGCGTTCAGGATGCCCAGCGCCTTGTACTCGCGCAGCTTGCGGTGCAGGGTGCGCCGGCTGATGCCCAATTCGGTGGCGGCCTGCGTCCGGTTTTCGCCCCGCTTCTGCAGAACCGTGAGAATCTTCTGCCGCTCCAACTCGGCCAGCGACCCCTCGCCCAGCGTGTCGTGGGCGGGCACACGCACCTTCGCGGCGTCGCGGATATTGGCAGGCACATCGCGCGCCGTCAGACGGTCCCCGCGCGACAGCACAACCATCTTCTCGATCAGATTCCGCAGTTCGCGCACGTTGCCCGGCCAGGAGTAGGCGCTCAACAGGTTCACCGCGTCCGCCGTCAGGCCGGTCACCGGCTTGCCATTGCGGGCGGCGAACTCACGCACGAAATGATCACACAGCACGGGGATGTCGCTCTGTCGCTCGCTCAGCGGCGGCAGAACAATGTCGACCACGTTGAGCCGGAAGAACAGGTCATCGCGGAACTTGCCCTGCGCGACCCACTCCTCAAGATTACGGTTTGTGGCTGCAATCAGGCGGATATCGACCTCGACCGACGTATCGCCACCCACGCGCTCAAACCGGCGCTCCTCCAGCACGCGCAGCAGTTTGACCTGCAGGGCGGCATCGATCTCCGAAATCTCATCCAGGAACAGGGTCCCACCGTCGGCCAGTTCGAAGCGCCCCTTCCGCCGCCCCACGGCGCCCGTAAAAGCCCCTCGTTCGTGGCCGAAGAGCTCGCTCTCAAGCAAGGTCGCCGAGAGCGCCGCACAATGCACGGCCACGAAGGGCCCCTTGGCCCGCGTGCTCAGGCGATGAATCGCCTGGGCGATCAACTCCTTGCCGGTGCCGCTCGCGCCGCGGATCAGGACCGTGGCCTGCGTCGGCGCCGCCTGCCGCACGATGTCGAAGACGGGCTGCATGGCCGGCGAGTTGCCGATGATGTTCTCCATGCCGAACTTGCTGTCGAGCTGCGCCTGCAGCCGCAGGTTCTCCGCTTCAATCGCGCGCGTGCGCAACGCCCGTTCGGCCAGCATTTCGAGGTGCTCGAGATTCACCGGCTTGGTCAGGAAATCATAGGCTCCCTGCTTCATGGCTTCGACGGCGGTCTCGACCGACCCATACGCGGTCAGGAGAATGCAGACGACTTCCGGGTGCATCGCGTGCGCCTTCTGCAGCAGCGCCAGGCCGTCCATTCCCGGCATGCGCAGGTCGGTCAGCAGGAGATCTACTGTACCGTCGGCCAGCAGTTCCAGTGCGCGCTCGGCATTCTCCGCCAGGCGCACGTCGTAGGTCGTCCGCAGGGCGCGTTCAAGTCCGTCGCGCGTGTTCTTGTCGTCATCCACGATCAGCACAACCGCCCGGCTCCTGCCTCTACCGTCCAATTTCATCGGCCCTCCTCGTGACGCGCAGGCGCGCGTCCCTCGCCACCATTCTCGTCCCGCCAGTCGCCGGGCCGCAGCATGCGGATGCGGCGGTCCGCCAGCGGGAGCTGCACCTGGAAGCAGCTGCCCACGCCCAGCCGGCTCGACACCTCGATCTGACCACCGTGCTCCTGCACGATGCGCTGCACGATCATCAGCCCCAACCCGGACCCCTTCTCCTTGGTCGTGTGGTAGGGTTCGAACAGCCGTCCGAGCTGTTCCTGCGGGATGCCCTGGCCGCTGTCAAGGAACGCGATGCTGAGCCACGCGTCGCCCACGGTGAACGTGATCTTCAGCGTGCCACCATCGGGCATGGCCTCAATTGCGTTCTTGATCAGGTTGAAGAACACCTGCTTGATCTGCTGCCGGTCGATCTGGACCTTCGGGACCTCCTTGGGGTAGTCCACCGCGATGGCGATGCGCCGGTTCTCAATATCGGTCTTGATCAGTCGCAGGGTTTCCTGCAACACATCCGCCACCTGGTCGAGTTCGAACACCGGCTTGGCCGGCCTGATCGCGCGCAGAAACTGCGTGATCGTGGCGTCCAGGCGGCCGACCTCATTGCGTGCCACATCCACCAGCTCACCGAGGGTCGCCTGCTGCTGCTCGTCGGGCAGCGCGCGCACGGCACGCGACAGCAGTTGAAGATGGATATTGAGCGCGTTCAGCGGATTGCCGATCTCGTGGGCCACGCCCGCAGCCAGCAACTTGACGGCGTGCAGCCGCTCGCCCTCCAGGACCGACTCTTCCTGCTGCCGGTCGCGGGTTACATCGCGCAGAATGATGAGGACGCTGCTCTGCGCCTCCTCATGTTCGGGCAACGGCACGGCATAGAGGCTCACGAACCTGTGCTCGGGGTAGGATATCTCAACCTCACGCACCAGCAGGCGTGACCACTCGTCCGCGTCCTTCAAACCCAGAAGCCGGTCCCAGTCGAGATCGCGCAGGAACCGCATGACCGACCGGCCCCGCGTCCGCGACAACTCAAACCCCAGCATCTGTTCCGCCGCACGGTTGGCGTAGAGCAGCCGCCCCTGCTCATCGATCGCCATCACCCCTTCCTGGATGGACTGGAAGATCGCCTCCAGAAAGCCGCGCTCCTGCGCCAACCGCGTGAACTGGGCCTGCAGACTGCCCGGATCGATGCGATTCAGCCTCACCACCAGTCGGTCAAAGAATCCAGAGGACATTACGTGTCTCACCCCTTCACAGCGTCACAATGTCGCAATGCGGCATATTACCAGTCCACGGCACGCTCGACAAGCCCACGCCGGGACTTTATGCTACGCACTGAGATGGGCCGTCGCGTGGCCCGCGCACAGAAGGAGAAGACCGGACGATGCGACATCCGCTGGCAGAGGCGTGGGAGGGGAAACTGGAACAGGCCATGCGCCGGGTCGATGCCGAGTTGGAGCGTCGCCACGGAACGCGCTACGGACTGCACCCTGCGCGTCCGCCCTCCGGCGTGGCGGCCGATCCAAAGGCGGACGGACTGTTCTCACTCACGGCGGCTTTCACGGCTGGCTTTGGCTCACGCCACGGGCGCGGCTACGCGCTGAATGTCGGGTTGGCCACATTGGACACCGTGCCTGCGACCGAGCGAGCTGCGCTTGAGGCTGAGGCCGTCGACCTGCTGCGGGCGGAACTGCCCCGCGCTTTCCCGGGACGCAACCTGACGATCACACGCGACGGCAACGTCTACAAACTGACAGGCGACCTGAGCCTCGGCTGACGGCCGCAGGCAAACACCATGCACATGTGCTTCCTGATCGCGCCGGGGGCCTTCGTCTGGCCAGCCTACGAGGTTGGCATGGCACTGCATGTGCTCGTGTTCGCCCTCGTCTGCCTGCACTGCCTGCGCCGCCCGCGTGAGCCCCGATCCACCCTGCTCTGGCTGTTCGTAACCTGGTCGCTGCCCGGCGTCGGAGCCCTGCTCTACGCGGCCTTCGGCATCAACCGCGTCCACGAAAAGGGCTGGCACAAGCAGCGTTCGGACCAGGAGTTCCGCACCGCCCGCAGTCGCCGCGAAGAGGACGCCCAGCCGCTGGCCTACTGGCGCGCCATCCGGGCGGCCCTGCTCGCCCACCCCGAACCGGCGGTCGACAATCTGAACGACATCCTGGACCGGATCGCGCCGGATCACCCGCTGCTGGGCGGCAACCGCGCCCGCCTGCTGCCGGGTGGCGCAGCGGCGTTGGATGCCATGTTTGCCGCCATACGCAAGGCCCGGCACCACGTGCACGTGCAGTCCTACATCATCGGCCATGACGCGGTCGGTGTCGCACTCCTTGACCTGCTTGCAGAACAGGCCCGCCGCGGCGTGACCGTCCGTGTGCTGTACGACAGTTTTGGCTCGGCCAGCGCCCGTCTGCACGGTCAGTTCCGCCGCTATGCCAAAGTACCCAACCTGCACATTTCGGGCTTCACCCAAGCCAACCTGATCAAACGCCAGTTCCAGTTGAACCTGCGCAACCACCGCAAGATCCTGGTCATCGACGGCCGCATTGGGTTCACCGGTGGCATGAACTTCCTCGCCGGCTACGCGCCCGTCGACGACCGGCCCGCGCTGTCGGACTACCACTTTGAGGTCGTGGGACCGGCCGTGCTTGAACTGCAGTACACGTTCCTGCGCGACTGGTTCTTCATGAGTGACGAGGCGCCCGCGCGCCTGCTGGCGCCGGAACACTTCCCGCAGGCCGCACCCATGGGGCCGATTGCCATGCGCGTCCTCAACGGCGGACCGACGTCCGAGAACGAGGCGCTGACCGATGCGCTCTTCGCCGCCCTGTCGGTCGCGCGTGCACAGGTGCTGATCGCCACGCCGTATTTCGTGCCTCCCGAAGACATCCGGCGGGCGCTGCGCGCCGCGGCCCTGCGCGGCGTGGAAGTCAAAATCCTGCTGCCGGCGGAGAACAACCACATCTCCGTGGCCTATGCGTCGCGCGCCTGCTTCGACGAGTTGCTGCTGTCGGGCGTGCGCCTGTTCGAACGGTTCCCGCCATTCACGCATGCGAAGGCGATCATCATCGACGACCATGTGGCCATCTTCGGCAGCGCCAACCTCGATCAGCGCAGCCTGAAGCTGAACTACGAGACCAACCTCGTCTCCTTCGACCGCGACTTCGCGGCCCATCTCAAGCAGGCCATGCTGGCCGACTTCGCCAATGCCGCCGAGGTCCATCTGGCCGTCTGGCGCAGTCGGCCGTCGTATCACCGCCTGATCGAGAACTTCTTCAACCTCATGAGTCCGGGGCTCTGAGGATGATCTCTATGCGGCCATGGACTGGCTGATCGGGCGGCAGTCATTCATCGAGCGCAAATTGGCCGAACGGCATCTGCACGAGGGCGCGACGGTCTTCCATGACGTATCCAGCAGTTCCTATCATGGGAAGCACTGCCCGCTGGCCCTGCGCGGCCACAACCGAGACCGTTTGAAACTGCCGGCATCGTGTGCGCAACATCTGCCGCGCGGTCGTAAGAACTTCGGTTTAACGTGTTCCATGCAAAAAAGATGGTGGCGGCTGAGGGACTCGAACCCGCGACCGACGGATTATGATTCCGCTGCTCTACCAACTGAGCTAAACCGCCACAGAAGAGGCGGTATATATACCCGAGCACACGGCCAAAGTCAATTGTCGGCTTTGCGTCCTCACGGCCGGGGGTGGGGTTCACTTTAGTAGTTGATGGTCAGGCGGCAGCGAGGTTGGAGCGGA
>CAYQJG010000015.1:0-64677 GCA_964417715.1 uncultured Lentisphaerales bacterium | reverse complement strand
ACACCCAGTTTCAGGCCGGCGGTTTCAACCCGGTTTCATTTCGGCGGCCACACCCCGGGGGAGGGCAGTAACTCGGACCGTGGCCAACACGGTTAACCGGCTGGGCAACGAACGTGCCCGTTTCGGCGACCATCACAGTTGCTCCTCATAGCACTCGGCCAACACCTTCTGCACCAACTGCGGGTCATCGAGCACATGCGACAGGATCGCCCGCAACTCCTGACCGCTGAGCCTGCGGATACTCATCCCCAGAACCTTCCCTTCGCCCCGCTTCACCTCCGCGACTGTCATGCCGTACTTCACGCCCGTCTCCTTGAGACTGTGGGTGCGGCCATCCAACAACCCCAACCGGAACTTGAGGGCCGCGACCTCCTGTGTGGTCAGGCGGTCCTGCGACTGCCCGATGCTTGCCTCCAACTCGATCTGGCGCATGATACGAACCCGGCGACCAACAGGTCGCGTCATCCTTGTCATCCTGGTAACCATGCAATAGGAATACCGCCGCGGGGCACCAAACGAAAGAAACGCCCCGTCGCACGCTCCGCCGATGCCCCGCCATAACCGTATAACAACCTGCATCTGAGACGGTTGAACGCGTAAGAGAATCCGCTTCAGCCGGCAGGCGCAATGCACTATAATCGCCGGAAGATGCGGCACTGCTCCATAACCTGCGCCGCAGAGTGCGGCGATTATCACGGATCAAGCCATGAGTATCACGAATGATCGACTACTTGATCTTCCCGCCATCCTGCGCAACAAATCGTGCATTCTGTTTGGTCCGCGCCAGACCGGAAAGACCCGTCTGGTCAGTCAACGTTGGCCCATACCGCGCCGCGTCCTTGACCTGCAGAATCCCGAGGTCTTCCTTCAGTTCAGTCGCAACCCCGACCATGCACTGCGCGACTATGTCGCATCAAGCTGCACGACTCCTGGCACGGTGGTCATCATCGATGACATCCATCGACTGCCGGCGCTTCTGGATGCGGCCTATCGCCTGATCGAGGAAGGCAGGACCCGGTTCCTGTTCGTCACGTCCAGCAGGCAAAAACTTCTGCGCAACGGCGGTCACATCCGCGACGACCTTACAGAAACTCGTTTCCTCCATCCGCTCTCCGCCCGCGAGATCGGGCCCGGCTTCAACGTGCAGCAGGCACTGACGAACGGTCTGCTGCCCGAGTACTACCATCAACCCCGCAACTCGGACTTGAGTTTTGCGACCTACGTAAACCTCTTCCTCCAGGAGGAGATCCTCCCGCGCGACGGCACGCGCAACCTGCCGGCCTTCCTCAGTCTGCTCACCGCCATGGCCCGGCACAACGGCGACTTGATCAACTACGCCGAACTTGCCGCGCAAACGCGACTCCCCCGGACCACGGTTCAGGAGTACGTTCAGACTATCGTTGCGACGGGCATGGCCTATGAACTGCCGGCATGGACGAAGACCTCCCGGCGCAAGGCCATCCGGACATCGAAACTCTACCTCTTTGACATGGGGGTGACCGCCTATCTTCAACAGTCCCAGTCACCACTGACGCCGCGGCCTGCAGGGACCGCAACGCCGTTCCAACACTGGGTCCTACATGAACTGCGTTGTTTCGTGGACGCCCTGCCGCCAGGCGCCTCTCTGGCTTACTGGCGTTCCACAAACGGATTCGAGGTCGATTTCGTCCTGAATGACAAGACGGCCATCGCCGCCCACGGCACGTCCCAAGTCGGCAACGCCGCGCTGAAGGGTTTGCGCAAACTGCGCGAGGAGGGTACTCTCCAGAAGTACCTGCTGGTCTGCTGCGAACCGGAAGAGCGCGAAGTGGATGGAATCACTATCCTTCCCTGGCAAGCGTTCGTGACCAGACTGTGGGCAGGGGGATTGTGCACATGAGTTGGGTTTGATGTGACCTGCCGGCGCAGACGGCAAAGACAATGGGGTGCAACCTGTTTCCACCGCCAACACACACAACGTATGTTGGCGCCTAAGTCAGAAGGGCATTCACACTATGAGACTTGCGAACTGCTTGTGTATTGAGACTCGTGGAACTGGCAACTGGCGGGACCGACTGGCTAATCCTGATACTCAGTGGAAACGGGGTTTCTCGGCAATGGAGGCCGCCGTGTCGTGGGAGGGCGCAGTAGCCACACCATCTGGTTTGCCCAGTCCGATTGTCCAACTGTTTCAGAACAGCAACAGGTACAGGGAACCTGTTCTTCTCTTTGCTGTTGCCGAACACAAAGTCCCTCTCGCCGGCCAAGGACCCGATTCGCAGTCCGACGTGTGGGCGCTCATCAGAACGTCAGCCGGCACATTGTCAATGACAGTGGAGGCAAAGGCCAAAGAAACCTTCGGTGAGAACACTCTCCAGGAGTGGTTAGTTGCGAGAGAAGGACGTGACTCAGGCCCAAATCGCCAGAAACGCTGGGATTACATTCGCGAGCATCTTCCGGAACCAACGGAGTCCTTCATGCAAGTACGCTATCAGATACTCCACCGTTGCGCCGCATCGGTGATTGAAGCAAGGCGCTTCGGTCTGCAACACGCTGCTTTCATCGTGCAGGCGTTTCAGGCGCCGGCCAGAAGTTTCAACGAATACGGAACCTTCTGTAAGGCCCTTGGGATTCCTGCTGCACGGGGAACTATTACCGAGGGGCCATCCGTGGATGGGGTGTCGTTGAGTGTTGGCTGGACCGATTGTCAGTCTGCCACTGACACAGAGATGGCTCGGACGGTGTAACAACCGTGACCCTGAAACTGGTAGGTACCACTAGAGGCAGGTCGTCTGTCCGTGTCCCAGTCACCCGCGCCAGTACAACCCGTTGGCACCGAACGAACCAATCGAAAACCCATGGCCCGCGCAATTCCCGACCGATCCGCAACGTCCGCCCAACTTGGCTCGCCCGCCCGCCTGGTCACCCCCAAATGCATGTAGCGACCGGCTCCCCGTGGGTCCGAACTCCGATTCGGACCGGACCCGCTCGGAGGCGTGCCCCACCACAGCGCGGTCCCACCTCCCACCTTCCGCCTTCCTCCCACCCGACACCCTCCATTCAGCAGCCCCAAACCCAATCGCGCGGTACTCCGCGCGAGGGCCCCCGCGACGCGCATTTCGCTGCCCCGCGGTATCCGCGGGGATGGGGAGACGGCTGCTCAGTTTGCCTTGGCCGCAAGGCATCCACGGGTAGGGACGCCTCTCCGAGGCGTCCGCACACAGGCCAAAATCAGCGACCGTCCTTCCCCACGGAATGCGCGTCACTGTGTTTGGAGCATCTTCACGTCCCACTCACCTTCACGGCCGCCAGAAACCGCAACACCGCCCGCTTGACGGCCTTCGCCGGCATCCGCCTCACCTTCGCCAGCAACCGTGCCCGCCGTGCCTCCGTCCACCCGCCTGACCGTCCCGCCGCCCCCGACAACCGCGGCAGCATGGCAATGGCGGACCGCGCCGCAGCCTCCCCGGTGTGCGTGTAATGCCGCGTCATGGCCGGCGACGAGTGCCCCACGATCGATTCCACCACCGACAACGGCGCCCCCGCCTCCCGGCACAGACTGACGAACGTGTGTCGCAACGAATGGAACCCAACCTCCACGACGGCTCGTTTCCCGCTGTGCTCCGACTTCTCCTTGCCATTCTCATCCTTGACCATCACGAACCCAGTCCCTTCGGCCTGTGTCCGCACGCCGCACGAGATCAGGTGTTTCTGTATCCGGTTCGTCACTAACGCCGCATCCCGCTGATACATGGCAGCGAACTCAGGCAGAACATACCCGCGCCGCGCGTTCTCTGGCGTTTCCGCCAGCACCCCCGCCAGCACCCCGTGGATGGGCACCATTACCGGCTTGGGCGTCCGCCTTGCCGTCTTGTTCGGGATGCGCCGGATCAGGCCGCGCACCAGGTCACACTCCGACCAGTTCAGCGTTGCGCAGTCGCCCAACCGCAACCCGGTATAGGTGCCGATGGCCAGCAACGTCCGCAACTCCCCCGTGGCATCCGTGCACACCCGCCGCAACTCCGTTACGGTCAACTCCCGGCGCCCGCGCTGCACGGCTCGCTTGCGCCGGACCTCAGCGAACGGATTCGCCGTCATCATGGCCGGCTTCGCCAGTACCCGGCAGACCAGCGTCAACAGCGCGACGTGTCGGTTGAACGTTGACGCCGAGCAGACCCCCGCGAGATTCGCCGCATACGCGTCCGCCATCTCAGGCGTGACGCTGCGAAGGGCAGGGGACGCGGGGTGGTGCTTGGTCATCCAGTCAGCAAACCGCCGCCACTCGCCGGCGTAGTGCCCCAGCGTCGACTCGCCGCTATCCGGGCGATTACTCGAAGTCAGATACCTGTCCCAGGCCCCCGCTACGGTGAGTTCATCAGCCTTGTCCTCAGCCACCTTGACCAGTTCATCCTTGCGGTTCTCCAACTTGGCACGGACACTCTCAAGGACGGCGACCTCATCACCCACCCGGTACCCCTCCATGAGTGAGGCCTGAATCCTGATCGCGTCGCGCCTATCACCGACCGGCTGGCCGTCCCGACCCTCTGGGTCCCCCTCGGGGTAACGCAAGGTCTGAACAAACCGTTTACCGTTGACCACCCACCGACACACGTACCCAGCACCATGGCGATAGACATAACCAGTTCGGCGTTTCATGACTGCAGCCCCTTCCGTACCTGAGTTGACGCCAGGCTAGCACCCATCTGCTCGAACTGCAACCACAAAGGATACAATATGTTGAAAACACCAATAAAAACGCCAAATCCAAGTGACTG
The DNA here is from genome assembly GCA_964417715.1 of uncultured Lentisphaerales bacterium. GTDB lineage: Bacteria > Verrucomicrobiota > Kiritimatiellia > RFP12 > CAYQJG01 > CAYQJG01. The sequence goes on along the minus strand of CAYQJG010000015.1, from coordinate 59,923 downwards.
TTAATCACTTGGTCGTAGGTTCGAATCCTACCACCGGAGCCATTCGACTCGGCGTGCGGCGCACGCCTCGCTCATGGCAAGCCAGGGAGTAGCGACAGCAGCACGCCGAGGCGAATGCCCTGAGCGAGCGGAGCGAGTCGAAGGGCTTTCGACGAGGGATGCTGTCTTGCCCTTCTTCGTCTGCATTCTCCAGATGGCAGACGGCCACCTGTACGTCGGGCATTCGAACGACCCGTTCCGTCGCCATACCGAACACGAACATGGCAAAGGCTGCCGCACGACCGGCATAGTCGGTGCGGGAGACCTCATCTTCGTCGAGGAACACCCCGATCGACCCTCCGCCGCCCGCCGCGAGCGCCAGATCAAGGGGTGGGGCGCGACCGTCGCCCCGCCGTCCCATCCGTGAACGCGCCGCAGTTGTGTTCGTCGTGCCGTTGCGGCGAGATCAGCCAGATCGACGCACCTTCGCCCCGGATAGGTACGTTCGGTCAAGGGACTTCTGGCTGCGACGTCCGAGTGTCTTCGCGATGGCGGGACTGAGGTAGATATTCCCTTTCTGGACTTCCCGTATCGCCTCGGCCAGCACGTGGACGGAAGTCTGCTTGATCAGGTATCCTGCCGCCCCGAATGCGGTTGCTCTCTCCACATAGGCGCTATCACTGTGAGCCGAAAGAATGAGCACCTTGACGCTGGGGGCCGCCTGATGGATCTGCCGGGTGGCCTCAAGGCCGTTGAGCAACGGCATGGCGATGTCCATGACGACCACATCAGGCCGGAGTTTCAAGGCCATGGCCACAGCGTCGCGGCCGTTGATTGCATCACCGACCACCTCGATGTCGCTCTCAATCTCCAACACCACCCGCAGCACCTGCCGCAGGTCCAGGTTGTCGTCTGCCAACAACACGGTGATCCGTTTCGCGGCATTGATGGACGCGTCTGCTTTTGCACGCGGTCGCTTGCACGCGATCACTTGTTTGAACCCGTCATACTGCCACCCCGTATCGTGCGGAACACTGCGACCACACCACCTCAAATCAGCTAAAGAGTACACGATGGCCGGTTTCCTGCACTGGGGTATAACCCTACCCGATGGAACCGGCCGCACGGTCCGTTTTCGAACCATCCCTTCCGGCGGAGCGTTGGACCTCTTCCCGCTGTTCTGACATACTGCCCGCCAGGATGAACCACGGATGGACCTACCATGATCGCATTGCTCAGGCAGACAAGGGTCTGACGGTGCTCGCGTACTACGTGCGTCACCACACCCACTCATCCGAGGCGGAGTGGCGTGCACGGCTCGCGGAAGGCCGAATCACGCGCAATGGGCGCACGGTGTCAGCCGAAGCGGCGCTGAACACGGGCGATGCGCTGGCGTGGGAGCGTCCACCGTGGGAAGAACCGGACGTGCCGCGCGCGTTCACCGTTCTCCATGAGGACGACGACCTTCTCGTCGTGGACAAACCGGCGGGGCTTCCCGTGCTCCCCGGCGGCGGCTATGTCGAGAACACACTGCTGCATCTGCTGCGGGCTCGAACCCCCGGAAGCGCACCCATTCCGGTGCACCGCCTTGGCCGCGGCACGTCGGGGGTCCTGCTGCTCGCCCGCTCAGCCATCGCGCGCCGCCGGCTTGCAGAGGATTTTCGCGACGCCACGCGCCGGGCATCGGGCTCGATGCGCAAGGTCTACCGCGCCCTGACCGGCGCCGCGCCCGGTCTTCCGTCCTTGCTGGAGATCACACAGCCGATCGGTCCGGTTGCCCATCCTACGCTCGGCTGGGTCCACGCGGCTGCGCCCGCCGGCAAACCGGCGCAAAGCAAGTGCCGCATTCTGAGGCGCACGCCGGACAACACGCTGTGGGAGATCGACCTGATCACCGGGCGCCCGCACCAGATCCGCATCCACCTCGCCTGGGCCGGCGCGCCGCTTCTCGGCGACCCGCTCTATGCCGCCGGCGGCATGCCGCGTATCCCGATTGACGGCCGCCCGCCCGTTCCCGGCGATTGCGGCTACTGGCTCCACGCGTGCTCGCTCACACTCATCCATCCCCGCAGCGGCGCAACGCTCACATTCTCTGCCCCGCCGCCGCCGCCGCTCGCTGACTAGCGCAGCCGTCATGGCATGCACAAGCGATAGAAACGGGCGGCGTGGTTTGTCCAGTGAGGGTCGCTGAAAGACGACGAGCCGCCCGTGAGGGTGTTGGTTGCCATGGGTGACCAGGCAGAGTTGGCGAGGTTCGTGCTGGCCTCGATCACAACCATCGGATTGCCCGCGTTGGTGAAGGTGAACCCGAAGCCCCCCGCGTGGACGCCGAAGCTGGCGCCGCCTTGCACGGCGGGGGACCACAGGACCGCCGGACGTCCGCCCGGCGGCGCGTCCCAGCCCGTGGCGCCTGATCGGTAGTAGACGATCACGGAGCCGCTTTCGGAGAACATATCATCCGCGCCGACCGCGTTGCCCTTGAAGTAGACACCGGTCAGGCTGGGGCAGCCGGCGAAGACCAGGCCGGCGATGCTGGTGACGTTGCTGGAGATCACGACGCAGGAGAGCGTGTCGCAGTATAGAAACGCGCCTTCTCCGATGCTGGTCAGGTTGGCCGGTAACACGGCGCTGGTCAGCGTGGCGCAGCCGGCGAAGGCCCAGTTCCCGATCGCCGTGACCGACATACCCTCGATTGTGTCCGGGATAACCACGTCGCCGCCGGGACCGGTGTATTTATTGATGGTGACCAAGCCGTCCTCGATCGAGTACTCGTATTGGGCGTGCGTCCCGGCGGGACGCAACATCACGCATGCCAAGATCAAACCCAGTCGTGTGAGTGTCTTCATCGGAGCTCCGTTACCACTGTGTGTGACCCAAGGAAACGCTAGCCCCATCATACGCTGACTTGCGGGAAACGCAAGGGTCGCGATCACCGGATTGCTTGCGGTGTGTCGCGCGCACGGTATAGAATGCGCCGTCGACGTCGACGCGATACTCGTGTGCGACGGGACGGCGAACGGGCCGAAAAGGCCATAACAGGAGTCCAGATATGAACCGCTTGATTCAGTCATGCGCTGCCATCGCACTGGCGTCGATGCTGGCTACGGGGTGCGCGCACCTGCCTGGGAAGTGCGATCTGGGCAAGGTCGCCAAGGACGCCCAGTTGACGAACGTGACTACGGGTGACGGCACTTTTGAGAACTACCAAGCCACCGGCTACTATACCAGTACCGAGATCGGCTTCGCCGTCGGGATTCCCGGCATCAAGTTCATGGAGCTGTTCCCCATGCAGGACGACACGGCCCAGATGACCCAGATCGCCAAGGACGCCAAGAGCGCCGGCGCGACCGCCGTCATCAACGCCCGTCCGCCCAAGGGCATGTATACAGGACTGCCGTTCATCTTCATCGGCCTGTATGTTGATTCCGCGGCCGGAACCGGCATCAAGAGCAAGTAGGCTGTTTCAGGCCTGTGGGCGCCATGCGCGCCCACAGGCATTTCCATCAGACGGTGCGGCTACTGCGCGGCTGCGGCTGTGAAGCCGGACCGCGCCGCCTGCAGGCAGGCCGTCACGTCTGCCTCGGTGTGAGCGGCCGACACGAATCCCGCCTCGAACTGAGCCGGCGGCAGGTAGATGCCGGCGGCCAGCATGGCTCGGAAGAAGGCGGCGTATTGCCGTGTGTCCGCGCGGCTCACGGTCGTCAGCTCCGATGGCGGTTGCGCGAGGAAGAAGGGCGTGAACACGCCGCCGCGCACGGGGCATGCGCACGCCACCCCAGCCTCACGTGCCGCGGATTCCAGACCGTCGGCCAGCCGCTGTCCGAGCGCAGCGATGCGCGCATAGGGCGGCTCACGTGCGATCAGATGCAAGGCGGCGAGCCCGGCGGCCACGGCGAGCGGGTTGCCGCTCAGCGTGCCGGCCTGGTAGACGGTTCCGAGCGGCGCGAGTGCACGCATGACCTCGGCGCGGCCCCCGATCGCACCCAGCGGCAGACCGCCGCCGATGATCTTGCCCAAACACATCAGGTCAGGCGTCACGCCGGCCAGGTGGCCGTAGGTGGTCGGCCCGAAGCGGAAGCCGGTGATCACCTCGTCGAAGATCAGCAGGGCGCCGGCACGGTCGGCGGCGTTCCGCAGTTCGGCCAGGAAATCGGGGGCAGGCGGAACCAGTCCCATGTTGGCGGCCACCGGCTCGACGATGATCGCGGCCAGTTGGTCGCCATGCGCCCGCGCCAGCTCATGCACGGCAGCCGCATCGTTGTAGGGCGCGACCAGCACGTCGGCGACGATGCCCGCCGGCACGCCCGCAGAGGACGCGATGCCGCCCGTGAGCAGGCCGCTGCCGGCCTGCACCAGCACGGTGTCGGCGTGGCCATGGTAGCAGCCGTTGAACTTGATGATTTTCGGCCGGCCGGTGAAGCCGCGCGCCAGGCGGATGGCGGTCATCACGGCTTCCGTGCCGGAGTTGACCAGGCGGACCATTTCCAGCGCAGGCACGTGCTGCGTGAGGCGCTCGGCGAACGCGACCTCGGCCGCCGTGTTGGCGCCGAAGCTCATGCCGTCGCGACAAGCGCGCGTCACCGCGTCCACGATCTCCGCGCGCGCATGCCCGAACAGCAGGGCACCCCACGAACCGCAGAAGTCAATGAGCTCGCGTCCCTCGGCCGTCACCATCCGGGCGCCGTGCCCGCGCGCGATGTACAGCGGATCGCCGCCCACGGCGCGGAAGGAGCGCACGGGGCTGTTGACGCCGCCCGGGATCACCCGCTGCGCGCGCTCGAACAGTGCGGCCGAAACGGTGGCAGGCAGGGCCGAGGAGGCAGAGGTCAGGGTGTTCATGGCGCTCGATCATACCATGATGCCCTTTCGTGTCCACACTGGCGTGGGTGTCGTTCGCACCGGGACATTTTGCGATGCATTTCGCCGCGCATTGCGCTAGGCTTCACTCCCATGTCCGTGGAGTGCGAGAAAGCGATCGAGGCGATGCTGGCCGGACCTGCGGGACATGTCCACCTGATGGGCGTGTGCGGCGTGGGTGTGGCAGGTGTCGCCCGCCTGATGGCTGCGCGCGGGTGGCGGGTGTCCGGGTGCGATGCGGCTGTCGGCCCGGTGGCCGGCTGGCTGGAACAGGCCGGTGTCCGGGTCCATGGCGCGCATGCCGCGGGCCATGTCGACGAACTGCTGTCGCAGGCGGTCGGCGGTCCTGCCCTGCTGGTGCGCACGGCCGCGGTTCCGGACGACCACGCCGAGGTGACGCGCGCCCGGCTGCGCGGCGTGCCGGTTGTGCGGCGTGGTGAACTGCTCGCCGCGTGGGTATCGCTGACCCCCAGCGTGGCGGTCTGCGGCACCCACGGCAAGACGACGACCGCCTGCTTTACGGCCCGCCTGCTGCAGGAGTTGGGCGCCGCGCCGGCGTGGTGCATCGGCGGCTCGACCGCCACGCTGGGTGGTGTGGCAGGTGTCGGCGCGGGTGGGCCGCTGGTCGTCGAGGCCGACGAGAGCGACGGCACGCTGGCGCGCTACCGCCCCTCCGTGACCGTGGTGACCAACATCGATCTCGATCACATGGAGCATTTCGCCGGTGAGTCCGAACTGGTGGCCTGTTTCGACGCGGCTGTGCAGGCGACCCGTGTAGGCGTGGCCTGGGGCGCGGACGATGCCCGCGCCCGGGCGGTGGCCGCCGGCCGGCCGGGGTGCGGGTTTGGGTTTGTCGCCGGATCGGACCTGCGCGCGACCGACGTGTCGGCCGGCGCCGACCGGGTTGCATTCACGGTCTGGTGGCACGGCGCAGCGCTGGGTCGGGTCGAACTCCCCGTGCCGGGCCGGCACAACGTCCTGAACGCCCTGGGCGCGATGTCAGCGGCCATTCTTCTGGGGCACGATCCGGCCGCCTGCCTGGCCTGCCTGCCGCGCGCCGCCGAACTGCCGGGCCGGCGCTTCGAGCAGGTGGCAGCGGGCAATGGGATCCGCGTGATTTCGGACTATTCGCACCATCCGGCCGAGATCGCCGCGTTGATGGCCACGGCGCGACTGCAGGGCGCAGGCCGCATTCTGGCCGTGTTCCAGCCCCACCGGTACACGCGTACGCAGGCGTTGGCGGCCGATTTTCCGGCGGCTTTTGATGGCGTCGACGAGTTGGTGCTGGTGCCCGTCTACGCGGCCTCCGAGGAACCTCTCGATGGCGGGCGTATCACGGACCTGTATGCGCGTTTCCGCGCGTTGCGTCCCGCACAGGACGTGCGCCTGGCGCCTTCGCTGCACGAGGCGTGGTCGCATCTGCGGCGCGTCTGGCGGCCGGGTGATCTGCTGTTGGTCGTGGGCGCCGGCGACGTGGTGTCCATCGCCGGGTGGGCGCGGGAGGCGCTGGCGCACGCGGGTCCGGCCGGCGTTGCCGCGGCGTGGCCACCGGTCGCCGGGGCGCGCGTCGAACCCGGCGGCCGGCTGGCCGCCTGGACGATGTATGGCGTGGGTGGCGCGGCCGATTGGCGGGTGGAAGTCGACACGCCGGCGGCGCTCGGCGAAGTCTGGCAGCGGGCGGTGGCGCAGGAAGTGCCGTTCCGCGTGTTGGGCGGGGGCGCCAACACGCTGGCCGCCGACACTGGCGTGGCGGGTGTGGTCGTGCGGATGCGCGGCGAGGCTTTCCGGCAGTTTGTGCGCCTGGGCGACAGCGTCGAAATCGGCTGTGGCTGGAACGGGCCCGCCCTGTTGGATCGCCTGGAAGAGGAGGGACTGTCGGGACTGGAGTTCCTCGACGGCGTGCCGGGACAACTGGGCGGTTGGCTGGCGATGAACGCCGGCGCGCACGGCGGCGAGATCGGACGCCATGTGGCGTCGATTCGCTGTTTGAACTCGGACGGCACCGAGGCTATAGTAACCCCCAGTGTTCTGCGTTTCGGGTACCGGCGCTGCGAGGGTCTTGTCGGGCGTGTGGCGCTGGCCGTGCGATTGGAGATGGCGGCTCGTTCGCCGGCTGAGGTCCGCGTGATGCGCGAGGCGTTCCGACGCCAGCGGATCCCGTTGACGGGGTTGCGCACGGCGGGGTCGGTGTTCCGGAACCCGGCGGGCGAATCGGCCGGCCGGCTGCTCGACGCGGCCGGGTGCAAGGGGTTGCGGATCGGCGGCGCGGCGGTGACGCCGCAGCACGCCAATGTGGTGGCCTGCGAGGTCGGCGCCACGGCGTCTGACGTGCTCGCGCTGGTGACCGCGATGCGGAGCCGCGTGGGACGGCAGACGGGCGTGTGGCTTGAACCCGAGATCAGGATACTCGGGTTGACGGCGACGGACGTGGCGTTGATTGAGATGGAGTGACGCGATGGCTTTTCGCAAAGTTGCCGTTCTGATGGGCGGGGTCTCGAGTGAACGCGATGTGTCGCTGAAGTCCGGTCAGGCCGTGACCGAGGGGCTGCGCGAGGCCGGTTATACGGTCGAGTCCATTGTGCTGGCGCGTGCCGAAGTGCCCCCCCTGCCTGAAGGAACCGAGGCGGTCTTCCTTGCGCTGCACGGCGGCTATGGTGAAAACGGCGGCGTGCAAGCCGATCTCGATGCCCTGCGCATGCCCTACACGGGGTCCGGCGTGCAGGCCAGCCGGCTGGCCATGGACAAGGTCCGGACCAAACAGGCCCTGATGGTGCATGGCGTGCCGACGCCCCCGTTCGAGGTGCTGGGGCCAGCCGCCACACGGCTGACCGAGTTGCCTCTGCCCGTCGTGGTGAAGCCGCCGCGCGACGGCTCGAGCGTGGGCGTGTCGCGCGTGACGGTGCCCGGCGAATGGCGCGCGGCGCTCGCAGAGGCGCGGCATCGCGACGCGATCGGCGAGGTGCTCGTCGAGACCTACATCCCGGGCCGCGAATGGACCGTGGGCGTGGTCGGCGACCAGGTTCTGCCGGTGGTGGAGATCCGGGCTCCCGAGGGGTGGTACGGGTTTACTGCCAAGTATGTCAAGGGGATGACCGAGTATCTCTTTCCCGAGGATGCGGCCGATCAGGAGCTGATTGCGGTTTGCCAGCGGCACGCGCTGAAAGCCTTTCAGACCGTGGGTTGCCGCGGACTGGGGCGCGTCGACTTCCGGGTTGCGCCCGACGGACAGCCCTACGTGCTCGAAATCAACACGATTCCGGGCTTCACCGCCACCAGTCTGCTGCCCAAGGCGGCGGCGCGGGCGGGCATCGGTTTTGCCGCGTTGTGCGCCCGGATCATGGAATCCGCGCGCTTTGACGCGCCGGCCAAGTCGCCGTGAGTGGATGGAATAGGCAGGCGAAAACGAGTATGTTTGGTTTTCTCAAACGGGGCAAGGGCAAGCGCCGGGAAGGCGCGGTGCGCAACACGCGTTCCGCGGGCGGCGGCGAGATGTCCGCGGGCTTGCGCCGGGGACTGATCAGCGCGGGCGTGTTTCTGGGCATGCTGGTGGTGGGGTGGGGCGTGGTGTCCAGCTTCCATGCCGCGTACTTCCTGCGCAATGACCGGTTCGTGCTGCGGCATCTCGACATCCATGGCGGACCCACGCTTAAGGCCGATGTCATGCGCGATTACCTGCGCGAACTGCTCGGGCTGCGCGAAGGCGCCAGCCTTTTCGCGGTGGACCTGGTCCGCGCCCGCGACGAACTGATGCGCGAACAGCCGAGCATTCGCGAGATGACGCTGGTTCGCAGACTCCCCGACCGCATGGAGATCCGGATCATCGAGCGCGAGCCCCTCGCGCGCATCGGCAACCGCGCGACCGGCCTGGTGGTCGATGTCGACGGGTTCGTATTCCACCGCTACGTGGGCGTTGAGACGCTGCCCGTGATCGTGGGCCTGGATGGCGTGACGGTGCAGGCGGGCGTCCGCCTGACCGACATGGCCCAGGCGGCCGTCTGCTTCGTCGCGGCCCTCGAGCGGCAGAGCTTCCGCCTGCCGGTGACGATGATCGACGCGTCGCGCGAAGACTACCTCCTGCTGTCGCTGGCTGACCAGAAGCAGGTCAAACTGGCCTGGGAGGGGATGGAGAAATCATCATACGGATCGGCCGAACTCTTGCGCAAACGGCTGGTGGAACTGTCGCGGGCGGTCAACTCGGAGGCCGGGCGCAACCGGCGGATGTGGGATGCGACCGTGCCGGGGCGTGTCTACGCCCTCTAGTCTGGATGGCCCTCTCAACGGATGGATGCAGTCATGGCTTTAGACCCGATAGCGGCTTTGGAGATTGGCACGACGCGCACCGTCGTGCTGGTCGGCGAGATGGGACCGAACGGCCGCGTTACGATCACCGGCATGGGCGCGCAGCCATCGACCGGCGTGCGCAAGGGGCAGGTGATCGACCTGGACCTGGCCATGAGCGGCATCCAGACGGCGGTGCAGCAGGCCAGCAAAGCGTCAGCCGTCGATATCCGCAAGGTGTTGCTGGCTGTCTCCGGCGGCCACATCCAGGCGTTCGTCAGTCCCGGCACCGTGACGATTCAGGCGCGTGACCGCATCATTACGCACGACGACGTCGAGGAGGCGATCGAGGTCGCCAAGGGCGTGAACATCGACGAGAGCCGCTGCGTGCTGCACACGCTTTCGCAGAACTTCATGGTCGACGGGCAGCCGGGCATCGTCAAACCCGAGGGGATGCGCGGCGCGAACCTGGCCGTCAACATGCTGATCATCCACAGCTTGCGCACCCGGCTGGACAACGCGATCAACGCGGCCCGCAGCGTCTCACTCGACGTGCAGGACGCGGCGTTCGGCGGTGTCTGTGCGTCCCTGGCCGTCGTGTCGCCCGAGCAGAAGCGCAACGGCGTCCTGTTGATCGACCTCGGCGGCGGCACCACCGACTACGTGGCCTATGTCGACAACACGATCGCCGCGGCCGGGTCGATTGCCGTGGGCGGCGACCATGTGACCAACGATCTGGCGCTGGCCTTTGACATCCCCATCAATCAGGCGGATGAACTGAAGCGGAAAGACGGTTCGGCGGTCATCGACCCCGAGGCCGGCATGCGGCGCGTGTCGCTGCCCCAGGGAACGGGATTCGGCGACCGTTCGATCAGCCTGCGCGCGCTGCACACGGTGATCAACGCCCGCATGGATGAGACCCTGGCGCTGGTGCGCTGCGCCGTCGACGATGCCGGGCTGATCCCGCACCTGGGCGCGGGGGTCGTGTTGACCGGCGGCGGGGCGTACCTGCGGCGCCTGCCCGAACTGGCGCAGCGGATTTTCGGCCGTCCGAGCGCGATTGGCCAGGTTCGCAACCTGGACGGGCTGCAGGGGGTCGAGCAGCCCGCTGCGCTGGCCACGGCGGCCGGACTGGTGATGTATGGTTTCCGTTCGACCGACAAGGGCGGCGCGTTGTCGCCCATCGGCGATTGGATCAGGGATCTCTTCAACAAGCTATGAGAACCGACTCCGGATTGATGCTGATCGGCGTGGGCGGCGGCGGATGCCAGATGGCGGCGGCGGCGTTCGCGACCCATGGCGAGGGGTTGCGTGCCCTGGGAATCGACACCGACGCGGTTGCGAACCGCAGCGTGTCAGGCCTGCGTTGCCTGTTGCTGGGTGCGGCCCGTCTTGACGGTCAGGGCACCGGCGGCGACGTGATCAAGGGGCGCCTCGCGGCGCAGGACGACATTGAGAACGTGCGCCGTGAGGTGGAGGGTGTCCGCACGGTGGTGATCATCACCTGCCTGGGAGGTGGCACGGGCGCCGGTGTCACCCCCGAACTGCTCAAGGTGTTCCGCGACATGGGCATCGTCACGCTTTGTTTTGTCACGCGGCCGTTCGGTTTCGAAGGCGGCGTGCGCCGGCAGTCGGCCGAGCGCTGCCTGCCGATGTTCGAGGAGAACGCCGACACGCTGGTGGTGGTCCCGCTCGACGAACTCCACGCGCAGACCGGCAAGACCAACGTGGTGGCCGCGAACGAGGCCGCCGCCCGGATTCTCTCCGACGGGTTGACCCTGCTCTGGCGCGTGCTGCTGACGCCGGGGTTCGTGCGACTGGACACGGCCCGCCTGCGCGGCATGCTGCTGCGGGGCGGCGCGGCGCGCTTCGGCATGGCCGCCGCCACCGGCGACGACCGCGCCACGCAGGTCGTCGCGGCGTTGGGCCAGGCGCCGTTGCTGCGCAGCGGCGAGGCGCTGGGCAGCGCGCGCACGCTGGCCCTGGGCGTCCTGGCGGGTTCCGACTTGCGGCTGGCCGAACTCGGCACCGTCATGGAGCGCGTGCAGGCGGCTTGCCGCCGCGACTGCCAGATCGAGATGGGCACCGTGTTGGACGCCCGATTTGACGGCCAGATCGAACTGGTCGCGCTGACTTTCGAAAACTGCCTGACGCCCGACGAGGTTCGCCCGGCGGAGGCGATGCCGGTCGATGTCTCGGGCGTGTTGGGCAGTGTGGAGGCTGCCGGCCGCAAGGGTAAGGCGGCGAAAGTGTCCAAACTCGGGCGCAGCGGACGCTTCCGCGGCGTGGAACCGACCCTGCACGGCGGCGAAGTGCTCGATACGCCCACCTACCAGCGACGCAATATCGTGCTCGAACGTTGATCGTTCCGAGTGATGGAAAGACAGGCCAGGAATGACTGAATCTGAGATTCTCAAGGTATTGGAAGACACGGGCGCGCTGCTGAGCGGGCACTTCGAGCTGCGCTCGGGGCTACACAGCAACCGCTATTTCCAGTGCGCCAACGTGCTGCGCCATCCACGCGCGGCCGAACGCCTCTGCGCCGAACTCGTGCGCCGCGTCCAGGCCGCCGGCGGCGTGGGTCGTCTCGACGGCGTGGTGGCACCTGCGCTGGGCGGCATCATCGTGGGACACGAAGTGGCCCGCGCCTTCGACACGCGCAGCATCTTCGCCGAGAAGCAGGACGGCAAACTGGTGATGCGCCGCTTCGAGATCCGCCCCGGCGAGCGCTACGTGGTGGCCGAGGACGTGATCACGCGCGGCGGCCGCGTGCAGGAGACGATCGACATCGTGCGGGCCGCCGGTGCCGAGGTGGCGGCCGTGGTTGTGCTGGTGGACCGCAGCGCCGGGACCGTCGCATTCCCGTATCCGACCTTCAGCCTGCTGCAGATGGCCCCGGAAGTCTGGGAACCCGCCGCCTGTCCGCTCTGCAAGCAGGGCACGAAGGCCGTGCATCCGGGGTCTTAGCAGAAAATGCGACCTCTCGTTGAAGCCCACCGCGGCGACAACTCGCACGCCCCCGAAGTCACGCTGGCGCTGATCGGAAACGGCCCCGAGATCCTGCCGAACGCCAAGCGCCATCACATCCCATGGATCCATGGCCGGCGCGCGACGGTGAACGCGGCGCTCATCGCTGATGCCCATGCCACGGCATCCGCGTGAATGTCTGGGTCGTTGACGACCCGGGTACACTCGCGTTCTGGCGCGATATGGGCGTGGACAAGATCTGCACGAACCGGCCGGGCGCGATGCTGGAACACTCCGCGGCAATGTAAACCGACACGTGGAGTGTGGTTGACAATAGGCGTCGAGTGCCTATCATGTCCCCGTACGGCCCGTTCGGGCTACCGGGGGTCGTGATGGATCGGCTCGTCAAATCCGCTGTTTCATGGGCGTTTGTGCTGTTTCTTGCGCCAGTCCCGGCGTGGCAGGTGTGGGCTGCGACCAACGACGTGTCCGCTATGCGCGTCGAGGTCGTGGCGCCGGCACTGACCGCCGCGCCGGCCACGGGCGATGCCTGGTCCGGCGCACCGATGCTCGCGAACCTGCCCGGCGTGGCGGTGCGCAGTCAGGGCGTCGCATCACCGCAAACCGACCTGAGCATCCGCGGCAACCCATTCAATGCCGGCGGGTTGCTGCTGTCGGGGGCGACGTTGCGCAACCCGCAGACCGAGCATTTTCAGGCCGATCTGGCCGTCCCCGGCGAGTACTTCACCGCACCTGAACTGCTCACGGGGCTTGATCGTTTCCGCGCCGCAGCGGGGCATCCGGCCGGATCCGTGGCGCTCGATTTCGCTCCGGCCACCGGTCTTAACCGCGTGGCCGCAGGCATCGGTGAGTATGGGCAGCGCTTCGGCCGCTTCCTGCTCAGCGACACGTATGCCGAGACCAATGGCGCGACGACCGGTGTATCGGGCTTCGGTGCATGGGACCGGGTCGACCGGACGGACGGTCGGCCGGACAACGAACTTGAGCGCTGGACCGGCGGCGGGCATGCGCAGCACTGCACGGAGGTGGCGCAGGCCGACGTGCTGACGGCGTATACCGAGCGGGCCTTTGGTGCGCGTGGTTTCTACGGTGCGAACCCGGCCTATCCGGCCGAGGAGGAGGTGCGCGAGTGGCTGGTTGTGGCAGGTGTCACCGTGCGGCCTGAACCGGACGTGAGCTGGCATGCGGTCGTGGCCTGGCAGCGGACCGAGGACCAGTACTGGTTGAATCGCACCAACCGTTCGCTTTACGCCAACAGTCACGTGTCGCAGAGCCTGACCGGGCAACTCGCCACGCACCAGCCGTTGACGGCGCACCTGGCGCTGGAGGCCCGCGTGGACGCCGATTGGGAGTGGATCGACAGCCGCTACGAGGGGACGATCCCCAGCACCGGCCTGGGCGTGCACGAACGCGGGCACGTTTCGTTCGCGCTGCTGCCGGTCTGGACCGCGGGCGACTGGCGTGTGACGGCGGGTGGCGCGTGCGATGCTTTCACCGATGAGGATCCGGCCTGGCTGCCGGCTGCAGGCGTCGAGTGGGCGCCGGTCGCGGGGCAGGCCTTCTTTGCCTCGTATACCGAAGCCGTGCGCCGGCCTTCGTACACTGAATTGAACTACGAGTCGCCGGATTCGCTGGGCAACAGCGGCCTGGAGCGACAGCAGATGCGTACGTGGGAGGCAGGCTGGCGCGCGGCCGTGTCTGATCTGGACTGCCGCGTGGCGCTCTTCGCCGAGGATGGCCGTGAGATCGTGGATTGGGTCCGCGAGTCCGAAGGCAGTCGCTGGACCGCGGCCAACCTGGATCGCATTCGCAGCTACGGCGCCACGGCCGATCTCACGCTGGCGTTGACCGGCGCGACGGATCTCACGCTGGCGACGCTGCTGCTCCACAAGGTGTGCGACACCGATGTCTATGCCAGTCGTTACGCGTTGGACTATCCCGAGCAGGAGGTCCGGCTTGGACTGCGCACGCGTCTTGTGGCAGGTGTCGGTCTGCGCGTCTGGCAGGGGGTGGCGCACTACGCCGACAACGCCGCCCGCACCGGCAGCGACTGCCAGTGGGCGTCCGGGGTTGAAGCACGGTGGCAGGTGGCGGGGATGAGGGGCTTGACCTTGGTGGCGGGCGCGGTCAACATCTGGGACGAAGCCTTCGAGGTCTTCCCGGGGCAACTTGAAGCCGGTCGGCGCGCCTACGCGTCGGCCGAGTACGCGTGGTGACCGGCGCTGCTCGCTTCCACACCTCCGGAGGTGTGGAAGTGCGAAGGAGTGTCCCCACACCTCCAGAGGTGTGGGGATGGAGACGCACACTTGCGGAAAGTGACTGGCTTACGGTGAAGAACGAAGGAATCGCCGAAGGGATCCTGCGCGCGTTGCGCGCTGCCCAGGGCGGGGATGTCTCGGGAGAGACGTTGTGCCGCGAACTGGGCATCAGCCGGGCTGCGATCTGGAAGCACGTCGAGCTGCTGCGCTGTCAGGGCTACGAGATTGAGGCCCAGTCACGTCGTGGTTACCGGCTGGTGGCGGTGCCGAACACGCCGCTCGAAACCGAGGTCGCGCCGCTGCTGACGACGCGGCAACTGGGACGCGCGCTGCATTTCCTTGCGCGCACCGACTCTACCAGCCGGCAACTGGGTCTGCTGGCCGAACAGGGCGCCCCCGAGGGGACGGTGGTTGTGGCCGACGAGCAGACGGAGGGAAGGGGGCGCATGGCGCGCGCCTGGTTTTCGCCGCCGGGAGTCAACCTCTACCTCTCGCTGCTGCTGCGCCCGCGCGTGCCGCCGGCCGCCGCCACGACACTGCCGCTGCTCGCAGGATGGGGTGTGGCGCAGGCGCTGGAATCTGTGGCGCCACGACTCGCGCCGCGCATCAAATGGCCCAACGACATCCATGTGAACGGCCGCAAGATTTGCGGCATTCTCTGCGAGATGCAGGCTGAAGCCGATTGTGTGCAGCACGTGATCGTGGGGCTGGGGTTGAACGTGAATCTGGCGGCCGCCGATCTGCCGGCGGACATCGCGCGCGTGGCGACCTCACTGCGGATCGCGTCCGGCGCCGAGGTGTCGCGTCCGGCGCTGCTGGCGGCCATCCTGAACACGCTTGAGCCCGCGTATAGGCGCTGGTGCGACGAGGGACTGGCGCCGTTTCTGGATGCGTTGCGGGCGCGCGACGCGTTGGCGGGACGGCGCGTGACACTGGACCAGATCGGCCGTCACCTGTCCGGCCGCGCCGCGGGTATCGCCGCGGACGGCGCGTTGCTGCTGCAGACCGAAGACGGGCCGGTGGTTTCCGTCGTCTCCGGCGACGTACACATCACCGGCGTTCACGACTGACACCCGCCACGGCTTCAGTGCGGGGCTGGGGCGGCGTACTTGCGGCAGGTGACTCCGGCCTCATCGAAGAGCGCACGCGTCTGCTCGCCGAATGCATAGTCGCCGCCGTAGACGACTTCGCGAATGCCCGAGTTGATGATCATCTTGGCGCACGTCAGACAGGGGCTGATGGTGACATAGATCATCGCGTCCTTGAGCCGGATGCCATGGTACGCGGCCTGCGTGATGGCGTTCTCCTCAGCGTGGCTGCAGACGCATTCGGCCAGGCCGGCGCCCGAGGGCGCGTTGCCGGCGCAGCGGGCGCAGCCGCCCTCGCAGCAGTTGCGGATGCCGCGCGGTGTGCCGTTGTAGCCGGTGGAGATGATGCGCCGGTCCGAGACGATGATGGCGGCCACCTTGCGCCGGCTGCAGTTGCCGCGGCGCGACACCACGTGCGCGATGTCCATGAAATAGGTGTCCCAGTCGGGCCGTCCGTCGTGCGCAGTGTTCATGGGCGGGGAGTCTAGCAGGCCTGTCCGCGGGCGTCCAGAGCGTCCCCGTTCTGCGAGAGGTGGTGCGCGAGCGGGCGCGGAGGGTGCCGATGGACCGCAACTGGACGGGACGGAACGAAGCAACCGATGCGCGTGATAACCTCAACAGGTGATGGATGTATCCGCGTGGCGGCCCCGCGCCGGGGCCCCCGGGCGTGCCGCCGGCGGGACCTATGCGGCGCGCACGCGCGGGTTGAGCGATTCATCCGGTTCGGGTAGGGCGCGATCCCCGAGCGCGCCGCCTGGGCAGGTGTCGCGCCCAACTCCCGCGGAACAGGGCCGCGCCGGGGCACTCGCGCGCCCCCGTTCTGCGGGAGATTGGCGACCGACGACGCTGAACATGCACGAATCCCGCGCGCTGCGGCGTCGCGGAGCTGCCCTCCCGATCCGGAACATCAACCAACGCGTGCTGTATGAACAAGGGTCGAGCTCCGCGAGACCAATGGGTGCGCGGCTGGGCGCATGGCTGGGGCGCGTCGGGCGCCAGTCTCCCGCAATTTCAGGCCGGTCTTGTGTCGGCGGGCACGGTCACGCTATGATCCAACCTAGGCAGCACAGGAGAGCCCATGATCCGCGCCGGACTCGTTTCGATCACGTTCCGCAAACTGACGCCCGTCGACATCGTGGCGCTTGTCAAGCAGGCCGGGCTTGAAACCATTGAGTGGGGCGGCGACGTGCATGTTCCACACGGCGACGTGGCGCAGGCCCGTGCCGTGCGGCAGATGACCGCCGATGCGGGACTGCGCGTGGCGGCTTACGGATCCTACTACCGTGTTGGCGACGGTCAACCGTGTCCGTTCGAATCCGTATTGGAGAGCGCCGTGGCGCTGGGCGCGCCGCTGATTCGCGTGTGGGCCGGCGCGCGCGGATCGGCCGGGGCCGATGCGGCCTATCGCGACCTCGTCGTGCAGGACTCGCGGCGAATTGCCGATCTGGCGGCTGCCGCCGGCGTCGGGGTGGCGTATGAGTATCATGGGCGCACGCTCACCGACACGTCCGAGTCCGCAGGCGCGCTGCTCGACGCCGTGGCGCACGCCAACGTGCGCAGTTATTGGCAACCGCGCAGCCCGGGTACGTGCGAGCGCAATCTGGCGGAACTGGCGGCGATCATGCCGTGGTTGATGAATGTCCACGTCTTCCACTGGCGCGCCAAGGACGCGGCCCCGAACGAGGTCGAACGGCGTCCGCTGTCCGAGGGGGCATCCGATTGGGGGCGCTACCTGGCGCGGGTCGCCGGTGACCCTCAGGATCACACCGCCATGCTGGAGTTCGTCGCCGGCGACCGGCCGGAGCAGTTTCTTGAGGACGCGCGCACGTTCAAGGCGTGGCTGGGCGCGTGCGCGGGCGGCTGAAGACTGACGCTCGCAGGTGGTGCGGGCGATTCAGCCATTGCGCTCCTCGTGTCAGAAACAAGATGCCCGGAACAAGGGCTATGTTGCATGCAGTGCTTCGGCCCGCAAGGTGTGTCCGTCTCCGAGCAGGCGGGCACCGGCCATGCGCACGACGTCGCCGCGATCCCAGTCCGTCAGCGCGTTCTCCTGCTGGCGCGTCATGCCGCGGGTCATAAGTTCCACGTCGCGCAGGTTGCCGTCGCCGCAGCATCCGCGTGCTCTCAGGCGTCCCTTGATGCGCGACATGGGGCCGACCATGCGGAAGCAGGCCGGGTCGCCCTGCCATGCCGGCACGGGCAGGGATGCGTCCGGACGTGTCAACACCAGCAGGCTGTGCTTGAGGTCGTGCACCGAGCGGCAGAGGCGCCGGTTCAGCCGGTTCACGCTGTCCGGCACCCGCCAACGCCGCACGTCGTGGCACCACCCGCAGGCCGCGCCCACGAGCGGGCACGGCCGGCTGTGGGGGCAGGGAGCGAGGATGCGGGCGGAGCCATCGGCGGCCCGTGCGTTGCGGAGTCGCTGCAGCCGCGGGCTGGTGGTCTGACCGGCTGGCTCCACGATCATCAGTGCGCCGTCCGGCGCGAGGCGGGCGAGTTGAGCCGTGATCCAGGCCTGGCAGGCCGTGTCGTTGGGTGGTGGAAAGAGCTCGTTCAGAACGAAGCTGGCGACGATCAGGTCGAATGGCCCGGGCAACCCATCCTGCGCCGCGTGGCCGACGCGGGTGGCGAGGGTGGCGCCTGGCCACAGCGATGACAGGTCGGCAAACAGTTGGCTCAGGCACGTCAGGCTTTCCGGTGAATGGTCCACGGCGGTGAGGCTCAGCGCATGGGGTTGCAGTGCGTGCGCCACGGCCAGCGTTGACGCGCCTGTGCCGCTGCCGAGATCCAGCACGCGCAGCGGACGCGCTGTTGGCCGGCCGCCGGCTGTGAGCCACGGCTGCGCAACCTGCCACACGCGTGTGAAAGTCTGCGGGAAGAAGAACAGCCCGTAGGCCAGACGCTGTCGCGCATCAACGGCATAGTCGCGAAACGCCGCGGGCCGGTCGGTCGTGAAGAGGTCGCTCAGCCGCGCGACATCCGCCTCAAGCGACATCAGGCAGGCGTCTTCCGCGAGACCCGTCTCACGCTGCGCCGCGGTCAGCCACCACGTCTCCAGTTCGCTGGGGTAGTCCATGTCGTGCGATCTGCGCTCGCGCACGCCGACGCCACTTGCACACGTTGCAACGTGTGCAAGTGGGCGCAGCGCAGCCTATTCGGGCAGGGCTTCGTCTGCCTGCTGTTTCTTGCGGGCCTCGACGTCCCGCACGGTGATTTTGGCCCGTTGGAGCTGATCGACGGCCGTCTTGCCGGTGAACCCGTCGATGGCGGTCGACACGCTCGACTTCTCCGGCGGCGCGTCGGTGGCCTTGGGCGGTGGGAGCGCGTCCGGTTGGCGGCGGGTGCAGGCTGTGCAGGCGAGTCCGACTGCAAGGGCACAGGCGAGGGCTCGGAGCGTCATGGCGGGGTTCCTTTCTGGGGCGCAAAGCGCGGCAGCAGACTGCGCATGGCCGCGGCAAACGGCGTGCGGCGACCCATCCCGAGTCGCTCCAGGTCGCGGCAATCGAGATGACAGTCCTTCGGGCGTGGCGCGCCGGCCGGGGCCCGCGCGTCGGGCTGGACGGTGGACGGGTCGATGCCCAGCAGCGGGGCCATGACCACGGCCATGTCATACTTGGTCAGCGCCTCGGATCCCGACCAGTGGAACGTGCCGCGGAAGTCCCGGTGATTCAGGCGATGCGCGAGCATCTGGCGGATTACGCAGGCGACATCGTCGCAGTGGGTGGGGTAGCGTGTGGCCCACGCCTCAATGGTCAGCGCGCGTCCGCGAGCGTCGAGCAACTGCTGGGCGACGCCGGTTACGGCCGATTCGGACAGGGACTCGACCTCTCCATACAGGATCGGCACGCGCAGTACCGCCGCGTCAGCGGACGCGCTCCAGACGGTCCGTTCGCCGTCGCGCTTGCTTGTGCCGTAGCGGTTCAGCGGGTGGGTGGGCGCGTCCGGCCGATAGGGCGGCATCGTGCCGTCGAACACGTAGTCCGTGGACAGGTAGACCAGCCAGGCGCCGTGGCGGGCGGCCCACTCGGCGAGGCGACCGGTCGCCGCCACGTTGAGGCGCCGGGTGGCATCGGGATCGCGTTCGCTCACGTCCGGACGGCGTTCGGCCGCGGCGTGGACGATGGCATCGGGGCGTGTGCGGTCGAGGAACGCCGCGACCGCCGGTTCATCGCACAGGTCGAGTCGCACCAGTCCGGGACGTGCGCGGGAGAAGGCCGTGCCGCACACCTGCCACGCGGGCTCAGCAGTCAACTCGCGCAGGACCGCTCTTCCGAGCAGCCCCGAGGCGCCTGTCAGGAGCACGGTCATCGAGCGTCGGACTCCGGTTGCCGGGGTTGCTCCTTCAGCCACTTGATCGCGGCGGGGTGGAACGTCCACGCAAACGACAGGTCGGAGGCGTACAGAGCCGCCTCCTCCTTGCTGCCGACGCTGTAGCTGTCGGGCAGAATGGGCGGCAACTGCCGGTGGCCCCTCAGGTGCGCCTCGATCCAACCGTTCGTCTGGCGCGCGAGCTGCAGCGCCTTGTCGGCGGCTCCGAAGTCGCCGGCGAGGAAGCATTCCAGCGTGTGGTTCCACATGTCGAAGCCGCCGAAGACACCGAACTTGCGCCGCAACTTGGCGGCATCCGCGGTCCGGTTCAACGCCAGCAGACAGGCCGTCAGGCCGGAGCGAATCCCCTGGTTGTCAACCGGGTTGAGTTTGAGCATGTCGACGGCATCGTCGATGGCTTCGGCGTATCGCCCCAGCTTGATGAGCTGGTAGAAGACCGCCGCGCGCGCACGCATGTAGGGGCGCGTCTCCGTCACGCCCCAGAACGCCCCCTTGTTCAGCTTGATAAAATCTGGGCCGAGATTGGCCCCGGCCATGGCCACGATGCTGCGGTAGACGTCCAGTCTGCGTTCTGGTGGATCGTCGTTGTCCTCGGCCAGGAACAGATGCGCGTCGATGTTGGTGGGATCCAGACAGATTGCGTCCAGAATCAGCTCCAGCGCTTCATCGGAATCGGTCTTCTCCCAGGCATCGTAGACCAGATCCTGCGCTTCGCGCTTGCCGCGCTCAGCCGGGGAGGCAGGCGGTGCATCGAAGCTGATGGCGTCATCGGTGGCCGGATGGCCACCGGGCAGCCCGGGTGCGGGTTCGTGGGTGTCAGTCATGGCAGGTCTCCAAGGTGTCAAAGCCACTTCGAATTCTAGGCTACTGGCTGCCGCAAGGGAAGCTTTTCGCGGCCCGTTCGGGCGGGCACGCGCCGACGGCCGCCTGAACGCCGCCAGCTCGCGCGCGGCGAGGCCGGGTGAGGGCGGTTGACAGCGCGATGGCAGGGGGGTATTTTCCTGCTGCTGGCTGGTGCGGCGCGTGGCGGCAGGGAGGGCTCATATGGGACGCAAGGAACGAGTCTGGTTACTGACCGAACTCCCGACGCTGGTGTCCGAAGGGGTGGTGGATGCCGGCACCGCCGAGAAACTGCGGCGGCGTTACGCCGCCGATGCACAGCCCGGTCGAGGCTGGGGCATGATCGTCTGTGGCGTGCTGGGAGCCTTGCTGATTGGCCTGGGCGTCATCCTGTTGCTGGCCCACAACTGGCAGGATCTGTCGCGGCCTGCGCGCACGCTGCTGGCCTTCGCGCCGCTGGCCATTACACAGGCGCTCGTGTTCGCCGGCCAGGCCAGGGGCTGGCGCTCGGCGGCCTGGCGCGAGACCACCGGGTTGCTCTGGACGCTGGCCGTGGGCGCCTGCATCGCGTTGATTGCGCAGACGTATCATATGCCCGGTGACATGGAGGGGTTCACGATTGTCTGGGCCTGGCTGGTCCTGCCGATCCTGTTGTTCACGCAGGCCGCAACCGTTCTGGCCGCCTACTTCGCCCTCCTGCTCGCCTGGGCGTCGTTCAGTCAGCTCTACGGTGGCGTCGCGCTGCTCTTCTGGCCGCTGGCGGCGGCGGCGTTTCCGGTCGTCCGAGCCGAGGTGCGCAGCAGCCCGTATGGCGCACGCACAGTGTGGATGCTGTGGGTCGTGGCGCTCGCCTGTACGGCCGCCATCGGCATTACGCTCGAGAAGGCGATGCCGGGACTCTGGATCCTGACGTATGCCGGCGCGCTGGCCGTGCTCTACCTGATCGGCGGATACTGGGGCGCCGCGGCGCCGACGCTCTGGCAGCGGCCGCTGCATACGCTCGGCTCCTGCGGCATCGTTGTACTGACCTATCTGCTGACCTTTGACTGGCCCTGGCATGAGATCGGTTTTGAGCGCTACCGTGACGACCCCGCCTGCCATCCGCTGGCGGCCGGATTCGACTACGCCCTGGCCGTCGCCTTGCCGGTGTGGGCCGCACTGTTGCTGGTCACAGCCGTGCGCCGGGGCGAGGCGCGCCGCATTCCGTTCGGCCTGTTGCCGGTCGTCGCGGCCGTCGGCTACATTGCGGTTGGAACCGTCTCGCATCCCATTGCCTGGGTGCCTGTGTTCCTCTGCAATGCCTATCTCTTCATCCTCGGCCTGGCCACGTTGATCCAGGGCGTGCGTGATCGGCGCATGGGCACGGTGAATGCCGGCATGCTGATCCTGATGGCGCTGATTCTCACGCGGTTTTTCGACAGCGACTACTCGCTGGTGGCCAAGGGAATCGTCTTCATCCTGCTGGGCGCTGCGTTCATGAGCGTTAACATGGTGCTGATGCGGCGGCGGAAGGAGGTGGCGGCATGAGACCTCAGACCTGGTTGCTCGGCGTCCTGGTGGCAGGTGTCCTCGCCCAATGGATCGTGCCCGCCCGGATGATCCACCAGCGCGAACAGGCCCTGCGCCATGGCGTCGCGTACCGTTTCCGCGTGGCACCGGTCGACCCCTACGATGCGTTTCGCGGCCGTTACGTGGCGCTCAGATTCGATCAGGGCACCCGGGAGCCCGTGCCGACTACGGCCAGTTTCAGCCGGCACCAGCCGGTCTACGTGCGGCTTGAGACGGACACGAACGGTTTCGCGCGACTGGCCCAGGCGGCGTTGCGGCCCGGACGCGAAGGTGCATGGATGCGGGCCCGCGTCGCCTACGCGAACTCGTGGGACTGGGAACGCACGGGCGCAGTGCACACGGTTCACGTGGATCTGCCCTTTGACCGCTTCTACCTGGATGAGGAGTCGGCTCCGCGGGCCGAGCAGCTCTACCGCAAGGCCGCCGGCTGGCGTGGCCAGACGTCCTCCACGAACGCGTGGTTACAGGTCCGCGTCCATCGCAACCTGGCCGTGATCGAGGACCTGTTCCTCGATGGCCGCACCATCCGGCAGGTGCTGGAGAGTTCCGAGCCTGTACGTTAGGCTCCGCTCCGATAGGCACGCGTTCTTCAGATCACACGTCCAGATGGAGATGAGCGAATGGAAAAGGCAAGGCAACAACCCCTACGCGACGTCACCGCTACCAGCGACGCGCTGTCGGCTCCCTTTCCGTATTGCCTTTTTCCCGATGAGTATCGGCTATTGCCAGGCGTCGATGATGTCTACGAGTTGCACCTTGCATACCTAGAGAGCAGGATGCTTAGCGTTGAGCGGCTGATCGCGCAAGGCGCATTCTTCGAGAGTATCCGCGGTCAGTATACTCGCCACTATCTGACGTGTACGGGGCAGTCGTTGAAACTGCCCGAACACTCGTCCAGCCGGTTGAAGTCTTTCTTCTCGAAGAACATCTTCCGTACGGGGTATGGAACCCATGGACTGTTTCCGTACCGCGGCAAGTTCCATCCGCAGATGGTTCGCGGCCTCCTCAACATCATGGGGCTTGTTCCTGGTGAAACAGTTCTCGACCCCATGATGGGGTCTGGCACCGTCCAGGTGGAGGCTACGCTGATGGGGATCGACTCCATCGGAATCGATGCGAGCCCTTTCTGTAAGTTCATGGCGGAGACCAAGGTCCGCAGCCTTACCATGGATTTGGCACGTGCCCGCAAGGCACGCGCGAATATCGGCCAGGTTCTGTCGTATTTCATATCCAAGTATGGGGCGGCCACGCGCCACCTCCCAGGTGTCGGTGCGCACAGACGCGCCGCCGGCGACTATGGGAGCGAGGTGATGGAGGCGGGTGAACGGTACGTTGCCGGCAGGCAGCCCTTTGCGGCAGAGGACCGCGAGACGTTTGAGACCTACAGTCTGCTGTTTCTCGCCTATCTGGACAGCGTAGGCTACGCGGAGCGGACGGCCGCGAAGTCGTCCGAGCAATTGTTCGCCGGCGTTATGGACCGGTACATCTTCGCCTGTGACAAGATCCAGGGCATCCTGGGGCAGGGACCGACGGGTTTCGGCTCGGCGCGGTTATGTGTTGGGGATGCGAGACGACTGGAGTTACTTGACCGCAGCGTTGATGGCATTCTCTTCTCCCCGCCCTACAGTTTCGCAATCGACTACGTGGAGAATGATCTCTTCCACCTCTCGGCTCTGGGTGTGGATTGTGAGGAACTGAGGCAGCAGATGATCGGCCTGCGCGGCGGGCGCAGACTTGCAGAGAAGTACGATGCCTACGTCGAAGACATGACCGCTGTGATGTGCGAGTGCGCGCGAGTTCTCAAAACAGGGCGCATTTGCACCGTCGTGATTGGCACGAACAGTAACCAGATTGGAAAAGCCCTGGGCCAACCCGAGGCAGACGTCGAAAGCCTGAACGTGCTTGTGCGTCGTCTCGGCGAGGACGCTGGCCTTCATTTCGTCAATAGCATCCAGCGTTCGATAACCGGTATCTCGAACACCATGCGCACCGAGCATATCGTGCTCATGCGCAAATAGCGCACTCAGCGGAGCGCGCGGCCGTCAGTGCCCTTGCCAATGGATGCGACGGCGGTCGATTCGCGGTCGTGTTCTATCTCGATGACGCGCAACCACCCGGCGTCGATTCGTACTGAACACCAGAGGCCAAAGTAGGGCTCCAACTCCTGGAAGTTCCCCACCCTGTCTGTGAGATAGGCATAGAGCCGCCGTGACGGCAGGACCAACACACCCGCCGCGAGGATGCCCTTCTGCATGCCGAGCACCATCTTGTTCAGAGCGCGGTGGCTCGATGAAATGTTGCCTGTCTCCCACTCGGCGGCGATGTATGTTCTGTCAGGCATCGTCTTCACTGCGTCCAGCGGACCTGGCTTGCGTTCGGCTGTGCTGATGCGAAGATCCCTCTTCTCCGGCTCCCAGCCGCAGTGTTCCAGGTGCGCCACGAAACTCAGTTTGATCGGCACGACACCATTGGCGTGTTTCGCAGGGTTGATGGTGAATGAACCGCTGCCAACTGGCCAGTCAACAGCGCGAATAGCCGAATCCACTTCAGCGAGAGCCTGTGTCAGGTGCCCGATCAGATGGGGTGATGGTCTGTTGACCAAGTCGAGAGACCGCGTGATCCTCATACGTCGGCCCTCGACATTTCCTCAACGAACGCGAGGAGCGTAAGGTCCAGCGCAGCGGCAAGGCGCGCCATGGTTTGGAGCGTTGGCTGTCTCTGGCCTCGTTCCAGCAGGGAGACGAAGGTACGGTCGAGACCACTCCGGTCCGCGAGCGTCTCCTGTGTGCAACCCCGTTCCTTGCGCAATGATCGCAATGCTCGTGCAAACGAACGCGAAGTGCTCTGGATGTCGTCTGCCATGAGCACCTTATAGACTGCAAGTGACTCACAGTCCACGGACTATAGTCTACGCGCAGGCTTGCATGATGGGCCGGCCTTTGGTATTAAGAGGCATGGCCATGGAGATCGCTTCGCCCACCGGGGTTGCTGCCGAGAAGGAGTGCGAAATGAACGCACTTCCGTCACCGGCGCTGCGCACGCCGTTGGGCGTGCTTCACCGCTGCGACTGCCGCGTGCTTCTCTCGCGAACGGCCGATGAGTCGGTCGATCTTGTTTTCGCAGATCCTCCCTTCAACCTGGGCAAACTCTACCCGTCACTGATGGATGACAACCTGGCCGAGCGCGAGTATCTGACTTGGTGTGAGAGTTGGCTGGATGCGTGTGTCCGCGTGCTCAGGCCAGGCGGCAGCCTTTTCCTCTGGAACCTTCCACGGTGGAATGTTCATCTGGCTGGTTTCCTCAGCTCGCGGCTCACGTTCAGGCACTGGATCGCCGTTGATGTCAAGGCGTCCCTTCCGATACAAGGACGACTCTACCCTTCCCACTACGCCTTGCTCTACTACTGCAAAGGCCCCAGACCGAAGACGTTTCATCCGGACCGGTTGCCCATGCCCGTCTGTCCTCATTGCCATGGTGATCTTCGCGATTACGGTGGCTACAAGGACAAGATGAACCCCAAAGGGGTTAACCTTCCCGATGTCTGGACGGACATTCCGCCGGTACGGCATGCCAAGTACAAGAAGCGGAAGTCGGCTAACGAACTCTCCGTAAAACTGCTGGATCGGGTCATTGAGATGGCGTCTGATCCGGGGGATCTTGTTCTCGATCCGTTCGGTGGATCCGGCACCACCTATGCCGTGAGCGAAATCAAGGGCCGCCGCTGGCTGGGCTGTGAGATCGGACCTGTCGACGACATTCTCGAACGTTTTCGATGCCTGTGTGAGGATGAGCGTTACCTCTCCGATCTTAGGTCCGACATGAACTGCCTTTTCACGGACACCACGCGGATAGCGCGTGTGCGGAAGGGCCTTTGGACCTCTGAGTCCGTTCGACAGAAGTCAGCCTTCGTCGCCGATCCTGGCGAACTGTTCTCGCCAACAGACTTCGGGACCGAGGGAACGGGTGATGAGCGGCGACACGGCCGCGCGACGAAGAAGATGGCCGTGGATGCGTGATCATTCGTGGGTGCCGCCCAGGAAGTCGTAGGCGATGCGGCGCTGCAGGATGCGGATGTGGGCGAAGGCCTGGCGCAGCAGCGTGCGGTCCGCTCGGCCCAGGCGGCGCAGTTCGATCAGGTTGTCCGGGTCATGGCCGGCGTGGAATCCCTGCACCTGGTGCTTCAGCCGGAGACGCATGAGGAAGGTGTAGGTTGCGCCGATCTCGTCGCGGCTGGCGGGGGAGAGCTTGCCGGCGTCGGCCAGCGCATCCAGCCGCTCCAGTGTGTTAGCGCGCGCGACGTCGTGGTGCAGCGCGTACAGCCGCGCAAATGCGACGATGGGCAGCATGGCCGCTTTGAGGTCGAGCGTCCCGGCTGCCGCATTGCGGGTGCCGCCCATCACGATACGGCCGAACAGCATGACCGGTGGCCGGAAGAGCAGCGCGTGGCGGGCGAAGTGCGGGAAGAAGGCCGGCGCGTTGCGCAGTTCGGCGAATACATGCCGGCGCAGGTCAGCGATCAGCCCGGTATCGCCGTAGACGGCGCGAAAGTCGAAGAAAACGGTGAAGGTGAGCAACTCCGCGGGTTCGGCGCGTGCGGCCCAGTAGCTGAAATGCCTCCTCCAGGCCGTCAGGTCCCGCGTCCACACCGGGTTCTGAGCCATGAAGCGGCCGCGGCAGAACGGGTAGCCGGCCTCGTTCAGCCAGCCGCACACGCGGCGGCCCAACTCAAGGAAGTAGGCCGTTATCTCGGGCGTACGTGCGGGCGATTCCGGCGGGGCATAGACGATGGCATTGTCCTGGTCGGTGACGAGGGTCTGCTCCTGCCGGCCCTGGCTGCCCAGCGCCATGAACGCGAACCGCGCGGGGGGCGGCCCGAGCTCCTCGACGGCAAGCTGCACGAAGCGCTCGGTGGCTGCGTCGCAGACCGATGAGATCAGGCGCGTTACATTTCGGGGATGCGCGCCGCTGTCGAGCAGGGCCTTGACCGTCAGGGCGGTTCGTCGACACCCGCGCACGACATCCCCGACCAGTGCCGCCCGCGAGATCTCGCTGGTCAGCACGACCGCGCCGTACTGCTGGAACGGCAGGAGGTCGCGGTCGCTCAGCGATCCCAGGACCAGGCCCTTGTCGTCGACCACCGTTAGGTCCTGCACATGCTGCTCCTGCATGCGCAGAAGCGCCTCGTAGACAGGGGTGCTGCCGGGGACGGTTACGGACGGAGTTCCCGCGGCCGTGCGGGTCGGCGTGCGCGCGGCCCGTCCTGCCGCCAGCACGTGGCCCACCGGCTCGTGCAGGAAGAGCATCGATGTCTGGAGTCGTTCGATCATGGTGTCGCGTTCCTGTTCGCGCTGCACCAGTGACGAGATGTCCTCGACCAGGCCGTCGATGGCCGCCGGTTGGCCGGCGTCGTCGCGCGTGAGCGTGGCGCGCAGGGCGAGGGTGATGAGGGGACCGTCCGCCGGGGTGATCGGCAGCCGGCAGTCGGCCGTGCCATCGCGCTTCAGCCGGTCCACGAATGCGGCAAAGGCCGCGTGATCGCCGAACACGTCGGCCAGTGTGACCGGTGTGTCATCCGCCGCGCGCGCGGCCGCGCGCAGGCAGCGCGCGGCGATGGCGTTGGCGGCCAGCAGCGCGCCGCGGTGGTCGGCGCGGGCGCGGAACAGGCCGGTGGGTGCATGTGTGGCGGCCTCCGACAGCGGCGTGTCGACCGGCTGCGGGGATGGTCCTGCGCGTCCATCACCCGTCTCGCGGGCCAGCAGGACCATGCCGTCGCGGCCGCCCCATGTGATGTGCGTCAGCGCCAGCGTGCAGGGCGTCATGGCGCCATCGCGCCGACGCAGTTCGCCTGCCACGCTGCCTGGCGCGGCATCGGCCTGGCGTTGGAGGGTTCCGATGCGCTGCCAGATGGCCGTGTTGGTGCCGCCTGCGGGCAGCACCTCGGTCAGGTCGAGCAGCCCCAGTTCGGCGGCCGAGTAGCCCAGCAGGGCCAGGAGATGTGGATTGGCATAGTGACAGCGGCCATCCAGAACCAGCAGCGTGCCCTCGGTCGCGGCTTCGACGAGCGACCGGTAGCGCTCGGTCGTCGCGTGCAGGTCGTCCGCCGATTCCGCGCGCTCGCGGTCGAGCCGCCGGCTGTGCCGCACGACATGCAGCAGCAGCAGGGCGACGAATCCGGTGATGATCAGCGAGGCGTGCACGAGACCGCGCTCCAACCGCGCGATCTCATGCCGGACGTCCTCAATGTAGAGCCCCGTACCAACAACCCATTCCCACGGATCGAACCCCTTGACGTAGGATTCCTTGGGTTCCAGTCGCCTTGGATCGTCCGGCCATTGCCAGACGTAGTCGACGTAGCCTTCGTGATGGCGGCGCACGACATCGGCGAACTCGACGAAGATGCGCGCGCCGCGCGCGTCCCGGAAATCCGTCAGGTCCTGACCGTTCAGGTCCAGTCGGTAGGGGTGCATGATCATGCGTGGATGCATGTCCTGCAGCCAGAAGTAGTCCTTGTTCTCGCGGCCGTAGCGCAACGCGGCGATGCGATCACGCGCCTCCGTCTGCGCTTGCGCCCGGGTCAGGCGGCCCGCGCTGACCTGGCGTTCGGCGTCGGCCAGGATACTCCAGGCCGAGTGCGTGAGCTCGCGGATCATCTCACGCTTGCGGTCAAGCAGCGCGTGCTCGAAAGCCGGAAGCAGAAAGGCCCAGAATGTCGCTATGAAAAGCCCGATTGCCAACACGGAAGGCAGAATGATGTGCAGCCCGAACTGCCGGCGTGTCCGGCGCGCGTGGCCGTAGGCCGCGGCCGCGCGCGTGGCCGTGGTCGCGGCTTCCAGTCGGAGCGCATCGCGAAAGGGTTGCCAGAGTGTGTTCGGCATTTCGATGCCGAGGCCGTGCGCGCGGCCATCCTCGGGACCATGGAAGTCGGTGCCGGCACACACCAGCAGCCCGAGATCGGCCGCCATCTGGACGACGGCCGGCTGGGCTTCGGCAGGTGCCGGCGCGTAGAGCGCCTCGACGCCGTCCAAACCACAAGCCTGGAGTTCCGCAAGCACCGCCCGCAGTTCCGCGGGGTTCGGTCTCAGGAGAAGCGGGTGTGCGAGAAAGGTGCGTCCGCCGGCACGGTGGGCGAGGGCGATGGCATCGGCGACTGGCAGTTGTCCGCCGGCTGCCGGCGTGGTGGCGGCTGGCTGGGTCATCGCCGCGTGCGTTGCGGCGCCGCTCCGGCGCATCGCATCGGCCACGCTCTGGATGGCGGCGTGCCGGTACAGGCGCAGGGCCCGCAGCGCGTCCAGCCACTCGGCGTGCGCGGGGTCGAAGCCGTACACCAGGAGATGCACTTCCTCTCCCCGCCAGGTGGCAGTGAGTTCGACGCCGCTCACCGACCCAATGCCGCGACGGTGCAGGGCGGCGCGGAAACGCGGCAGCCCGTCCACGGTGTCATGGTCGGTCAGGGCCGCGAAAACAACACCCGCGTCGGCCAGCCGCCGGGCAGCCTCCTCCGGCGGCAGGCTGCCGTCACTGCAGTTCGAGTGGCAGTGCAGGTTGACGCATGTTGAGGCGTTCATCGCGGTGTTCGGTCCCTGACACGCGCCACGCTCCGCTACGCCGCGCGCTTGGGTTGTGTGAACAGCGAGACGACAACCAGCGTGACGAAGCTGAGCGGGATCGACACGATGCCGGGGTTGCTGAACGGGATGGGCGCCTGCGTCGGGTCCAGGCCGTAGAGTTTGAACAGATCGGGGGAGAACGCAATCAGTGCCAGCGACGACACCATGCCCATCAGGATCGACGCCGTGATGCCGCGCGCCGTGGTTCGTTTCCAGAACAGCAGCATGAGCACGGACGGCAGGTTGGCCGACGCGGCCACTGCAAACGCGAGCCCGACGAGGAAGGTCACGTTCATCCCCTTGAACAGTATGCCCAGGATGATCGCCACGGCACCGACCACGAACGCCGAGATCTTGCCTGCGCGGATCTTCTGGTAGTCGTCCATGCGCAGGTTCAGGAAGCGGTCGCACAAGTCATGTGCCACGGCCCCCGAGGCCGCCACGATCAGGCCGCTGACCGTCCCGAGCACGGTCGCGAAGGCGATGGCCGAGATGAATGCGAAGAGGAGCTTGCCGAACGAGCGGGCCAGCAGCGGCGCGGCCATGTTGCTGTCGGCCGGGTTGATCACGCCGTTGATCATGGCGCCCAGGCCCATGAAGAGGGTGAGAATGTAGAAGAACCCGATGGCGGCGATGGCCACGATGGTCGACTTGCGTGCGCTGGCCGGGCTTGGAACCGTGTAGTAGCGGATCAGGATGTGCGGCAGGGCGGCCGTGCCCAGGAAGAGCGCCAGCATCAGGGAGATGAAGTCCAGGCGCTCGAGGAATGAGCCCTGCACTTTGAACTTCATGCCGGGGCGCAGCAGTTGGTTGCCCGGCGTGGAGGTCGGGTAGTAGACCGTTACCTTGGCGCCGTCACGGTCCGTGAAGCGGACGTCCTTCCAGCGTTGGATGACCGTGTCCTTGGCGCTCATGGCGGCCAGAAAGCCGACCGGCGACACGGCTCCCTGCGGCGCCACGGTCTGGCCGCGGAACCGTTCGATGTTACCGACCTGGCGCAGTTGGTTCTGCTTGGATTCGGGTGCGCCGTTCACCAGCCGGGCGCCGTCCCGCGTGACGACCTGCGACTGGGTCTCCTTGAGAACGGGGTGGCCGTCTTCGGTGCCCACGAGCCACCAACTCTCCTGGCCTTCGCGTTCGAGTCGGGCAAAACTGGCCTTGGCTGCCGCCACCTTCTGCACCTCCAGCACGCGC
This sequence comes from uncultured Lentisphaerales bacterium, assembly GCA_964417715.1. Taxonomy (GTDB): domain Bacteria; phylum Verrucomicrobiota; class Kiritimatiellia; order RFP12; family CAYQJG01; genus CAYQJG01. Next base: position 28,936 of record CAYQJG010000015.1, on the reverse strand, counting down.
GAGCCGGTTTCGGCCACGGTCAGCTGCCCATCCGCTTCCGTTGCCGCCAGCGTGACGTTGGCGCGGAACGGCGTCTGGCCGCCCTGATCCGGCTGCGTGTTGAAGCCGCGCACGCATACGGCGAAGACCAGGACTAGCGAGAAGACGATCAGCAGTCCGCCCTTGAGGAACTGCACGTAGGTCGTCGAGGCCATGCCGGCAGTCGCCACGATGGTGATGACGATCGCGCCGACCATGATCACGCCCCAGTGATGCGCCAGTCCGAGCAGCGGCTGGACAAGCACGCCGGCGCCGACCATCTGGGGAATCAGGTAGCAGATCGAGACGACCAGCGTGCTGATCGCGGCCGCCAGCTTGATCCCGCGCGAGTTGTACTTGGAGTCGACCGCGTCGGTGAACGTGTACTTGCCCAGGCGCTTCATCGGTTCGGCGACGACGAACAGGGCCACAATCCAGCCGGCCAGGTAGCCGATGGAGTAGAGAAAGCCGTCGTATCCGACCGTGGCGATCATGCCGCAGATGCCCAGGAACGAGGCGGCCGAGAGGTAGTCGCCCGCAAAGGCGATGCCGTTAACGCCCCAGTGAATCTGGCCGCCGGCGGCGTAGTAACCGCTGGCCGTCTTGGTCCGGTGTCCCAGGTAGAAGGAGAGCCCGATGACGAACAGGACGAAACCGATGAAGATGGCGATGGCCATGGGTTACCTCGCTCCTTCCGGTTTGGGTGTACCCATGGCTCGCTCGCGGGCGCGGCACAAGGCATCGTAGACGAGGGCCTGCAACAGGGCGATCACGATCAGCGCGAACCCATAGACCGTGGCCAGGTTCAGTCCCTGCCACACGGTACGCTCCATCAGCAGCGGACGGCTCACGTTGATGGCCACGAAGATGGCGTAGAAGACCAGGTAGCACAGGAACATCCAGACCCCCAGCCGCGATTTGTAGGCGGCCGCCGGGTCTTTTCCGACAGGTGCTGCAGGCGCGTGTAACATGGGCTGCTCCTCGGAGTTCATGTGCCGCAGGGACGTTCTTGTCCGCACGGGCGCAGTTTCTATGCATAGAAATATGACAGGCTTGGCGCGACGCGTCAATCTCCGAAAAGGCCATGCAGCGGCCTACGTAGTTTTGGAACCCCGTTCTGCGAGAGGTGTTGCGCGAGCGGGCGCGAAAGGTGCCGATGGACCGCAACTGGACGGGACGGAACGACGCAACCGATGCGCTCGATAATCTCAACAGGTGATGGATGTATCCGCGTCGCGGACCGGGCCGGAAGAAGCGCGCGTGATACCGGCCCGTCCGGGGCCTACGGGCTTGCGGCCGGCGGGACCGATGCGGCCCGCACGCGCGGGTTGAGCAGCTATCCGACTCGGGTAGGGCGCGATCCCCGAGCGCGCCGCTGCGGCAGGTGTCGCGCCCAACTCTCGCAGAAGAGGGCCTGACCTGTAACCGTGGGAGATTTGCGCCCGACGCGCCCCAGCCATGCACCCAGCCGCGCACCCATTGGACTCGCGGAGCTCGACCCTCTCGTTCATACAGCAAGCGTTGGTTGATGTCCGGATCGGGAGGGCGGAGGCCTACGCGGCATACATGCGCACCACGCCGCGCCTCTGGCCGCGGTTCAGCCAGTTGCAGGAACCGACCGAGTACCTGACGCGTCCAATCGTGTTCCGCCGGCATATCTTCAGCGCCATGTGGTTCGTGTGGCTGATCGGCCTGCTGGAGGTCATCGAGTGCCTCCACGAGATCAAGGTTCTCCCCATCCTGTTCTCGCTTTGGTAAGCGCGTATCCAACGGACACCGGGTGCTGGTGGGCGGCGGCATGCCCATGCGTGACCGCAAGCGCGTGGTCTACGCATTTGTGACCGCGACAATCGCCGACACGCGTGGCGAGGTGCTCAGCATTCCTGAAGACGGTGAGTTGCCTGACCAGCCTGCCAAGTGAGGTCCACGCACGCTGGGCCTGGAACCGCGGGGACTTGGCGTCCGACGCGCGCCAGCCATGCACCCAGCCGCGCACCATTGGTCTCGCGGAGCTCGACCCTCCCGTTCATACAACAGCACAGGTTGATGTTCTGTCTTGGGAGCTCCGCGACGCCGCAGTGAACTGGATCCGCGCATGTTCACCGTCGTCGGGCACCCAATCTCCCGCAGAACAGGAACTGGCTTTCTGCACATGACTTCCCATGTTCGGCGAACTATAATCGTGTGTGTGGGGCCGCAGGATACGGAACACCTGTTGATTACACCCGAAAGGAGTCTCTATGCCACTTATCCAGATCAGCACGGCAGTTCAGCTCGATCAGGCCGCGGTGAACGCTCTCGAGGTCGATCTCTGCAAGGCCGTGGGCGAGGTGCTTGAGAAGCCGAAGGACTACATCATGGTGGTCATCAACAAGGCCTTCGTGGAGTTCGGCAATGCCGATGATCCGGCGGCCTTCGTGGACGTGCGCAGCATCGGCGGACTCTCAACCAGCACATGTGCCCCGCTGACGCAACGCATCGGTGCGTTGCTTGAGAAGCACCTGGGCATTCCGCCCTGCCGGACCTACGTCATCTTCACCAATGTGCCGGCCACGCACTGGGGCTGGAACGGGGCCATGTTTGGCTGATTCGCTGCACATCGCCACGCTGCAGTCCGGCGGCGTGATCGTGAACTACCGTTGTCCGGCGGCGTGCGCGCACTGCCTCTATGCCTGCGGCCCGCGTCGCGAGGCCGGCTACCTGGCGCCGGACGCGGCCGCCCGGATCTTCGCACGCATCCGCGCGCTGGGGTGTCGCTCCGTGCACATCGGCGGCGGCGAACCGTTCCTGGATCCCGATGGCCTCGCGGCCGTGCTGGACGTTGCGGCCCAGGCGGGGGTCGGCATCGAGTACGTCGAGACCAATGCCGCCTGGTTCCGCGACGAAACGTCGGCCGTGGCGCGCCTGCGCGGCTTGCGCGAGCATGGCCTCGGCACGCTGCTGGTGTCGATCAGCCCGTTCCACAACGCGTTCATCCCGTTCGCCAAAACGCGCGGCCTGATGCGCGCCTGCCGGCTTGCCGGGATGAACGTGTTCCCGTGGCGGACCGAGTTTGCGCCCGAAATCGAGGCGTTCGACCTGGACCGGGTCCATTCGATGGACGACTATGCCGCGCGACATGGCGCCGACTACCTGCCGCGGCTGGGGCAGCGCTATGGCGTGACGCTCGGCGGTCGGGCCCTGCGTACGTTCGCGCCCCACCTGCCACGCCGGCCGCTGCTGGAGGTGCTTGAAGAAACGCGCGGCGGGTGTCGCCGCCTGGCGACCACCGGGCACTTCCACATCGATCTCTTTGGCGGCTACGTGCCCGGGCTGTGCACGGGGCTGACGATTGCGTATGACGATCTGGGCGCCCCGCTCGATCCCGCGCGCTACCCGCTGTTGACCGGACTGCACGGCGCTGGTGTGGCGTCACTGTTTGAGCGTGTCCGCTGCGAAACAGGCTTTACGCCGCGGCCCGATGGTTACGTCAATGCCTGCGAACTCTGTCTCGATCTGCGCAGCGCGCTCGTGGCGGGCGGGTGTGCATCGGCGGAACTGGGGCCGAGGGGATTCTATGAGGCGACTAGGCCGAGGGTGCATAGTGAACAGTGAACGGTGAACAGTCCGAAACCGCAGAATATCGAACAAGAAACCGCAGAAGTTCGAAGTCCTCCACCCTCCACCTGACCACCCTCCACCCGCCGCCTCGCGCCGTCATGCGCTGCGCGTGCCTCTACGCCGATACGCGCCCGGCGTGCAGCCCATGGCAGCTTTGAAGGCGGTCCAGAAGTGGGGGAGTTCGGCGAAACCGGCGGCGCCGGCAATGTCGGCGAGGGGGCGGTCGGTCTCGGTCAGCAGCCGGCACGCCAGTGCCATGCGGCGACGGCGCCACTCGGCGGCGGGGCCGAGCCCCAATTCGCTGCGGAATCGCAGTTCCAGCGTGCGTCGCGAGGCGCTGCACTGACGCGCCAGCGTGGCCATGTCCAGCGGCTGGGAAAGCTGCAGTTGCATGCGTCCCAGTGCGCGTGCCACGAATGGGTCCTGATGCAGCACCCGCGCCGATGAGGCGCGGACAACCATGTCCTCCGGCGCCAGCCGTTCGGTCTCGGGCGCGGAGTCGCCGCCGGCCAGCAACGCGGCCAGGCGGGTGGCTGCGCGTTGACCGATGCGCCGTCCCGGCAGCGCCACCGAACTCAGGCCGATCCCCGCCAGGATGGAGTCCAGTGCCGAGTCGCCTACGCCTGCCACCGCGGCGTCGTCGGGCACCTGCCACCCGATTGAGCGCACGTGCCCGAGCAGGCGCCGCGCCACATAGTCGCTGGTGCCGAAGAGGCCGCAGGGGCGTGGCAGGTGTCGGAGCCAATCCGGCCAGGTGGCGTCGGGCGCATAGCCGTCGCTGGTTGGCGGCGTGTGTACGGTGATGCCGGCGGCGGCTGCCGCCGCGGTGAACCCCTGGCTGCGGACCTTGGCGGCCTGCGAGCCTCCGTCCAGAACACATCCCAGGTTGCGCCAGCCGTTGTCAAGCAGGTGACGGGCCGCGAGCCGGCCGACGGCCGCATCGTCCGTCACGACCGAGGGGACCGTGCGAACGTCCGAGGCGCTGGATACGTTGACCATGGGTACGCGACGACCGGGCAGCCCGGCCAGCCAGCGGTCGCTCATGAACGGGCCGATCACACCGTCCAGCCGCCCCTGGCGCAGGAGTTCGTCCAGCAGGGACTCCTGGGTGGCGAGCAGGGGTACCACCTGCCACGCGGCCTGCAACCGGGCGACTTCCTGTACGCCGGCCAGAATCTGGGCACCAAGGCCGAAATCGGTGTCCAGCAACACGGCCACGGTCGTTGTGGTGGCTGTAGTGGCGGTTGCCATGCGCAAAAGTATAACAAACGATTACGCAATAGCGCAATGACGGCGATTGGATGAAGGCATAGAGTACGACTTGCCTTCTGACTATTGAATGCTGTCTACCCAAAGGAGTATCCGATGAAACGTGCATTTGTGACGGGCATAACGGGGCAGGACGGGTCCTATCTGACCGAACTGCTGTTGGCCAAGGGGTACGAAGTTCATGGGCTGATCAGAAGGTCGTCGAGCTTCAACACCGGTCGCATCGACCATCTGTACCAGGACCCGCACATCATGGGGGTCCGTCTGTTCCTGCACTACGGCGACCTGGCCGATGCCGTGCGGCTCACCAAACTGCTCTATGAGCTGAAGCCGGACGAGGTCTATCATCTGGGCGCGCAAAGTCACGTGCGCGTGTCGTTTGACATTCCTGAATACACCGGCGACGTCACGGGCATCGGGACCACGCGCATTCTCGACGCGCTGCGCGAAACGGGGCTGCACAAGGGCGTACGGTTCTACCAGGCGTCGTCGTCGGAGCTGTTTGGTCTGGTGGCTGAAACGCCGCAGCGCGAGACCACGCCGTTTCATCCGCGCTCGCCGTACGGCTGTGCGAAGCTCTACGCCTACTGGATGACGGTGAACTACCGTGAAGCCTACGCCATGCATGCCAGCAACGGGTTGTTGTTCAACCACGAGTCGCCCCGGCGCGGCTCGACCTTCGTGACGCGCAAGATCACGCAGGCGGCGGCGCGCATCAAACTCGGGTTGCAGAGCAAACTCTTTCTGGGCAATCTGGACGCGCGGCGCGACTGGGGTTTCGCTGGTGATTTCGTCGAGGCGATGTGGCTGATGCTGCAGCAGGAGCAGCCGGGCGATTACGTTGTGGCCACCGGCGAGACGCACAGCGTGCGGGAGTTCTGCGAGGAAACGTTCGCGCTGCTCGACCTCGACTGGCAGGAGTACGTGCGCCACGATCCGCGCTACGAGCGGCCGAGCGAGGTCGACCTGCTGCTCGGCGACGCCGCCAAGGCGCGGCGGGTGCTCGGTTGGGCGCCCAAGGTTACGTTCCGCGATCTGGTGCGGATGATGGTCGAGGCTGACCTCAAGCTGGCGCGGCGCGAGCGGGCCATGGCTGAGCATGGCGATGCCGTGGGACTGGAGGGCGTGCCATGAGCGAGTCCTGCCGGGAGCGTCTGTTTGTCGCCGGGCACCGTGGCATGGTCGGTTCGGCTGTGCTGCGGCGGCTGGCTGCCCGGGGCCGCCCCGCGCCGCTCGTGGCGGAGCGGGGCGAACTTGATCTCTGTGACCAGGCGGCCGTGCGTGCCTACGTGGCCCGCACACGGCCCACGGCGGTGCTCGTGGCGGCGGCGCGGGTGGGCGGCATCGAGGCCAACCGCACGCAACCGGCCGCGTTCCTGTACGAGAATCTGGCCATCGCAACGAACCTGGTCGACGCGGCCTATCGTGCCGGCGTGCCGCGTCTGCTCTTCCTGGGCAGTTCGTGCATCTACCCGCGCCTGGCGCCGCAACCGATGACTGAAGACGCGTTGTTGAGCGGCCCGCTCGAGCCGACCAACGAAGGGTACGCGATCGCCAAGATCGCGGGGCTCAAACTCTGCCAGTGCTACCGTCGCCAGTATGGCGTCTGCTACCACTCCGCCATGCCGACCAACCTCTATGGTCCGGGTGACAACTACGATCTGGCGGGATCGCATGTGTTGCCGGCGCTGATCCGGCGGTTCGAGGATGCGCGTGCAGGCGGCGCACCGAGTGTGACGCTCTGGGGAACGGGTGCGGCGCGGCGTGAGTTCCTGCATGTGGACGACCTGGCAGACGCCCTGATCTTCCTGCTGGGGTTGGCCGACCCGCCTGACTGGGTCAACGTCGGGACGGGCGAGGAGATTGCCATCCGCGCTCTGGCGGAGCGCGTGCATGAGGCCTGCGGTGCACGATGTGCCGTCCAGTGGGACGCGAGCAAGCCCGATGGCACGCCGCGCAAGCTGCTGGACTGCACGCGCCTGCGGCAACTTGGCTGGCAGGCCCGCATCACGCTGGCCGAAGGCATCACCCGCACGGTGCAGGATTTCCGGCTTGAGCGCGCCGCCGGCGTGGCGCGTGGGGTAACGAATGTGTCCCACGATGGCGATTGAAGTTGATTCCATGCACATGCCTTTGTCAATATGCGCGCATATTGCTCTCACGCCGAAACAGAGACAGAGGAGGAGATAACATGAGTTTGTTCCGAAGCGTTTGTTCTGTGATGTTGCTCGCAACAGCTCTGAATGTGTTTCTGGCCCCCCGCGCCGGCGCCGAACCTGTCAGGCAGGCCGACACTGCGAATCTGCCGGCGATCGAAACATATTTGAAGCGTCAGTTGAAGGGCGTGGATGGCGTGGAGGTGATGCGTAACCCTGACGGGTTGGAGATTGTCGAGATCTCTGGAACCGTGGTGCTCGCGCGCGACTGCGGCAAGGTCAGGAAAGTGCTGGCCGACACGCGTAACCGTTGGGGACAGGCGGTCGTTGACAACGTTGTGTACCAACCGGACGTACTGAAGGTCAAAGAAACGATCCTGGCAGGTCTGGTTTCCGCGAAAGTGGAGAACCCGATCGTCGAAATCTCGCCCGATGTTTCGCATATCAGGCTGGCCGGCACGGTCTACACCGAGGAGCAGGCCACCGTAGCCGTGCGCGTGACGGATTCGCAGGTAAAGAAGCTGGACCTGGGTGAAGTCACGCTGGTTTCAGATCTACAGGTGGCGACCGCCACGTTCGAAGTTGAAGTGACCCATTTTCAGATCAGCGAAAACCAGTCCCGTATGATTGGCAGGGACCTGCTCAGGCAGATTGGCGACAGTCTGCGGGGCGAGGGCATGGTGACATACGATAAGGTGCAGCCATCGCCGACTTCAGGCACCGGGAGCGATGAGCAGACGAAATACAACGTGGTGGCCAAAGTGAATGTTGAGGGCATTCTCACTCTGCTTGAGGCGAATGGCGCCGCGACAAGGATCGAGCGATTCACCGTGCTGACACAGAACGAACAGGAAGGGCGGGCTTTGACAGCCGATGAGTTCATCATACCCGTCTATCGTGAGTTAGGCGCGAGTCCATCGGCGATAGAGAAGATTGATGCCGGTTTGATCGTCAAGGCCAAAGTCACGATTCGCGATCCGACGACCGTGTTGCTGAAGATCGATTGCGAGGTAAGTGACGCGACAAGAAACTGGGGAATGGCGGAATGGCAAGCCTACCCCATCTTGGCGAAGCGGCAGTTCGTCAACACGGTTGATCTGCCGCTCAACCGGCAGGTGATTCTGGGCGCGAATGAATGGAGCCACGCCGACAAGGCGGCCGATGGCACGCCTTGGTTGCGACATGTGCCGGTGCTGAATTGGTTTTTTGCCAGCCGTAGGCAGGAGGCCGGCACCTCCTACGCCGCGTTACTCGTGGTGGTGCGGCGGGCAGGAACCGTGATCTCGGAGGATCCCTCGGTTTCGGCTAGAACAGAGGAATTGGCCAAGCAGGTGCGCAAACGCTTCGGTAAGGCGGAGTAGACGGTAGCCGAGGAGCATGCCCATGAACCGACTCCTGCTGGTTTCCACACTCGCCGCTTTCGCGGCAACAACGACTTGGGCAGCGACACACGCTGACATCAAGACGGGGGCGGTGGAGTCCGCGGGCGTGGGCCATGTGTCGGCCCATGTCGTTGTGGGCGCAGACCTGAAGCTTGACGTCACCTTCAAACAGATCAAAGTCGGTCTCCTCAGCGCCATCTCGGTGGAAGGGCCTGTTAAGAATGCGACGGCGAACCTGATGTACTACACGTACGCGGTCGCCTTCTACGAAAGTGATCGGATGATCGGGCAGTGAACCGCCCTTGCGATATGGCGACTTGCTGATCATCGCGTACCCCCGGAATCCCTGAGGGCCCACCAGTGGCAAAACCGCAATCAAGCCGTCGGTCGGCCGCCTACGAAGTACCCGTGTCGCTTGTTTCCGTCTCCTGTTGCGGGCTCGGCCTGATCCTCGCCCGTTCGGATATCAGTGAGTTTCTTCTTGTTCCGGGATTCGTCAGTAGCCTCATGGCCTTTGTCTACGCGCGCACACGACCCGGGCTCCTGCGCATCAAAGTCCTCGCGGCAGTCGGGCTCGCCCTAGTCGGGTTGGCCGGTCTCAACGCGTTCCATGGAATATCCGTCCTCGCGTCAGTTCACGCCCTCTCGCCAGACCGGCCTGACAGCCGCCATTCGCCAACTGAGACCGGCAGGCCCCAGAAAGAACTCGCCAGGACCGCCGTGGAAACATCCGAGGCGTCGCGCGAGCGGGCAGTCGCCCGAACGAGCACCAACCAGAACATATTGGGCGAGATCGCGGCCACGAGTTCGCACAGAGATGCCCGCCTCGCGGCACTCGCGCATTTGGAGGACCAGGACGTGCTGGCGCGTGTTGCGCTCGAGGACGATGACACTCAGGTCCGCACGATGGCACTCGTGAAAGTCACCGATCAGGACGTGCTGGCACGTGTCGCCCTGGAGGACGCAGATGTCAGGATCCGCAAACAGGCGATCGTCAGACTGCGCGATGAAATCGCTCTGACCCAAGTCGCGAGGGAGGACGAGAACGCTGCAAATCGCGACGCCGCCACAGACAGACTCAACCGACTGAGAGGCATGCCCTTAGTGGTGCCCACCGTCGCGCCGCAGACCGAGACAGGCACTCAGGACGTGTCCGACACCGCCGCCGATGACGCGCTCCCCGATATCGTCGAGCTCCTGGCGCAGAACAAGGTCGAGGTCACAACCGAGGGCAGTGGCATCGACAGTGTCAGCGTTGCGATCCGCCGCCGCACGGCAGAACCCATCGACTTGCGCATACCTGTCGGCAGTTTCTTCGTCTCGGCTCGCACATCAGCGCAGAACATGGTTGCGACCTCCACGAGCGAGATATCGCTCACAGACTATGACTGGCATACGGTCTCGGTCCCTGCCGCCTGCGCCAACAGGCCGCGGGACATACCCGGCCAGAAGGACACGTTCACGATCCGCCGCTCCCCGCAACAGGCCGAGCTCGCTCGGCTGATGCCGCTTCTTGATCGTGCCCGCGTCGACTATGAAACGCGTCAGGCCGCCGTTTGGATCGTCACCGACAACGCCAACTACGCCGACCTCGGCAGCCTCGTCTCTTCCTCGACCTACTCGCAGACCAAGACCCGCGCGATTGGCGAGCCGGAGGCAGCCCTCGCGCTCAAACTGTGTGCGGATGCCGGCATCGCCATCATGTACAAACGAATCGGACGCGACAAAACCGCCATCCTCCGCGGCCTGGATGACGGCGACCTGAAGACCTGGCTGGAAGGCGTGGTCTTCAACCCCGTTGGCACGGGGCCAACAGTCGTACCCAACGCCAAACCCGTGAGACGGACGGCGACCACGCGCGCCGAGATCGATGCACGTGATGCTGAGAGACTCCGTGGATACCGCGCGGCTGCCGAACAGGGCGACGTCCGCGCCCAGCGGATGGTTGGCGTCAGCTACCTCATGGGTCGCGGGGTGCCCCAGGACGCTGTCGTCGCCTATGGCTGGTTCGCCCTTGCCTTGGCCAACGGAGATGCACCCTCCAGCCAACTGCAGTCGATGGCTGAACTGCGTATGTCGGCCGAGGAAGTGCGAACGGCTCAGACATGGGCTGAGACACGCCGGCGCGCGACTCCCCAACCTTCCATCGGGGAACACGTAGATCGCGATCCGGGACCACGGTCGCAGGAAACGCAGAAACCGGAGCCACCCGCCACCAAGGGGATCATCAAGACGGGAAACCGCAACGGAGTGCTGCTGCCAGGCGGGCAGATCGTCTACCTCAACGACGTGGTCACAACCACCCATCAAGGGAAACCTGTTCTCTGGCACGTCACGTCCGTGACCTCAACGGGCGCCACGTTTGCACAAGTAGAGCACGCCCAGACGCGCTGAGCAAGTCCGACAAAGAACATCATGAAACCAACACGCACCAGCAGCACCAGCGTTCGTATCGCCCACGCCTGGGTCGCGGGTGCGCTGATATTTGCCGCGACCTCGGCTCACGCACAAGGGGGACCTGGCTATGGCAACACCGACCGATCCCCGGTGCTCAATGTCGCGGCAAGAACCGTACTGTGCGTCACGGCCATCGGACTTGCCTTCTTCTACACCAGGAAGCGTTCAACCGCCACCCAACGGGATCAACAGCGAGCGCCAGGTCAGGCACGACCCGGCACATGCCCTTTGTGTGGTCTCGCCATGACACCCGAGACAACGAGAGAACTCTACGGGCACCGGGTCTGCAGGAACTGCTCGCGCGCCTTCTCGAATCAACGGCACTTTGCTCAGGCCATGGACACACTTCTGTTCTGGTCGATCATCTGTGGCGCAATCTTCGGTCTGCCGTTGCTCACCATCTGCTGCGTGTTGTTTGCGTTCATCGGACTCTTTCTCAAAGATGGGATTGGCGGGCAGTCGCCCGGCAAGGGACTTTTCGGGGTTCAGGTCATGAATGAGAAAACAGGGAAACCGGCCGGGCTCGCCGATTCCTTCAAGAGGAATCTGCCACTACACCTCATCCCCTTCGCGCCGGTAGTTGCGAGCCACCAGACACTGAAGGGATATCGCCTCGGCGATGGATGGTCAAACACCAAGGTCATCTGGCTGAAATACGCCAGCCACCCAGTTTTCGCCGTCGGTCCCGGGAGCGGCGGGCGTAGGCCGGTGCAGGCGCGCGAGGTCGCTGCCATCGGGCGCAGCCGACTGCGCACAATACTCCTATGGGTACTGCTGACATTGACCGCAGCCGGGATCGTCACTGCATTGGCGCTTGCCTTTAACCTGTCCCGCACCGGATCTGACAGAAATGGCGCCTTGGGGCATCTGGAGAAAGGGGCACTCAGATCCGACGCTCAGAAGATCAGTGCTCAACCCGGAACACCAGCACCTGACATGCGGAACGAAAGGGCCGTCCGTTCCTCTGCAAAACATTACACCAACGGGCAGGCAATCCCCGATGCTGGGACAGCAATGGGGGACATCTACATATTGCCTGATGGCGGGTGTTACGGTGGAGAAGGAATGTGTGGCATACGCTGGACAAACGGAGGGCAAATGTGGTTTGGCGATAGTGTTTCTGCCCAAAGACCTTTGCGCGTGTTCGAGCCCGGGTCCCCCGCCACGAAATGACGCCTCTTCCCGGCTCTGGCGCGGCCCGCGCGAAACGGATGCCCGCGACACACACCTGCCACATGGCGACTGGCAGTGGTGTGAGATCAGCGGCTTTGGCATGTGTCAGGTGACGGGCCGTGGCGGGATGCCGCACGGGCGCGTACGAGTGCATTTACTCGCACAGTCGAACCTCTTTCTCCATTGCGCACGCAACTGTTTTTCGTGCGCTCGCATTGACGCCCATCTTGCGGGGTGCGATAGCTCGGACGGTTGCATAGGGGGAAGAGAAGCATCATGCCGATCCGCACGGTGGTGAAATGAACGCCCTACGCTGGGCCATGGTGACGATTTGGTTCGCCGTGATCGCCGCGCAGGCTCAGACCAGCGAGGCGCATGGCGCGCCGACCGCCGGCGCGCTCAGGCAGGCGTACTGCGCCGCGCCGACACTCAACCGAACATCCCCAACTGTTCGTACACCGGCTACCGCGCGGGCGAGCGGCCGCTGCCCAGCCCGCCGGTCGTGGCGAATGTCCGAGACTTCGGCGCCACGGGCAACGGGCAGACCAACGACACGGCGGCCTTTGAAGCGGCGCTGGAGAAGGCGGGCCGCAGCGGCGGTGCCGTGCTGGTGCCGGCCGGTACGTATGTGTTGACCAATGTGCTGCGACTCGTGCGGTCGGGCGTCGTGCTGCGCGGCGAAGGAGCGGATCGGTCGATTCTCGCCTTCGACCGATCCCTGTCGGACGTTCTGGGCCGCACGGAGCGCGCTGGCTGGCGCGACGCTACGCTGGCCGGTCGAGATCGCTGCGGTGCAGGGCGGACGCATCCGGCTGAAGCAACCGCTGCGCCTGGACGTGCGTGCGGCCCACGTGGTCCGTGCACCTCGCGACACCCAACGCGTTTGTGCAGGAGGTCGGGCATTGACCCTGGCGCAACTTCAATATTCTACTTGAGTTGTGCGCTGGCGATCTGGTATTCTTTGCCGTGTCAAGGAGCCCTCCCATGATTGCCCGCGCGATGGCCGATGTCCTGCACCGCATGGCCGCCCAGTATCCTGTCGTCACGCTGACAGGCCCGCGGCAGTCCGGAAAAACGACACTCGCAAGAACCTGTTTCCCTGACCACGCCTACGCGAATCTGGAGCAGCCTGACCTGCGGCGTCTGGTGCACGAAGACCCCCACGGTTTCTTTGCCCGCTTTCCGCCCCCCGTGATCCTCGACGAGATCCAGCGCGTACCGGAAGTCGCCTCGTACGTGCAAGCGGCGGTCGACAGCAAACGCCGGGTCAAGGGGCAGTACATCCTGACCGGAAGCCACCAGACAGACCTTCACCAGACGGTAACCCAGTCACTGGCCGGACGCACGGCGCTGTTGCGGCTTCTTCCGCTAACCCTCCAGGAAGTGGCCACCACGGGCGAGCAGCCCACGGCCGATGAACACATCTGGAAAGGGTTCATGCCCTCTCTCCACGACGAGTCGATGGACCCCACCACCTATTACCGTAACTACTTCCAGACGTATGTCGAGAAGGACGTGCGCCAGCTTCTGCACATACGCAATTTGTATGCCTTCGAACGGTTCATGACCCTGCTTGCCGGCCGGGTTGGGCAGGTTGTCAATCTTTCTGGGCTTTCGGGCGAGACCGGGGTAAGCGGCACAACACTGGGCGAATGGCTCTCAATCCTCGAGTCCTCGTATATCGTGTTTCGGCTGCACCCGTACTTTGCCAATATTGGCAAGCGGGTGACGAAATCCCCGAAGCTCTATTTCTCCGAGGTCGGTCTGGCTGCGTATCTGCTGGGTATCGAGAACCCGTCTCAGGTGACACGCGATCCGCTGCGCGGCGGGTTGTTTGAAAACATGGTGGTCGCCGATCTGTTGAAAACGCGACTCAATCAGGGCAACGACCCAGGGCTGTACTACTTGCGGGACGACAAGGGTTTCGAGATTGATCTGATCGTCAAGCAAGGGCGTTCGCTGATGCCCGTTGAGATTAAGTCGTCCATGACCTTCAACGCCGACTTCATCAAGCCCGTCCGCGTCTTCTGCGAACGGGAGAAAGCGGCGCGCGCCCCTGCGTTAATCTATGCGGGCGAACCCCTACCCGACGTGCACGGCGTTCGCTGCGTCAACTACGGCCGCGCACACACCTTGCTCGCCACCGACCGCTGATCAGAAAGACAAAGGCTGAAGGGCTTGCGGCCCTTCAGCCTTCAGTCTTCAGTCTCTCGCATCAGCCTACCGCTGCGCAATTCCGAGCGCGTGCTGGATCATCGGCGAGAACTTCAGGATCACGGGCGTGAACACGATCGCGACCATGCTCATCAACTTGATGAGGATGTTCATCGACGGGCCGCAGGTGTCCTTGCAGGGATCGCCCACGGTATCGCCGGTTACCGCCGCGCCATGCACGGGGTTCTTGCTGCCATCGGGCAGGCGCTTGCCGCCGTAGTTGCCCTTCTCGATGTGCTTCTTGGCGTTATCCCAGGCGCCGCCGGCGTTATTCAGCATGCAGGCCAGAGAGAAGCCGGCCGTGAGGCCGCCCGCGAGCAGGCCCATGATGCCCGCAATGCCGAGGACCAAGCCGGTGGCGACAGGCACGAAGATCGCCATCAGGGCCGGCAGCAGCATCTCGCGCTGGGCGCCCTTGGTCGAGATCTCCACGCAGCGCGCGTAGTCAGGCTTCTCCGTGCCCTTCATGATGCCGGGCATCGCCTTGAACTGGCGACGGACTTCCTCGACCATGGCGCCGGCCGCGCGGCCCACAGCCTTCATGGCCAGGGCGCAGAAGACGAAGGCCATCATCGCGCCGATGAACATGCCGCACAGCATGAACGGGTTCAGGATGCTCAGGTCGAGGTGGTTGATGAAGAAGCGGAGCTTGTCGGGGGCCGAATTGTAGCCTGCGAGATCGAAGACCATCTGGCCCTTGGCCGCGAGCTTGCGCGTCCAGACGTCGACTTCCTGCACCTCGGCGGCCAGCAGCGCCATGGCGGTCAGCGCGGCCGAGGCGATGGCGAAGCCCTTGCCCGTCGCGGCGGTCGTGTTGCCCAGCATGTCGAGGTTATCCGTGCGTTCGCGGACTTCGGCGGGCAGGTGCGACATCTCGGCGTTGCCGCCGGCATTGTCGGCGATCGGGCCATAGGCGTCGGTTGCCAGGGTGATGCCGAGCGTGGCGAGCATGCCCACGGCCGCGAAGGCGATACCGTAGAGCCCCGCCAGCGTGTCATGGAACCCGCCGGCCAGGCCGAAGGCGGCCAGGATCGCGAGCACCGTCGTGAGCACCGGAATCAGGGCCGACATCATGCCGACGGCCAGGCCGTCGATGATGACCGTGGCCGCGCCCATGGTGGCCTGTTTGGCGACACCCTTGGTCGGCGCGTATTCATCCGACGTGTAGTACTCGGTGGAGTAACCGATGATTACGCCCGCCATCAGGCCTGCGACCACCGCGCCGCAGATCCCCCAGGTGATGATTCCCGTGTAGGCCAGGACAGCCGCCGCCACGACAATCAGTGCCGAACTGCCCCAGGTGCCGAGACGCAATGCCTTGAGCAGCGTCATCATGCTGGCCTTGTCGTCGTTGCAGCGCACGGCGAACATGCCGGCCACGGAAAGCACGATGCCGATTCCCGAGATGACCATCGGCGCGATGACGGCGTTGATGCCGCAGAACGTTCCAGCCACCATCGGCAGGCAGGCGCCAAGCGCGGCTGTGGAGAGGATTGCGCCGCAATAGGATTCGTAGAGATCGGCGCCCATGCCCGCCACGTCGCCGACGTTGTCGCCGACATTGTCCGCGATCGTGGCTGGATTGCGCGGGTCATCCTCGGGGATGCCCGCTTCGACCTTACCGACGAGGTCCGCTCCGACATCCGCGGCCTTGGTGTAGATGCCGCCGCCGACGCGGGCGAAGAGCGCCTGCGTGGATGCGCCCATGCCGAAGGTTAGCATGGTCGTCGTGATCTCAATGAGTTTGGTGGACGGATCCATGTTGGGGTGTACCAGCCAGAGGCTGCTGGTGATCTGGCCGAAGCCGCTGACCATGTGGTCGGACGTGTAGACGAGACGATCCAGGATGAAGTACCAGATCGAGATGTCGAGCAGACCGAAGCCCACGACCACCAGGCCCATCACAGCACCCGAGCGGAAGGCGACCTGCAGGCCGCGGTTCAGGCTCTCGCTGGCGCCCTGGGCCGTGCGCGATGAGGCCGCCGTGGCCGTGTTCATGCCGAGGTAGCCGCAGAGGCCCGAGAAGAAGCCGCCTGTCAGGAAGGCGATCGGCACGAACGGGTTTTGCACGCCCATCAGGGCCAACACGGCGAAGACGACGACCAGGAGGCCGAACACCAGTCCGACGCGCGAGTATTGCTGGCGGAGGTAAGCCATGGCGCCTTCGCGGACGTAGCCTGCGATCTCGACCATGCGCGCGTTGCCGGGGTTGGCCTTGAGCATGTTCTTGTAGAACAGGTAGGCGACGATCAACGCCACAACTGCGCCCATCGGCGCCAACCACCAGACCAGCGGCGTTCCGGCGGCCGCGTTGGCGGCTGCATCGGTCACGGCCGACGTGACGGCTGTCTGAACATCCAGTGTTTGGGCGTGGGCGGAACCGGCTGCGCCGAGGCAGACCCAAGCGGCGAGGCGACGTATGGACATGGCGGACGCGCTCCTTTTGACAGATGAATGCTCACCGCAACGCCGGTCCAATAGGGCCGGCAAACGAATGAACAAAAAACAATCGGGAAGCGTGCATAATGTCCCAAAATGCCGTCATCTGTCAATTGGGTTGCGGCGTTTTTCTTTCGGGGGTGGATTGACGGTGGATTGACAAACTAACTGCGCCCCCCGGCGGAGCCGGAGGCGCGCAGTTAGTTTGTCAATCCACCACGGGCAGATCAGGGCGCGGCCGGGACGGCCGGCGGGGGCTGAGGCGCGCCGTCGCTGCGGCCGCCGCGGCCCCGACCGCCGAAGCCAGGCTGCAGCGACGTCTGGTCGTAGATGAGTTGGATCTGGTCGGCGAACTGCGCGGCCTCCTGATCCTTGTAGCCGACGGCCTGCGCGGTGGCCTCAAGCAGGTAACGACGCTCCTGGGCGTAGAGCGTTGAAAGCGTGCCGTAGCTCTCGAACAGCTGACGCCGCGCCTGGTCGGACTCCTCGTGCGTCATGTTCGGCATCTGTTCGATCAACGTGCGCGCCTGTTCTGACAGCAGGAGCAGCTGCTCGTGGTTGGCGCGCTGTTCGTCGGTCATCTTGGCGGTTTCGACGCGTTTGAGGAAGTCGGTCCGCTCCGTTGCCTGCGTCTGGATGCGCTGCCGGAATTCGTCGCGCTGCTTCTGCATCTCGGCGAAGCGCGCGGGGTCGTCACGCTGCAGTTGCGCCATGCGATCCTCGAGCGAGCTGCGACGGCGTCCGCCATCGGCGGGGCTGTTTGTTCGTGCTGTTGCGACGGGTGTGGCCTGTTGCAGGCGGGCGAGTTCACGGTCCCGGTCAGCCAGCGTCTGCTGCAGGGCGGCCCGCTCGGACAGCAGTCGGTCACGTTCCTGCTCCAGCGCGGCGGTCTGGCGGCGGAGCATCTCCGCTTGTCCAAGCGCCGCAGTCTGTAGAGCCGAGTTCGTCGCGGCGCGCACGACCGTTCCGGTGCTGCGAACAGGGGACGGCGGCCGGGCCAGCTGCACCAGTTGCATCGTGCCGGCGCCGCCCAGTGCGGCCAAGAGCGCCACACCAAGGGTCAGACGGGTTCGTTCGGACATGTGCCCCCACACCTTCTTCGTACGTCGTGCCTACTTTGAACGCACGGCGAAGATCTTGAGCATGTCGGAGACGGTGTCAATCCGGTCGGTGATGGCCTCAAGCGCCTCGGCCAGGTTGTAGCAGAGCAGCAGGCTGGGGGCGCTCAGGTTCGCATGCAACACGGCGTCCAGCATGACGCGCTTCTGGTCGTCCGCCTCGTGCTCGCAGCGCTCGACTTCGTTGCAGCAGGCCAGCGCCTCCTTGGGCTGGTTCTTGCCGAGCGCGCGGATGGCCTCGCGTAGCTGGTTCATGCCCTTGACGATGAGTTCGGTGCTGATCGTCATGTTCTTGAGCACGGCGTCGGGCAGTTTGTCCTCGATGAACCCGAGGATGCGCGCCGTCCGCAGCGTGCTGTCGGCGATCTTGTCGAGGGCGCGGGCAAAGCGCAGCAGATCCTCGCGATCCACCGGCTGAACCAGGTCCTCGGTCAGCTCATCGACCATCTTTGAGCGCAGCCGGTCGGCCTGACGCTCGCTCTGCTTGACCTTCTCGATGGCGATCGTGGTGGCCGCCAGGTCGCCGGCGATGAACGCGCGCACAGCTTCCGCCAGGAAAGCAATCGTGGTGCAGGTCTCGGTGACGTGCAGTTCCGCGTCCTTCATCACCGCGTGCTCTTCCACCTTGCCCAACCAACCCAGAATATTTGGCATTTCCTGATCCTTTTCGGCTATACGATAGCAAACCGCTTGAGCGTCAGCAAGAAACCAAAACTGACCAATCCAGACACAAACGGAGTCGCCAGCCAGCAGATGGCGATCTCACGCATGATCCCCAGGTTGACCACTTTCACGCCCTTGACCAGGCCGACGCCGAAGATGGCGCCGACGATCGAGTGACTGGTGGACACCGGGATGCCGATCAGCGTGTAGAGGTGGACGTTGATGCCGCTGGCCAGCTGCGCCGCAAACGCCATGATCGGCAGTAAGTGGGTGATCTGCGTGCCGACCGTCTCGATGACCTTGTGGCCCCAGGTGATGATCCCCAGCGCGATGGCCAGCCCGCCCAGCATGACGCTGGTGTCGATGTCCAGGATATCTGCGCCGGCGAGCACGCCGGTGGCGTTGGCGACATCATTGGCCCCCCACGAGAAGGCCACATAGCAGCCACTGGCGATGACCAGGAACCTGATCAAGGGGCGTGCCACGCGATCCGGCACGAAGCGGGCGAAAAACCACGTGATGATGCGCAGGAGCACGTAGCCCATGATCGCGGCACCCAGCGGCGTGGCGACCCAGCAGATGAAGATGTCGAGCAGTTTGCTCCATTTGACGGTGAGATGCAGCGCCAACCCCGACCCGGCGGCCGCGCCCACGATCGAGTGGCTGGTGGAGATGGGCATCTTCCAGTAGGTCGCCAGGGCCACCCATGACACGGCCGCGAAGGTGGTGGCCAGCGCAAACCAGGCCTTGGTCTCCTTCGTGAGATCAGCCAGCGGGACGATGCCTTTGCCGACCGTCTTGGTCACGTGGCCGCCCTGCAGCCAGGCTCCCAGGAAACCGAACACCATGATCAGAAGCAGCGCCTGCCGCAACGAGATCACGCGCGCGCCGACGGCGGTGCCGAGCGAGTTGGCGGCATCGTTGGCGCCGATTGACCAGCCGACGGCTATGCCGGCCAGGATCGTCAGGGCAATGAGGTAGAAGTACATGGCTCAGGCTCGTCCACGGTCTTCGGCATGGTGGCGGATATCCTTGCCCTGTACGACAAAGACGGCGTTTTCGGCGATGTTGGTGGCGTGGTCACCGATGCGTTCGAGATTGCGTGCGACCAGCACCAGCTCGAGACAGGGGCCGATGACGTCCGGGTGCTGGCGCATGTGGGCTCCCAGTTCCTCGGTGACGCGCCGTTTGCGGTCGTCGAGCTCGTCGTCGCGCAAGACCACCTGCCGCGCGAGCGTGACGTCGCGGTTGACATAGGCGTGCAGGCTGTCCTTGACCATGCCGCTGGCGATGGCGGCCATCTCCGGGATGATCACGAACGGCATCACGGGCGGGCCGTTCTGCAGCTTGACGCCCTTCTCGCAGACGTTCACGGCCAGGTCGGCCAGACGTTCCAGATCGCTGTTGGTCTTGACCGCGCCGAGCAGGAAACGCAGGTCGCCGGCGACCGGCTGGTGCGTGGCGATCAACTGCAGGCAGAGTTCATCGATCTCGATCTGCATGGCGTTGACCTCGTTCTCGTGGCGCTCGACCGCCGCGACTGCGGCGAACTCACGCTGGACGAGCACCTTGATCGCGTCGGCGATCATGATCTCCGCCAGTGCACTCATCCGTACCAGGCGCCCCTTGAGGGCGGTCAGCTGTTCGTCGAAATGTCGTTCCATGGCCGTCTTTTCCCCTATCCGTAGCGTCCGCTGATGTAATCCTGCGTCCGCACATCGCGCGGGCTGGTAAACAGGCCGGTTGTCGCGCCGAACTCGATCATGTCGCCAAGCAGCATGTAGCCCGTGAAGTCCGAGATGCGGGCCGCCTGCTGCATGTTGTGCGTCACGATGACGATGGTGTAGGTCTGCTTCAGTTCCAGCATCAGTTCCTCGACCTTGGCGGTTGCGATCGGGTCGAGCGCCGAGCAGGGCTCATCCATGAGGATCACTTCAGGCCTGACTGCCAGCAGACGCGCGATGCAGAGACGTTGTTGCTGGTCGAGCGGCAGGTCGAGCGCCGACGCATGCAGGCGGTCTTTGAGGTTGTCCCACAGCCAGGCCGCGCGCAGACTGCGCTCGACGGTTTCGTCGAGCCGCCCGCGATCACGGACACCTGCCACGCGCAGTCCGAAGAGGACGTTCTCGCGCACGGAGAGCGGGAAGGGGTTGGGACGCTGGAAAACCATGCCGACGCGCGCGCGCAGGGCGCAGACGTCGGTGCCGGGCGCCCGGATATCCTGCCCGTCCAACGCGATGCGCCCCTCGATGCGCACGCCGGGGACGAGGTCGTTCATCCGGTTGAGCGTGCGCAACAGCGTGGATTTGCCGCAACCCGACGGACCGATCAGGGCCGTGATGTGGTGGGTCGCAACATTGAGCGACACGTTCTTGAGCGCCTGGAAGGCGCCGTAGTAGAGATCAAGACCGGCGACGGTCAGTTTGTACGCCGGAGTCGGGGTGTCGCTGCTGCTGCTGGAAGGGGTGGCGCTCATCCGAAGCGCCCCGTCACGTAGTCGCTGGTACGTATGTCGTGCGGCACGGTGAAGATCTGCGCCGTCGGACCGTGCTCGACCAGTTCGCCCGAGAGGAAGAACGCGGTCTCGTCGGCCACGCGCGCGGCCTGCTTGGTATTGTTGGTCACCAGCACGATCGTATGACGCGCCTTGAGAACCGTCAACGCTTCTTCGATCTTGGCGGTTGAGATGGGGTCCAGACCGGAGCACGGTTCGTCGAGCAGGATGATTTCGGCCTGCATGGCGAGCACGCGCGCCAGGCAGAGGCGTTGCTGCTGGCCACCGGAGAGGCGCAGGCCGGAGGTGCGGAGGCGGTCCTTGACCTCGTCCCAGATGAACGCGGCGCGCAGGCTGTCCTCGACGAGGGCGTCGAGTTCTGCGCGGGTGGATCGGCGCTGGCCGGAGAGCCGGCGACCGTAGATCACGTTTTCGTAGATGCTCATGGGCAGCGGGATGGGGAGGGCGAAGACCATGCCCACGCGCTTGCGCAGCCCCACGGGGTCGAACG
Organism: uncultured Lentisphaerales bacterium; assembly: GCA_964417715.1. GTDB lineage: Bacteria > Verrucomicrobiota > Kiritimatiellia > RFP12 > CAYQJG01 > CAYQJG01. The sequence goes on along the minus strand of CAYQJG010000015.1, from coordinate 7,442 downwards.
AGGGGTGGTAAATGTCCGCGCCATCGAGCGCGATGAGCCCTTCGGTGTGGACGTCGGGATGGAGGTCGTTGAGGCGGTTGAGCGCGCGCAGGAAGGATGTCTTGCCCGAACCCGACGGTCCGATGATGCCGAGAATGGCGTGGCGCCGCACGTCCAGCGTGATGCTGCGCAGCGCCTGAATCCGGCCAAAGAACAGGCTGAACTTCCGGACGACGAGTTTGGCGGCGATTATCGGTTGGTTGTCCATCGGGGGTCAGGTGGCGCTGCGGCGGATGAAGGTGTGCATGAGCCAGTAGGCCGTCAGATTTACAAGCAGCACGGAGATGACCAGAACGGCGGCCGTGGCATAGGCGTTGCCCGCCGAGATGCCTTCGGTGGCCAGCAGGTAGAAGTGGACGGCCAGGGTGCGCACCGAGTCAAAGGCCGACGTCGGGATGCCGGATTCGGCCGAACCGGCGGTGAAGATCACGGCCGCGGTTTCACCGATGCAGCGGCCCACGCTCAGCATCACGCCGGTGACGATTCCCGGCAGCGCGCCCGGCAGAACCACCCGCCGCACGGTCTCCCAGCGCGTGGCGCCCATGGAACAACTGACCTCGCGGAAGGCGTTGGGCACGGCGCGGATGGCCTCCTCGGACGTGCGGATGATCGTCGGCAGGATCATGATGGCCAGCGTCAGTCCGCCCGAGAGCAGCGACCACCCCATCCCCAGCATGTTGACGAAGAAGATCAGGCCGAACAGGCCGAAGATGATCGAGGGGATTCCGGCCAGGCAATCCGTGCCGAACCGGATGATGTGTGTCATCCGCGTTTCGCGCGTGTACTCGCAGAGGTAGACGGCCGTCCCCACGCCGAGCGGCAGCGCGATCACCAGGGCCAGCAGCGGCAACAGCAGCGTGCCCACCAGAAAAGGGAAGATTCCGCCCGCGCGTCCCATGTCTTCGGGGTAGCCGGTCAGGAACGTCCACGTGACGCCCGGCAGCCCCTTGTCGAGGACGAAGCCGATGATGAAGGCCAGCACGGCCAGCGTCAGCAGCGTGGCCAGACCCAGCAGGCCCACGGCGATTGCCTGTGAATGGCGCGGGGAGACGCGCATCAGCGTTTCCCTTTCCGGCGCATCGCCGCCATGGCGGCCGCGTTCAGGACCATGATCACGGCGAAGAGCACGACCCCGGTCGCGAAGAGCGCCTGGCGGTGCAGCCCGGTGGCGGCACTCATCTCCATGGCGATGTGCGACGTGAGCGTACGCACCGATTCCAGCGGGCCGTGGGGCACGCGGATCGTGTTGCCGGCCACCATGATCACGGCCATCGTCTCGCCCACGGCGCGCCCCATGGCGAGGATGATGCTGGCGATGATCCCCGTGCGCGCCGCCTTGAGCACAACCATGCGCACGGCTTGCCAGCGTGTGGCGCCCAGTGCGAGCGCGCCCTCGCGATAGGAGGCGGGCACGGCGCCGATGGCATCGGATGAGATGCTGATGATGGTCGGCAGGACCATGATGCCGAGGATGACCGCTGCGGCCAGCACCGACAACCCCGGTCCGCCGCAGTGGCTGCGGATAAGCGGCGCCAGCACCATCACGCCGATGAAGCCGTAGACCACCGACGGGATGCCGGCCAGCAGTTCGATGGTGGGCTTGACGACCCGCATCACCGGCTTGGGCACAAATTCGGTCAGGAACACGGCCCCGGCGACGCCCAGCGGCGCGCCGATCAGCATCGCGCCCAGCGTGACCCACAGCGAGGCCACGATCATCGGGTAGATGCCGAAGTAGCCCTGCGGCGGGTCCCAGCGCGATGAGAAGAGGAAATTGCCCGGCCCGTAACTCAGAATGAAGGGGAGTCCCTCCTTCAGGATGAAGCCGGCAATAAGCACCAGACTGGCAATGGCGGAGAACGCAATGGCCAGGAAGACGTGCTGTGCAATCTTATCGCCGGATATCCGCATCAGGTCGGGTTCACTTCGCGGGAATCAGGCCGTCCTTGTGGATCTGCGCCTGGCCGGTTTCGGACAGGATGAAATCGATGAACAACTTGGCGTTGCCCTGCGGTGCGCCCTTGGTCAGGAGGTAGATGGGCCGCACCAGCGGGTAGCCGCCCGTCAGCATGGCCTCGGTCGTGCAGGGCTTGCTCTCCACGTCCAGCGCCTTGATCTTGGGGTTGATCAGGCCGTGCGAGAGATAACCGATCGCGTTGGCGTCATTGGCCACGGTCTCGCCGACCGTGCCGTTCGTGTTTTGCACGATGGCGTTCTCGGTAAGCGCCATGCGGTCGACGATCTGCTCGACCGAGGTGCGGGTGCCCGAACCGGCTTCGCGCGATACGACCGTGATCGGACCGTCCTTGCCGCCCAGGTCCTTCCAGTTTGCGATCTTGCCGCTGAACACGTCGCGGATCTGGTCGATGGTCAGGTTGGCGACCGGATTCGAGGGGTGCACGATGACGGCGATACCATCGCGTGCCACGACCACGGCGGTAAGCGCCGCCGCTTCGGGAGGCAGTGTGACCAGGTCGGCCATGCCGATCTGCACCGTGCCCATGAGCGCGGCTTGGATGCCGACCGCCGATCCGCCGCCCTGCACCGAGACGCGCATGCCGGGGTTCTGTGCGATGAACGGCTTGGCGAGCTTCTGCGCGAACTGCTGGAAGGCCGTCGAACCGGCCAGCGAGACGACATCCGGTTTGCGGCCGCATCCGCAAGCCAGAACCAGTGTCGCCAGCATCGAAACGGTTGTGATCCCTAGCCTGGACATGCTGTTTCTCCCCGTGATGAATGCCGTCGTACGCTGCCCGGAATCGGGCTGGCCAGAACGCCGACAGACTAACCGAACACGAACGGCACGGTCAAGCGGGGCGAACGTGTTTTCACGCGTGGCTGTCGCCAGGCGCTCAGGCCACGGGATTCGCCTTGGGCCAGTGCGCCACCCGGTCCAGAATGGCGCGCACATAGGCGCACTCGCAGGCTGCCGGGCACGGTTCCAGGTGGCTCTCATTCAGGCACTGGCCTGAACACGCGTCTGTGCCAGTGAGTCGTGTCTTGAATATCGGGCCCTGATACAGATCAACAAATGCCTCGGCCTGCATGGCAAAGGTTGTGCCGCAGGTGTGGTTGAACAGGAAGAACCCTGCCTTGAGGTCGATGAAGCGCGGCTGGTAGCCGATCAGGCGCAGACCGGGATCGGCCAGGAAGGCAGCCCGGTCCGTCCACACGAAGCCACAGGTGGGACACGTCTTGGAAAACATGACCGGAAGGCTACCATTTTGGCGTCCGCTTGCCAATCCGAACCGGGATGGCGTATGTTTGCGCGAACGGACGGTTGCGTTCGTTGGGGAGCACGCATACCATGAATCAGGCTTTCGCTTTCATCAAACCGCATGTCATGGGGATTCCCGCCGTGTGTGCGGAGGTTGATCGGCGTCTGGCGGCCGCCGGGGTCGATGTGCTGTTGCGGCAGGAGATGAGCGGAGCCGAAGTTGCGCATCGGGGGGTGATCGACCGTCACTATGCCGCCAATGCGCGGGCCGGCACCTGCCGCGATGCGGCGGCGCTGCCGGTGAGCGATGCGGCACGGGCCGCCTTTGCGGCGGCTTTCGGCGAGACGTGGGAGGCGGCTGTCGCCGCGGGGCGGATCGTCAGCGGGCTGGTCATGCAGGAGCGCCTCGGGGTGGATGGCGAGACGCTGAACCGGCTGTGGGGAAAACAGCCGCTGCAGAAACTGGCCGGCGGCCTGTATGTTGCGCGCTTCCCGGAGCAGGGCGTCTATGTCCTGAATGGGTTCTATCCGTCAAACCGCGAACTCTTCACGCAGCCGACGGCGCGGATGGGGTTGATGGTGCTGGCGTTTGACGAGCAGCGTCTGCCGTGGCGTACTTTCCGCGACGCGCTGATCGGCACGACGAACCCGGCCCTGGCTGCGGCCGGTTCGATCCGCGGCGACTTGTACCGGCGTCAGGCGGAGTTCGGACTTACCGTCACCTACCGTGAGAACGTGATCCATGCCAGCGCCTCGGCCTTCGAAGCCCTGACCGAGAAGGCGCTTTGGCTGCCCGACTGGCCGATGGAGCGTGATCCGCTCTGGCAGGCATTGCGGCCGCGGGGGGTAACGATGGCGCAACTGGACGCCTGGCGCGACGCCAACCCTCTGGTTACACTCGACGGCCGCACCGCCACGCTGCTCGATCTGCTCGAGAGCCTCGACACGCAGCCCACGGCCGCGGCCATCCGGCGGTTGCTGGACAGTGCATGCATCACGCAGTAGAATGCATGCTGTCTGGGTGTGGAGAAGAGACATGGCCATCCTTCAGGTACGGGAACTCCCTGAACACGTGTACACGACGCTCAAGGCCTGCGCCGCACGTGATCGGCGGAGCTTGGCGCAAGAGGCCGTGATCATGCTTGAGCGCGGCCTGGTCGCGGATGACTTCCGGCAGCGTCGCCAGCGGGCGATTCAGCGACTTCACGACGAGCCACTCGCTGTTCAGGACTACGCGTTGCCCGACCCGGTATCCGTGCTGCGGAGAGGTCGGGACCGATGAATGTCGTGCTCGATGCCAGTGCCGCCGTGGAATTGCTCCTGGGGCGGCCGGCGGCCAAGGCCGTTGCGGGCGAATTGGGACGCGCCGACGTTGTGGTTGCTCCCACGCTCTACGTGACCGAACTCGCTAACGTCTTCTGGAAATACCATCGCCTGCAGAAACTGCCGCAAGCGCTCTGCGAGCAGGCGATTCTGCGGGGGCGTGAACTGGTCGATGAACTCATGCCCGATGAGGACATCTGCGAAGCCGCGTTCCGACTGGCCTGTCAAACGGGATGCACCGTGTATGACGCGCTCTATCTGGAGACGGCCCGACGGTCCATGGCTGACGTGCTCACGTGTGATGCCGGTATGCGCCGGATAGCAGCCGGCATCCGGCTGCGGGTGCCGTCTCTTGAGTAACAATCAGTCTCGACGCGACCGTGTCCGCTGCCTACGGCTGGCCACCCGACCTCACGGATGGGGCCATTCTTGAGCGGTTGCTTGATCTGAATCGCTCGGCTGTTGTCGGTTGCGAGTGCGTCAACCCAGCGGCAACTCCGGTCCGGTCGACGACCGGCGGCCACGCGGGAGTTTGAGGCGTTCGTAGCAGAGCGGCGTGGCGACGCGACCGCGGGCGGTGCGCTCCATGTAGCCTTCCTGGATTGTGCAATTCGTCCGATTCGGGTAGGGCGCGATCCCCGAACGCGCCGCTGCGGCAGGTGTCGCGCCCAACTCTCGCAGAACGGGGGGAGCGCTGCGTCATTGACATCAGACGTCTAGACGTCTATCGTGTCCATATGCGTGCATATCAAGACCGTCTGCCACCGGGGCGTGTACGCGACGCAATCCTGCGCGCGCTCACAACAGCCGACCGGCCGCTCTCCGTCAGGGAGATCGAGACCCGTGTTGCTGCGGACATTGGGCCGACGTCCGAATCGTCCGTCCGTTCCTATCTGCGACTGAACACGCCGACAATGTTTGTCCGAGAGACGCGCGGCTTCTACTTCGTACAGGGAACAGCTGCGTTTCAGCAGGAGTTGCCCGGTGAAAGGGGCCTGTCTGAGCCTGCGACCATTGGCCGGGCACGACTCTACCTTGGCGATTGCCTGGCCTTCCTGCGCGAGCAACCTGAAGCGAGCATTCATGCGGTTGTTACCGATCCGCCCTATGGCCTGCATGAGTACACCGCCGAACAGCAGGACAAGCTTCGCCGTGGCCAGGGGGGCGTCTGGCGCATTCCACCGTCCTTTGACGGACACGAGCGCGCTCCGCTGCCTCGGTTCACGACGCTGACGGTCGCCCAGCTCGATGAACTGCGCGCCTTCTTCACCGTCTGGGGACGCGCGTTGCTGCCTGTACTCGTGCCCGGCGCGCACGTCGTTGTCGCTTCAAATCCGCTGCTCTCCTACATCGTCTCGGGAGCACTTGCGGAGGCGGGACTTGAACGTCGCGGTGAGATTGTCCGGCTGACCATGACGATGCGCGGCGGGGATCGTCCCAAAGACGCGCACGAAGAGTTTGCCGACGTCAGCGTGATGCCACGGTCGATGTGGGAGCCCTGGCTTGTGTACCGCCGTCCGCTTGAGGGGCGTGTGCAGGATAACCTGCGCAAATGGCGAACAGGCGGGTTCCGCCGGCCGGACCGGCTGCACCCCTTCGGAGACGTAATCGCATCGGCTCCGACACGACGGCAGGAGCGCGATCTGGCACCCCATCCCAGCCTGAAACCCCAGGCTTTTCTGAGGCAGGTGGTGCGTGCAGCACTGCCGCTTGGGGAGGGCACCGTGCTGGACCCGTTCGCAGGCGCGGGATCGACGTTGGCTGCGGCTGAAGCCGTGGGCTACGCGAGCGTCGGCGTCGAGAGAGACGAGACCTATTTTCACATGGCCTGCGAGGCGGTCCCCAAACTGGCGGCGTATAGGCCCAACGGTACGATCACAGACGATACAACCAGTTTGCCCGAAGTTTCTTGATGCCATCCTTGTGCAACGTTGCCGTGCGGGTGCCGAGTTCGCCGCGAGCGTTGCGACGGAAGTCATCGCACGTGACGAGCCCCAGATAGACTTCCGTAAATGCCATGGGGCGACGGTCGCACGCCGGTTCGTTCTCCGTGTCAACAACGTAGACGAACACGCACATCCATTGGTCCCGCGCTCCATGTGTGTCGACTGCGCCGCCTGACTTACGGGTCGTCTTGATCTCGATGCCGTCTGTGCCTGCTTTCACGGCGTTGTTCCGGTACCTGCCCTGCACGATCAAGTCCGGATGGCCGTTGAAGTACTGGTTCTCGGTAAGCGAGCGCGCATGCTTGGCCATACTGCCGGTCAACATGTCCGAAAGCACGCCCGACATGATCGCTGGTCGCAGCATGTCGTCCAGACGCGGCAACCCCTTCTGGGCCAAGAGCGTGTTAACGTCGAAGAAGAAATCGTAGACATCCTGCATGGCCAACTGGAAATCGGCCGCTCGCAAACCGAACGGCAGGTTGGCATCAGGGTTGAACCTCGCAGGATCAGTCGTGTTACGTAGCATGGGCATATGGCGTGCTCCGGTTCTTGCGTTCCTCACCCCAGCGGCAGTTCCGGCCCGGTCGCGCGGCGGCCGCGCGGGAGGTTGAGACGCTCGTAGCAGAGCGGTGTGGCGATGCGGCCGCGTGCGGTGCGCTCCATGTAGCCTTCCTGGATCAGGTAGGGCTCGTAGACGTCCTCGATCGTGTCGGGCTCCTCGCCGACGGCCACGGCCAGGTTGGTGAGGCCGACGGGACCGCCGCCGAACTTGGTCGCCAGCGCCTCCAGCAGCCGTTTGTCCATCTCGTCGAGGCCGTAGGGGTCGATCTCCAGCATGGCCAGGGCTTCGTTGGCGACCTGCTGCGTGATGCGGTTGTCGGCCTTGACCTGGGCGTAGTCGCGCACGCGGCGCAGCA
>CAYQJG010000014.1:0-65463 GCA_964417715.1 uncultured Lentisphaerales bacterium | reverse complement strand
CGTTGGGTGCGGCGGGCTACGACACCTGGCTCTGGGGCTTCCAGCACGAGCACCCCTCGCCCTCAGCGTTGGGCTACCGGCACGATCCGATCGGCTTCGCGAACGGCAACGTACCCAAGATCCTCGCGGACTCTGTCGGTCCGCGTTGCGCCGACTGGTTGGCGGCCAAACCGGCAGGTCCGTGGTTTGCGTCCGTCGGATTTTACGAGACGCATCTCGGTTGGCCGACGGCCGCCGCAACCGCCGCCGAGGTGGCCGCCAAGCCGACGCCGCCCGATCTGCCCGCGGTTCCCGAACTGCGCCAGGACATGCTGGGGTTCGATCAGTCGCTGCACCAGGCCGACCGCAACGTCGCGCACATCCTGGACGCGCTGGAAGCCTCCGGGCAGGCCGGGAACACGATCGTCATCTTCACGACCGACCACGGGTTGCCGTTGCCGCGAGCCAAGTGCGATCTGCGCGATCCAGGCCTTGAAGCGGCGTTGCTCGTGCGCTGGCCGGGGCGCGTCGGCGCCAACCGCGTCTGTTCCGAGCTACTGAGCGGTGTCGACCTGATGCCCACGCTGCTGGAACTGGCCGGGGTGGCCCCGCCGGAGGGGCTTGACGGCCAGAGTTTCGCGGGCCTGCTGACCGGCGGCAGCTACGGTCCGCGCGAGCAGCTCTTTGCCGAGCAGACCTGGCACGACCTGTACCGTCCGCTGCGTTCGGTGCGCACGGCGCGGCACAAGCTGATCCAGCGCTTCAACGACTTCCCCGAGAACGCGCTGCCCAAGGACTTCTACCAGACCTGCGCCGCGGCCGATGCGATGCGGCACGTGTACGACCGTATCACCCCGGCGCGACTGGAGTTGTACGACCTCGCGCACGATCCTCTTGAACTGCGTCCGCATGTCGCAACCACGCCCGAGGCGCTGCCGCCGGAAAGGCGTGCGCTGTACGCCACGCTCCACGCCTGGATGGAGCGCAACAGCGATCCGCTCCTCCAGGGACCGGTGGAATGTCCGAACCCCGTATGAGCAATGCACCGCACACAGATCCGCCAAGGACCGCCATGCCCCGTCCCCTCTCAGTTCTCTGTTTCGTTGTCGATCAGATGCGCGCCGACCATCTGGCGTGCGTCGGCAATCCCGACGTGCGCACGCCGAACCTTGACGCCCTGGCGGCGCGGGGCATGCTGTTCCAGGAGGCCTACGTGGCCAATCCGGTCTGCATGCCCAACCGTGCCAGCCTGTTCACCGGTCAGTGGCCCAAGGCGCATGGCCTGCGGCAGAATGGCTACACGCTGCATCCCGATTGCACGGTGCTGCCGGAGCTGCTGCGTCAGGCCGGATACCGCACCGGCGGCTTCGGCAAGCTGCACCTCTCCGACTGGGGCGGCTCGCCTGACAACATCGCGCGAACGGCGAAAGACCGCCCGCACGAGTGTGCCGAGGCGCGCCGCTGCTGGGACGCGGGCGTTCGGCCGCCGACGCCGCACTACGGCTTGGAGGACCTCTGGATCGCGGATGGTCACGGCAACTACATTTTCGGCGACTACCGCAACGAACTGCTAGCCGAAGATCCGGAGCTCTACGATTTGTTGCAGCGGGAACGCGCCCTGCGCGATACCGGCTGCCACGAGAGTTGGGCGGCGGCGATCCCGTCGGAGAAGCATTACAACACGCGCATCGCCACACGCACCAGCGACTGGATCAGGGGTCTTGACTCGCAGCGCCCCTTCTTCGCCTGGTGCAGCTTCCCGGATCCGCACCACCCGTACTGCCCGCCCGAGCCGTGGGCTTCGCGCCACGATCCGGCGCGGCTGACGTTCAACCCCACGCGCCGTCCCGGCGAGCTCGCCGACCTGCCCGGTTACATCGGCGAGATCAGCCGCCGGGAGCGGAAGATGCAGACGCACGACCTGAGCGAACGCGAGTACCGCGAGGCGTTGGCGCATACCTACGGCATGATCGAGATGGTGGACGACTGCATCGGCCGGGTGCTGGCGACCCTGCACGACTGCGGCCGCGATCAGGACACGCTCATCGCCTTCATCAGCGACCATGGCGACCTGATGGGCGACCACTGGCTGAACAAGAAGGGTCCGTTCCTGTTTCGGCCGCTGGTGCGCGTGCCGCACATCCTGTGTGTCCCCGGCGTCCAGGGCGGCCGGCGCAGCGGGGCGCTGGTCTCGGCGGTGGACTTCGCGCCGACGCTGCTCGACGCGGTCGGACTGCCCGTTCCGCGCGTGATGCAGGGCCGCAGCTACCTGCCCGTGGCGCAGGGAGACGCAACGGAGCACCGCGACGCCATCTACGTCGAGTACGACAACCACATTGTGCACCAGCGTCATGTGCGCACCCGCGACTGGGCACTGACTGTCGACATCGGCGCCGACAGTGGCCTGCTGTTCGACCTGTCCGCCGATGCCAACGAACTGCACAACCGCTGGCACGATCCTGCCCACCGGTCCGACCGCGAGCGTATGCAGGTGCGACTGCTTGAGGAAACCTTGTCCGCCGACGACTGGTACGCCGACCCGCGTATGCCGCCGCGGGGCGGTAGAAAGGCATGACACTCCCATGAACATACCCGACGACTTCCGCGCGCTGCGCGAAGTCAGACCGGTCGGTGACTTCACGTCGCCCACCTTCATCACCCGCCATCCGCACAACCCGGTGCTGCGCGCGTCCGACGTGCCGTATCCGGCCACGCTCGTGTTCAACTGCTCGGTCTGGAAGGAGGGCGCGGAGTACCTGATGGTTTTCCGCAACGACTATTCGCCCAGCGGCAGGCCCAACGGTTTGGGCGCGACCAACTTCGGCCTGGCGCGCAGCGGCGACGGCGTGGCCTGGCGGGTCGAGCCCGATCCGATCTTCCAGTACCGCACGGATGATCGCTACCGGATCGGGCGCGTTTACGACCCGCGGATCACCCGGTTAGAGGGTCGTTACTACCTCACCTGCTGCGCCGAATCGAGATACGGTGTGCAATCCGCGACCTTTGTCAGCGACGACCTGCGGAGCTTCGAGCGCATCGACCTGTCCTTGCCCAACAGCCGCAACACGCTGCTGTTCCCTGAGAAGATCGGCGGCAAGTACTACCGCCTGGAACGTCCGTTCACAAGCGACCTGGTGGGCGTGCTCTGCGAGCAGACCGGCCGCTGGCTCGGCGAGCGGTTCCACACCTGGATCAGTAGCTCGGAGGATCTGGTGCATTGGGGCGAAAACGACATTCTCGTCGATGTTGACGACGTCCCTTACGCCAACACCAAGGTGGGGCCCGGCGCGGTGCCGATTCGCACGGAACGGGGCTGGCTGCTGTTGATTCACGGGGTGGATTTCGATGCCGCGCGCGGCAAGAACGGCTGGGAGCCGACCTGGAAGAGCCGTTACCATGCGGGCGTGGCCCTGCTGGACCTGCATGATCCGCACAAGCTGATCGGGCTGGGCCGCATGCCGCTGCTGACGCCTGAGGCGCCGTACGAAACCGGCGGGGGCTATCGCAACAACGTTATCTTCCCGATGGCCGGCGTCTGCGAAGACGACGGCACGATCAAGATCTACTACGGCGCGGCCGACGCGGTCATCTGCCTGGCGACCGCGCGCCTGGATGACGTGCTGAATGCGTGTGAGGCTTACGGATGAAGTGCCTGTTACCACGCGCCATGCTCAAGGTGTGGTCGCTTCCATCATGACTGCACGCCCGACAATCAATCCCGCCGACGTGCCATTCAGCCTGCCCGGCTCGTGGCTGGCCCTGTCCCATGTCGGCATTGGCGCGTGGACCGGACACCGCGACGTGGCGCCCGGCCTGTGGCTGCGCAGCGTGCGCGGCGAGATGTTGTGGCGCTGGTCGGGACTGCTGCACGCCCAACCGCTGAACGGAAAACATGCGGTCGAGACGACGGTCAGTGCCAATCCGGTCGAACTGCGTCAGACGTGCGCCGAGGGGCGCATGGCCTGGCGCTTTGCGGGTCCAAACCGCCTGCTGATTTCGGGACGCGGCCTTGGCCTGCGACTGACGCAAGCCGGCCAGGGCTTCGCGGCCGCCATCGACGCGCGCAGTTGCCGCATGCAGGGGCCGGGGCCAACCGCCCTGCTGCTGCGTGTCCAACGCGGCAGCCTTGCGCTCGATGCGCCGTGGATGCTCGATTCCAGCGGGCACCATCCGGTACACCGCTGCGCCAGCGTTGTCGCCGCCCTCGTCCCGGACGCCGACGGTCGCATCGAGGCGATGATCGAGGAATGGTGCGGTGCCCCGGACGACCGGCCTTTGCCGACCTGGGCTGCCGCCGGCGCAGCCACGCGCGACGCCTTCTCCGAGTTCGCACGGGCGCTGCCGGAGGTGCCGCGCCCTTGGCGCAACGCCCGCGCACTCGCCGACTACGTGCTGTGGTCGAGCGAGGTGCCGGCCGGGGGCCACCTGACCCGGCGCACGCTGCTGATGTCCAAGAACTGGATGCACGCGGTGTGGAGCTGGGACCACGCCTTCAACGCGCTGGCTCTCGGTCGCGGCCACCGCCGTCTGGCGTGGGACCAGTTCATGCTGTTTTACGACCGCCAGCACGCGAGCGGCATGCTCGCCGATAACTTCACCGATACCTCGGCTGGCTGGAACTATGCGAAGCCACCGATCCACGGCTGGGCGCTCGGCCACCTGATGCGGCTGGGCGTGGCTGGCCTGCGCGAGCTGAACGAGGTCTACGCACCCATGGCGCGCCACACGCGCTGGTGGCTCGAACGGCGCGACGAGGATGGCGATGGCGTCCCGCAGTACAACCACGGCAACGACTCGGGTTGGGACAACTGCCCGCTTTTCGACTTCGGCTTCCCGGTTGAAGCGCCCGACCTCTCGGCGTACCTGGTGCTGCAACTCGACACCCTTGCTGCCGTCGCGACGCGGCTGGGCAAGCGGCGCGAGGCCCGGCGCTGGCGCGCCGAGGCCGACGATCTGCTCGCGCGCCTGCTCTCGCACTGCTGGCGCGGCGATCGCTTCATTGCCCCGCGGTCTGGCGACCATCGCGCGGTTGAGGACTGCCACAGTCTCCTCGCCTACATGCCACTGCTGTTGGGTGATCGCCTGCCTGACGAAGTCCGCACGGCCGCCCTCGCCCGCCTGGAGGCTTCGCGCCTGCTCACCCCCTTTGGCCCGGCGACGGTCGAGCCGGGCGACGCGCGCTATCAGGCGGATGGATATTGGCGCGGTTCGATCTGGGCACCGACCACGGTCCTGCTGGTCGACGGACTCGACCGCTGTGGCCGACGCGACCTCGCGACGCGTGTCGCGCGCGCCTTCTGCGCCAACTGTGTACGCTCCGGCTTTGCCGAGTGCTATGATGCCGAAAGCGGCGCGCCGCAGCGCGACCGCGCCTATACCTGGGCCGCAAGCGGCTTCCTGCTGCTGGCGGCCCGCTGTGGAGATGAACATGCCCGATGACTCTCACGCTTCGTGCGCCCTCAATACGACCGATTTCTGTCACGACTGGCGGTTCCGCAAAGGGGACACGCCCGACGCGCATGCGGCGGGCTTCTCGGACGACGACTGGCAAGTGGTCGTCGTCCCGCACACCTGGAACGCGGACGACATGTACCCCGGACGTCCGATGGCCGAGGCCTACGTCGGCCCGGCGTGGTACCGCAAGCGCTTCACCGTCCGGCGTCCCGTCGACGGCGGTCGCGTGTTCCTGCTGTTCGAGGCGATCGCCAACCACAGCGAAGTCTGGGTGGACGGCTGTTTCGTGGGCGGGCGCGATGGCGGCTTTCTCGGCTTTCGCCTCGACATCTCCGACGCACTGGCCGAGGGAGAGACGCATGTCGTGGCCGTGCGTGCCGACAACGCGCCGCGCGCCGATTCCGTGCCGCCGCACCCGATCGACTGGGAGCGCTACGGCGGCATCTATCGTCCGGTGTGGCTGGTCGTTGGCGCATCGGCGCACTTCGATTTCCATTCGATCCAGATCCGCACGCCGCGCGTCTCGGCCGCCGCCGCCGATGTCGTGGTCCTTGCGGGTGTACGCGACACGGCGCGCCGCGGGGCGTCCCTGATGCTCCGCCACCGTATCGTCGCGTCCGGCGGGGAAGAGGTCACCGCGACGTCGCAGGCGGTCGATACCCTCGTCGGCACGGTGTGGTTGGAAGCCCGGTTCGACAACCTGCGCGGACTGAAGCTTTGGTCGCCGAAGGCGCCGAATCTCTATCGCCTCGTTTCCGAACTCTGGGACGGTGCCAACCTGCTGGACCGCCAGGAGAACCCGTTAGGCTTCCGCTGGTTCCGCTTCGATCCCGACGCTGGTTTCTTCTTGAACGGCGAGCCTATGAAGCTCTGTGGCGTGAACATGCACCAGGACTATCCCGGCCTCGGCAACGCCTGTCCGGAGCGTTTTCACCGGCGTGAAATCGCGCAGGTCAAGCAGGCCGGCATGAACTTCATACGCGGCTCGCACTATCCCCGCAACGCACGCGCCCTGGCCGCCTGCGACGAAGCGGGCATCCTGGTTATGGAAGAGCAGCCGTTCTGGCACGGATCGCTGCGCACCGCCGGTGGCGAGCGACTCCTTGAGCATGGCCGCGAACTCATGCGCGACATGGTCCGCCAGCACGGCAACCACCCCTGCATCATCGGCTGGAACACCGTTAACGAGATCATGCTGACGCTCGATCCCGGTGAAGACCATCCGGACCCGAAACAGCGCTCCCGTCAACTGCACGCGCTGCCGACGAGGGAGTGGCCGTTCGCCCTGCGCGGCGTGGAAACGCTGAGTCACGCCTTGCACGAAGCCGATCCGCAGCGCCCGACCTGCGTCGTGGTCGGCGGCTGGTGGCGGGAGAATGTGGAAGCGGGGGTCACTGAGCTGGCGGACATCGTCGCCTACAACGGTGGCGCCATGCACGGCCAAGTTGACGGCGAACCCGTCTACGACAGGTTGCGCCGAGCACACCCGCGTTGGGTACACATGATGAGCGAAGGCATTCTGAACGATGACCCTCCCCTGCGTGGCGATTGGCCGAAGGAACTGCTGTTCTGGCGCACCTGTGCCAAACACTGGTCCCGCATCTACCAGCGCCCGTGGTTCTGCGGCGGGGCCATGTGGGTTTGGGCCGACTACTCCGCTAAGGGCTCGGGCCGCACCCGTGGATGCGTGGACGACGCGCGTGTGCCCTACGAATGCTACTGGTTCTTTCAGAGCCAGTGGGCGGACGCACCCACGGTGCACATCTGCGGCCACTGGTCGTGGAACGATGCCCCCGGCACGGAGCGCGAAGTGGTCGTGTTCAGCAACTGCGAACGTGTGGAACTATCGCTCAACGGGCACAGCTTGGGCGAAGGCGAGAGCGTAGCCCACGAGTACCCCGGGCTGCCCCATCCGCCTCGTATCTGGCGCGTGGCGTGGGCGGCGGGACGACTCGAAGCGCGTGGTTGCCACGAGGGAGGCGAGGTCGTGGACGTGCGCCGCACCGAGGGGTCGCCGCAGCGCCTGACACTCCGCGCGGACTCGGAGACGCTCCAGGCCGACGGGCAGGACGTGTGCTTCCTCCGAGCCGAGGTAGTCGATGCGGAGGGCTACCGCTGCTACCGCGCCGAAGGACCGATGCGGATCGCGATCGACGGTGGTGCGGTCCTGGCTGGCCCTGCGGTTCGCGCGTTGCGCGGCGGCCAGTGCGGTTTCGCGGTCCGCTCCAACGGCAACCGGCAGCCTGCCACGGTCACCGCAGGCTTGGACGATGTGGTCTCCGCAACTGTGGTGGTTACCGCCGCGTGAGGAATGGTGCAAGCAAGCATGAATCAATCCATGAACAATATTCCCAACATCCTTCTCATCACCACCCACGACACCGGCCGCCAACTGGGCTGCTACGGTCGTCCGACGAGCAGTCCGGCCCTCGATCGGCTGGCCTCCGAAGGCGTGCGCTTCGACCAGTACTTCGTCTGCGCGCCGCAATGCTCTCCCAGCCGCGCCTGCCTGACGACCGGACGATGGCCGCACCGCACCGGGGTGCTTGGGCTGGTAGGCAAGTGGGGCTGGCAGATGGACGACGCCGTGCCGACGCTGGCCAAGACGCTGGGCGCGGCCGGCTACGACACCTGGCTCTGGGGCTTCCAGCACGAGCACCCGTCGTCGGCGGCACTCGGCTACAGGCACGATCCCATCGGTTTTGGCCACGGCGAGGTGCCCAAGATCCTGGCGGACCATGTTGGCCCCCGCTGCGCCGAATGGCTGGCCTCGAAGCCCGTCGGCCCGTGGTTTGCCGCCGTGGGCTTCTATGAAACGCACCTCGGCTGGCCAACGCGCGCCGCGACCGCGTCCGAGGTGGCTGCCAAACCGACGCCGCCCGATCTGCCCGCGGTTCCCGAACTCCAGCAGGACATGCTCGGCTTCGACCAGTCGTTGCATCAGGCGGACCGCAATGTCGCACGCATCCTCGACGCGCTCGATGCGTCGGGTCAGTCCGACAACACGCTGGTGGTCTTCACCACCGACCACGGCCTGCCGCTGCCGCGCGCCAAGTGCGACCTGCGCGATCCGGGTCTCGAAGCGGCGCTGCTCGTGCGCTGGCCTGGACGCGTAGGCGCCAATTGGGTCTGTTCCGAGCTTCTCAGCGGCGTGGACCTGATGCCCACCTTGCTCAATCTTGCGGGGGTGCCGCTGCCGGACGGTCTCGACGGTGAAAGCTTTGCGGGCCTGCTGACGGGCGGCGCCTATCGCCCGCGCGCAGCCCTCTTCGCCGAACAGACGTGGCACGACCAGTACCGGCCGCTACGCTCGGTCCGTACGCCCCGCCACAAGCTGATCCAGCGTTTCAACGACTTCCCCGAGAACGCCCTGCCCAAGGACTTCTACCAGACCTGCGCTGCGGCCGACATCCTGCGGCAGGCCTTCGACCGCACGACCCCTGCGCGACTCGAACTCTACGACCTCTCCCACGACCCGCTCGAACTGCGCCCGCACGTCGCCACCACGCCAGCGGCGCTGCCGCCCGTCGGGCAGACGCTGCACGCTACCCTCCGCTCCTGGATGGAACACAGCGGCGACCCGTTGTTGAAGGGACCGGTGGAATGCCCGGTGTCGGTGTAATTATGTTGCATCCGAGCATCCTGAGATACTCAAAGCGTTGCGACAAACAGGTGAATAGCCAACGAGGGCACATGAACATCCTCCGTTACACACTCCCGCTGCTCATTCTTGTCGGCCGCGTCGGTCTCTCCGCCGCCGCCGACAAGGGGTCGTCCCAGGATTCCATCCGCTACGAACTCGGTCCCGACGGCGGCCGCGTTCCGATCCCGAAACTCCCGATCCCCACGGTCGAGGCCAAGGATCGCCTCGCCTTCGCGCTCTACACCACGCAGCGCGGCGTGCTGAAACTCACCGCGCAGTGCTATCCGCTGCAGCCCGGCGAACCGCGCGAGCTGACGCTGGAGGTCGACAACGGCGGCTGGAAGGAGATCGGCCGCGCGCCCATCGATGCCCGCGGCCACAACGCGGTCTTCCGCGTCGCACCGTGGGACATGACGAAGACGGTGCCTTACCGCGTGCGACTGGGCGAGGTGTCACAATTCAGCGGCACCATCCGCCGCGATCCGGTGGACAAGGCCGAGATCGTGGTCGCCGCCTTCACCGGCAATTCAAATGGCGACCGCCGCGACAAGCCCGACGTCATCGCCAACCTCAAGCATCAGGATCCCGATCTGCTGTTCTTCAGCGGCGACCAGTCCTATGACGAGATGGACCACCTGTATGCGTGGCTGCTGTTCGGACGACAGTTCCACGAGGTGCTGCGCGACCGCCCGACCATCTGCATCCCGGACGACCACGATGTCGGCCAGGGCAACATTTGGGGCGAGGGCGGCAAGCTGGCCGATACCCGCAGCGGGGAGAACGGCGGCTACTTCTTCACCGCCGACTATGTGAACGAGGTGCAGCGTGCGCAGACCGCGAATCTGCCCGATCCCTATGATTCCACGCCCATTCGGCGCGGCATTACCGTGTACTATACCGCTCTGAGCATCGGGGGGTTGTCGCTCGCCATCATCGAAGACCGCAAGTGGAAGACCGGCCCGTGGATTGTGAACCAAGCCAAGGCCGCCCTGCGCACGTCGCATCCCGGCGTGATGGATGGCAGCGTCCCCCCTGATCCGGTGGCGTTGCGCCAGCTCGATGCACCCCAGGCGGAGTTGCTCGGTCGGCGCCAGCTCGACTTCCTGCGCGCGTGGACGGACGACTGGTCCGGCCATGCCCAGATGAAATGCGTCCTCACTGCCACACTGTTCTCCGGTGCGACACACATCCGCCGCGGCAAGCGCGGTGGGCCCGATCTCGACGCCAACGGCTGGCCGCAGACTGGCCGCGATGCGGCGGTCGCCGCCCTGCGCCGCGCCCGCGCCGTGCACCTCAACGGCGACCAGCACCTCGGCAGCATTACCCGCTATGGCATCACGGATTGGGGCGACGCGGGCTACTCGTTCTGCGTCCCGTCGATTGTGAACTACTGGACCCGCGCCTGGGACCCGCTCGGCGAACCCGTGCGCCGGATCGACGGTGTGCTGCCCAAACTGGGCGACTGGTACGATATGCTGGGAAACAAACTGACGATGCTGGCCTATGCCAATCCGCTGGTGGCTACCGCGGGCGGGCCGCTGGGCGAGGACAACAAGACCTCCTCCGGCTACGGTTTGGCGAAGTTCGTTCTCCGCACGCGCTGCGTGACCTTTGAGTGCTGGGGCCGCTTCACCGATGTGACGAAACCCGGCGCCAAGCAGTTCCCCGGCTGGCCGCAGACCGTTACCCAGGACGACCAGGACGGGCGCAAGCCCGACGGTTATCTGCCGGCGATCACGCTGGCCGGGGCGGCACAGCCGGTGGTCTCCGTGATCCGCCAGGGCGATCAGGAACTGCTCTACACCGTGCGGAGCGCCACCGCGTCCTTCCGCGCGCCGGTCTATGGCGCGGGTCCGTTCACCGTGCGGGTGTGGGATCAGCACGCGGCCAAGGCGGTGGAACGCCGCGATGTGCAACCGGGCGATGGCGCCCTCGAACTGAGGCTACCATAATGCGACTCGTCACCCGATCCCTCCTGCTCCTCGCCGCTGTCGCGGCCGCACACGCCGACGCGCTTCCCGGCGTCTGGTCCGAATTCGAATCCGGCGGCTGGCATACGGCCGCCAAGGACTCCGCCGCCGCGTCGGGCGGCAAGCGCGTCAGTTGGTTCGACCAGGAAGGGCGGGCGGTGTACGTCACCTTCGCGTTGACCGCGCCGATGCCGAAAGCCGTGCTGTTCCTTCGCTATTCGCGCGCACTGGAGGGCGATGGCAAGGTGGAAACCGAGTTCGGTCCGTTGGCGGCCGGCGCGAAGCCCCAGACCGTGCCGCCCCTCGGGCTGCTGCGCCTGCCGCGTACCGGCGGTTGGGAGCGCTACCGCTGGATCGCTACGCCCGTGGGCGACCTGCCCGCCGGGGGCCATGTGCTCGTGGTGCGCGTCACGGCCCGAAATGACGCGGGCGACCTCGATGTGGCGGGGCTCGCGCCGGACGATCCGGCGTCGCGCTGGATGCCGCCGGACGCGGTCAAGGACGGCGCGTTCGTCGGCACGGGCAGTCCGCTGGACGCGCCCCGCGCGAACGACCGCATGGACGCGAAAGCGCAGGCCGAAGCCAGCGAGCTGGCCCGGCAACAGGCCGAAAAGCGCGCGCAGGCGGCGGCCGCCTCCGCCGCCGTTCGGGAAGCGCTCACCGGCGCGGACAAGCGGCTGGCGACGCGCGTGACTTGGTTTGGCAACGACATCGCCGAGGGCGACGCCATCCCCCGCGGCACGGGCTACACGCCGCACAACGTGGCGGATATCTATGTGACGCCCGAGGGCGACCTGTTCACCAACGTGCCATGGGAAGAGCACGGCGGAAACGTGATGCAATTCCGGAACGGCCAATGGATCGCCGATGCGCGCGTCGGCAACCATGGCGGCGGCCGCGCGGTCGCTGCAAACGCGCGTTACGTGTATCTCGCGGGCAACAAGCACCGCACCGGCGAGCAGGGCATCGACCGCCGCGACCGCGCCTCCCTCACGAATCTGGCGCTGAACGTACACGTCGATTGTGGCACGGTCCACGGTCTGGCCGTCAGCGGAGAACGCATCTTCGCCTCCGTGCCGGCCGAAAACACGATCAAGCTTTTCGACGCCGACCTCAAGCCGCTGGGAGCCTGGCCCGTGGCGGCGCCCGGCAAGCTCGCCCTCGATCCCCAGGGCCGGCTCTGGGTGGCGTTGCCGTCAGAACAGGCCGTCGCCTGCTTTGGCAGGGATGGCACGCGCCTGCCGCAGCAGACGATTACGTTGGAAAAGGACGCGGTGCCCGCTGCGCTCGCGGCCGATGCTCGCGGCCGCCTGCTGATCGCCGACGGCGGTTCCTCCGAGCAGGTGCTGATCTATGAGCATCTGGACGGCGCGCCAACCTTGAGCGGCCGCTTCGGCGTGGCGGGCGGCGTCTACTCGGCCACGGCCGGCCGCTTCGGTCCGCAGCGTTTCGTGCGCCTCACGGGTGTCGGTGCGGATGCCAGCGGCAACCTCTACGTCGCCAGCCGCACCGGGAACAACGGCTCCACGCTTCTTCACAGCTACGCACCGAACGGTGCCCTGCTCTGGCAGAAACAGTGCAGCGTCTGGCTCGACTGCCCGGACGTCCATCCCGACGATCCCGCGCTCTTCTTCTCAAGCGCCACCCGGATGCGCGTGGATCTTGACGCGCCGTTGCCGGATCGCTGGAAGGCTGAAGCGTTGACGGTCCAGCACCGCCTGTTCGCGGACGACTTCCGTGCCCGTGCGGGCGGCTCCGGCGGCACCTTCCTGAACCGCCTGAGCAACGGCCAGGTCTACCAATACCTCGTCGACATGCTCGGTAAGCAGATCTACGTGTACCGTTTCGACGCCGGAAAGCACGGCGACATCGCGATTCCAGCGGGGTTTGTTGCTCAGAACGGTATCTGGACCGACCTCAACGGCGATGGCCGACGCGATGCGGCGGGCATCGCCGACATGACGTTCGACCTGACCCTGCGCGGCACCCGCGTCGAGAACGAGTTGAGGCTCGAACTGATCTCCCTCGATGGCAACGGCCATCGCCGCGCGCTGTCGTACACGACGGGTGCGGCAGCGCTGACGGCGCGCGCGAGCTTGGGCATCTACGCCGGGGGAGCGCGTAAATTCGACGTCGTGCAGTTCGGAATCACGGTTGGGGATCAACGTGAAACAGTGGCCTTCGGACAAGGCGCGGGGCGCGGGGCGGCTGGGGGGTTCACCTTGTCGCCGCCGGAGCGCTGGACGCTCACGGACGGTGCGTTGCGCGGCGAGGGCAACCGCAAGGGTGGCGATCCGAACTCCTGCTCGGCCAACCGCGACTTCACAGCGCTGGCCGACGTGCGGGAGTTCGAACTGCGCCTGACGGTGCGGGCGCCGCGGGGCAATCTCTACAGTGATCGCTTCGGCTTGGTGCTGGCGGGCTCTGACCCCAAGGGCCGTGCGAGCCTTGCCGCCGTGGTAGACAATCACGGCGGATACCCCGAACTGCAGTTCCGTAAGGGACTCTCGGGGGACGTGTTGACGTCGTGCGCGTTGAGCGAGGAAGTGCGTCCGCACGCGGCGGCTGATACCGTCGGCATGTGCGTGGACGGCGAAGGCACTGTCTGGAACGCCAGCCACGGCAAGGGGATCGTCCGCTACCCCGTCACCGGCTTCACGCCGGCGGGGGCGCCCATCTACACGGCCGAGGCCGCCACCCATCACGCTATGCCCGCTCCGTTCACCGAGCTGCGGCGCGTGTACTTCGCTCCCGAGCGCGACCGCATGCTGCTGGTCAATGGCTTCACGGACGCGCACCGTAACATCCGGCACCACTGGAAGCGCGCCGGCAAGGTCATCCGCCGCTATGACGACTGGTCGCCTGAGCAACCGCCGGAGGCGTGGAAACTGCGATGGGAACTCGTGCCGCCCTACGAGGACCGCGAAGGCGGCAATGATGGCGACGGCAACATCATGTCGCTGGACGTGGCCGGCGACTATCTGTTCCTCGCCCGCGAAGGACAGTCTGGCACGCTGGGGGTCAACCGCTGCCATGTCGAAGTCTACCGCCTCGACGATGCCAGGTACGTCGGCTGGATGGGACCAACGCCCGAGACCGGGGACGTTGGCATTCTCGACATCACACAGGCCATGAAGGCCTTCCGCCGCGGCGACGGCGAGTACTGGGTCTTCCTGGAGGAGGGCGCGAAGGCGCGGACGCTCGTGTACCGCTGGCACCCGGCGGGATGACTGACGTGCTTGGTACGCAGAGACATACCTGCATGTTCTCGTCTCCGCCCAGAAGGTCCATGCCGGCCCGCGCAGCGACGAGCGAAGCACTTGGGCGTGGATTCGGGGGTCCATCGACCCCGCAACGTCGCCCGCCGACAACACGCGACAACACGCGACTGAGACTGGCCACGGGCCGGCCGGTATGCGATACTTAGCCCCTGCCCGGCTCGCCAGGATGCTTGTCGGCAAACACAGGAGTCTCTGATGATCAACCTCGCCATCGTCGGTTGCGCCCATATCCATACCCCCGGCTTCGTCAAGCGCATCAAGGCCCGCACGGACGTCCAGGTGCTGGCGGTATGGGACCACGATGCCGCGCGCGCGGCCAAGAACGCGAGTGAGTTCGGCCTGACGCCCGTGGCCGACGTCGCGCAGATCTGGGCTGACAAGCGCATCCAGGCGGTCGTGATCTGCTCGGAGACGAACCGCCACCTGGATCTGGTACTGGCCGCCGCGCGGGCGCGCAAGCCGATGTTCGTCGAGAAGCCGCTCGGCATGGCCGCGGCCGATTCCAAGCGCATGCGGCTGGCGATCGAGAAGGCCGGCGTGATCTTCCAGACGGGCTATTTCATGCGCGGCAACCCGGCGCACCAGTTCCTCAGGGACGCGGTCGCCAAGGGGTGGTTCGGCAAGGTCACACGTGCCCGCCACAGCAACTGCCACTCGGGTTCGCTCGGCGGCTGGTTCGACACCGACTGGCGCTGGATGGCCGACCCGGTGATCGCCGGGTGCGGCGCCTACGGCGACCTCGGCACGCATGCGCTCGACATTCTGATGTGGATCTTCGGCGACGTGGCGCGCGCCACGGCTTCGATCCAGGTCGTCACCGGCCGCTACGGCGCGTGCGACGAGTCCGGCGAGGGGCTCATCGAGTTCGCGAACGGTGTGCGCGCCACGCTGGCTGCGGGTTGGGTGGACGTGGCCGACCCGGTGAAGCTGCAGATCAGCGGCACCGAGGGCCACGCCGTCGTGGTGCATAACCAGCTCTACTTCCAGAGCAAGCACGTGGCCGGCGCGGACGGCAAGCAGCCATGGACGCAGCTGCCGGCCGACTGGCCGCACGCCTTCGACCTCTTTCTCGACGCCGTCACCGGCAAGCCCGGCGTGCCGCTCGTGACCGCAGCCGAGGCCGCCGCCCGCAGCGCCGCCATGGCCGCACTTTACAAGGGCGCCGCCACCGGCCGCTGGGTCAAACCCGCCACTGTGTAGCCTCGGCCGCAACGCCGGAACACGGAGGTGTCATGAAACCCGACGCCAGTCACATCGCACGCATCATGGTCGTGTCCAACACGCACTGGGACCGTGAGTTCCGGCGCTCGTTCGAGAAGACGCGGCGGCGCCTGCTGACCATGCTCGACGTCACGCTCGACATCCTCGAGAAGGACCCGGCGTACGCCTCGTTCACGATGGACGGCCATGCCATCATGATGGACGACTACCTGGAGATGCGGCCGGAGCGGCGGGCGCTGGTCGAGCGCCTGGTGCAGTCGGGCCGGTTGCTGCTCGGACCGTGGTATACGCTGGCCGAGGAGTTCTCGATCGGCCACGAGGCACTGGCGCGCAATTTCCTCTATGGGCGCAAGACCGTCGAGCGCTACGGCGGCAAACCGGGAACGGTCGCCTACACGCCGTCCAGTTGGGGCCAGACGGGCCAGTTGCCCCAGATTCTCGCCGACTTCGGCCAGAAACGCATGATGTTCTACCGCGGCGTATCGCACCACGAGTGCGACGCCGAGTGGGTCTGGTCGGCCCCCGACGGTACGCAGGTAATGGCCAGCCGTTTCGCGCTCTACGCCCGTTACAACTGGTACTACCAGGTGCATCGCGCGGTCACCCAGAACAAGACCTTCAGCAAGGACTGGCAGTGGGGCCAGCGCGATGAGGTGCCCTTCCGCTTCGCCGACGGGCTCGCCGGCGAGGACCTGACCTACGATCTGCAGGCACCGGTCGCCGCGTACGACCCCGCCCCCCTGGCCCAGGCGATCTCGGACATGGTGGCCGCCGAAGGCGCGCATTTCACGACGCCGATCTTCCTGGCCATGAACGGCCATGACATCAGCGTCGCCCACCCGCTGGAATCGCAGGTCATACGCGACGCGCAG
Organism: uncultured Lentisphaerales bacterium; assembly: GCA_964417715.1. Classification (GTDB taxonomy): domain Bacteria; phylum Verrucomicrobiota; class Kiritimatiellia; order RFP12; family CAYQJG01; genus CAYQJG01. Next base: position 49,043 of record CAYQJG010000014.1, on the reverse strand, counting down.
AAGGCCTGCGCCGGCCGGTACACGATCGAGCACACCGACCTCGAACACTACTGGGACGAAGTCGACAAGGTGATCGACCGGGCCAGTCTGCCGGTGCTCACCGGCGAGCGGCGCAGTTACCTCAAGGAGGGGAAATGGACGTACCTCTTCCCCGGCACGATCAGCGCCCGCACCTATCTCAAGCAGCGCGACTTCGACGCCTACACGCGCCTGACTTACTCGGCCGAACCGCTCGCGGCCCTGGCCTGCTGGCGCGGCATGGAGCATCCCACGCGCTACCTCGACCGGGCCTGGCGCACGCTGCTGTCCAACCACACCCATGACGCCAACGGCGGATGCGCCCCTGACGCAGCGCACCTCGACATGGAGTACCGTTACCGCAACGTCGCCGATATCGCCGACATCGTGACAGAAGACGCGATGGCCCATCTGGCGAAGAACCTGTCGCCGGCCGGCGTCGCGCCGCACGCCGTCCAGATCATCGTCTACAACAGCCTGCCCTATGAGCGCGACGCGGTGGTGAAGCTCGACCTCGAGGTGCCGCGCGACTGGAACGCACAGGCCGTCGCACTCGAATGCCCGGCGCAGAGCACCGTCGAACGGCAGATCATCTCGGCCGAGAAGAGCAGTTCGCTGGTCGATTCCATCTGGGACGTACCGTGCATCCTCGCCAGCACGCGCATCCACCTCTACGGAAGGCTGGAGAATCTGCCGGCTCTCGGGTATCGCACCTATCTGGTCAAGCCCGATCCGCGCGTGCCGCGCGACCCGCGCAGCCTGGTGACGGGCGCCGACCGCATGGAGAATGAGCACCTGCGCGTGGTGGTCAACGGCAACGGCACCATCGACATCACCTGCAAGGCGACCGGCAGGGCCTACGCCGGGCTCAACTACCTGCGCGACCAGGGCGAGGTCGGAAATGCCTGGAAGCACGTCGCCCCGCGTTCCGACCGCGTCTACAGCAGCATGGGCGTCAGCGCCCGCGTGCAGGTGACGGAGAGCGGCCCGCTGGTCGGCACCATCCGCGTCGACTACACCTTCCCGGTCCCGCTCGACTTCGGCGACGGCAAGCGCCGCAATGAAACGCTCGTGGAGCTGCCGGTGTCGGTCGAGTACCGCCTGGAGCATGGCGCGCGCCATGTAGCCGTCGCGCTGACGGTCGACAACCGCGCCAGGGACCATTGGCTGCGCGCCTGCCTCCCCACCGGCCTGCAGACAAACGAGACCCACGCCGATTCGCACTACGACGTGGTGACCCGCGCCATTCCCATCCCCGACTCGACCGGCTGGGTCGAGGCCGCCGGCGGCACACACCCGCTGCGCACGTTCGTGTCGATGAACGACGGCCCGGATGGCATCGCCCTGCTGCCCAAGGGCCTGTTCGAGTACGAGGCCTTCGAGGACGAACCGCGTACGCTGGCCCTGACGCTGATCCGCGCGTGCCGCATCATCCTGGCCGTCAGCGAGGAGAAGCAGACCGAACTGCCCGATGAGGGCGTGCAGTGCCCGGGGCGGCAGCGTTTCGAGTACGCCATCCACGTTCACCGCGGCGACTGGAGGGCCGCGAGCCTGCTGGTCGAGGCGGCACGCCTCTACGCCCCCCTGCGCGTGGCCTGCACCGGTCGCGGCACAGGCGACCTGCCGCTGTCCGACAGCCTTCTGGCACTCGACAACCCCAACCTGCACGTAACCGCCGTGAAGCGGGCCGAAGACGGCAGCGGCCTGTTGGTACGCCTGTTCAACCCGGACGATCAGCCGATGTCAGGCACGCTGACCCTGGGTGCTGCGCCCGAGCGCGCCGTCTTCTGCACGCTGGCCGAAGCCGAGACAGGCCCGGCGCCGCTCAAGGGCCGCCGTATCACACTGACCGTGGCAGCGAAGAAGATCGTCACGGTGAAGGTCGTCCTATGATCTGCGGCATCAACGAAGCCCCCGAATTCGCCGGCGACCTGATTGACCTGGAGAGCGGCGCCGACGGCCTGTTCCGCGTCGGCCAGGACGGCGTGCGCCGCATTGTGACCACACGCGACCGCAAGCAGGACTTCATCGCCTTCGCGGACAAGACGCTCTGCCACATCCGCAGCGCCATGGGTCACCCGGCGATCTACCCGTTGAAGCCGGTCCGTTTTGAAGGCCCGGCCGAGGCGGTGCTCATGGATCTGGACGGCACGAGCGTGCATAGCGAGGCCTTCTGGATGTGGATCATCGAACAGACCACCGCCCGGCTGCTGGGCGACCGGGCGTTCAGGCTCAAGGCCGGCGACGAGGCGCACGTCAGCGGCCACTCGGTCAGCGAGCACCTGCAGTACTGCATCGACACCTACTGCCCGGAGAAGAGCGTCGAGGAGGCACGCACGCACTACTTCGACATCACGCATCACGAGATGGCCGAGATCCTCGCCGGCCGCGGCCGGGTCGGCGCCTTCACGCCGGCGCCGGGACTCAAGGAGTTTCTCCTCGCGCTGAAGAAAGCCGGTGTGCGCATCGGACTGGTCACCAGCGGCCTCTACGAGAAGGCCTGGCCGGAGATCCTCGACGCTTTTCGCGTCCTCGACATGGGCGATCCCAAGGACTTCTACGACGCCATCATCAGCGCCGGCACGGCGATCCGCCCCGGCCAGGCCGGCACGCTCGGTGAGTTGGCGCCCAAGCCGCATCCGTGGCTCTACGCCGAGACGGTGCGTGTCGGGTTGGGCATTCCGCCGGAGCGATACCATCGCGTCATCGGCATGGAGGACAGCGGCGCCGGCGTCATCTCAATCCGGCTGGCCGGACTTGCCGCCATCGGCGTGGCGGGAGGCAACCTGGCCAAATCCGGCGTCCGGCCGCTGCTGCATGCCGAAGTGCCGGACCTGCGCAGCGCCCTGCCGATCATCCTCGGGCGCTGAGTTGCCTCTCCTTGACCCAGCAGTACAGCACGGGGGCCAGGAACAGCGTGATCACCTCGATCACCATGCCGCCGAAGGATGGGAGCGACATCGGCACCATGATGTCGGCGCCACGCCCTGTTGAGGTGAGCACGGGCAGCAGCGCCAGGACCGTGGTGGCGGTGGTCATCAGGCAGGCGCGAATCCGTCGTTTGCCGGCGTAGATCGTGGCTTCGCGGATGTCCGCCACCGTGGCCGGCTTGACCTTGCTGAAGCGCTGGTCCATGTAGGTGCAGATCACAACCGCGTCATCCGATGCAATGCCGAACAACGCCAGGAACCCGACCCAGATGGCGATGCTCATGTTGATGGTGTGCACCTGGAACAGGCTGCGCAGATCCACGCCAAAGAGCGTCACGTTCAGGAACCACGGCTGCCCATAGAGCCAGATGAACAGCAACCCGCCGGCCCAGCAGACAAAGATGGTCGAGAATACCAGACCGGTCGTGATCACGGACCGGAACTGGAAGTAGATCAGCATGAAGATGACGAAGAGCGTCAGCGGAAGGACCACGGCCAGGGTCTTCTGGGCGTGGATCTGGTTCTCGTAGCTGCCGGCGAACCGGTACGTGACCCCTGCGGGCAGCGCCAACTCGCCGGACGCCTTCTTGGCATCCAGGTAGCGCTGGCAGGCTTCGACCACGTCCACCTCGGCGAAGCCGGGCTTCATGTCGAAGAGCACATAGCCGATCAGGAACGAGTCCTCGCTCTTGACGGCCTCCGGCCCGCGGACATAGCGGATCTCGGCCAGTTGTGTGAGCGGGATCTGGGCGCCGTCCATGGCGGGCACCAGCACGCGCTCCAGCGATTCAACCTGGTCGCGCAGTTCGCGCAGGTAACGCACGCGCACGGGAAAGCGCTTACGACCCTCCACGGTGGTCGTGAGGCGGACGCCGCCGATCGCCGTCTCGATCACGTCCTGAACATCGCCGATCTGCATGCCATAGCGGGCGATGGCCTCGCGGTTGATGTCAATCTCCAGATACGGCTTGCCGATGATCCGGTCGGCGATCACGGCCGACGCCTCGACTTCGGGCACCTCCTTCAGGAAACGCTCGATTTCCAGCCCGCCCCGCTCGACGCTATCCAGATCCGGGCCCTTGACCTTCACCCCCATCGGCGCGCGCATGCCGCTCTGAAGCATGACGATTCGCGCCGCGATTGGCTGGAGCTTGGGTGCCGTCGTGGCGCCCGGAATCTGGGCGGCGGCCACGATCTCCCGCCAGATGTCATTCGGGCTCCCGATGTGGTCGCGCCACTGCCGGTACGGGCGACCATGCGGGTCGGGAACCAGGTCACCGTTTTCCCGGACGAACTCACCTCGCGGCTTGTCATAGCGGAATGAGACGCGGTGTCCGTCCTTGTCGGTGATGAACTCGGGCTTGTACGTGATGACCGTCTCGATCATGTTGACCGGCGCCGGGTCAAGTGCGGTATCGGCGCGTCCGATCTTGCCGACGACGGTGTCAACCTCAGGGATCGCACGGATGGCCTTGTCCTGCTTCTGGATGACATCGAGCGCCTCGCCGATGGAGGCGTGCGGCATGGTGGTGGGCATGTAAAGGAAGGAGCCCTCGTCCAGGGGCGGCATGAACTCCTTGCCCAGACCGGGGAACCGGTGCGACATCGCGGACCAGAAGCCCGTCTGCTGCAGCACATTCTTTCTGAGCCCAACCCGCTCCGCCGCGCGTGGCACAAAGCCGAAGAGTGCTCCGAAGCCGAGCCACGTCGTGTACCCCAGCAGCACAATCACGAGCGGCATGCACAGGAACGTCCATTTGTGCGCCAGAAACCAGCGCAGCATCGGCCCATAGAACCGCTCCACCAGATGGTAGAGGAAAAGAAAGCCGCCGATCAGGAGCATCACCAGAACGAGGTTGCGCCAGATGCCGGCCTGGATCCCCAGCGGCATCCAGTGATTCGTAAGCAGGATCCCGACGAGCAGGATGACCCCGGCATTGGTGGCCCAGGGCATGACCTTGCGGACGCGGGCGGGGAGACGGTCCGCGATCAGAAGATAGGCGCCCACCACAACCAACAGCGCCCCGGCCCACCATGCATTCAGCCACAGCCCGACCCACAAACCGGCAGCAACAATCCCAAGATGCCAGAAGCGCCGCGTCGTCTTCGACCTGACCTTGCCGGAGAACAGGATGTGCGCCGCGGCAGGGATCACCGTAAGCGCCACGATGACCGATCCAATCAGGCAGAAGGTCTTCGTGAACGCCAGCGGCTTGAACAGCCTGCCCTCCGGACCGGTCATGACGAAAACCGGCAGGAAGCCGATCACCGTGGTGGAGATGGCGGTGAGCACGGCGCTGCCGACCTCGCTGGACGCACGATAGATGACCTCCAGCCGGCTCTCTTCGGGCGGCGCCTCCTCCATATGCTGCACGATGTTCTGACACAGGATGATCCCCATGTCTACGATCGTTCCAATGGCGATCGCAATTCCCGACAGCGAGACGATGTTGGCCTCCACGCCAAGCAGCTTCATCGCGATGAAGGCGAACAACACGGCCAGCGGCATGACGATGCTGATCAGCAGCGACAGCCCCAGTTGCGACGCCATGATGATGACGACGATTGTCGTGATCAGCACCTGCTCGTACAGCGCGCTATTGAGGGTGCCGAGGGTTTCGTAGATCAGGTCGGTGCGATCATAGAAGGGCACGACCGTCACCTGGCTGGTGGTGACGCCCCGGGGCCACTGGTCGCGCGGCGTGACCGTCAGCCACGTGAGCCACGACTCCTGGTTGATCTCAGCGCCGGCATAGGCGTCGAACCCGTGTTCGCGTGCGAAGGCCTCGAGAGACGCACGGCCGGTCTGTTCATAGTCCACCACGACCTTCACGGGGAGCGAGGGGGCGATCTCGGCGATCTTGGCCTTGACGTTCTTGATCGCCGCGAGCGGGTTGAACCCGTGGCGCACCACGACGACGCCACCCACCGCCTCGGTGCCTTCCTTGTCCAGGGCACCTTCGCGGGCGGCCGGCCCCAGCACAACCCGGCCGATGTTCTTCACATAGATCGGCACATTGTCGTTCACCTTGACGACGGTGTTCTCAACATCCCGGACGTTCCGGATGAACCCGCGCGCGCGGATCAGGTACTCGACGCGGTTGAGTTCGATCTGCCGTGCGCCCACGTCGAGGTTCGACATGCGCACCGCACGGAAGACCTCCTCCAGGGAAACGTGGTACGCCCGCATGGCGTCGGGATCGACATCGACCTGGTATTCCTGCACAAACCCGCCCACCGGAGCGACCTCGGTGATGCCCGCGGCGGCCTGCAGGTGGTAGCGCACGGTCCAGTCCTGCAAGGTTCGCAACTCGTGCAGATCCCATCCGCCAACGGGCTTTCCGTCCGGATCACGGCCCTCAAGCGTGTACCAGAAAACCTGCCCCAGCGCCGTCGCATACGGCCCAAGGGCCGGCTTGACGCCTTCCGGCAGCACGCCCGAAGGGAGGCCGTTCAGCCGGGCGATGACCCGGTTCTGCGACGCCTCAAAGGGCACGTTCTCCTCGAAGATGACGTACACCATCGAGAAGCCAAACATGGAGGTGCTGCGGACCGTCTTCACGCCCGGCATGCCGAGCAGCGACACGGTGAGCGGATACGTCACCTGGTCGTCCACATCCTTGGGCGAGCGCCCCATCCATTCGCTGAAGACGATCTGCTGGTTCTCGCCGATATCGGGGATGGCATCAACCGCCACCGGACTGCGCGGCACGCCGCCGAGGTTCCAGTCGAACGGCGCGACCAAAGCCCCCCAGGCGACCACGAAGACAACCAGCAGGGCGACGACCAGTTTCTGCTCAAGGCAGAAACGGATGACGCGATCGACGAACGAGGGAGGCGCGGGAGAGGCAGGGGGTGCCAGGTGGGGGGTGCTAGGTGGATGGCGGGAGGTGGAAGGTGGAAGGTGGGGGGTGGGCGTCATGCAGGACTCTCCTCAGGCTTCAGGGCGATTTGCGCCACCAGACTCCACATCGCGGAGATTGCGGCCATACTGTACGCAGCGTGTTCCCCGCGCACTCCGCCCATTGCCCGGTTGTCGGCGTCGGGGTCGCTATCGGAATCTGAATCGATTGCTGGCCAAGAATTGGGTCGCAAGCGACCCAATTGCCGACTCAACTGTTTTTCGATACCGGTTCCGATCCCAACCCCGGAACATGCGAGGCAAATGTGTCTGCCACCCTCCACCTTCCACCTCCCACCTGCCACCCTCCTCAACCCTCCTGCCTCACCGTCCGCTGCCCGGGATCGTCGCGATGACTTCCCCGCAGGTTGGCATGGCTTTGCCGAAATAGGGGTTGTGAACCGGTTGGTCCTTCTGCAGCCAGGTGGCGCCGCGCCCGTCGAAGGCCATGGGACAGCGCAGATCGTAGACGGGTGACGACCGGACGGGTCCGAACGCCTGGGTGGCGCGGGCCATCTCCGTCGATAGCGAGGCGAAGGAGAGTCGGAAGGCATCGATGTCCTTCGCCGCGATCATCGCGTCGAGCGACAGATCCAACGGTTTCAGCGCCTGCATCCAGCGCTCACGCGCATCCCCTGCGAGCAGCCCCATGTCGACTGCGGCGAGATCGCGCCTGGCCTGGGAGGCATGGGTGCGCGCCGTCTCCAGACTATCGTCGGCCAGCCCATCCCCGATTGCGAACACGCTGTCCAGAACAGCGCCAAACTGTTTCCGGAACCCGTCAGGCGCTGCCGTCGGCGTGGGCGCGGACGGCGCCACATCGTGTGCACGCTTGACCGAGCCAGTGTCATCGGAGGGCGCCATCATGCTGGGCTTGCCCTGAATCTGCAGTGAGCTGTCGATCTTGAAATTGCCGTTGACCACAACCTGCTCGCCTTCCTGCAACCCCTCGCGCACCAGGTAGTAATCCCCCGCCCTGGGTCCCAGAATGACATCGCGTCCCTCATAGAGCCCGTCTTTCTGCGGCAGGGCCACATAGACGACAGCCCGCTTGCCGGTGACCAGCGGCGCCGATGCCGGAATCACGAGCGGCAGGGCCGTGGCCGCCCCATCGCGTTCGGCATACCCAATCTCCTCGGCGCGCACGAGCGGCATGCCGCAGACATCGCAGGCTCCCGGGCCGTCCTTGACGACCTCCGGATGCATCGGACTGATCCACTTGCCACGCAGGTCGCTCCGCAGCACCTGACCATCGGCGGCAACCGCGGCCCGGACGACTGCACGCACGAACATCTCCGGCTTCAGCCGGCCGTCGGCGTTTGCGACATTGACGCGGACCTTGACGGTGCGGGTCATCGGATCGAGCAAGGGATCGATGAACGCGATCGTGCCCGTAAAAGTCTCGCCCGCGTACGCTTCGGCCTGAAACGTGACCTCCTGCGCGTAACGCAACCACGCGAGGTCGGACTCATAGGCATCAAGCTGCACCCACACGCGGGTCAGGTCCGCCACGGTGAACAGGCGCATGCCGGCTTCCACGTATTGCCCTTCACGCGCCTCCTTCTCGACCACGATGCCGCCGATCGGCGCATAGAAGGTGACGTGGTCACGCACCTGGCCCGCGCGCTCGATCTCGGCAACCTGCTCGGCCGTCAGGCCCCAGAGCCGCAGGCGCTCGCGCGTTGCGGCAAGGAGCGACGCCGACGCGGCGGCGCCCCCCGACGGTTTCACTGCCAGCAGGAGTTCCTGCTGCGCCGACACCAACTCGGGACTGTACATGTCCGCCAGATGGTCGCCGGCCTTGACGGGCACGCCGGTGAAGTTCGCGTACAACCGGTCAATGCGACCCGCGACGCGCGGCGCGATGTAGGCCAGGCGGGTCTGATCGAACTGCACCTTGCCGACCATGCGGATTTCGACGGCAACCGAACGGCGTTCCACGGGAGCCACGGCGATCTCAGCCAGCGCGCGGGCAGCGGGCGAGAGCGCAGTCTGACGCGGCTGGGCCCCGTCGGCGGAAGCATCCACCGCCACTGGAATCAGATCCATTCCGCAGATCCGGCATTTGCCGGGCTTATGTTCGCGAATCTGCGGGTGCATGGAACAGGTCCACAGTTCGGACACCCGCTCCACCGCACTCGTATCTGCGCGCGCCTGGGGCCGTTCATGCGCATCCCGTCCGCATCCCCTCCCGACCACGAACCCCGCGATGAGTGCCAGACAGGCAACGCCAAGCATGACTTTCCTCATGGACCTGCACTCCTCCCACTGCCAGCCGACTAAGTGCGTCCATTATAGACGGCGACAGCCGGAAACGCGACCCCGACTTCGCAACCCCGCCGGACACGTAGTGCGACAGTGACGTGGCGAGCTCCCATCATCGGGATGTTTGGGCCTTGTTCCAAACGGTCGCTTTTGATATACATATGGTGTAGTTTGGAAGTTATAGGAGTAGCTATGCCCAACATTGGTCACGTGTTCAAGACTGAGATCGTACGCCTTGCCAGGCGCGAGGCGAAGGCACTGACAGAGCCCCTGCGCAAAGACCTGCGCGCCAGCCGCCGCGCCGCCGTGGCGCTGCGCCGGGAGTTGGCGCAGGTCAAGAAGCAGGTAGCCGAGCTGAGCCGCCGCCAGCCGGCAGCCGATGCGGCCCAGCCGGCAGCTCCGGCCTCCTCGCGGGCGTGGATTTCCGGCAAGGGCGTGCGCGCCCTGCGCCGCAAGCTGGGCGTGACCCAGCAGGACTTTGCCAAACTGGCCCGCGTGTCGCCGATTGCGGTGTTCAAGTGGGAGAAGCAGGACGGCAAACTGCTGCTGCGCCGCAAGAGTCTGGCGAACGTGATGGCCCTGCGCGGTCTGGGCGCACGCGAAGCACGCGCGCGCCTGAGCGGCAAAGCCTAGAAGCGCGCCTCGATCCCGGCCATGAACCGGATGCCTGGCATGGGAACGCCTGTTGCCAGGCCCCGGTCATAGGCCCACGCGTACTGCTCGTCGAACAGGTTGTAGATGTTCAGTGTCAGGGCGACGTGATCGTTCAGCGCGTAGCGACTGCTCCAGTCGACCACGGTGCTGCTATCCAGTTTGGCCGTGTTGTCGACATCCACTTCGCGTTCATCGACGTAGCGCCCGGTGAGGCTGTGCGTCTGGCGACCGTTGTGCCACGCGATTCCCGCCGCGATCTTGACCGGGGCCAGGTTGGCGATCTGGTTGCCGACGGCATCGGGCTTGGTTGCGTGTTCGTCGTATTCGCCATCGGTGTAGGACAGGTTGGCGAAGACTGTGAAGCCGCCGCCGATGCACACGTGCCCGTCGGCTTCGATCCCCTGCGTGTGGGCGCGCGCCGTGTTGGCCGGTTCCATGACCACGAAGTAGCCGGGGGGCGGCGCGTCGGCTGTCACGTCAAAGTCGAACAGGTCGTGGATGTCGTTGTAGAACAGCGCCACGCGCCAGGCGGCCTGCTCGCCAATCTGCTGGCGCAGCCCCAGTTCGTAGGCCGTCAGCGTCATCGGCTTCAGGTCCGGGTTGCCCTGCAGCCAGGCGCCCTGATAGCCGGTGGCGATGTAGCGGTCCGAGATCCCCGGCGTCCGGAAGGCATTTGCCGCGGAGACATAGGCCTCGATCCCCGGCACGATGCGGTAGAGCAACGCCGCACGCGGGCTCAGCTTGCCGTGGTAGAGTTCGTGTTTGTCGTAGCGTGCGCCCAGGCTCAGCACCAGCTGTTCCGACAGGGAGATGTCAGCCTCGGCAAAGAGACCGCCGACATACTCGCGGTGCGTGAAGGATTCGACATCGGTGATGTCGGCGTTGTCCTGGCGAACGTCGCCGCCGGCCACGAGCCGCAACCAGGAGACGGGGCGAAGCGTCTGCTCCAGTTCGGTGCCGGTCGAGCGCAACGTGTAGGCGCGCGTCAGGTCCGCCAGCAGGTAGTCCGAATCCTCGATCGTGTTGTACCCGCGCCACGTCAGCACGGCGTCCAGGTCAGGGTTCCACGCGTGATCCCACGTCAAGGTCTGGTAGGTGCGGTCAACCGTGCGGCCACCGTCGCGGTCGGTGCCTTCGCCGGTGTAGTAGCCGGTGGTCAGGCGGAACATGTCGCGCTCGGATGGCGACCAACCGAGGTTGACAAAATAGTCATCGGCCTGCCAGTCGAGTTTCGGGTCGTCGGGTAGCGGGCGGTAGCCGTCGGTCTGCACATGACTGACCGCGGCGTAGGTGTCGACCTGATCGAACTGGCCGCCTCCGGCGGCGCGCACCTGCCAGGTCTCGTAGTTGCCGGCGGCCGCGCGTGTCTCAACGAACGGCTCCTGGTTCCGGCCATTGCGGCTGACGATATCCACGACGCCCGCCATGGCGCCCGAACCGTAGGCATAGGAGGCCGGGCCGCGCAGCACGGTGGCATGGTCGACGTTGTCGGCCGCCAGTTGCGAGAACTCCACATTGCCCTGGAAGGCCTCGTTGACGCGCCGGCCGTCAAGCAGAACCAGCACGCTCTTGGACTGGTAGTCGGGCGTCAGGCCGCGGAGATCGAGCTTGGTGCCGGAGCCGGGCAGGCCTGAGCTGAGGTAGTCCACGCCGCCAACCTGCGCCAGGGATTCGTCGATGCTGACCGCACCACGCTCTTCGATCGCATCGCGTGTCACGATGTCAGCCGAGACCGTCAGGTTGGTCATCGGGCGCTGCAGGCGGGTGGCGGTGACAACGACGGTCGACGTGGCGTTCGATACGCTGGCCGCGGACAGTCGCGCGGCCGACGCGGCGACGGAAACAACCGATGCAAGCAGGCAGACGCGGACGCACGGCGAATGACGGGGCATGACCTTAGGACTCCTTGACATGAAACTCCCCGGAGCCGGGGCACTTTCATACTTAAACGCTGCCCGGGGCGGTTGGTTCACTGTCCGGAAAAATCATGGCCATCCCGAATGCCGACTGGAAGTTTGTGTCCATGCTGAGGTCGACATGCACCGCCTGTTTGCGCAGCGCTTCGGCGCGCGCCCGCTCGCGGGTCGAAAGCAGCGCCATCTTGGCGCCCATCGAGGAGGCATTGCCGATGAAACGGATGCGGTCATGCGGCAGGGGCGGCAGCAGACCGATCCGCTGGGCGTTGTTGCGGCGGATGAAGTTTCCGAATCCGCCGGCCAGAAGGACGGCATCGAGTTGCTCCGGCGCCAGACCGGCGCGCAGCAGCAAGGTGTCGATCCCGGCGCGGATCGCACCCGAGGCCAGTTGCAGTTCACGGATGTCGTGCTGGCAGAGGCTGACGGTTTCGCGCCCGTCCTTGCCCTCGGCCAGTACGAAGCGACCGTTCTCGCCCGCAAACACAATCCGCCGCCGCAAGCCCGGCGCCAATCCGACGGGCTGTTCGTCAGCCGGCAGAATGCGGCCGGTTTCGTCCATGACGCCGTGCCGGAGCATCTCGGCCACGGCGTCGATCAATGCCGTGCCACACAACCCCACCGGCGCCACATGGCCGATCGTATGAACATGTACATCGCCGTCGCGCACGAGCACCTTCTCGATCGCGCCCGCCGTGGCGCGCATGCCCTGAACAATCCGCGCACCCTCGAAGGCAGGGCCGGCCGCCGTTGATGCGCAGAGGATCTCGCGCCCGGTGAACAGCACAATCTCGCCGTTTGTGCCGATGTCGACGAGCAGCGTGGGGCGTTCCAGCCGGTCAAAGCCTGCGGCCAGCATGCCTGCGACCGTGTCGCCGCCCACGAAACCGCCCACCTGGGGAAACAGGTAGATGCGCGCCGCGGGGTTGACGTTCAATCCCAGGGTGGCGGCCGACGCCTCAAACCCGGACGCGAAGACGGGCACGAACGGCAGTTCGCCGAGGGCCGACGGGTCGATGCCGGCGACCAGCTGCTGCATCGTGGTGTTGCCGGCGAGGGTCACGCTGTAGATCCGGTCGGAAGGCACATCGGCCTGCCGGCAAAGCGCGGCGATGATCTCGTTGAGCGAATGCGCAGCGGCCGCCTGCAGATCGGCCAGCCCGCCCGCATCCTCGCGCACGCGCAGGATGCGCGTCAGCACATCATCGCCGAATGGGATCTGTCCGTTCATGGTGGAGGCCACGCCGCGTTCGGCGCCGGTCGCCAGGTCGAGCAGCGTCCCGACCACGGTGGTCGTGCCGAGGTCGAAGGCGACGCCCAGCACATCGCCGGCCCCCTCGATCGGCAGTACGTCCAGCAGGCGCCCGCCTTCGTGCACGGCGCGCACGCGCCAGCCGGCCGCGCGCAGGCGCTTGGGCAGCGTGGCATACAGGGACGGCGCGGGCTGCAGGGCCGTGCCCAACGCGGCTGACAGGCGCTCCAGGTCCGGACAGGAATCCGTGTGCGAAGGGGGCGCAAGCGACACCGCCGTGGCGGCAACCGACGACACAACCGACAACGCATGTCCAGCGTCATCGACCAGGATCTGGTGGGCCTGCTCAAACATGGATTCCGCCGGGACCTCGACCTGGGCATCGCCGGCGATTCGCGTGGCGCAAGCCAGGCGCCAGCCGTCGGCCAGCGCAGCCGCGTCGAGGCGGTGGGATGAGGCGGCCGTGTCCGTCCGGCCCGCCCGGATCCGGACGCGGCACTTGCCACAGGTCGCACCGCCGCCACACGGCGTCTGCAGTACGAGCCCGGCGTAAGCGGCCGCTTCGAGCACGGTCGTGCCGCCGATCACAAAGACGGACCGCCCGGACGGGTGAAATGTGACGCGAAACTCGGGATCGTTGCTGGCCATGGATGGGACTCCGTGAAACGGGCCAAATGCTATCACACGGATCGCGTCGGCCACAACCCATTGGAGACCCATTCCGGCTTGCACGGCACGCCCATGCCCATTACCCTGTCGGCATTATGTGGATCACCATCCTGCAGTCGCTGGCGCCTGTATTCGTGATGATCGCGTTGGGCGCCGCGCTGCGTCGCTTCGGCTTCCTGCCGCCGGCGTTCTTCGCCGGTCTGAACAAACTGGCCTTCTGGGTGGCCCTGCCCTGCGTCCTGTTCATGGAGATTGCGCGCAGTCGCACCCCCAGTGAGCAGATTGTCCCGGTGAGCCAGGTCCTGCTGATCGTCGCGGTCGCGACGATCCTCCTCGCCTGGGCGGTCGCGCTCCTGTGCGCCGTGCCGCGCGCGTCGCGCAGCGTCTTCGTGCAGGGCGCATTCCGCGGCAACCTGGCCTATGTCGGCCTGCCGGTGATCATCTACGCGCTGGCGCCCCACGCCATCGCCGGCCAGGCGGCGCTGGCCATGGCGCCCGTCACGCCGATCTACAACGCGCTTGGCGTCCTGCTGCTGCTGAAGCGCGGCGAGGGCCACCTCGGGCGGCACCTGTGGCAGGTGGTACGCGGAGTCGCGACCAATCCGCTGGTCATCGCCTGCGGACTGGGGTTGCTGGCACACACGTGGCAGGTGTCCTTCCCATCGGCCATCGACAAGACCATCGCGGGCATCGGCGGCGCCGGACTGCCGGCCGCACTGCTGGCCCTGGGCGCGAGTCTCAGTTTCGACCGCGTGCGGGGACATCTGGCGCCTGCGCTGGCGTCGTCGGTGCTGCGTGTCGCGATCGCGCCGCTGCTGGGCTGGCCGCTGATCGTCGCGTTCGGCCTGACGGGCGACCTGCGCATGATGACCTACCTGTACCTGGCCTGCCCCACCGCGGTGGCGTCCTACGTGATGGCCGACCAGATGGGCGCGGACAAGGACCTGGCCGCCGCCATCGTCGTGCTGAGCACCCTGCTGGCGTTCCCAGCCATGGCGGTGGTCCTGCTGGTGTGCTAGAGTGCGGGAAACACAGGGCCAACGGGCCTGTTCCGGTGAACCTGAAGGAAGGAACCCATGCGCGAGATCAACCATACTTTTGACGTCTGTGTCGTCGGCGGCGGGCTGGCGGGAATGTGTGCGGCCATCGCCGCCGCGCGCCGCGGCGCCAAGACGGTGCTGGTGCAGGACCGGCCCGTCCTGGGAGGCAACGCCTCGTCGGAGATCCGCATGTGGATCGGCGGCGCACACGGCAAGGGCCTGCGGGAGGCGGGCATCATCGAGGAGATCGAACTGGCCAACATCCTGCGCAACCCGCTGTCCAACTACTCCACCTGGGACAGCATTCTGTACGAGAAGGTCCGCTTCCAGCCGAACCTGACGTCGCTGCTGAACTGCACGGTGAATGGACTGACCATGGATGGCGACCGCATTGCCAGCGTACGGGCCTGGCAGCTGACGACCGAGACCTGGCACACGATCCATGCCCGGCTGTTCGCCGACTGCTCCGGCGACAGCATCCTGGCGCCCCTGTCCGGGGCCGAGTTCCGCATCGGCCGCGAGGCAGCCGCCGAGTTCAACGAGGACATTGAGCCGCCGGTCGGCGACACGCGCACGATGGGGATGAGTTGCCTGCTCCAGCTTCGTGAGATGCCGGAGCCGCAACCCTACACCCCGCCGTCATGGGCGAACCGCTATGAGACCGACGCCGACCTTCCCAACCGGCACCACGGCATCCCCGGGAACAACTTCTGGTGGGTGGAACTTGGCGGCGAGCAGGACTCCATCCACGACACCGAAACGTTGCGGGACGAGCTGCTCAAAGCCGCATTCGGCATCTGGGATCACATCAAGAACCGCGGCGAGCACGGCGCAGCCAACTGGGTGCTGGACTGGGTGGGGTTCCTGCCCGGCAAGCGCGAGAGCCGGCGCTATGTCGGCGATCACATCCTGACCCAGAACGACGTGCGGGCGGGCGGCCCCTTCGAGGACGTCGTGGCCTACGGCGGCTGGTCCATGGACGACCACCATCCCGCCGGCCTGCGCCATCCCGGGAAGCCCACGGTCTTCCACCCCGCCCCCTCGCCCTACGGCATCCCCTACCGCTGCCTCTACTCGCGCAACATCGCCAACCTGTTCTGCGCCGGCCGGAACATCAGCACCACACACGCCGCGCTTTCGTCGACGCGTGTCATGGCCACCTGCGCCATACTCGGACAGGCAGCCGGCACGGCCGCAGCCCTGGCCATCCGTGACGGTCTCCTGCCGCGAGGCGTGTACGAGAAGCTCCGTGCCGAACTGCAGCAGGCACTGATGGATGATGACTGTTACCTGCCCGGTCTCAAGCGGGAGATCGCCACGATCAGCCGTACCGCGCAGCTCACGGCGTCCGTCGGCGCGCCCGAGACGCTGCGTGACGGATATGACCGCACGGTGGGCGACGAAGACCACGCCTGGATCGCCGCGCCCGGCGCCTGGGCCGAGTATCGATGGGCCAGGCCGGCGCGCATCCGCCGGGTGCGCCTGGTCCTCGACAGCGACCTGAGCCGCAAGAACTGCACCAACATGCGCTGCGACTACCCGCTCAACCAGAAGCGCCGCGCGATGCCGGCGTCGCTCCTGCGGGCCTTTCGACTGGAGATTGAGGACGCTCCCGGCGAGTGGCGTGTCATTCACCGGGCGGAACAGAACGACCGGCGACTGATCCGCATCGACGGCGACTGGACCGCCCGCGCCGTTCGCCTCGTGCCCGAGGCGACCTGGGGGTCGCCCGAGACACGGGTCTTCGCCTGGGATCTCCGCTAGGGAAACCGGAACCGTCTAGCGCGCGCCCGCAGCCGGCGGCTGCGCGCTCGGTTGGCCGGCGTTGAAACGGATGTCGTACTTCGCGACGATCGCCTGCGCAGCCGGGTCCGTCTTCGCCAATTCCACGAGATCGGTCAGCATCGCGCGCAGTTTGCCCTCGGTCGCCGCGGCCTGTTCGAGCAGGGCCACGTTACGCTGCAACACCTGCTGGCCGGATGTACGCACGGCATAGGCTTCACGCGCATTCCAGCCCAGCACGAGCAACAGCGCCAGCGCCAGCAGCGTAAAGGGCAGGAAACACGAGCAACGGCATTCGGTTGGGGTGCGATTCATGGCAGGGCTCCTTGCACGGACACGGCCGGATTCGTCGCAGTTGCCGCAGCGGGCGCCGACTGGCGGGCGACCGTCTGCGTCTGCACCTGGTAGCCATGGCGACCCAGCAGCCCGCGCATGGCCGCATTGGCCTGGGCCGTGTTGGCCATGTCCTGAAGGATGCTGACGCCGATCTGTTGTCCACGCGGTCCCAGAATGCCGCTTTCCAGCGTGGTGCGCTGTGTCTGCACACGCGCCTGAAGCTTCTGGTTGTCGCGCGATAACACCACGACCGCCACGCTCGCAGCCAGACACAACGTGCCCAACACCCAAGCGACGCCCAATTGCCAACCTTTCATCAGCGACCTCCTGTTCCAGACACCCGACTACCACCATGTTGACCGAATCACGCACTGGACTCAACCACGAAGATGCGGTTTGTGCACCAGACGGGCCGCAACGTCACGGGTCAGCGCGCCGATGGTGTCGTCGGTCAAGATTGAGGGACAGGACTCTGGTCTCTGAACCGCAGAACAACCGCAGAATATCCAACAAGAAACCGCAGAATGTCGAAGTGGGTACGGCCGGCGCGGGCGCGAGCCCAGAACTGCCGACCGGGAGGGTCGAGCTCCGCGAGACCGTGTGACCGGACGCTCGCGCACGGCGTCGCGGAGCCCTCCCGGAGAAAGCAACCGGATCGCCCCCGCCCCGTCGGCGGCGCGCCCGAAGGCCCCGGCGCGGGCCGCCACACAAACCGCCTGTGTCCACCCGCCGCACCCGCGCCGGTGGCTGGGCGACGCGGACCGGGTTGCGCCGCAGGCGCCCGGAAACGCGCGCGTCAGACGGGTTCGTATGCAAGGCGGAGCGGGCGCCGCCAGACTCCCGGTCTGCGGCGTCCCGCGACAACGCCGCAGACGAGCCCGTATCACGCGCGCGCTTTACGGCCCGGGACGCGTCGCGGTGGCTGGGCGTGCAACTGGCTCTGAGCCGAGTGCGCCAAACCGCAGAATATCCAACAAGAAACCGCAGAATGTCGAAGTGGGCCGGCCGGCGCGTACGCGAGGCCAGGCGCCTGTCCGACATCTGGGCGCGCACCTAGGCCGGCAGGGACGCCGGCCCTCCAGAACGCCGCGCCTGTCGTTGATGCCGATCGCGAATCTGCGGATGATTGTGACATGCAGTCCTCTCTCGTTGGTTATTCCGTCACAACACCGAAGAAAACAAGGCGGGCACTGGGGCGCTCGAACGTCGCCTCCAGCACGGCCCGGCCGTCAGCCGCGCGCGTCACCGCGACGCCCTCGGTCGCGACAAACGCCGACGCCGTCACCTGGCTCGTCACGTAGCGGTATGTCCCGCGCGCGGAGGCGAACAGCACAACCACGCCGCGGCCCGTGGCCGCGTTGATCTTCTCATGCACCTCGGGATCGCCCCCGACGGGACCGGACCGGACCGGACTGGCCGACGTGACATCGTCGCGCACCTGTTTGTAGAAGCCCAGCAACCGCCCGATGCGCGCCACGCCCTCATCAGACACGCCGCAGAGGTCGCCCCAGATGCCGTTGTGGCCCAGCACCAGCGAACCGACGCCGATCAACTGCGAGTCCGCCGGATCATCGGGCAGGTAGTGCGTCAGAAACAGCACCGACGGCAGCCACTTGTCATACGCCAGCGGCGGCCGGCAGACCCAGGGACGCGCCGGTCCCGGATAGACGTAGACGTTGTTGCCCATGCCCGTCGTCCCCTGCGTGCCTCGAACATGCGGCTGATCGAGGTTGCGGAAATACGGCCCATTGTTGATCAGGAAGAACTTCCCGGAAGCCAGAAAGCCCAGACCCACGCAGCGACCGCCCTCGGTGATGTCGAAGTCCACGATCGCTTCGGGACAGGCGGCGCATAGTTTGTCGATCACCCTGCCCATGTACTGCACGAGCTGAAAACCGTAGGATTGCGCCCGCTCTTCAGGTGTATTCTCCGCCGTGCCGTGCAGATGGTTCGGATCGTCGCAGCCATACTGGCCAATGGCATCCCACTTGAAGTAGGTGACGCCGACCTCGCGCACGAGCCGGATCAGCTCGTCGGCAAAGGCTTCCCAGTACCGGCTGACCAGGCAGATTCCCTGGCTCGGATCCGTCTCCCAGACGGCATGCGGATCGCCGACTTTCCCCTTCCAGGACATCAGGCAATCACGGTGCGTCGCGTGCATGTGGCTGCTCACGGCTGCGATGACCGGATTGAACCAGAGCCCCAGTTTCATCCCGTAGGCATCGAGACGGGCCTTGATCGGCCCCATCCCGTTCGGGAACCGCGCCGCACTGACGCGCCAGTCGCCGGTCTTTTCATACCAGCCGGTGTCGATCACGAAGACATCGATTCCCATGCGGTGGGCCACGTCGATCTCGGCCAGCATCCGCGTCTCGTTGAGGTCAGCGAGATAGGCCTTGTGATTCCACCACTTGTTGCGCTCCTGGAAATTCCAGGTGTTGTAGAAAATGTAAGGCGTGCGGCTGGCGTGGTTCGGACTCAGGCCATGCAGCACGAAATCGCGGTAGGCGGCCGCCAGTGCAGCCTCGCCGCAATTTCCGACCGCCGCCACGTGCAGCCACAGCGTCTCGTACGGCTGTTCGGGCGCCAGGAGCTGCCCGTCGGTGTAGGTGCCCTTTACAGCCGACAATTCCACATGCCCACCCGCCGCCAGGCGGAACTGCACAAATGCGTCAGGCACCTGCGAACCATGCTCGTAGGCCACCAGCGTCGCCCGGCCGCCCCGTTCCCAGCACAGCATCGGCCCCATCACGCGCAGGCCGGCGTCGAAGTCGGCCTCCGCCAGCGCACGCTCTTCAGGCATGAAACTGTGAAGCTGCTCGTTGAACGTGGCGAAGCGCACCTCCTTCACGGCCGCGTGCGCCGGACAGGCAAAGGCCAGGTAGGCGAGATGATCCACGCCCGTCCGCTTCGTCAGCCGCCGCGTCAGGTCGCTCCGCAGCGCGTAGCGAAACCGCACCACCGGCGAACCATCGGCCACGCGAACGACGAGTTCGATCGACAATCCGTCCTGTCCGACGACGGTGCCGTGGTAGCGCGTCTCGGTAACGCCTTTGAACGGGTGCGTTGGCGCCCCGCAGCGCGTGGGGGTCCGCACGCGCAGCACGACGGCCTCGCCGTCCAACTCCACGACGGGCGGCCGCAACGCCAGACGCACGCGTCCATCGGCTGAGACATAGCGCCACGTTCCGTTCGCAGCGGGCTCCAGGCGAGGTGACAAAGCAGGTGTTTGGGTCATCCGATGCGGCCTCCTATAGGGTCCAGGTGTCGCGCCAGGCAATCTGCATGCCGGCAGCAGTGAAGGTGATCGGCAACCACACGTAGCGCCCGTCAATGGCGTTCTTCGGCCGCCAGATGTCGAACATCGCGATGAACACATCCGGCCGGCCCTGCACAGGCAGGATGAACGTGCTCTGCGCCCCGAACGTCATCTCCGGCCCCAGCCCGTTGGCCGGGTTGACGCCGCTGCAGGGGTTGCCCGTCTCGCGCCACGGCCCCCAGATGGAGTCCGCCACGGCCGCGCGGGCCGCGTTGGGGTCCCACCCCGTGCAGCCCGACCCAAGGAAGTAGTACGTGCCGGCATGTTTGCACAACGCAGGCGCTTCCATCCAGCGGTGCTCAAACACGCGCACGTACCGCCCCGAATGCGCGAGGTAGTCGTCGGTCAATTCGGCAATGTGCAGCGTGCTGTTGTGCTCGGACGAGTAGATGTGGTAGGCCTTGCCGTCATCGTCCTGGAAGACGGTCATGTCGCGCGCCTGCTGCCCGGTCTCGAAATCACGCCCGAGGATGTCGAGGTGCGGCGTCTCGTCGTTCTGTCCGTTGCTGAGCGTCTCGCCCCGTGCGCGGGCAGCGGCGATCGCGGCGGCGTCCTTCTGATCGCTGCGCACGTTGAGGGGCCAGTGGCCGGCATTGGGCCGGACGCAGCCGAGATACACGTAGGGGCCGGCGGCCGTGTCGGCCGTGGCCACGCCGCTGCTGGCCGTGCCGTACTTGCCGTCGCCTTTGCGCTCAAAATGGAACCACATCACGAATCGCCCGGTCTTCGGATTGCGCACCACCTTGGGGCGCTCGATGATGCAGCCGGCGGCGAGGTCGTGGGCGCTGTCGTCATACACGCGCAGGGCCACGCCGGCATCGCGCCAGTGAGCGAGATCGGTGGACGTGTAGACATGCACGCCGACGTGCGCCGCGTTGCCGGCCGTCCCCTCGATCTTGTGCTCGCCGAACCAATAGTAAACACCCGCATCGTAGAGTATGCCACCACCATGCGCGTTGATGTGCACGCCGTAGTTGTCCGGCCAGGGCGCCCCGGGCGTGAAGGCGCCGTGCCGTCCGACTGTTTCTGTCATGTTCATCGCGCGTCTCCTTTCGCGGTCGCAACGCCCGCCTGGTCGCCGAGAACCCGTGCAACCGCGGCATCGTCGGCCTCCGGTGCCAGCCGGACCAGTGACCAGATGAACTGCAGGGGATGCCGCTCGACCTCTGCACGCGGCGCCAGCGGGGCCGTGATTTCGAGTTCCAGGTACGGCCCTGCCACCTCGGGCACGTTGGGCGCCTTGTCGGGCGTCATGCACACCTGCAGCCCGTCGCCCGGCGCGGGGCGCGCCGAAGGGTCGACGCCGACCTGCTGCAGGATGAAGAGCGTATCGCCGCGGCGCGTCGCCAGCAGGTCGCCCACCGTGCCGGACTTTGTCCACTCGACGGTGTCGCGCGGCAGGCGCACAATGCGCGTATCGCCGATGCGCACGGGCGGCAGAATCCCCTTGCCGCCGCCCAGTGTCCGCCAGGCGGCGAGCGGGTCCTCGACGCGCGCGTACCACCTGCCACCTGCGCCGGGCACCTGCGCCACCGTCCAGGCGGCCATCGCCCGGTCCGTGGCCGCTGCCTGCGGCACCGGCTGGAGGCGCGTCGCGCACCTGACCTGCGTGCCGGTGGATGCCAACTCGAAGGTGCGCACGATACGGACGCCATAGCCCGCCACAGGCGGCGACACCAGGACGACGCCATTCGAACGGACCTCGCACGAGTAGGGCCCCGGATCGGCGGCCGATGGCGGCGGCCAGCCACGGCCGGTCACCTGCTTCCAGTCGTCCTGCGGCCAGATCCAGGCTTTGTCCCCGCCCCAGTTGGTCCAGGAACCAATCTTCGCGGCGCAGGCCGCGGCATCCGCATTGGTCCAGAGGACGTTGGTGCCGCCCTGCCATCCGTAGCGTACGATCCGGCCAATCGCGGGGCAGACGACCAGTTCGGCCGTGCCGTTGCTGATTTGCACGCAGTCGCCAAACGGTCCGTCGACAACCCGGGTCGCGACCTGGACGTCGGACCGCGCGGTCGCCTCTGCGGCGGCGGGCCTGAAGCGCTCTGCGATACGGTCGACGCCTCCGCGCGGTCCGTCAACAGGCTTGAACCCGGTCTCGGGCGTCCAACTGGTCTTCGTCGGATACGGATACAGCGGAACGTCCAGCTCGGTCTTCCCGTCCACGACGCGCTGTCCCTGGATCATCTCCGGAACGATGCCCTTCTCGCGCCAGTTGACAACGAGCTCAAGCATGTTCGGCAGCTTGTTGATCCCGGGACCCGGCCCGTGGCTCATTCCGGGGATGATGTAGAACCTCAGGAATGCCCTGGCCTTCTCGATGGACCCGAAATGCTCGGCCACGCGCTCGTAATAGTCGAGCGACGCGTGGTAGGGCACGCATGAATCGGCGGAGCCCGAGACCATGATCATCTTGCCGCCGCGCTTCTCGAATGGGCTCAAGTCCGCATTCTCGGCGTTCAGATACGGGCCGAGCGCGGCGGTGTAGGCGTCGATGTCCTTCCCAAAGTCGATTTCCATCAGGTCCTTCTCCGCGCCGAACACCCATTTGAAGAGATAGAGGTGGCCATGCGCAATGTTGAAGGAACTGCCAAACGGAATGCCGCCGAAGATGCGTTCGCCGGTGAGGGCATGCCTCGGACCGTCGAACAGCTTCCGGAGGGCTTCGGCGTGGGCGTCCGACAGCGTCGGATCCCTCTGCCTGGCGAGTGTGATGACGGCCTCGATGTCATTCTTGTCGCCGCGCGGATCGGAAACGAGTTTGCCGGCCGTCTGCGGTATCTCGCGCGCCGCCATGTACGCGTTGCCGGCCAGGATGATGGCGTTCTGCTGGGACTCGCTGAACGGGCATTTCCGGAGAATCTGGTCGTTCCACAGGAAATAGGCGTGAAGCGGCGTGCGGCAGTGCGCAGGGATGTTGGCGACAATGCCATCGTAGTCCCCGGGACACCGCTGCGCTTCCTGGAGGGCCTGCTGGCCACCGGTTGAGCCGCCGCTGAAGTAGGAATACTCCGGTTCCCTGCCATAGTGCGCCTTGACGACCTGTTTTGCGGCAACGGTCATCAGGTGCGTCGCACGGAAACCGAAATCCTTCCAGACCTCCGGGTTTCCGATTCCTGAAGAGGAGTCAGGCGCGGTTCCCATGTCTGTCGTCGCAACCGCATAGCCGCTGTAGAACACGCCGGCCAACGTGCCGGGATTGATGCTTCCCGCAGCGCCGCCATTGCCGAGACCGATGAACCGCCCGTTCCATTTCGCGGCGTCCGGCAGCCAGACTTCGACGTTGATCGTGGAGCGTGCGGCCGGGTTGAGGACGATCTTCACGATCGTACGCGGCGGAAGGTTGTCGAATGTGCGCCCCTTGGGTATGGCCATCGTCGGGGAGTCGGCGTACTCCACGCGCGCGATCCTCCCGGCGTCGACCTTCAGCTCCCTGAGCGTCGCGAGCCCGTTTGTCCCGCCGGAGGGGGCGGCCACCGTCGCTGTCGCCGCCAGGGCCACAAGAAACGCAAGCCGGCTCATCTGCTGGGCGTATTTCATCATTTCACCGTTCGAGTTGGCGCACTCTCTGCCCTGCTCAACTTCTCAGCCGGACCGGCTGGCGCCCCTCGGTATCACGGCACGGGATGCTATGTGGTAGGCCGCTCGTTGGCAATCAACGAATTGTGCCGGCGGCCTTCCGCCCAGCAACCGCGTGTTTCACCGCGAGGACCATGTCGCGCTGCAGTTCGGATACGCGCGCACAGAGGGCGCGCGCGCCTGCGCGGCTGGATAGTCCGCGTGAATGCAGCCAGTCGCTATCCGTTCCAAGCCTGCTAGTTCAGCCACGCATCGAGCAGCGGCTTCAGGTCGGCGTCCCAGACGGCATAGCCCGGCGCGGCGAGATGCAGCAAGTCCGTGTTGAAGAGATCCTTCCTGATCCCACCCGAAGCGTCCAGAAAGAGCGCCGTGCGATCATGGTAGATGACCTTGCCGTCTTCGGCCAGTTTCGCGAGGCGCGCGTTGATCTTGTGAATGCGGCCACAAAAGTACTCGTTTTCACGAGGCAGAATGCTGAGCAGCAGGATCTTCGCACCGGGCAGTCTCTCGCGCAGCAGCTTCACGACCGCCGCCACGCCTGCGGCGATCTCCTCGTCGCTGCCGGCGTTCTGGTCGCCGTACAGGTTGTTTGTGCCGATCGCGAGGATGATCAGCCTCAGGCTGAGGCCGTCCACTTCGCCCTGTCCGATCCGCCAGAGAAGTTGGCGCGTGGAGTCGCCGCCGATGCCGTAGTTCACAGCCGTGAGCGCGGGGTTCGCAGCCTTGACCAGCCTGTCGACGCCGTTGCCCCACCCCAGTGTGATCGAGTCGCCATACGCCACCACATCGATCCCACCCTGCCGTGTCCGCGCCACGAACCCGTCGTGCGTGTCGAACCAGGCCGGCCGCCAGTCGTAGATGCACCACGCGGGCATATCGGGCCTGCCCTTGGGCGGCGCGGTCCGTCGCATCTCAGCATCGGCCGTCACCGGTCTCCCGACATCCACCTCGCCCGCCGCATCGCGCACTTCGTCAAGCCAGGCCTGACCATTTCCCTCCGCCACGAGCTTGATCTCGGACCACTTGGTCCATGCGGGCAGCGTGATGGCCTTCTCGAATCGCGTCCAGTCGCTGTCGCCTTGAAGGTACACGAGTTGCTGCCACTTGTTCTGCTGGTAGCCTTCCGCAAAACTCTGCACGGCGACCTGCGCCTTGGCGCCGCCCGCCGTCCGCGTCCAACCCGTCAGTCGTATGCTCTGGCCCGCCAGTCCGTCGATGCGTTGCGCTGCCGTGCCCTTGCCGTCGACCCGCAGGGAGGCCGGGCCTTCCTTGGAGATTTCCGTGTCTCGGACGCCGCCATTCCAGTCGGCCACGGCGTTGACGCCCTGTACCATGCCGCCGTTGCGCACGACGACGCGAGCCGCCTCTGCCGTCGCAGGCGGCGACACGACAGGAGAGGCCGCGGACGGTTTCTGCCCATCTGCATGCTGGTCCGCAGGCGCGAGCCGAACGTCGTCGAGCCACGCCTTCCCCGCACCCTCAACCAGCACAAGCACATTGAAGCATGCGGCCCACTCGGGAATCGTCACGACTTTCTCGAAGGCTTGCCAATCGGTTGCGCCCTGCACGTAGCGCACTTGGTCGAAGGCGTTCTGCTGCCAGTCGGCATCGAAGGCCTGAACGGCGACGTTGACCTTGGCGCCTCCCGCCGTCCTGACCCATCCGCTCAGCCTCAAGCGGACTCCGGCATGCCCGGCAATCTGCTGAAACACCTGACCCGTCTTACCGGACTGACCTTCGACGCGCAATGCAGCCGGAGCGCTCCGGAAGACCTCGGTGTCACGCGCGCTGCCGACATCGCCCCATGTCCCAGACCACCCGTCGGGCTTGGCTCCACCGGTGGTCATGTTTCCGTTGGCAAGCAGTTCGCTGGGTAGGCTTGCAGGAAGCAGCGGCGCGGCCGCCGCGTCATCCTGCATGCCATGCACGTACGTTCGCGTGCCAGTCGGCTTGACGTCCTTCGGCCAGCGGGCCTTGAAGAACCCCATGCCATAGGTGCCGACGACGATCTCCGCGGGATCAAACGGATTGAAGGCGCAGGCGTTGGCGCGCAGCATGGGCAGGTTGTCGTTCGCGGCGCTCCAACTCGCGCCATCGTCGACGCTGATCCAGACGCCGTTACCGCCGGCCTGCTCGTAGAACGGGTCCATGGAGGTGACCAGCAGCAGACGCGTGGCGTCGCCCGGATCGGCGTTGCACTCGAACGCCTGCTCCTCATCGAGCAGCCGCCGCCACGCCTTCGTGGCAGGTGTGTAGCGCCAGACGCCGCCACGCCCTTCGCGCCACTGGCAGACCAGCACGCGCCCTTGTGCATCACAATTGATACGGCTACGACCGCTCACGCGCGGCAGGCCGGTGTTCGTGAAGGTGATCCCGTTATCCGTCATCAGGATGCCGTCGCCGGTCTTGATGTAGAAACGCCCGGCGCGCGTCGGATCACCCGCCAGGTAGTTGGCACCCACCACACCTGCCACGGGCGTCCACGTCTCGCCGCCGTCCGCACTGTGGATCAACTTGCCCTTGAGTGCCGCCCACACGCGTTTGCCGTCCTCGGGATGCACGTAGACGCCGCCATACTCCTGCTTGTTGCCCCAACCGGCGGCAGGAAGTCCACGCTCCGCGCCCACCAGCGTCGTCCACGTCTGTCCCCAGTCGGTGCTGCGTTGAATGCCGTTGCCGTCGCCGAATTGTCCGGTGGTGATATAGATGCAACCGTCCCGGCTGAATCCAACATCCTGCCCGCCCAGCCACGGTATCGTCTGACCCATGGCGTAGCGCCAGCTCTGGAGCCCATCGTCGCTGATCCAGCCGCGGCAGGCGTCCATGCCCTGCGCCACGGCCTGCCCCTTGCGATACGGATTCCAGGCGAAGTTCATGGAGCACCAGCCGGTCCAGCCGCGTCCGCGCCAGCGGTCCTTCTTCGCCGCATCGGGCCGGTACGCCGTCGCGTCATCCCACGTCCTGCCGCCGTCGGTCGTGCGCAGGATGAACTCCGTGTTGTAGCCGTAGACGCGATCCGCGCTGGCGGGGTCGGCCACGAGCCGCAGCGCCACACCGGCGAAGGTGGCGGTTTCGACCTGGAACGTTCCCTTGCCGGTCACCGCCTGGTCAACGCCGATGCCACGCCGCGAGGCCACGGGCTGCCAGTTCGCGCCGCCATCGACGCTCCTGTAAATGACCGCCGCGTTCCAGGCCTGATCGTTGACGTAGAGCACATCGGGATTGGCGGCCGAGACGGCCACGTCCTGAAACCAACTCGTCAGATTGCCGTCGCCCGTGGCCGTCTTCGGAATGCCCGCATCGCACGGCGCGAACGTCGCGCCGCCGTCCTCGCTTTTGAACACGCCACCCCGGGTGCACTGCGCGTCGGTCTTGTTTGCCTTGAAGTTGCGGGTGCTCGCCCACACTGTGCGGGCGTCCCGCGGGTGGAACGTCAGTCCGGTGATTGGCCCCGGCACCCCCGCGTACGCCCTCTTGGTCCACGTCCGGCCGTCGTCGGCGCTGGTCCACCAGCCGAGGTCATCGGCCAGCACATCCAACCGGCTGCCCGAACCCGGCTCGTACATCGCGCGCCAGATGTTGACGCCCTTCTTCGCCACCGTGGAACAGCCGTCGCTGGCCAGCGTGGCGATGTGCGACCACGTCTCGCCGTCGTCGAGACTCTCCCAGATCCAACCGAAGGTGTCGGACTCGCTCCAGTGCCTTGACGAGCCGCCAAACGCCAGCAGCCGACGCGGCTGGTCGGGATCGAAGAGAATCTTCTCCACGATCACCGAGTAGCCACCGGCCTTGACCCCCGGCATGCCCGCTCGTTTGGAGACCCAGTTGCGCCCCCCGTCCATGCTCTTGAAGGGGCCCATGCAGGTGCCCATCCAAACGACCTTCGGGTCGGTGGGATGGAACGTGCTGTCGCACATCTCATAGGCCGGGAAGCCGAAACACGGCTGCCAGGAGTCGCCGCCGTCCATGCTGACCGCCGCGCCCAGCATGTCGCCCGATGCGACCAGATGCTTCGGATTGTGCGGCGACACCTGCAGCGACACGATCGCTCCGCCCCCGCCCGGTTCGCAAAGCGCCTCCCAGCGGAAGCCGCCGAGCGCCGCGCTCGTTGTGGCGACACCGAGGACAAGAGCCATCAGGACTTGGTTGGGCATGGTGTTTGCGTTCATTCCATCAGTTTGTGGCGGTCCCGCGCGCCGCGGTCGCGAGGAACTGCACCTCTCGCCGTTCGCCTTGCCGCCCTCGACGGATGTTTGCGCCTTCTGGTACACTCCTCAACGTGATTGACCACCAACACCTTGAGGAACGCAGCTTTGCCATGGCGCGGGAGATTGTCTGCCGTGTCGATGGGGACTCAGCGCATCGTGCGTTGCCGGCTGCTCGCGCGCGTTGCCATCGATGGCTGGAAACCGCGCCCTGCGCGGACCTCCGTCGGTGGGCTGAAATTCTGGAGCAACCGTGGGATGTCGTTCGGCGTGTACTCCTCGACACGTCGGAGACGGGCATCCGGCTTCGCCAAAGCAACCCCTTCTGCGGCGTATTGACGCCACGCGAACGGTGGGGCATGTACCGGGAGTCACGCAACCATGACGCGCGCCCAACTTGAACACATCCTGCGCGCCGCCGGCGCGATTACCAACGAGGATGAGATCGTGATCCTGGGCAGCCAGGCGGTTCTCGGCACGGTTGCCGACGCCCCCGAGGAGCTTTCCCGCTCGGTGGAGGCGGACGCCTTCCCTCCGAACGCTCCCGACAAGACCGACCTCATCGACGGCACCTTGGGCGAATTGTCGCCCTTCCACGAGACTCATGGGTACTACGCACACGGCATCACCCCCGAATCCACGGTCTTGGCCGACGGCTGGCGGGAACGCCTCGTCCGCGTCCAGTCGCCCGCGACGCACGGCGTGGTGGGACTCTGCCTGTCCGTGCCCGATCTGGCCGTGAGCAAACTCGCGGCCAGCCGGGAAAAGGACATCGATTTCGTGGTTGCCTTGGTGCGTCATCGGTTATTGGCCGCCAACGATGTGAAGACTTTGGCGGATAGGCTTACCGCCCCCGAGCGGAGTGTCGTTCTGCGCAACCTCGACCTCTGCCAAGCGCGGGCCTAGGACTCCACGTTGACACGCGTCTGTTCGCATCCCCGTCTGCGCGCGACCGGTCGGCAATCAGCGCAGGAGAATCACCGTTCCCAGACTGGGTGCCGCCGTCGCCGTGTACGTGATCTGGGGCCGGTTGGCTTCCGTGCCGTTGTTCCAGCCGGCAACGTCAAACCCCTTGAACCAGATCAGCCCCCCGCCGGCCTCGATACGAACGAATACGTAGCGATTGGCGCCGGCTCCGCCGGCGTAGGCGGCGTTAAGGAAGTCCACCAATTGCGTGCCGCTGGAGGTGTATGTTCCGAGTTCCGTGTGGTCAGTATAGAGGATGGACAGATTGAGATCGGTCCCACTCGCGTCTTTGTCCGAGCCCAGAACAGTCCCTGAGGTCCGAGTCAGCGGTGATCCGTCGGAAGTCAAGCCGGTCGTCGGCGTCCACTGCCATCCCCATGAGTTATTCCACTGCGTCCCCGTGACCGTCAGGCTCAAGGTCCCTGCAGTGAATGGATTGCTGATCGCGCCCAAGTTGGGCAACTGAAAGGAAACAACGCCCCAGTTGACGGGCCAGCCGTTGCCCCCGTCGCCGATGTACATGTCGCCCGAGTAGGCAGTGCTGTTCGCACGATCAATTCGCGCGCTGTCGGCAGCATGCATCGTATCGGCACGTGCGCCAGACACCGCCAACACGCCCAGCAATGCCAGAACCAGTCCCAGCTTTCCGTTTCGTGTGTTCGGAACACTCATTTGCGTCTCCTTGGCCACGTACACTAGCATAACCACTGTCTATGTCAAACCTATATGCAACATTTCATGCACCCTACGTTTATATGTGTTTTTATTAGCTTATGTTTCAATAGCGACAGAGAACTCAACCATCGCGGCATCTACACGCTTGACTCGCTGGCTAACTGTATCATACATTTGCACCCGCATGAGCAATCCGCCTTCCGACCTGCGGCTCCCCTATACGCCGCGGCGTGCCGCGAGCGAGCTGCACGACCGCCTGATCGTGCGGCTGGCCGCACAGCCGGCTGTCGGCGCGCCCTTCCTGACCGACGCCGAAGTGGTGGCGGCCACCGGGCTCAGCCGCTCGACGGTGCGTCGCGCGCTCGATGATCTGCAGCGTGAGGGGTGGGTCGACCGCCGCATCGGCCAAGGCACCTTTGTCGGCCCACGCGCAGCGGCACCGGCCACACCTTCGCGATCATCCGACCCCGAGCATACGCCGCCAACCGTGCGCCTAGCCGTGCTGATCTACAGCGTCGGCGATCTGGCCCACGACTGGTACACGCCGCTGGTCCTCGAGGGGCTTGATCGCGCCGCGACCGAATGCGGTATCAGCGTCGAGTTGCTGGGCACACGCGACCGCGACGCCGACGCCATCTCGCGACGCATTGCGCAGACGTTCCCGGATGTCGTGGCGTGCCTGACCAACGACCCGCGCGAGGCGTTCGTGTTGCGCGACGCGCAGCGCCTGGGCATTCCGTGCATCGTCACCGGCACACCGCACATGCGCCTGGGGATGCCGTGTGTCTGCGAGGACAACCGCCAGGGAATGCGTCTGGCGGTTGAGTTGCTTAGGAAACGCGGCCATCACCGCATCGGGCTGGCCCTGCAGCGCCAGCACGAACCGTGGGTCTTCGAGCGCCACGAGTCTTTCGTGGACGCACTGAGGCCGGACGACAGGACGCGCGACGATGCGTGCGTACACTGGCTGCCGTTGGGGCCCGATGATGCGGTCACGCCCAACATGATCGACGGCATGCAGGCGTTCATCCAGAACCGCGGACTCACGGCCTTGATCTCGGGCAGTCGCCTGGCGATGACCTGCGTTGATCAACTGATGGCGGCTCGCCGCCTGCACGTGCCGCACGACCTTTCGATCGTCAGTTTCGAACAGGAGCGCGGACCATCACGCTGGGCCGGCGCGTTGCGCCCCACGTGGGTGGACCTGGCGCTGCCCGAGATCGGCTGCCGGGTCGCTCACCTGGCCCGCAATCTGGCCGACAAGCGCGCGGTGCCGGACAAGACCGTGGTCCCCTGTTGCCTGCGCGAAGGCGACAGCGTGGGCTGCCCCTAGCCGGCCCAGTTCCAGGCCGTCTCCATGAACGTCAGGTAGTTCTCGATCAGTCGTGGAGGCGGGTTCTCGTCGAACGGGCCCGCGGACGGCGAAAGAATCAGCCGGCGCCCGCGGCATTCGGCGAGCACGTCGCGCACAGCCTGGGCCATGCCCGCACCGTCGAGCGCACGGAAGTCGTCGTACTGGATGTTGCCGATCAGCGTGATGCGGTTGCCCACGGCGGCATAGGCCTGGGTGAAGGTGCAGTTGCCGATCGGCGGCGCCTCAATCGTGTGCAGGCCGTCCGGCCCCATGGTCACAAAATCATCAAGAATCTCGCGAATCTGCCCATGGTAGTGCTGAATCACCTTGGCTCCCTGGTCGTGGATCATGGCGATCAGTTCGCGCGCATAGGGGACAACCCACTGCTGGAACGTGGCCCGGCTGACCAGCGGCGGCGAGGCCAGTTCGCTGCCGACCATGAAGTAGACTTCGGCGAGTTGGTGCTCCAGGCACCAGCGATAGATGATCCGGCGCTGAGCCATGGCGCCGTCAAGCCACGCCTTGACGGCGTCGGCGTGGGTCAGCGACCAGATGGAGTACGATTCCAGGTTCGCCGCGTGGTAGAGCGGGTTGATGGGTTCGCCGAGGTCCAGCATCATGGCGCCCAGGTCCGCAGGAAACGCGCGCTGCTCCTCGCGGTAACGCGGCAAGTGCGCGCTGAGCTGCGCGCGGATGGACGCCTCGTCGAGATTCAGCGGAAACTGCATCCAGGCCTCAAGATCGTCGTCCGTGTCCAGCAGCTTCTTGGCGCGTCCCGGCGCGGACTCGCGCGTAAGCCGAACATCGCGATACGTGACGATGTCGCGCACAACGTCGCCGTCCTGCTCCCGGCGGGTGACCACATCCGGGGCGTGCAGCGACACGCCGAGGTTGCGACGGTTCAGCGTGATTGCCTGCCGCCGGCTGGCCTCGAACACCGGCCGGTAGGCCGGGTGCTCGCGCACGTCGACATAGTATCCAACACGGTTGTATGGGAATAGCAGCCAGACCGGAACGTGGTCGGTCTCACGACCCTCCAGGGCGGCCATCAGTCTTTCATGGGGCGTCACGGCCACAAGCATAGTCAGCCGGTCCCCCGAAGGCCAGCGCCAAAGACGGCAGCGCCCTCCCATTCCCTCTGTCAGCACCATCCGATCCTGTTGTACACTGCTCCCCATCTGCTGCCCGTCCCGCCGACGGTCGCGGGGGTCGCAGACAAGGACTTGCCCATGCATATCGTGGAACTCAATGGCACCTGGGATCTGATCGAACGCCCGCTCACCGACGACGTGGCCGCGTATGGCGCCGTGGCCGGCGCGCCGGCCACGTGCGCGGTATGCGTGCCGGGCGACGTGAATGACGCGATCACGCGCTCCGGCCGCCTGCCCGAACCGCTGGTGGGGCTCAATTTCCAGCAATACTCAAACTGGGTGCCCGAACGCGCATGGTGGTACCGCCGCACCTTCGTCACGCCCGCGGAGACCCCGCTGGAATGCGTTGAGCTCTCACTCGACGGGCTCGACGTGCATGCCGACGTGTGGCTGAATGGCATCCACCTGGGCCACCACGCGACGGCCTTCATGCCGTTCCGCGTCGATGTCACCGCGCATTTGCGGCGCGACGGCGACAATCTGCTGATCGTGCGCCTGACCACCGGCCGGGAGCGCGTCGCCGACCGTGCCGGCTGGCCGCTGCTGAAGGCCGTGCCGACCGAGGCCCAGCGCGGCTACCCGGGCCGCGGCATGCCGGAACGCGTCTTCCTGCGCAAGCCGGCCTTCACATGGGGCTGGGATTGGTCCCCCGCGCTGCCCACCTGCGGCATCACCGGACGCTGCGAACTGCGCTGCCATGCGCGCACCGAGATCGACGACGTCGCGCTCTCCGCCACGCTGACGCGTGGCGCCGCGCAGGTGCGCATCGGGGTGGAACTCCAGCGACGCACGCTGACCGGCACGGCGTGGGGCTCCGTGACCGTGCGCCTGACCGACGAGGCCGGCGGCATACACACCTGCGAGGCAACCGACGTGTTGCTCCGCAGCGGCCTCACGCAACTCGAGCTGACGCTGGCGATCCGGAAGCCGCGGCTCTGGTGGCCCAACGGCGCCGGTCCGCAGCACCGCTACACCGTGGAAGCCTGGCTGACCTGCGAGGACCAGACCGTCGCCATCGCGCCCTTCCAGTGGGGACTTCGAACCATCGCGCTGGAGGTCAAGCCGGGCCTGTTCCGTTTCCACGTCAACGGCGTGCCGCTCTTCATCCAGGGCGGCAACTGGGTGCCCTGCGATCACCTCTACGGTCGCACGACGCCGGCCCGTCTCGAACACCTAGTGGCTGAAGCCGCGACCGCGCATTTCAACTGCCTGCGCATCTGGGGCGGCGGCCGTTACGAACTGGACGACTTCTACGAGGCCTGCGACCGGCACGGCATCCTGCTGTGGCACGACTTCATGTCCGCCTGTGCGCCCCTGCCCTACCATGAGCCCTGGTTCGCCGACGCCTGCCGCGCCGAGGCCGGCTTCCAGGTCCGCCGCCTGCGCAACCGCGCCTGCCTGCTGCTCTGGTGCGGTAACAACGAGGTCAGCGGCTGCTACGAATGGTTCGCCAAGGAGTTCGCACAGATGCGCGATCCCGCCTGGCCGCTCTACTTCCAGGACTTGCCGCGCATCGTCGCCGCCGAATCCGCTCACGTGCCGTACTGGCCGACCTCGCCTTACGGGGGCGCCAAGAGCGTCAGCGACCTGGCCGTCGGCGACGATCATCACTGGGTCGTGATGCGCCCCGACAAGCAGTTTTGGTCGCATCCCGAATACTGGGACGGTGCGGCCATTTCGATCTTCAATTCGGAATACGGCTACGGCGGCCCGTGCTGCATCGAGAGCACGCGCGAGTACCTGGGCGTCGCGCAGCCCGACCTCTTCAGCGCCGTCGGCCGCGAGCACACCAACACCTTCTATGACATCCCGCGGGTGAACTTCAGCATCGACGAGCACTACGCCGCCGGTCCGAACCTGCCGATCGGGGAGTATATCCGGCTCGGCGGCCTCTGCCAGGGACTCAACCTCGGCTACTCACTGGAGTCGCTGCGCGCCAACACGCAGACCTGGGGCGGCATCTTCTGGATGTACAACGACGCGTGGGGCGAGAATGGCTGGACGATCATTGATCACGCGCTGCGCCGCAAGATCTCCTACTACAACGTGCGGCGGTCGCTGGCACCGCAGCGACTGGTGCTGCGGCGCGGCGGGCAGGCCTTTGGCGGCGACGCGGGCGATGTGCTGCTCATCGCGCTCAACGACACCGGTCGGCCGCTGCGCACGCGTGTGACGTGGGGCTTCTACGCCTATGACGGCGCAACGCGCGACACCGAGACCATCCACGTGGACGTCCCGGCGCACCGCCACGCGATCGTCGCCCGGCGACCGGCGCCGCCCGCCGACGCCCTGCAACGCGGCACGCTCGCGGCACAGGCTGCCTCACACGCGCTGGACCCCGTCGTGTGGCGGCATGGCCGCTACCGCGACACCGCCCTGCCGCCAGCGCGCGTCCGGATCACGCGGCAACGAGCCGATGGCGCCGACCTGGTGCTGCGCGTCGTCACGGACAGCTTCGCGCACGCCGTGCACTTCGATCTCTCGGGCGACTGGCGGCTCAGCGACTGCTGGTTCGATCTGCTGGCCGGCGAGGCGCGCGAGGTGCGCGTCGAAGGCGGCGCCTGCCTGGCCGGTACGGCCATCGCAGCCACGTGCATCAATGCCGCGGCTAACGGACCCGCGGCAACGGATCCAGCCAGTCCAGTTCGGGGGTGAAGCGCGCAAACCCCCGGTCGTGACTGGCTAGTGTGAACTGGTGCGTGATGGCATAGGCCGCCAGCCAGGCATCCGTAACGCCATCGCCTGCGATCCGGTGTTCGCCGCAGATCCTTCCCAGTATTGCGGTCTGTGCAGCTTTCTCGGCTGGCGACTCGCATCCTCCTGCGCGCGCCAGACCTGAGAGAAAGGCGATGGCCGCAGACATGGGCGCGGGTGGCAGAACGCCCAAGGCTCGCGTGGTCAGGCGCAGGAAGGCACACCCGATCAACGGATGCAGGGCAACCCGTTCGCGCGATGCAAGCACGCCCTCAAGCCAGAGGCGGGTGGCCGCGTGTTCGGGAAATTCGGCGCGAAAGGCATAGAGCAACAGGTTGACGTCGGGAAGAATCATGGCGACGGCTCCGTCCGACGACGACGACGCGGCACCACCTTCATCGCCAACCTCTGTCCATACGAAGCGTCCGCTTCCCGCACAGCAGCCGCCAGGTCAAAGCCGGCGGGCAACCGCACGCCGGAGTCGTAGCTCGGCAGGCATGCCTGGCCGGCTGTCGAACGCCCCAATCGTGCGCGCAACGCATTCTCTATCAGGCGCGTGAGCGAGATGCCTTCGCGCGCGGCTTCGCTCTTGGCTTCGCGGAAGACCAGATCGTCGATTCGTAGCGTCGTTTGCATGACAGAAATATGTCACGGCATTCGCCGCCTGTCAACGCCTGCAGTCCGTTCCGTGCAATGGCTGCCGTGATCACGGGAGTGCCTGGATGCGGAATGTCAGCCCGCTGGCGGCGAACTCCCGCTAGCGCGATGAACAGGGGCCCGCGACACCGCGCGGCGTCGCCAGCGGCGTGTCCTCGCAGCAGAGCGTGTCGGCGGTGACGCCGGGAGGGACCGGCCGCCAGTCGTAGGTCTGCCGCGCGGATGTCAGGCGGCGGCCGAAGTCACGCAGGCCGCGCATGGCCTGGATGTGGGGCCGGTGGAACGCCTCGTCGAGGCGGCGTTCGTATTTGCGACCCCAGCGACCGCGGTTGCGCCGGAACGCCTGCTCGCAGGGTTGGTCGAAGATGCCCGCCAGGAAGCTGCGGAACCGCGTCTCGCGCAGGGCCTCGGGTTCGACGCCGTCGCGAAACCACGGCGCGGCCAGCATCTGCCGGTACAGGGCATCGTCGCCGTCGATCTGCCGCACGCGCGCCACGGCGGCCTCGAGCGAATCGTAGGCCAGGCAGTTGACGAACGCGTCCGGGTTGAAGTCGCTCGCGATCTCAGGATCGCCCCAGTAGATCGGGATGGCGTTGCTGGCCATGGCGTCGGCGATCTTCTCGGTCACGTAGCCCGGCGTCGAGGCGTTCTCGAAGGCGATCGCGAACTTGTAGCGCGCCTGAAAGGCATACTTGTTCGGCACCGGCCCGCCGACGTTATTGCGCCAGTGACCGCCCAGGTCCACACGCTTGTACGCCTCCAGCAACTCCACGATCCGCCGCCGCGCCGGGTCGCCGTCCATGTTCGATGCCACAAAGGCGCAGAACCCGGTCTTGCCGCGCGCAATGACGTCGGCCGGCGGACGCGGCTGGCAGATGCGCGCGTAGACCGGCGCATAGAGCCGGTAGAGCGGCAGGCGGCAGTAGCGGTCGCCGAATGCCAGCCGGTCGAAACCGAACGCATAGTCGCTCAGGTTGAAATCGGGGCGGATGTTCTCGCCGGTCACGAAGATCCGCACGCCGGGGTGCTTCAGGACATCATAGCCATAGCATGAGTGCAGCACGTACTCCGCGTCACGGCTGACGAACTGCACGTCGTATCGATCAACGACCCAGTCCAGCAACCGGTCCGCCAGCCCCTTGTTGGAACTGAAGTCCGTCACGCTCAGCCGAATCCGTTTCAAGCCCGCCCCTCCATGGGCACCACATTACCATTTCAGGCGAAGGCGCGCCACAGGCAGAACACTTGACACCTGCCACGCGCCCCGCAACACTACCGCATGCCTGCCCTCCTCCATCCCGGCGCCTTTGCGGCAAAATGCCCCGTCTTTCTCGCGCCGATGGCGGGGTTCACGGATGCCGCCATGCGCCGCACCTGCCACCAGCACGGCGCTGCGCTGACCTTCACCGAGATGGTCAATGCCACCGGCGTGCTGCACGATTCGGACAAGACGTGGCACCTGCTGGAGACGCTGCCCGGCGAGGGGCCGGTGGTGGCCCATCTCTATGGCATCGAGCCGGAGATCATGGCTGCCGCCGCCGCCGCCGTCGCCGCGACGGGCCGGTTCGTGGCCGTGGACGTCAACGCCGGCTGTCCCGTGCGCAAGATCACGACCCAGGGCTGCGGCGCCGCCCTGATGCCCAAGCCTGAGCGCGTGGCCCAGATCGTGGCGGCCATGCACGCGGCCACCACGCTGCCCATCACGGTCAAAACGCGCATCGGCCTGCGCACCGACCGGATCCTGGTGATGGAGGTCCTGCGGGCTGTAGAGGAGGCCGGCGGTGCGGCGCTGACAGTGCACGCGCGTTTCGCTTCGCAGGAACACAGCGGCGACGTGCACCTGAAGGTGCTGGCCGAGGTCAAACGCGCCAGCCGCATCCCGATCGTCGGCAACGGCGGCATCCGCTGCGGCGCGGATGCGCGCCGCATGCTCGCCGAGACCGGCGTCGACGCGCTCATGATCGGCCGCGGCGCCATGGGCAACCCGTGGATTTTCGAGGCGGTCAACGCCGCGCTGGAGACGCACCATGCCGTGACCGATGCGGCCGCCCGCGCGGCGGCCGCGGCCCAGCAGGCCACGCCGCAGCGCGACCTGGGCGAACTGCGGCAGGTTCTCGCCGGGCATGTCGAGAGCTCGATGGAGTTGCAGCGCCAGATTCACGCCCACCACCGCGTCACCGAGCGCACGCTGGCGCCGGAGGCCGCCGTGGCCCTGACGTTCCGGTGTCACCTCTTCCGCTACCTGGCCGGACTCAAGGGCGCATCCTACCTGCGCGGACGTCTGAACGAACTGCACTCCCTCGCGGACATCCTGCACGCCGTCGACGGCTGCCTGGAGCGGGAGGGGCGCTACCGCGCCGGCAAGCCGGCGCGGGACGTGGAGACGGTGAACAGTGAACGGTGAACGGTGAACGGTGTTCGGGCGTCCCTTATCCGCCGGCGGACCAGTTGCCCCGGCACACGCGGCGATTGGGCGTCTTAATCGCCGCACTATATGCGGCGATTAGTTGACTTCCATCCCGCGTTACCCTACAGTCAGCCGCATGAACGCTCATTACATCCACATGCGCCCTGATTGGCCGTCCTTCCGGTGGGACGAGGCTGCATTGGCTTCCCGTTTGGCGACCGTCCGGCATGCCCAGGGGCGTCTGCTGGGGCGAATGGAGGGACTCGGCTTTCGTCTGCGTGGCGAAGCGAACCTGACCGTCATGACGGCTGAAGTTGTCAAGTCGAGCGCCATCGAAGGCCAGGTATTGGATGACCGGCAGGTGCGATCCTCTCTCGCCCGCCGCCTGGGTGTCGATGCTGGCGGGACCATCCAGGCATCGCGTGCCGTGGAAGGCGTGGTGGAGATGATGATCGATGCCACACGCAAGTACGGTGAGCCATTGAGTGCGGAACGTCTGTTCGGTTGGCATGCCGCCTTGTTCCCGACCGGTCGGAGCGGCATGCGCAGGATCGCCACGGGAGTTTGGCGGTCGGCGGACGCAGGCCCCATGCAGGTCGTTTCTGGCCCGCTGGGGAGGGAAAAGGTGCACTTCGAGGCGCCGGAGGCGGCGCGCGTGCCCAACGAGATGCAGGCTTTTCTCGAGTGGTTCAACGCCGCGCCGCGCACCGATCCGGTCATCAAGGCCGCACTGGCGCACTTCTGGTTTGTCACGATCCACCCATTCGAAGACGGCAACGGCCGCATCGCGCGCGCCATTGCGGACACGGCACTGGCCAGGGCAGATGGCGCGGCGGATCGATTTTACTCCATGTCGGCGCAGATCGAGGCCGAACGGCGCGACTACTACGACGTGCTGGAAAAATCGCAGAAAGGCGGTCTGGACGTCACCGACTGGCTGGCGTGGTTCATCGAGTGCCTCGGCCATTCTCTGGGTCGTGCCGAGGAAACGCTGGCGGCGGTCTTGTTCAAGGCCCACGTCTGGCAGCGCATCGGCAATACCCGCGTCAATGACCGTCAGCGGACAGTCATGAATCGCCTGCTGGACGGCTTTGAAGGCTACCTGACGTCCTCCAAGTATGCGACACTGGCGCACTGTTCCAGCGATACCGCACTGCGTGATATCCAGGAACTTCTCGAATGCGGCGTTCTTCTCCGCAACCCCGCCAAGGGCCGCAGCGCCAGTTACCGCATGGCCGAACCCGCGACTTTGCCGACCCGTTCGGAACTGGGCGAAGGGACGGGAATCAAGCGGTAGGCGCCTTGTTGGTTGGGCCTAGGCGCGCACGAGTGCTACCGTGCCCTTGTAGAGTGCCACGCGCTGGGGGGCGTGGGCCTCTAGGTCCTCGGGCACCTCCGTGTTGCCGCAGACGGCAATGGCGTTCTCGACCTTCTTGAAGAGGTCCTTGTAGTCCACGATGTAGCCAAAGTCCTTGTCGTCACCGTCGAGGCGGTTGGGCCGGCAGATGGCCTGGAAGAGGCCGTGGTCCTGCATGGATTTGTCGATGTAGAGGAAGGTGCAGGGAGGCGCATCGAAGCCGGTGAGCAGTTTGTCCACCACGACCAGCAGGCGCATGGTAGCGGGTTGCCTGGTGAACAGATCCTTGGTCTGGTCCTCGTAGGTCTCGGTCCTGGACTTGTTCGGCTGGGCAACAACGTCCTTCAGGAGCGCCATGTAGGTATTGTAGATGGACTGCCTGTCGGTCTCGGTGTTGGCGCCGGTCTCCTCTAGCGTGATGTCCGGGGTCTGCGGGTTGTAGGACGTGATCACCGCGCACTTGCCCTTGAAGACGGTCTTCTGGAAGAGTTCGAAGTACTTGCAAGCCTCGTAGATGCTCGAGGCCACGAGGATGGCGTTGCCCCGATGGCTGGACAGGCGCGGTTTGACGGCGAAGTCGTAAACGATGTCCTGAACGACGCGCTCCATGCGCGACCGGGAACTGAGAGGACGCGGGCCTGGGTGGCGCGTTCGGGCGCGCCCAGCGGGGAATGCGACGGATGCGACGCAGGGGACGCATGGGCGATGTCATTGGCTTTTCTCATACGTCCCATGTATCCCATCTGTCCCATTCCCTTCTCACACCGCCCGCGTGCCGCGGCAGCCGGGATACCCTGAACAGCCCCAGAATGGCTTGCCGGCGTTTGGCCCCTGCCGGGCGGTGCGCTCACGCATTGGCTTGCCGCAAAGCGGACACGCCGGAGCCTCGGACACCGGCGGCGTCGACTGATCGCGGGCTTCGAGCCGGGCCTTCGTCATGCGCTCGCGGATGCCGCCCTCATGGAGAAAGGCCTGTTCCAATTCGCGGATCTGCTGATCCAGCAGGTAGTTGGTCTGGCTGCAGAGGCAGACCATGATGTTTCCCACTGTCTCAGGATCATCGCTCTCCACATACGTCCGGTAGGTCTCATACGTCGCATCGTCTTTCCCCAGCGCCCGAAACATCAGCATGCGCGGGGCGTCCTTGGGCCAGAGCGGCAGATCGCGCAGCAGGAGGAAATCTTTGTAATCCTCCTGCAGTTCGCCCAGGCTGGCCCGCGCCACGTTGGTCAAATGGATCTCGGTCTGTTTTGAGGTGGCCGAAGCGAGGCTGCCTTCCACAATGTTCTGCTTGCCGGAACGGGCCGATTGTTCCATCTGGTCACGGGTGCGCGAACCCATGCGCACCCAGCGCGCCGCCAGGTAGTAGGTCGCCTTGAAGATGATCAGCGCTTTCTGGTAACTGTGGAGATTCTCATAGCCGCCATGCGGCGGGATGAAGCCCCGGCTCATGCGATGCCTCCTGGCGCGACTGGCGCGGCATGGGACGCAGGCGACTCATGCGACGCATGCCGCCACGGCATCGGTCCTATTTGCCCCATTCGTCGCCTCCGTCCCATGCCGCCCATGCTATCCCACTCCCGCTCCTCATACCAACCTGATCCTTCCGGTCAGCAATTCCTGCATCATGCCCTGTTTGATCTGGCGAGTTTTGGCTAGTTTCGCCTCCAGCGCGGCGAGTTCGGTGTCCATGTCGGAGAGGATGGTGGCGATGGCGGTCTGTTCACGGACCGTTGGCGGAAGCAGAATCGGCAGTATGCGAATCAGTTCCGCGGTGTAACTCTGTTGTTTGGTGCCTTGGCAGTACTTCAAGGCCAGTTCATTTCCGCGATATACGTAGTAGTGATACAGGTATGTCGTAAGTAGTCTGTCTGATGGGTAGATTGCCATACACGACTGGTTGGTCGTAGCTGGATTCCCAACAACTCCGCATGATCCTCTCGTTCCTTCTGCTTCAAGACCGGTAATTGCCATGAGGAACGTGCCGGACGGATGAAGGTGGAGGTGCGCGTCCTCTGCAGCGTCTCTTGAAATGTGTTCGAGCGTGTCGTTGATGACGTTGAAGTTGAGTTCACCGCTGCTGATCCATTTGATGTCGCCATTGTAGTAGTCTGGTCGTCCCCTGAAGGCGGCCATATCCGCGAAACTGGCGCCCTTGGGGACGGTGATCGGGGCATACGGGACACCGGCGTACGTGTCGCTGATGTACTTCACGAACAGCAGGACGAGGACGTAATCCTTGTACTGGCTGGCATCCATGCCGCCGCGCAGTTCATCGCAACCGGACCAGAGTGAGGAGTAGAGTTCGGACCCGTGTCACGTCCGCCGACGCCGCGAGCGGCTGCTGCGGGCCGGCGTGTCGACGACCTCGTAGGGCTTCGCGAACGCGTCGCTGAAATCGTAGCCGGCGGCGAAGTCGGCGCGGCTGTCCTTCTCGGTCTTACCGAGCCGGCCCGACTCGACCAGGTTGAAGACCAGTTCGCCGACGTCCTCCGTCCGCTGCAGTCCCCACGCGTTCAGGACGGTCAACGCCAGCGGTCCGAACTCCTGCAGGGCGAACTGGCGGAACCCCTCGAGAAGTTCGCGGCCGCTGACGTGGCGCTCAGCGCCGTGGCCCGTCTTCTTGAGCGACTTGACGGTGAAGTCGAGCGCCTCGCGCAGGAAGAAATAGGCGTCGGAGTTGTAGCGCGCATCCTTGGCGCAGATGGCCTCGACGCCCTGCTGGAACGACGTATCATTCATATCGAAAGCTCATTCATCCGCGCAGCCGCGCGGCCAGTTCGTTCATGGTGGCGGGGTCGTCGTACGCGCCGGGAATCCAGTTGATCGTGCGGCCATTCCAGCGCGGAATGACATGAAAATGGACATGCGGAACCACCTGCGTGGCGCAGGCGCCATTGGATTGCAGGACGTTGAAACCGTCGCACGGCATCCGCTCGAGCAGCCGGGCGCCCACGCGTTGCACCGCGACGATCAGGGTCTGCAGGTGAGCTTCGGACAGGTCGACCAGCCGCGGCGCGTGCACGCGCGGGATCACGAGCGTGTGCCCCCGCTCGAACGGCGCAATGTCGATAAAAGCCAGCGTGTGTTCGTCCTCGTAGACGCGGGCGCACGGGATCTGGCCGGCCAGGATCTTGCAGAAGATGCAGGTTGGATCGTTCATGGTTTGAGCCCTCGCGGCGGACGATCTACAGATCCGGCCGCCACTGTTTCAGGAACCGGATGCCGACCCCGCGGAACAGGAGTGTCAGCGGCAGCATCGCCACCTGGTTGACATAGGGCAGCATCAGCGGGATGCAGAGCAGGCAGCAGCTGCAGAGCGCGAGCAGCCCGAAGGCCAGCATGCCGGCCAGGACCAGCCACGGCCAGAGCAGCAGGTAGATCAGCACCGCCAGCGGCTGTTCGTTGCAGAACGCGAGCACCACGCGCCAGGCATCCAGCACGCCCACGCGCCGCCAGTACATCACGGGCACGACGAACGCGTCGAGCATCAGGCCGACCGTCCCCCAGGACAACATGAGGAGCAGCAACGCGCCGCCCAAACCCACGAGCCAGGGCAGTCCGCCCGGCGGCAGCACCTTGGCGTTGAAGAAAGGCACCCCCACGGTGATGAGGAGGGCGCCGGCCATGCCCGCCAGCAGCAGGAACATCAGGCTGCCGAACGTCACACGCCACAGGAAGAGCGAGCGCCCGAGGCCGCGCCCGACCGCCCAGCTCTGACTCACGGTGTCATCGGGATGGTGCCAGCGGTGCACCAGCATGAACGCGCCGCGCGAGCGCAGCCAGGTCGCGACCAGCATCCAGGCAACCACCAGCACGAGCGCCGTCAGCGCGGCCACGACGATCATCGCGGTCATGCCCGGATGCGCATCCATGAACGTGCGGTACTGGGACTGCACCTCATTGAGCAGCGTGCCCGCGCCGGCCTCGGGGTCCTTCTGCCAGCTCTTGATCACATTCTTGTCAGGAAAGGATGCCCCGTTGCAGCCGCCGCTGCCGATCGCGGCGATCCACGCGCAGAATCCCAGGCTGAACCAGCGCGCCAGATCGAACGGCGCAAACAGCATCCGCTTCATGCCGTCCCAGGCCTCATCGACGGCCACGCTGAAACGCGGACGTGTCCCCGCCACGCCGGTCAGGGGCGTACGCGGCGCATCGGGCTCGGGCTGGCCGGCGGTGAGGGATGGGGGCACCGGCGCCGCGGCGGCCGCAGCCGCCGCGACTTCGACGAGTTTGTCCACCGTCTGGGCGGCGCGCCATTCGGCGCCAAAGGCCTGTTCCCAGACCAGATCCTCGGGGCCGAGTTCACCGCGGCGGGCCAGGTCGGCCAGTGCCTCCCACGCCATCGGCCCGCGCCGTTCGCCGCCAATAACGCAATACCATTCCGTGCTCATGGTGTCCCTTTTCCGTCAAGTCTGATCGAGCCTGTCAACTCCGACACGGCGCGCATGCGGTGGCGCACGAGGTACCCCTCGATTCCTTCGATCACCCGCAAGGCGGTCGAGGGGTCGATGAAATTGGCGGTTCCCACGGCCACGGCCGTCGCACCGGCGATCAGGAACTCGATCGCCTGTTCGGGGCCCGATATGCCCCCCATCGCGAGAATCG
Source organism: uncultured Lentisphaerales bacterium (assembly GCA_964417715.1). Taxonomy (GTDB): domain Bacteria; phylum Verrucomicrobiota; class Kiritimatiellia; order RFP12; family CAYQJG01; genus CAYQJG01. The sequence goes on along the minus strand of CAYQJG010000014.1, from coordinate 5,311 downwards.
GAATGCGAACCGCCTGCGCCGCTTCCCAGACGAGCTTGACCGCCACGGGGTGGATGGCCGGACCGGAGAGTCCGCCCACCTTGTTGGCCAGCACGGGACGCCGCGTCTCAATGTCGATGACCATCGCGGGCAGCGTGTTGATCAGCGACAGCGCGTCCGCGCCGGCCTCCTCCGCCGCCCGGGCGAAGACGCGGATATTCGGCACATTCGGGGCCAGCTTGGGCATCAGCGGCAGGCGCGTGCGGCGCCTGACCGCGGCCACCAGCGCGCCGGTCACGGCAGGATCGGTGCCGAAGGAGGAGCCGCCATCCTTGACGTTCGGGCACGAGACATTCAGCTCGAGCCCCGCGATGCCGGGCACGTCGTCCAGACGCGCCGCCACTTCGGCGTACTCCTCCACGGTCGTGCCCCAGATGTTGACGATCACGGGCACGCCGGTCTCGCGCAGGAACGGCAGGTATTCGCGCACAAATCCGTCCACGCCCGGACCCTGCAGGCCGATGGCATTGACCATGCCGCCCGGGACTTCGACATGGCGCGGCAGCGGATTGCCGGGCCACGGCCCCAGCCGGATGCCCTTGACGGTGATCGCGCCCAGGCGCCGGATATCGACCAGGCCGGCGTATTCCCTGCCGTACCCGAACGTGCCGGAGGCCACCGCCACCGGGTTCGCCATCAGGATGCCGCCGAGATTGACGGCCAGAGGGTTTTGACTAGCTAGTAACATGGCAACCACAGTTGTTCGGCGTTCATGCGCATCATCAGTCCCACACAATCTCGTTCGCCTCAAACACGGGACCATCGTGGCAGACACGGCCGATCCAGGTGGAGCCGTCGGCCCGCCGCAGGTTCTGCACGCAGGCCAGGCAGGCGCCGACGCCGCACACCATGTGCTTGTCGAGCGACAGCCAGGCGCGGCAGCCGGCGCTCCGGGCCCGTTCGGTAACGGCCCGCAGCAGGCCATCCGGCCCGCAGGCATAGAGTTCGGCACGTTCCGGCGGGTGCGCGGCCAGCCACCGGTCCAGCAGCACCGTGACCAGCCCCTGCTCGCCCAGCGAACCATCCTGGGTGGCCACCTGCACCTCCCACCCCAGGTCCCTGAAGTCGGCCGTGCACAGCACATCCGCCGCCGTCCGCCCGCCCACCAGCAAGACCCCCTTGCCGCCCAGCCGGCGCGCCAGGAAACTCAGTGGCGCCACGCCGTACCCGCCCGCGACCAGCACCGGCACGCGGCCGGCCAACTCGCGCGGAAAACCGTTGCCCAGCGGACCGATGAGGCCGACCGAGTCGCCCGCGGCGAGTTGCGCGAGCCGGCTGGTCCCGCGACCGACGGTCTTGTAGATGAGCGACAGCACATTCCCTTCGGCGCGGTAGATGCTGAACGGCCGGCGCAGCGCCGTTTGGTCGAGGCCGGTCACGCGCAGGTGCACGAACTGGCCAGGCTGGGCCGCCTGCACAATCGCCGCGGCATCGAGTTCGAGCAACCGGTAGTCGCCGGTCAGCGTGTGCTGCGCGAGCAGCGGGCAAGTTAGGTCATGCATGGCACTCTCCGGACGACGGTGACCCGCGGAATCATCCTGCGGGAGGTAACGCGGCGGCGTCTTTGCGCGCGCGCTCGGCTTCGATCTCGGCCTTCGCCGCCAGATACTCGGAGCGCGACAGCAGGCGCTTGATCTCGGCGTTGACGGCTGCGGCCGGTTCCATGTCGCCCGCGCGCGTCAGGGTTTTCTGCAGATTCTCAAGCCGCTGGTTGAACGTGTCAACCAGGCTGATCACGCCGCGCGCCTGCGAGCGGCGGTACTCGTCGAGCATGGACAGGTGTCGTTTCTGCAAGTCGGCCAGTCGCGCCGGCTGCGACACCACGTCCGTGGGCAGAACCACCCGGTCGACCTCAAACCGCTCCAATTCGCTGTTGGCGCGCTCCCAGCCCGTGAAATCGCCCTCATGCTGGAACTGCTCCATCATCTGCTTCAGGGCATCCATGTACTTGTCGGGCCACCGCCCGACCTTGTCTTCGCATTCCTTTTCCAGCACGGCCAGTTGCGCCTCGTACTCCTCGCGAATCCGCCCGAGTTCGGTCACATTGTCGGTCACGGCGAGCACCTTGGTGGGATCGACCGGAACGGAACTGATGGCCGTCGAGGTGGCCAGTTCGGCTTCGGCCTCCTGCAGGTCGGGGCTGCCCCGTACGCGCTTGATCTCGGCGTTCAGCGCCGCCGCCACGTCCATGCGCCCCTCGCGCGTGTGCCCGCGCTGGAGGTCGCTGAGGTCGTTCACGTATTTCTTGGACTCGGTGACCAGCCGGCGACAGCGCTCGAAGCGCTGCGCCGTCAGCATCTGCTGGTACTTCGCCTTGAGCGCGGCCAGTTCGGCGGGGTCGCCAGCCGTCGTGCCCCCGATCTGGCGGGAGGCTTCGAACTGCTGCTCCTCGGTCTGGATGACGGCCCATCCCTCGAAGTCGCCGGCCGCGCGGCGGCGCTCAAGCAGCGCCACCAGTTCGCGGCGGTACTCCATCGGCCACGCGGCGGCCTGGCGGCGTTGCTCGGCCGCGATGTCGGCCAGCTGCTGGTTGAAGGCGGCCTGAAGCTGGCGCATCTCGGGCGATTCGGCGACGGGCCCGCCCGTCACGGGCGGCGCGCTGCCGGCGGCAAAGCCCAGCACCACCTCGGGCCGACCCCACAGGCCGGCATAGGCGTGCAGGGGGCGCGCCAGGCCGCTTCTCTCGTAGAACCAGAGCGCCGGACGGAACGCGTTGCGCGCGCCCGCCGGAAGCGGGGCGGCCAGCAGGGCGGCCAGCGGCGCCAGGCTGAGCACGTAGACGAGCAGCAGCGCCACGCCGCCGGCGCAGGCGGCCGTCACGCGGCGCGACCACCGGTGCACCACCACGCGGCGCCGCAGCGCCAGACACTCGGGGTTGCCCGGCACCACGCTGCGCAGCAGGTCCTCGCAGATGCGGTCGGCCGTCTCCCATTCGCGGTTGCGCAGTGCGCGCTGCGCACGCTGCAGGTCACGCTGCAGCGTGAGGCCCGGCAGGCTGCGCGCCTCCTCATCGAAAGCGTGCGGGGCGTCCGCCAGCGTCCGGTATTCGCGGATGAACTGGCCGGCGCGCTCAAAGTTCTCGGCGCGCAGTTCGACGGGGATCTGCTCCTTGAGCAGGTCGCGCCGGGCGATGGCGCGCTCGGCCTGTTCGCGCTGCTCGTGCGTGTCCTTGAGCAGACGCCGGCCGGCCGGGCCGGCCGGCTCGAAGCCGTGCGAGCGGCCCGCGAAGGAGATCACACGCTCGTATTGGTGCGCCCCGGCGGCCGCATGCATACGCTCGTTCAGGTGGCGCAGCGACTCGTAGGCGCGCCCGTCGGCGCCGCACGTGCCGCAGTACTGCACGCCGACGAACGTCTCGGCGCCGCACTCGGCGCACACCTCGCCCCCGTCCCAGCCGCATTCGGCGCAGTAGCGGATCGTCAGCGGGTTGACCGTATCGCACCACTTGCAGCGCCAGGTGGTCTTGACGGTCGGCGACTCGACATGCGTCCTGGACTGCACGGCGTGCAGCGCCTCGGTGAAGGCCCCCGCCGAGGACCAGCGCTGCTCACGATCGGTGGCCAACGCCTTGCCCAGCGCCTCGCGCAGCGCCACGGGAATGTCCTGCTCGCGATAGTAGCGCGGGTTCTGCCCGGAGATCGCAAAGTAGAGCATCGCGCCGAGGCCGTAAACGTCGGCGCGCTCGTCGCACAGGCTGGCGTCCTGCTCCTGCTCGGGCGCGCCGTAGCCCAGCGACAGCAGCTTTTCGCCCGGCACCGTCAGCTTGCTCTCCTCGCTCCGCATCAGCCGCGCCAGGCCGAAGTCGACAATCTTGGGCTCGCCCGACTTGTCGAGCAGCACGTTGCTGGGCTTGAGGTCACGATGGATCACGCCGCAGGTATGGGCGTACGCCACGGCGCGTCCCACCTTGACGATCAGGTCGATCGCATCGTTGACCGAAAGCTGGCCGTCGCGGGAGATGTGCTGGTCGAGGGTCAGCGGTTGGCCGGGCTGGGCCGCTTCAAGCGGCCGGGGATGGGCATCGACCGTCGGCCCCGCGATGTACTCCATGACGATGTACGGGCCGTCTTCATCCTCGCCGAGTGCATAGATGTGAACAATGTGGATGTGGTTGAGGGCCGCCACCGCGCGCGCTTCCTGGAGGAAGCGCTGACGCAGCGCGGGAATGGCCTGGGCCTGGCGGTTGAGCCGCTTGATCGCCACGAACCGGCCCAGGCGCCGATCGCGCGCCAGGTAGACGACCCCCATGCCGCCATCGCCGATGCGGCTGATGATGGCATAGTGGCTGAACAGGTTGTCCTTGCGGACATCCTCGGGAACGGGCCGGTCGTTCTCGGATATCCGCACGGTGCGGTCCTCCGAGCCCCCCGCCGCCGCGGACGCCGGAATATCCGACGAAGACGGCACACGGATGTGCGCCGTGTGCGCCGAGTCGGCCGGCATCTGTCCGCGTTCGCGTTTCACCCGTGGCACCCGCCGCATCCGCCCCTGCCGGCCGATGGGCAGACCGGCGTGGCCTGACATGAATCGCAGGCTTTGGAGGCCGGTGAGGCCGACCGGGGGGCGAACGTCGAAAGCTGTTTGACAGGCTTGGCCGCGCCGCACCGCGGACAGGTCTTGGCCGCGTCGGCCAGAGTCCGCGCCAGGTGGCTGAACGTGTGACGGCAGGCAGAACAGGAATACTCGTAAATCGGCATGCCCAAGGTATACCCTGTCACCGCGGAAATGACAAGCGTGGAGGGCGCAACAGGGCCGTGGCGCATGGCATCCGCGTTTCGGTGCACCGCCGCCCAACCGCGTGGACGTCTGCCGTGCCAATCAGCGGTCCCGTAGGTCCCGCTGTACGATCGGTGCCGCGCGGTACAGCGGGACCTACGGGACCGCTGCGGCTCACGTCACGCGAATGTGACGTGCACCGAAACGCGGATGCGCCCGGCCCTGCGAACACGCCCAAGGCGGGCTTCGGCCCGCAACCCAATCGGGGTCGGCGTCGGTATCGGCAGCGCCCGGAAGGCGCTTCCCGGTTTGTGGGGAATTTCCTGTGGTTGGATGGGGGCGTGGTGAACGGAATCGAGCAAGCGAGCCGGTTAAGGGTAACCAGCGTCCCCGCGAGCCGCCGATCAGGAGATGCGCTCAAGCAAGTGCCACTGCGTTGAGAGGCGTCATGCCCGCCAAACCGCAGATTGACGAATGTCGAACCGCAGAACACCGAAGTGCCTCCGGTCGATGCCGATGGCCACTTCGACATTCGACATTCGACATTCGGCAATCT
>CAYQJG010000013.1:0-66535 GCA_964417715.1 uncultured Lentisphaerales bacterium | reverse complement strand
CTTCCTGGGCCACGTCGACCACGGCAAAACCTCGCTCATGGACCGCATCCGCAACGCGCAGGTCGCGGCCGGCGAATCGGGCGGCATCACCCAGCATATCGGCGCCTACTCGGTGGACGTCAACGGCCGCCGCATCACCTTCCTGGACACACCCGGCCACGCGGCCTTCTCGGCCATGCGCGCCCGCGGCGCCAACCTGACCGACATCGCCGTGATCATCATCGCGGCCGACGACGGCGTCATGCCGCAGACGAAGGAAGTCATCAAGCAGGCGAAGCAGGCGAACGTCCAGATCGTGGTCGCCATCAACAAGTGTGACCTGCCTTCCGCCAAACCCGAGCGCGTGCGTCAGCAACTGCAGGCTGAAGGCCTGACCCCTGAGGAATGGGGCGGCGACATCGTCTGCTGCGAAGTCAGCGCCGCAACCGGCAAGGGCGTGGATCACCTCCTTGAGATGCTCCTGCTGCAGGCCGACGTGCTCGAGCTGACTGCCAACCCCGGCCGCCGCGCGGACGGCTTCGTCGTTGAAGCGGAACTCGAGCAGGGGCGCGGGCCAACCGCCACCCTGCTCGTCTCGGGCGGCACCCTCAACATCGGCGACGTCGTGCTGTGCGGCGAGCATCTGGGCCGCGTACGCGCGCTGGTCGATGAGCGCGGCCGCATGGTCAAGTCAGCCGGACCGGCCATGGCGGTCAAGTGCATGGGCCTCTCGGGCGTGCCCGAGGCCGGCGCCCCGTTCCGCGTCATGCTCAACGAGAAGCGCGCCCGCGAACTCGCCGAGAAGTACGCCGAGGAGCGCAAGCAGACCGAACTGTTCACCTCCAAGGCCACCTCGCTGGACGCCCTGATGAGCCAGTTCAAGGCGCAGGACAAGCTCGAGCTGCAGGTCATCGTCAAGGCCGACACCCAGGGCTCGTGCGAAGCCATCGTCGAGTCGCTGAAGGATATCCGCAGCACCAAGGTCGGGCTCAATATCATCAACAGCGGCATCGGTAACATCACGCCGAACGACATCCAGCGCGCGGCCGCCGGCGGCGCGGCGATCATCGGCTTCCATGTCGGCTGCGAGCCGGGCGTGCAAAGCCAGGCGCGCCACGAAGGCGTCCTGATCAACACGTTCCGCATCATCTACGAGCTGATCGACCACCTCAAGCTGGAGATGCTGGCGCTGCTGAGCCCGGAGTACCGCGAGACCATCCGCGGCCACGCGCAGATCCGCGCGATCTTCGGCGTCGGCAAGAAGGGCCGTGTCGCCGGCTGCGTGGTGACCGACGGCGTGGTGCGCATGGATGCGCGTGTGCGCGTCTACCGCGTGAAGGAGAAGCTCTTCGAAGGCAAGCTGATGTCGCTCTACCACTTCCAGAACGAGGTGTCGGAGGTCAAGGAGCCGCAGGAATGCGGCATGCGCTTCCACGACTTCGAGGCCTTTGCCGAAGGCGATACCGTCGAGTGCTTCTCGCTGGAAGAGCTCGAGCGCACGCTCTGATCCCCATGGCTGTCGACCGCATAGAACGTGTGAACGCGCTGCTGCGCCGCGAAATCGGCGAGGCGCTCTTCCATGTCTTTGCGGGCGGCGGCGTGGATCTGGCGGCGGTCACCGTGACACGGGTCGAGGCGGCCCGCAACCTGCGCAATGCCACGGTCTACGTCTCGCTCCTCGGTCACGAGGGCGAGCGCGGCACGATCCTGCACCGCCTGCATGCCAAGCATACTGCGCTGCAGGCCCTAATCAATCGCGACTGCCACCTCAAGTACACCCCGAAACTGCGGTTCGTGCTCGACACATCCGTCGAGAAGGGCGACCGCGTGCTGGGCGTACTCGCACACCTGGATGATCCAGCCGAGAGCGCGGAATCCGAACCCACCCATGCCTAACATTCCCTCCCGCTTCGGGTCCGCTCCCCCGCCCCGCCCAGCCGACCCGTTCGACGGGCTGCTGCTCGTCGACAAGCCGGTGGGCCCCACCTCGCACGACATCGTGGCGCGCATCCGGCGCACCTTCCGCATCGATAAGGTCGGCCACGGCGGCACACTCGACCCGAACGCCACCGGGTTGCTGGTCCTCCTGCTCGGACGCGGCACACGCCTGTCCGACCAGGTGATGGGCGGCGACAAAACCTACACCGGCGTCATGCGCCTGGGCCGCACCACCGATTCGCAGGATATCGACGGCGCCACGCTGACCGAACTCCCGTTCGAAGGGATCACAACCGAGCAGGTGCAGACCCAGATGACCGCGCTGCAGGGCGACATCCGCCAGCTGCCGCCCATGGTTTCGGCGATCAAGCTGAAGGGTGTGCCGCTCTACAAACTCGCCCGCAAGGGACAGGACGTGCCGCGCGAACCGCGCCTGATCCACATCTACCGCTTTCAGATGACCGCCTGGCAGCCGCCGCTGGTGAGCTTCGAAGTCGCCTGCACCAAGGGCACCTACGTGCGCACGCTGTGCCACGATATCGGCCAGACGCTCGGTTGTGGCGCCTGCCTCGACGCCCTGCGCCGCACCGCCTCGGGCCGGTTCAGCGTCAGCGACGCCCTGCCCTTCGACGACCTGCTCAAGCTCACGCGCGAGGAACTCGCCACGCGCATCGTCCCCTACGCCAAGGTCGTCGCCTCGCTGACGGCGTAGTCGCACGCCGGCGACGAGACGATCGCGCGGCCATGTGGCAGGTGTCGCGCCACGCCGCCCTTCATCGTCAACGCTGTCGCCCCCCCCGGCGCGTCGCCATCGCTCGGCCGCCGCCTCGTCCGGATCGACGCAAACAGCACCGCGACTCCGAGCAGCGGCGCGCCGTAGACCACCGCGTAGGCAACCGTACGCACACGCGCCCTGCGCTGCGCGTGCTCCAACCGCCCCGCCTCCTCCCATGGGTCACTCGTCTGCCCGAAGGGAAGAATGCCCAGGCCGTCGCGACGCGGGTATCTCGTCTCCAGCCTCGCGTAGGCGATCAACCCCTGCCCGACCTGCCAATGCTGAACGCGTCATGCGGCCAGTCACGGCGGTCGTAGCAGCTGCGGAACGCCTGCCAGTGAGCGAGGGCCGAGCGCTGGCGGCGCCAATCCGGGTCGTTCATCCGCCGCTCCGGCGCGTACCGGTAGTACCAGCCGTATGCGCCAAAGGCGCCACAGGCGATCAGGGCGAACCCCACGATCCAGGCATCGATGAAGGCTAACCCGATGCGTCGCTCCACTGTCTTTGTCATGGCCACGCTTGCCTTCCCGCACTCGTCCCTGTGCAACGAGTGTACTCCGAGGGGAGCGGTTGGCCACAACGCAAATTGCTGTTGGCAATGGACAGCCATGGACGGAGCCACTAGACTTTGTGAAAGCCGAGGCTGGGTTTCGCGGGTCGGGGAGTTTGTCTATGTCAGGCATCGATAGCGTCGAGGCGCTGCTGCAGGCGCGATTCGACAAACAGATTCGCGCGCATCACGTCATGCCGGCGGAGGGCGGCCTGCTGGTAAAGTTTCCCGCCGGGCTCGACCCGCGCCTGGCCGGCGTGCTCGAGGGCCGCGGCATCCGGCAACTCTACGCCCACCAGGCCGAGGCGTTCGAGGCGGTCAGCGGCGGCCAGGACACGGTGCTGGTCTCGCGCACGGCCTCCGGCAAGACACTGGCCTTCCTGCTGCCGATCCTCAGCGCCTACTGCCAGGCCGAAACGCCCTTCGGCGTGCTGCTGCTCTACCCGACCAAGGCCCTGTCGCGCGACCAGGAGGGGACGCTCGGGGCGCTGCTGAAGGCATCGCTCGACTCGCGCAAGCTGGGCACGTTCGACGGCGACACGCCGCGCGAGGAGCGCAGCCGCATCCAGCGCAGCGCGGATTTCGTGATCACCAACCCCGACATGCTGCACGCCGGCATCCTGCCCAGCCACCACCGCGGTTGGAACGACTTTCTGGCGCGTCTGCGTTTCATCGTGGTCGATGAAGTGCACGCCTACCGCGGCGCGTTCGGCTCGCATGTCTCGAACGTCTTCCGCCGCCTGCTGCGCGTGTGCGAGCTGCACGGCAGCCGGCCGCAGTTTGTCTGCTGCTCGGCCACGGTCGGCAACCCCGGCGAACACGTCCAGGCCTTGTTCCACAGGCCGTTCCGCGTCATCGACCGCGACGGTTCGCCACGGCCGCAGCGCGACCTGTATCTCGTCAACCCGCCGCTGATGCAGGGCGAAGGCTCGGCCTTCTACCGCAAGGGGACCTCCAGCGTCGCCATCCCGCTCATCCGCGCCGCCACCGCGGCGGGTGTGCGCACGATCTGCTTCTGCAAGGCGCGCCAGCAGGTCGAGCGGCTCTACCGGGCCGTGACCGACGGCCAGCCCGCCGAACTGCGCGACCGCATCAAGCCCTACCGCGGCGGGTTGCTCCCCACTGAACGCCGCCAGCTCGAGCGCGACCTGTTCGAGGGGCGCATCAACACGATCATCACCACCAATGCGCTCGAGCTCGGCATCGACATCGGCGACCTCGACATGTGTCTGCTCTCAGGCCACCCGGGCACGATTGCCAGCTTCTGGCAGCAGGCCGGTCGCGTCGGCCGCAAGGGCAACCGCGCGCTGATCGTCTTCACGGCGCGCGACACGCCGGTGGACCAGTACCTCGTGAACCACCCCGAGTTCCTCGTGAACGCGCCGATCGAACAGGCCTGGCTGAGCGCCGACAACCCGTACATCCTGTTGCAGCACCTGCCGTGCGCCGCGCACGAGTACCTGCTGCGCGACCAGGAACCGCTCTTCGGCACGCGCGCCTATGCCCCGGCGCTGGAGGTGCTCAAGGAGGACGGCACGCTCAAGGCCTACAAGGGCGGCTGGCGCTACGCACTTCCCGACTACCCCGCACGCGGCGTCAACCTGCGCGGCATGACCGACTACAACGTGGAGATTCACTGCGGCACGGAGGTGATCGGCGAGATTGACCCCATCGGCGCGCGCGGCGAACTGTACAAGGACGCCATCTATCAGCACCTCGGCCGCCGCTACCTGTCACTGGATCTCGACCTCGACAAGAAGCTCTGCCGCGTCGAGCCGGTCGATGTCGACTACTACACCGAGGCCGTCTGGGAGAGCCGGATCGAACTGACCGCCGAGGAGGAGCGCAAGACGCTGCGCGAGGCCCGCATGCGCTTCGGCGCCGTGCACGTCAACAAGCAACCCAAGCAGTACAAGAAGATCCGCGAGCGCACGCTTGAGAATATCGGCTACGGACCGATCACGCTGGCGGCCTTCGAGTACGACACCACGGGGTTCACGCTGCGCGCCCCGCCCGCGTGGCTGACGGCACTCGATGCCCGCGACAAGCGCCTCGTGCCGGCCGCGTTCTACGGGTTGCGCTATATCCTGCGGCAGGTGGCGCCTTGTCTGTGCATGGCCGATGCCGGCGATATCGAAACGGACCTGACCGCCGATGATGAGGACGCCCTGGCCCAGTCGGCCGCCGCGACGGTCGCCCCGGCGCAGCCGCCGCGCTTCACCAATGTGCTCTGCCTGTATGATGCAATCCAGGGCGGCGTGGGCTATGCCGAGAAGATCTTCGAGAAGATCGAGCTCGCGCTGGACCTCTGCCGGCGGATGCTGACCGAGTGCGCCTGCGAGGGCGGCTGCCCGGCGTGCGTGCCGTCACTGCCACCGGGCGTGAACGACGAGGATCTCGAACGCTTCCTGATCGAGTCCGACGCCGCGCGCGCCAGCACGGCCAGCCTGCTGAACGCCTTGCTCGACGGAACCGCGGTTGTGCCGGAGGTGCGGACCATCCGGCATGCCTGGCACCAGCCCGTGGTCGCGCCGCCGCCGGATGTCGACCTGGAGAAACTGCGGACGCGTCTGGGTCGGGCCTCCCGGATCCTGCGTGACAACCGCGAGAGGGAACACTGATGCGTGCGTTCGCCCACCTGCTGGCCGCAACCGGCCTGCTTCTGCTTGCGGGCTGCCTCTTCGACCGCGCTCCGGCGTACCGGCCGGGCGAGATCGCCTTCTTCGCGTGCGACTCGTGCCTGACGCTGGAGGGCGGCGCCTACGGCAAGGGCACCACGAGGAGCTTTCGCGGCCGCCATGCCGCTGACTGCGGCCACCAGTGGCGCCGGATCACGCAGAGCGAGTTCGAGGCACTGGCTACACGATGGTATGGTTTTGATTGGCGCCAGGACGCGGCGCCCTGGACCGGGGCGGAACCGGGCGCAGGCGAGGCCACAACCGAGCCGACCCGCAGGCACTGACGATTCTGACTTCTGTCTTCTGAATTCTGATTTCTGAATTCACCCGCAAGGAGCGCAACATGGGCGAGCTATGGGGTTTGTTGGCAATACTGGTGATCGGCGGCATCTTCATCCTGCCGTTCTGGTCGCTCGTCGCCGTGAAGGGCCTGCGCCGTCGCTTCGAGGAAGAGGCACGGTCGCGCGAACTGTCGACAGCGCGCATCGAACGCGAACTCCGGCGCCTGCGCGAGGCGCAGGGCGGTGCCGAGACTCAGGGCGGTGCGCAAACGCAGCCCGTCCGAGCCCGCGGAATCGGTCCCGAGACGGCAGGCGAACCGCTGGCCGTGCCGGCGAAGGAGAGTGCCGGCCCGGGTGGCCCCGCCGATTTCACCATGCGCCCCGCGCATCCGGTCGCGGACGCCGTTCCCCCGCCCCTGCAGCCCTTGCCGCGTCCGCCGCCCCAGCCCCTGCCGCCGTTGCGACCAGAACCTGTGCCCCCGCCGCTGGCCGCCCCCGAACTTCCGTATGTGCCGCGCGAACCGCGCCCCGCATCCGCGGTCGAGCGCCTGGCGCGGCAGGCCTGGAACTGGCTGACCGTGAACGATGCGCAGAGCCGGCCCGGCGTGTCACGCGAACAGGCCGTCGCCAGCCGCGGGCTGATTGTCCTCGGCGTGCTCGTGCTGCTGTTCTTTGTCGGCTTCTTCCTCAAGTACTCGATCGAGAAGGGGCTGCTGGGGCCGCAGGCGCGCGTGGCCATGTGTTTCGTGGCAGGTGCAGCCCTGATCGCAGGCGGCCTGCGCCTGTTCGGGCAGCGCTACCAGATCCTCGGCCAGGGACTCGTGGCCATCGGTCTGGCCACGCTCTACTTCGCGGTCTACGCGGCTGCAGGCTTGTTCAAGCTGGTGCCGTCCTCGACGGGGTTCATGCTGATGGCCGGTGTCACGCTGACGGCGGGCGTGCTGGCCATACGCTACCACACGGTGCTGCTGGCCGTGCTGGGCACGCTGGGCGGCTACCTCACGCCCGTCATGCTGGCCACGGGCCAGCGCAACGACCTCTGGCTCTTCGGCTACCTGTTGCTGCTGGCACTCGGCGTCACGGTCGTGGCCTGGCGCAAACAGTGGCCGGCGCTGACGTACCTGAGTTTCGTCTGCCACAACCTGGTCTTCTTCACCGCGATCAACTGGACCTTCACGGGCTGTGACTTCACGATCACCATGCCGTTCTACGCGGCCTACTTCGTCGTCTACACCACGGCCCTCTTCATCCACGGAACCACCTATGGGAAGCCGGCTTCGGTGCTTGAGCTGGCCGGCCTGTTCCTGACGGCCGCGATCTTCTTCGGCGGCGGCTACCAGTTCGTGCGCGCCTCGTTCAGCCAGGCCTCCGTGGCATGGGTGACGCTGACCATGGCCGCGTACTACACCCTCCATGTCGCCTTCTTCGTGCGCCGGGCCGCGTTTGACCGCGCCCGTCTCGCGACCTTCCTGGGACTGGCGGGCGGTTCATTGGCGCTCACACTGCCGCTGCTGCTGAGCGAAGCCTGGCTGACCATGTCGTGGTCGATCCTCGCCCTGGTGGCTCTGTGGGTATCGGTCAAGCTCGACAGCGCCTTCCTGCGGGGCCTCGCGCTGACGCTCTACGGCTTCGTGCTGGTCAAACTGGGCGTAATCGATCTGGAGCGCGCGTATGATGGTTCCGCCGCAGTCGCCGCAGCCGAACGCTACTGGCCCGGGCTGCTGGACCGCGCCGTGCAGTTCGGCGTGTCGGTCGGTTCGTTCTGGCTGGCCTTCCGACTCCTGTCCCGCGTGCCGCAGACCGACGACGCACCCGCAACCATCCGTCCGCGCGACGGCGCGTGGGGCGTTCTGGCGTTGGTGGCCATGTACGTCATGCTGTTCGCCGTCCTGAACCTCGAAGCCTACCGGTTCTGCGCGTGGACCTGGCAGCCATTCCAGTTGACGGCCCTGACGCTTGTGTGGGTGGCATTCAGCCTGCACCTGCTGGCGCGGAGCGACCGGCTCGCGCCGGCCGCGCTGGTTCCGATCGCGACCCTGATCCTGCTCGGCCTGGGTCTGAAGTTTCTGTTCGACTTCGACAGTTGGAATCCGGCGGACCATCTGTGCGCCTACCGTGCAGGCTATCGCAACTCGGGCGGCCTGGTGCGCGTGGCCGATGCCGGCATGGTCGTGGCGTGCCTGGCGCTGGCGTGGCACGTGTGGCGCGGGTTGGCTGCGGTGCGCGCCTGGGCCTTTGCGGCAGGCTATGCGGCCCTGGCCCTGCTGTTCATGCACCTGACCTTCGAGACCGGCACTTTCTTCCTGCGCTACATGCCGGGATTCCGCGGCGGCGCGGTGTCCGTGTGCTGGGCCCTGTTCGCGTTCGGCCTGATCATCGGCGGCCTGCGGTGGCGCGTGCGGTCGCTCCGCTATCTGGGGCTGGGCCTCTTCGTCGTGGTGGTGCTCAAGGTGTTCGCGGTTGACCTCGACTACCTGGAGTCGATCTACCGCATCGCCGCCTTCGGTGTCCTCGGGGTCGTACTGCTGCTGGCCGCATTTGTGTACCTGAAGCAGCCACGGCGATAGAAGGAGCGTTCGATGAGAAGGCAACATGATGGGCTTTTCTTTCGATGGATGATGCTCGCAGCCGTCTGCGGAACGGGCCTCGCACGCGCGGCCCAGCGCGCGCCGATCGAGCTGCCGACACTGGCGCGCGAGGAACTGGTGGCCGTGGCACTGACCAGCCACGTCTTCAGTGCGGCGCGCGACGACTACGCGGACCTGCGCGTCACCGACGCGAACGGCCAGACGGTGCCCTTCCTGCTGCAGGACGTGGCCCAGCCCTGTATGGTCACGCGCCGGATCGCCTGCGCCGCCAAGCCGCCGCAAGCGCGCGAGGCCGGCGCCAATGCCCTGGAGTTGACCTACGAACTCGCGCACGATGCGGCCATACCCACCGGACTGACGCTGGAGACGCCGTTGCGCGATTTCCGTCAGCGCGTGAAAGTCGAAGCATCGGCGGAGGGCCGCGTGTGGCAGGTGTTGGCCGATGGCGCGGCCGTCTACGGGCTGGCGCGTTTCATCGATGTGCGCTGCGTCGACGTGGCCTGGCAGCCGCGCGCCGGCCGGTGGGTACGGGTCACGCTGCTGGACGTGCAGACGGACCGGCCGGCGGACGTGCGCGAGGTCACCACCGCGACTGCATCCGGCAGCACGACGGTGCGGCAGAATGTGCGGCGCGAAGCGTTCCGCGTGGACGGCATCCGTTTCTGGCGCGAGGAGTCCTACGAGAACGGACGCACGCCGGTACTGACCAACTACCCGCTGGCACGCGTGTCGGCGACGACACGCGCGGATGCCAGCGTGTTCGTCTTCCGCGGCTGTCGCGAACCCCTGACGCGCCTGACGTTCTCGACGCCCAGTCGACTCTTCTCGCGTGCCTACCGGCTTTACGGGCGCGACACCGCGGAGGGATGGACCGATGAGGCCCCGGGGCGGTTGCTGGCGAGCGGAACCCTGACGGAGGTGCGTTTTCAGGACATCGCGCGCACGGCCATGCAGGCGGACTTCCCGGTCAGCCGGTTCCGGGAGTTTGTGCTGGTCTGCACGGCGGCCGACGGCGAAGCGGCCGATGTGACGGTGGCCCGGGCGGAAGGTCCCATTCAACGCGTCATCTTCGTGGCGGCGCAGGGCCGCGCCTACACGCTGTCGTTCGGCGACCCCGACGCGACGGCCGTGGTCATGCCCGAGGCCCGCGAGATCCGGTCGCTGCTCCAGAGCGGCTGCCAGCCGCTTGAGGCACGCCTGGGGCCAATCACCGGCGCCGCCGGCAACGCGCGCACCTGGCGGACCTGGCTGAACAGTTCGGGCGCCCTGGTCGGCGCCATGGTCGTGGCGGGACTCGTGCTGGCGGTCGTGCTGGTGCGCGCCGGCCGCAAACTGGGGTGAGAGTAAGTTGGGACAACGACAATGACGCGCATCCTGGCACTTGCCCTTCTCATGCTTAGCACCGTTGCCGACGAGACGCTTGCCCAAACACCTGCGTTGCCTCCACCGCCACACGGTTACGTCTGGGCTGAGCGTCCTGCGATCAAAGGGGCTTTTCTGAAGCCCACAGGCTGGCACTTTGGGAGCGACGGGCATGACGGTCAATGTCGTCCGGAGCATTCCGAAGAAGAGGCATCGTGGTAAGGACGGCTGT
The DNA here is from genome assembly GCA_964417715.1 of uncultured Lentisphaerales bacterium. Classification (GTDB taxonomy): domain Bacteria; phylum Verrucomicrobiota; class Kiritimatiellia; order RFP12; family CAYQJG01; genus CAYQJG01. Next base: position 56,152 of record CAYQJG010000013.1, on the reverse strand, counting down.
CATCGCAGCCTGCCGCGTCGCGACCCCGAGTTTCAGGAGTTCGCCCTCGCTTGCGGCAGCGTCGCCACTGTTTCCAGTCGCACATCGATGCGCCGTTGCGGTCTTCTTGACGCATGTAGCCCAATTGTGCTACCGTTCGTGATCAAAGGGAGACGATTGTCATGAGCCGCACAGTAACCGTGAGAGCCAGAATGGCACCGGGGTTGAAGACCGACGTGGAGGCGCTGTTGGAGCAACTGGGCGTGACGACAACCGAAGCCATCAACATGTTCTTCAGCCAGATCAGACTGCGCAGGGGCATTCCCTTTTCCGTAGAGGTGCCCAACACCGTCACCCGCCGGACTTTCGAGGCCACCGACCGGGGCGAGGATCTTCATGTGCACAAGAATCTGGATGAACTGTTCAGGGCACTCGACAGATGAGGAAGCTGAAGACCACCACCCGGTTTGAGCGAGACTACAAGAAGGCGCTCAAATCAGGACGGGATCTGGCCCGGTTGAAGCGGGTCATGACGTGGATCGCCTGTGAGCAGGAATTGCCGGTTGAACTTCGCGATCACAAACTGGTTGGAAACTACCAGGGCCGGCGCGAATGCCACTTGGCTGGGGACTGGTTGCTGATCTACAAGCTCGAAGGCGATACCGTGGTCTTCGAGCGCACCGGGTCGCATGCTGAACTTCTGAAGAGGTGAGCCGAACCAAGGCCCTCGCGCGATCCATGCCGTTTGACTTGCCGGCTCCATTCTGGTTCACTTTTCCGCATGAGCCTTCCTGCACCTCGCGACTCCGCAGCCTCCACCCCGCATGACGTCGCAGCCGCAAGCGCCGAGCTTGCGCGCATCGCGTCCGAAGCCGCCGCCTGCCAGCGTTGCGCGCTCCACGCCAACCGCACGAAATCCGTGCCGGGCCAGGGAATTCTTACCCCCGAGATCCTCTTCGTCGGCGAAGCTCCGGGCGCGGATGAAGACCTGCAGGGACTGGCCTTCGTCGGGCGCGCCGGCCAACTGCTGACGAAGATGATCGCCGCGATGGGGTTCGCGCGCGAGGAGGTCTTCATTGCGAACATCTGCAAGTGCCGGCCGCCGCAGAACCGCACGCCGCTGCCGGAGGAGATGGACGCCTGCCTGCCCTACCTGCGACGCCAGATTGTCGTGCTGCGCCCCACGATCATTGTCGCGATGGGTGCCACGGCGGTGAAAGGGCTGCTGAAGACCGAGGTGGGCATCACCAAGCTGCGTGGCACGTGGTGCCAGTTCGAGGGCATCGCGGTCATGCCGACCTTCCACCCCGCCTACCTGCTGCGCAACCCGCCCGCCAAACACGAGGCCTGGGCCGACCTGCTGGCGGTCCTGAGCCGTCTGGGGCGCAAGCCGCCCGAGTGGGCGCTGAAGGGACAGAAGGCGGGCGCGGCTAGTCCAGGTCCTCAACAGGCAACACCTGTTTCGCATGCCGGACGGTGAGTACAGCCACCTGATGCGGGCTGATGCGGTAGTTGATGCGGTAGTTTCCCCAGACCAACTCACGGATGTCAGCGCGGGTGGTTTCGGAGGGCCGTCGGCCGCTCTCTGGGAAACGCTCCAACTGACCAACCCGCACAAATACGTCCCTCACCCATTTCTCGGCCGCAACGGGGTTGTCTTCGGCAATGTATGAGGCGATCTCCGTGACCCTGTCGATGGCAAGGGGCGCCCATAGCAACTTCATCGCGCCACCTTGGCCATCACCTTCCTGAGGGCCACCTCATGCTCCACGCCCTTGCCTTGCCCAAGCTGCGATTCGGCCAGACGGATATCCTCCAGGACTTCCATCTTCTGCATGAGCCCCTCGTATTCCGTGACACCCAGAAGAACCGCGGCGGACTTGCCATGATGCGTGATCACCAGCGGCCGCCTCGTCTTGCGGGTTTGTCGAATACACGTGGCGACATTCGCGCGGAACTCAGACAGGGGCTTGACGTCTTCGTCCAGGTTGACCCGTACCATGGCTTCTCCTTATGTACAAGCTATAGTACGCCTTGGCGTACACTGCGTCAATGATGCGGCACGCCGGGCAGCCGGTCGACGGCCGGCACCCAACCATTGGTCCCAGTCATGCCCACCTTCCCGCCTACCTGCTGCGCAACCCGCCCGCCAAACACGAGGCCTGGGCCGACCTGCGGGCAGTCCTGAGCCGTCTGGGGCGCACGCCGCCAGAGTGGGCACTGAAGGGGCAGAAGGCGGGCTGAAGTCCCCGGGCAGCAGCGAACGTAACCTACGGCGCGCCCGTGACTCCCGCGCGATCGGACGGCTGGCGGTAGATTCGCCAGAGGCCGATGGATCCATCACCAGGGCTCCAGCCGTAGATTCTTCCCCAGATCATCTCTCCGTCAATCACGCCGACGCATTCGGCGCTGCCTTCGTACAGAATCCCCTCGTGATGCCACGACACGACGTTGCCATTTTGGACGAACGTGTCGGCCATGCCGTTGCGATGAGGTCCGGCTGGCATCGGCAGAGAACACAAGCCGTTTGAGAACACCAGATCCAGCGGGTGTGATCGCGGGGGGATGCCCGGAAAACAGGTTTCAATCACAAACCTGCCCGTAACCAGTGCGCCAGGGCGAGTGACGACGTTTGTCAGGAATGCCCGGTCGAGTTCGGCAAGTTGCTGCCAGTGCTTGAGATCACGATCCCTGCGGCTGGCATCGGCGTCGCAGGAGCCGATGAAGTGCCCGACGGCGTAGGCCGCGATCACGCCGATGACGAAGATGACTGCTCGCTTCAGGGCTGCTGAGCCATCGTCAGGCGGGGGAAGTCGACCCAGGGAGGAGGGGCCAGTAGGACCCGCGTTTGCCGAACCTGCCATATCGCCCCACCTGTCTCTCGCCGGTCTGGGCCGGACGGTGACTCGCGCATGACCCGTTCAGCAATCCCAGTACCACACTGTGACGACGCCCTCCAGCTCGTCGCAGGAGTGCGAGATGCTGATCACGCGGTCCCTGCCGAGGGTTGAGGCGAACGCGCCCGCCCGGTCGAACAGGCTCGACCAGGACGCGAACGTCCCCCGGAACATCTCATACTTCACGTTCATGCGCTGCTCCCTCAATGGTGCGGCACAATGCGCACGCCCGGCAGGCGGTCGACGGCCGGCACCCAGCCATTGGTCCAGGCCGTGCCAACATTGTACGCGGCCGGATCAGGCTGCAGATCGTCGGGCGTGCCGCTGCGACCGTCCGGGCCGACCGAGAACACGCGCGCCTGGTCGTTGCTGACCAGCTGATAGCCGTAGGCGCGCTTCCAGGGGTCGGGGCGGATGTTGTTGATGTAGGGGCCGTTCCAGCCGGGCATGCCATCGTATTCGCGCAGGGCCTTCAGCCCCAGGCTGTTCGTGGGGTATGTGCCCACATGGAAGCGGTAGCGCCCGAGCGCGGTGGCCAGCACGTTGAGCTCGCGCAAGGCCACGACGTGCGGAATCTGGGTGACCGACGGCCCATGCACTTTGCCGGCCGCGGTGATCAGCAACCCACCCAGCGCGACGAGACCCAGCAGGACCGGCAAGAGCACGCGCGGACTGCGCAGTGCGGCGAGCGAGGGCGGCATGGTCAGTTGCGCGCGCTGGGCCGCGGCGTCGCGTTCGATCCGGTCCAACGTGCGGCGTTTGACACGCATGGCTTCCTTGTCGCGCCGCAACGGGACGCGCATGACGCGGTTGCACCCGGGGCAGCGGGGCGTGGGGTGGTCGCCGAGATCGTGTCGGCAGTAGGGGCAGTGGAAGGGCATGGTGTATCCGCTTCTTCCGTCTTCCGTCGTTCCGTTGCGGGCGTGGCCCGCCTCAGGGGTCCAGATTCTCGAGTGCCAGCGTATCCAGGTTGATGCGGCGGTAGTAGCAGTCGCGCGGCGCGCCCTGGCGGTTGCGCGTGTGGCAGATGCCGCCGCGCCGCGGCCGGACAATGTAGAGCAGCGAATTCTGCTCGCAGTTCACGCGCGCCTCAAGCAGATCGAAGGTCTCGCCCGAGGTCTTGCCCTTCTCCCAGAGTTCGTTGCGCGACGTGCTCCAGAGGATCAGCGTGCGTTCGGCGAACGCCTTGAGCATCGCCTTCTCGTTGGTGTAGGCGACCAGGATCACCTCGCGCGTGTCGGCATGCTGCACCGCCACCGGAATGCTGTCGCGGCACTTCTCCGCGATCTTGGCAATCTTGGCGAAATCAAGGGTCAGCGTGGATCCTTCTTCGAGTTCCTTCATGGCAGAGCTGCTCTCCTGTGTAGTGCACGAGCATCGTAGCAGAATGCCGCCTGCACGTCAGCAGACACGATGGCCTTTCCGTTCGCCAGTTGCCTGCGGTGCGGGGGTGGTGTAGAGTCTGCGCCTACATGACGGTACTCGATTTCCAACGCGAGTTGCGCGCCACCGGCCGCTATACGACACCGGCCGAACACCGGCCGCGCCGACCGGCCCGGCCGGGCTGGCTGGCCGCGTGGCGGTTCCATAGCCGGACTGTCGAGTTCGTCGTCCGCATCGGCCGGCGGGCCTACCAGCGGCGCTTCAACTGCGACGCCTGGGGCGAGTGCTGCTTCAAGCTCTGGCGGCAGACCGAGAACCTCGGGCTCTCCATGACCTGCGAGGGCTTTGCCGACCGCGCCGCCCACACAGGTCCGGTCGTCTACGTGTCGAACCACATGAGCATGGCCGAGACCGTGCTGCTGCCGCCACTCCTGTTGTCGTTCGGCCCCCTGACGCTGGTGCTGAAGCGCAGCCTGCTGGACTACCCGTTTCTGGGCGAGGCCTGCCGCGTCATGCGACCAATCGCGGTGTCGCGCAAGAACGCGCGCGACGACCTGCGCGTGGTGCTCGAACAGGGCAAGTCCTGCCTCGCCGACGGGATCTCGGTGCTGCTGTTCCCGCAAGCGACCCGTCACCCGGCATTCATCCCCGCCCAGTTCAATTCGCTCGGCGAGAAGCTCTCGCGCGAGGCCGGCGTGCCGCTGATGCCCCTCGCGGTGCAGACCGACTTCGCGGGCATCGGACGCTGGATCAAGGACTTCGGTCCGGTCGATCCGCGGCGGCCGATCCGCTTCCGCGGCGGACCCCTGCTGGCGCCGAACCGGCCGCGCGCCGAACGCCATCAGGCCACGGTGGCCTTCATCAGCGCGACACTCCGCGAGTGGGGACTGCCGGTGGAAGGTCCGGCATGAACGGCCGGCCGCCGGATCAGGCGGCGACGTGCGGCCCCAAGCCGCCGTGGATCCGCGTCCGTGCCGGCCAGGGCGCCACCTTCGAAGCCACGCGCACCCGCCTGCGTCAGCACGGTCTGCACACCGTCTGCGAGGAGGCCCTCTGCCCCAACCGCGGCCGCTGCTGGTCGCACGGTCGCGCGACCGTCCTGATCCTCGGCGACCGCTGCACGCGCGGCTGCCGGTTCTGCAATGTCGACAAGCGCAACGTGCAGCCGCCGGACCCGGATGAGCCGGCACGCGTGGCGGCGGCCGTACATGCCAGCGGCCTGCGCGAAGTTGTCCTCACCTCGGTCACGCGCGACGACCTGCCCGACGGCGGCGCGGCGCTCTGGGCCGAAACCATCCGGCAGGTGCGCGCGGCCGTGCCGGACGCACTGCTGGAAGTGCTGACCCCCGATTTCGGCGGCGATCCCGCCGCGCTGGATGTCGTGCTGGCGGCACGACCCGACGTCTTCGGCCACAACCTCGAGACCGTGCCGCGCCTTTACCCGCAGGTGCGGCCCGAGGCCGACTATGCACGCTCGCTGGGCGTGTTGAGCCGCGCGGCCGGCGCCGGACTGATCGTCAAGACCAGCCTGATGCTGGGGCTGGGCGAGACCCCCGATGAGACCCTGGCCACGCTGCGCGATGCGCGCCTGGCCGGCTGCCGGATCTTCTACGCCGGTCAGTACCTGCAGCCCAGCGCGCGGCATGTGCCGGTTGCGCGCTACCTGGAACCCGCCGAGTTCGAGCGGCTCCGCGAGGCGGCGCTGGCGCTCGGATTCGACTTCGTGGCCAGCGCGCCGTTTGTGCGCAGTTCGTTCCACGAAGACGGCCAGGCGGAATTCGTGCGCCGCGCGCGCTAGCCCAGCTCGCGCTCCGAAAGGCCATCCTCGTCGAGTCCGAGGTAATGGCCGATCTCGTGCAGCAGCGTGGTGCGGACCTCCTGGCGAAACGCGGCCGGATCGTCGCCCGCTTCATCGCGCAGATTGTCGATGAAAAGCCGGATGGCGGGCGGCATGGGGTCGACCGACGCCGACCCATCCCCATAGGCCGGGCCCTCGAACACACCCAGCAGATCGTCCGGCAAGCCATCGTCAATCAGGGCCTGGCTGGGACGAGCCTCAAGCAGGATCGGCAGGTCGGCGGCGCGGGCGCGCAGATCCGGCGGCAGGGCCTGCAGCACGGCCCGCGTTTCGGCGTCGGCCAGGCGATACCAGACGTTCTCAGCGTGGCTCGGCATGGATCCACCGTAGCAGAAGGTGTTGGGAACGTCGATCATCGCCACGACAATCACCCGTCTGAGGCGCCAACCGTCACACTCCTGGCACGACCTGGGAACTCTTCTTCCGCCGCCTGACGGCGGGGTGAATCGCACGCTCGACAAGACAGACGCCTGCGTTGACACGCCTGCAGTAACACTTGCCGTCGGTATGGAATACGGCTATTCTATACACGCATCGGCAGGAGAATAGTCATATGAGTTACGTCCCGCGCAGCCTGGACAAGGCCGTGGCGGCCTTTATCGCCCAGCCCTCCGAACACAAGAGCGTTCTGCTGGTGGAGGGGGCGCGTCAGGTCGGCAAGTCCTTCCTGATCGATCACGCCCTTCGGCAGTCCTCGAAGCGCAGTCTCTCGCTGAATCTGGAGAAAGAGACGCGGCTGCGCTCGCTTATTGACTCGTGTGCCGAGTTCCGCGATTTCGAGCAGCTCCTGCGCGATCGCGTGGGCTTCGATCCAGCCGCCGACCACGTCCTGTTCATGGACGAAGCGCAGGAAAGCCGCAGACTTGGCTCGTTCGTGCGCTTCATGAAAGAGGATTGGCCGCGGGCCACCGTCATTCTGACCGGCTCCACGCTATCGCGCCTTTTCCGGGACGACACCCGCTACCCGGTGGGACGCGTCCGTCGGCTCTTGCTGGGGCCGTTCAGTTTCTCCGAGTTCCTGACGGCAACAGGACGCGTCCACTTGGCGGAGACGATTCGGACCGGCAACCCGGTCATCACCGCGCCACGACATGAGGAACTTCTCTCCCTCTACGACCGATTCCTGATAACAGGCGGCCTGCCAGCCGTGGTTCTCGCCAGCCTGGAAGATCCAGATCCGTCGGAACTCCTTGCGCAGATCCTGGCCGATTACGAACATGATTTTGTTCGCATCTTCGGCGAGGCAGATGCGGACATCGTAAACGCATGCGTGCGCAGCGTCGCCAATTTCGTGGGCGCTCCCTCAAAGAACACATCGGTGGTGCCCGCACCCAGCACACGCGCCAATGCCAGAGTCAGCGAAGTGTTCGCGCGACTGGAGACCTGGCATCTGGTTCTGCGTGCGGAGCAGCGGGGACCGGGCCCGGAGGCCAGCCATGCTTACCTGCCCAAGCGCTACCTTTTCGACACCGGCCTGCTCCGCCACCTGCGCGAGGTTGCCGTCCCACCCATTCGACTCCTCCGCACGCTGGCTCCGCTGGCTCGGCAGCCTCTCGGCGGCATCATCGAGAACCAGACGGCCGTGGAACTGTCACGTCAGGGGCTGTCACTCTGCGGGTGGAAGAAGACGCCCTCCGGCGGCGAGATCGATTTCGTGATCAAGCGCGGCCAGGGAACGTGCCCGGTCGAGTGCAAGGCCTCTCTGACCTTCGACCGCAAGAACGCGCGCGGTATCGCCGAATACCTGGCCATGTGCCGCCAACCGCAGGGCATCGTGGTCAGCCTCGCGCCAGAGACTCACCTGGCATTGCCCGAAGGGCGTAGCGTCCACTGCCTGCCGATCTACCTTCTCGAACGACTACCGGAGTTGCTCGCAGACTGAATGGAACGCACATGCGACGCGACCGTGCTGTTCCCGTTGACACACGCGCGACTGCGGCGGATACTCGCAGGCATGAACTACGTACTCTTCGCAATCAGCGCGTACATCTTCATGCGCGCATTCGAAGTCTTCTGCGCCGACCGGAAGGACCGGGCGTGGTACCGGGCGACCATCAAGGTCGTTGCGGCGGCGGTGCTTTACTGCGCCATGGCCGCCATCGTGGTTTTCTACCACGATGGGGTGCACCTGTTGGGATTCGACCCGAAGTGAACCTGCTCGAAGGCGCACCTGCCGACCAGAGCGTGCTCCTTCACGACGCGGGCGCGCAGCAGTGGCTGCTCTTCCGGCGGCCTCGGCAGGTGTGTGCCGCAACGTCTCCGGACGCGGTCGCCGCGGTGCTGTCGGAGGTCGAGCGCGGCGTGGCGGCGGGTGGCCACGCCGCCGGTTTCCTGGCGTATGAATCAGCCCCTGCCTGTGATCCCGCGCTGACCGTGCGCGCCGACGGTGCGTTCCCGCTGGCCTGGTTTGGTCTGTACGACGCAGCCGAAGTCGTCGCGTTGCCGCCACCGGCCGAGGCGGCCACCGATATCGCGTGGCAGGTGTCGGTTGACGATGCCGCCTATCGTGCTGCGATCGGCCGCATCAAGGACCACATCCGCGCGGGCGACACGTACCAGGTGAACTATACTGTCCGCCTGCGTGCGCCCTATGCCGGTGACCCGTGGCCGCTCTTCCTGCGCATGGTGCGCGCCCAGGGGGCGGGCTACAGCGCCTGGGTCAGCGCCGGCCCGTGGACGATCTGCTGCGCATCGCCGGAGCTGTTCTTCCGGCTCGACGGCCAGGAACTGGTGACGCGGCCGATGAAAGGGACGGCCGCGCGCGGCCTGGGATCGGCGGCGGATGACCGGCAGGCGGCCGCGTTGTGCGCATCGGCCAAGGATCGCGCCGAGAACCTGATGATCGTGGACATGGCCCGCAGCGATCTGGGGCGCATCGCGACGGTCGGCAGCGTGACGGCTGACCCGCTCTGCGAACCCGAACGCTACCCCACCGTCTGGCAACTGACGAGTACCGTGCGCGGCACAACGTCAGCAAGCTTCACGCAGATTCTGGCCGCCCTCTTTCCGGCCGCCTCGATCACCGGTGCGCCCAAGGTGCGCACGATGCAGATCATCGCCGACCTCGAGACCGCGCCGCGCCGGATCTACACCGGCGCCATCGGCTTCCTGGCGCCCGGACGCCGCGCACAATTCAACGTCGCCATTCGCACCGTGCTGGTGGACCGTGCACGACAGACAGCCGAGTACGGCATGGGCGGCGGCATCGTCTGGGATTCCGAGGCGACGTCCGAATGGCAGGAGTGCCTCGTGAAGGCGCGCGTCCTGACCACGCCCATGCCGGCGTTTGACCTGCTGGAGACGCTGGCCTGGCAACCGGGACACCCGGATGACGGCTACGTGCTGCGCGACGCGCACCTGGCGCGCCTGGCGGCGTCGGCGCGCTACTTCGGCCGCACGGTCGACATCGCCGCCGTGCGGCGCGCGCTGGCGACGCATGCGGCCCGGTTCGCGGCGCAGCCGCAACGCGTACGCCTGCGCGTGCCGGCCGACGGCATGCCGGTCATCGAGCATCAGCCGCTGATGCCCCTGCCGGCGCCCTACCGGGTCGCGTTCGCCCTCCGCGCCGTGGACGCGCGCGATCGGTTCCTCTACCACAAGACCACACACCGCCGCGTCTACGACGAAGCGCGCGCCGCCGCACCCGGCGCCGACGATGTGCTGTTGTATAACGACCGCGGCGAACTGACCGAATCGTGCATCGCCAATGTCTTCGTGGAACGCGAGGGGCGGCTGGTGACGCCGCCGGTAGCGTGCGGACTGCTTCCGGGCGTCATGCGCGAACGGCTGCTGGCGGAAGGACGCGCGACCGAGCAGGTTATCAGGCGGTCCGACCTGCGGCCCGAAACGCGCGTCTACCTGGCGAATGCCGCGCGGGGAATGTGGGAGATCGTGCGGGTGTAATTGGCGCGGCGGCGCCAATCCGGTACAATCATGCCGTCCTGTCAGGGAGGGTCACATGGCGGCCAACATGGAGATCACATGCACGTCATGCGGGCGCGTGGCGCTCGTGCGCGTCGAGCCGGTCTATGACGGCTTCCGCAAGACAGGCGAGTCCTTCGTCTGCACGGGCTGCGGACACCGCTATCCGTCGCGCGACGTGACACCGTTCCTCGCGGCGGACGGACGGCCGAAGGTGTTCACGGACCGCGACAGGCCCGACCCCACGCGTGTTTTCCACGCCGACGAGCGCCGCAGGTGCTGCGGCTGGTGCGCGCATTTCGTCATCAACCCGTTCAGCCAGCGCTGTGGCCTGACCAACCGCATCATGCAGGCCACCGACTATTGCGCTCGCTTCTCTGCCAAGCCGGCCGAGGAGCCGCCGCCCCCGCCGCCCAAGCCCGCCTCGCCGCTGGACGCGCTCTTCGGCAAGGACTAAGCATGTTACGCCCGTTCACCATCGCGGTCGCCCCCGACTCGTTCAAGGGGACGTTGAGCGCCGACGCGGCGGCTGACGCGATCGCCCGCGGCCTCAAGGCGGCCTGGCCGCAGGTGCGCTGCCGGCTCATCCCGATGGCCGACGGCGGTGAGGGATTCAGCGCAGCCGTGGTGGCGGCCGCGGGCGGCCGGTGGGTGCGCGTGCGCGTGCAGGATCCGCTGGGGCGGCCCGTGATGGCGCGGCTGGGCTGGATGGCGCGCAACCGGCTGGCCGTCATCGAGATGGCCGCCGCGAGCGGCCTGCCGCTGCTGGCGGCGCACGACCGCAATCCGCTGGTGACGTCGACCCACGGGACGGGCGAACTGGTCCGCCGCGCGTTGGACCGTGGCGCGCGGCGGGTCCTGCTTGGCATTGGCGGCAGTGCGACCAACGACGGCGGCACCGGCCTGGCGCGCGCATTGGGGTGGCGCTTTCTTGACCGCAGCGGCCGCGACCTGCCGGCCGGCGGCGACGCGCTGCGGCGGCTGGCGCGCATCGACGGCAGCGGCGCCGATTCGCGCGTGCGCACAGTCGTGATCGATGTCGCCTGCGATGTGAACAACCCGCTCTGCGGTGCGCGCGGCGCCTCGGCCGTCTACGGACCGCAGAAAGGCGCCACGGCGGCCGGGGTAAGGCGACTGGACGCGGGGCTGGCGCGGCTGGCGGACGTCGTACAGGAGCAGTTGGGGCTCGACCTGGCTGAGGTGCCGGGGGCGGGCGCGGCCGGCGGCCTCGGCTTCGGCCTGATGGTCTTCTGCGGCGGTCGCCTGCGACGTGGCGTCGAGTGTGTGGCCGCGGCGGTCGCGCTGGAGCGCCGCCTGCGCGGCTGCGACCTGGTGATCACCGGCGAGGGACGCGTGGATGGCCAGACCGTGAACGGCAAGACACCCGTCGGCGTGGCGGCGGTCGCGCAGCGACTGGGCATACCGGCGATTGCGATCTGCGGCTGCACGGGCCCTGGCTTTGAGGCGGTGCATACCGCCGGCCTCGCGGCGGTGTTCGCGGCCGGCGGCGACGCGGCCGGGGCGGATTTCGTTAGCGGCGCGGCTGACCGCCTGAGCCGGTGCGCCGGGGAAGTCGGGCGCCTGTGGGCGCTGGCCGCGACTCACGACCGGGCACGAAAGGGGTGACATGCGCGACCTGCAGTCGGAGTACCGCCGCGAAGACGGCGTCGTGCTGATCGAGTTACGCCTGAACCGGTTGGCGCAGCTCTTCAACACATTTGATGTAGCCTCCGCCGCGTCCGAACAGTTACACTCTCCCGCATGACACCCAAGCAAGTCACCGTCAAGGTCAACGGGCAGGTCATCCCCCGTGAGGCCATCGAGTTTGAGCTCAGCCGGCTGGTGCGCTTCTATGCGCAACACATGCCTGAGGAGCAGGTGCGCGCGCAACTTGACGCCCTGCGGCGCAAGGCGGTCGAGCAGGCCATCGGCGCCAAGCTGCTGATCGACGAGGCGGTGCAGCTGGACATTCAGGTGACCGATGACGAAGTCGAGGAGCGCGTGGAGGAGATGGCGACTGAGGCGGGCGGCATGGAGGTCCTGCAGGCCGAGCTGAAGAAACAGAACGTATCGGATGCCGCCTTCCGGGACCAGATCAAGCGCGGGCGGCGCGTGGACAAACTCGTGGCGACGGTCACATCCGGCGTCAACGACCCGCACGAAGACGACATCCGCAGCCACTTCGAATCGCACCGTGACGAGTTCCAGAAGGCGGAGCGGGCACAGGCGCAACACATCCTGGTCGCACCGGCAGGCAAAGATGAAGCGGACCGCGCTTCGGCCCGCGCCAAGATTGAGTCCATCCGGACGCGCATCAAGTCCGGCGGCGTATTTGCCGACGAAGCCGCGGCCCACTCCGAGTGTCCAAGCGGCAAGCAGGCCGGGGGCAGCCTCGGCTGGTTTGGCCGCGGGATGATGGTCAAGGCGTTCGATGACGTCGTGTTCTCGCTGCAAGTGGGCGAGCTGAGCGAGATCGTGGAGACGGAATTCGGCTTCCACATCATCCAGAAGACGGCCCATGAGGATGCCAGCGAAGCCGAGTTTGACGACGTGCGCGAGACGATCCGCGACTTCCTTCGGCATGCCGCGCGGGGCGAGGCCCTGTCGGCGCATGTGGCGGAACTGCGCGCCAAGGCGCAGATCGAGATCAAGCCGGCCTGACCTCACGTCAGGTAGGTGAGAATGGCAGCGATGAGCCGCATGTTGCATCCAACCCTGTGGCGGACATGCCGGGTGCTGGCCCGCGAACTGGTCCGCATCGCCTGCGCAGACTGACCGCACTCACAACGGATCGCGTCCTTCGTCCGCCCGAGCCGCCTCCCACTCATGCGATACTCACTCCAGCTTTTCACTCTCGCCATCCGCACGCGCCTGCGCACGCTGGCCGATGAGACGCGTCTGCTGGTGCGGGCCGGCTTCGGCCTCACGGCATCCGAACGGGAAGCCGTGGTGCTGATCTGTGCGCTCTTTGTCCTGGGGCTTGTCGTCCGCAGCGTCCGGTGGTGGCTGTCGGACTGACGCGCGGGATCACTCGATGCGGCAGCGCGGCAAGCCGCTACAACAGGGAGGCAACCAGGTCGCCGACCTGCGTCGTGGAGAACCCCATGTTGCCCGCGCTCTGGCTCTTCATCTTGGGCGTGGTCGCCATGATTGCGCGTTCGACGGCGGCCGCGGCCTTGGACTCGCCCAGGGCGTCGAGCATCATCCCACCGGCGCCGATGGCGGCGATCGGGTTGATGACGTTCTTGCCCGTGTACTTCGGCGCCGAGCCACCCATGGGCTCGAACATGGACACGCCGGTCGGGTTGATGTTGCCGCCCGCGGCCACACCCAGCCCGCCCTGGATCATGGCGCCGACATCGGTGATGATGTCGCCAAAGAGGTTCTCGGTCACGGCCACGTCGAACCATTCGGGGTTCTTGACGAACCACATGTTGGCGGCGTCGACGTGATTGTAGTCGCGCTTCAGCTCGGGGAACTCCTTCGCGCCCATCTCCTCGAAGGCGCGGTACCACAGGTCGCCGCAGTAGGTCAGGACGTTGCGCTTGTGGATCAGCGTGATCGGCTTGGCAGCATACTTCGGGTTGGTGGCGTTGCGCCGGCGCTTGAGCTCGAAGGCGTAGCGGAGGCAGCGGTCGACCGTGCGCCGGTCGTAAACCATCACCTGCGAGGCAATCTCGTCGGGCGTGCCGACGCGCGTGGCGCCGCCCATGCCGGTGTAGATGCCGCCGCTGTTCTCGCGGATGACGACAAAGTCGATGTCTTCGGGTCCCTTGTTCTTGAGCGGAGTGTCCACGCCCGGGAAGAGCTTCACGGGGCGCAGGTTGATGTACTGGTCGAGCGCGAAGCGCATCTTGAGGAGGATGCCGACCTCCAGCACGCCCGGCTTCACATCGGGGTGTCCGATCGCGCCCAGGTAGATGGAGTGAAACTTCTTCATCTCGGGGATGGCGCTGTCGGGCAGCGTCTCGCCCGTCTTGAGGAAGCGCGCGGCGCCGAAGTCAAAGGGGGTGACGTTGAGCTTGAAGCCGAATTTGGCTGCCGCCGCGTCGAGCACTTTCAGTCCTTCGCGAACGACTTCGGGGCCTGTTCCGTCGCCGCCGATCACGGCAATGTTGTATGACTTGGACATGGGCAACTCCTTGTGAAGAAGGTAAAAAGTACCAGAACCCCCCGCGCGCTGCAAGGCGCGGCTCCGCGGCCCTGACTACCCGGCCGCCGGCGCCGGGTCACGGAAAAGGGCCAGCTCGGAGATCGCCGGGCAGGCTGCCGCTTTCCGGATCCGCAGGCGCACCCGGTCGGTCGTGCAATCGGGCCCTCGCAGCAGGCGCCGGTTTCCGATGGCGACCCCTTCCGCATACACCTGCCACTGCCCCTTCGTGTCCGCATCGAGGGCGAACTCATCCGCACGCTGCCCAAGCGGCAGGAACTCGCGCAGCCGCAGGACGTTGAAGGTGATGGGCGCGGGAAACGTCAGGACCACTTCGGCCTGTGTCACGCCGTCATCCGTGGACCAGTAGGTGGCGGGGTTGCCGTCGAGCAGGTTGGCCGGACCGAAGGCGGGGCTGTTGCCGCGCGTGTTTTCGGCGCTGACTCGTGCGCCGTGCGCCAGGTTGCAGCTGAAGATGCCGTCGAGCCGCCGACGGAGGCCCGTCAGGCTCTGCACGTCGTTCTCATGAAGCACGCCGCGCCGGTCGGGGGGCAGGTTCAGCAGCAGGGACGCGCCCCGGCCGACGGACTTGAAGTAGAGGTCGAGCAGATTCGAGGGACTGCGCACCTGGCCGTCTTCCGAGGCATGGTAGAACCAGCCGGGCCGGATGGAGACATCGCACTCCGCCGGCAACCAGGAGTCGCCCTTCCGGTCGCCCTGATTCAGCATCTCGCCGTCCGACGCCCAAGCCTTGACCATATCCGCTTCGACCGCCGTGGCCCAGGGCTCGCCGCCAAACCCGGGGTAGAGGGATGCGGTCGAGAGCGTCGACCAGCACGGATCGCCCGCGAATCCGTGCTCGTTGCCGACCCAGCGCACATCGGGACCGGCATCGCTGAACATGACGGCCTGGGGCTGGTTGCGGCGCACGATCTGCCAGGTGTTCTGCCAGTCGTAATAGGTGCGCCGGTCGATCCGCCGGGCCTCGCGCGCGCCGCCATAGTATCCGTCGCCGCCGTTGGCACCGTCGAACCAGACCTCGAACAGTTCGCCGTATTCGGTGGTCAACTCCTGCAGCTGGTTCCGGAAGTAGGTCAGGTAGGCCGGGCGACCGTACTCCGCGTGATTCCGATCCCAGGGGGAGAGGTAGACGCCGAACTTGATCCGGTGGCGGCGGCAGGCGTCGGAGATCTCGCGCACGACGTCGCCCTGCCCGTTCCGCCAGGGGCTGTGCTTGACCGAATGCGCGGTGTAGCGTGACGGCCAAAGGCAGAACCCGTCGTGGTGCTTGCAGGTCAGGATCAACCCCGCGAGGCCGCCTTGGGCGGAGGCTGAGACGATCTGGTCGGGATCGAAGGCGCTCGGGTTGAACACAGACGGCGCCTCATCGCCGAATCCCCATTCCTTGTCGGTGAATGTGTTGACCGTGAAATGCAGGAACCCGTAGGTCTCCAGCTCATGCCAGCGCAACTGGCGTTCGGAAGGGGTGGCGCCAAAGGGCGCGGGGGCTGTGGTGCTCAATGAAGACCTCGCCTTCTTACATCGCCGCCTTGGCCAGGATCTGCGGCAGCAGCCCGCACGCCTCGGCCAGGTCCTGCACGGTCCAATGCGCGCCGGCTGCGGTCAGGGCCGCCGCGTCAAAACTCGAACGTACGCCCAGCGCCCAGGCACCCGCCGACCGCGCGGCGGCAAGCCCGGCGGGCGCGTCCTCCACAACGAGACAGGCCGCCGGCGCCAGGCCCAGGCGCTCGGCTGCCAACAGGAAGATGTCCGGGTTCGGCTTCTTGCGCGCGACCATCAGGCCGTTCACAACCGTGTTGAACGTCGCCATCGGAAACCCGATCTCGGCCAGATTGCCCTGGACCTTGACCAGATCGGCGCTGCTGGCGACCGCCAGCTTGAGCCCGTGCGTGCGGCACAGGGCGATGAACGCGCCCGTACCGTTCAGCGACTGCAGCCGTCCCTTGATCAGTTCGAGGTAGACCGCATAGGTGTACGCCTTGTCGGCCTCAAGATCCAGCGTGACGCCGTGCACCTCGGCGACGCCGCCGATGAACCGATCCTCGCCGGTGCCGACGAACGGGCGGAAATCTTCGGCCCGGACCGTCACCCGATGCCGGTCACGGAACATCCGGCAGGCCGCCTCGCAGATGAACGGCTCCGAATCGCACAACACGCCGTCCATATCGAAAATGATGCCTTCGAGCTTCATCGAGCATTCCCGTCTGTCAGGCCCCGTTCATAGCAGGCCATGCGTCGGCGCGTCAACCGTCTTCTCCAGGCGGGCGCGGCCGCCCGTACATCCGACGATTCCAGTGCTGGTATTTCGGTGGGCAGAAGAGTAATAATCCTCCCTCGTCGGCTCCTCCCAGAACCTCCACACCGGATCCAACATGGCCAAAACAATCGTCACCCGCGAAGAAGTCCTGCGTTTTCACATCGGCGGCAAAGTCGGCCTGCACCTGCCCAAGCCGGTCCGCACGCCTGGCGACCTCTGCCTGGCCTATACGCCCGGCGTGGCGCTGGCGGTCAAGGAGATCGCCGCCCGTCCGGCCGCGTCCTTCGACATCACGGCCCGCCGCAACCTCGTGGCCGTCGTTTCCGACGGCACGGCCATCCTCGGTCTCGGCGACCTGGGCGCGCTGGCCAGCATACCGGTGATGGAAGGCAAGGCCGTGCTCTTCAAGTCGTTCGGCGATGTGGACGGCTGGCCGGTGCCGCTGGCCCATTGCCGCAAGGGCGGGCAGGACACGGGACCGACCGACCCACAGCGCGTGATCGACTGCGTGCTGGCGCTGGCGCCCATGTACGGCGGCATCAACCTCGAGGACATTGCCGCGCCGGCCTGTTTCGAGATCGAGGACAAGCTGGACGCGATGCTCGACATCCCCGTCTTCCACGACGACCAGTGGGGCACGGCCGTGATCACCCTCGCCGGCCTGATGAACTACGCCCGCCTGACCGACCGCAAACTCGGCGACCTGAAGGTGGTGATCAACGGCGCCGGCGCCGCCGGCATCCGCATCGCCGACATGTGCAAGGCGGCCGGCGTGCGCGACCTGACCATGTGCGACACCAAGGGCACCGTGCGCACGGACCGTACCGACCTGAACGATCACAAGCGCCGCCATGCGGTAGCGACTTCGGCGCGCACGCTTTCGGAAGCCATGCGCGGCGCGCATGTCTTCATCGGCGTCTCAGCGGCCGACAGCCTGAAGGCGGACGACGTCAAGTCCATGGCCGGCTATCCCGCGATCTTCGCGATGGCGAACCCCGACCCCGAGATCAAGCCTGAGATCGTGGCCGAGGCGCTGGCCGGCAAGCCCTACGTCATGGCCACGGGCCGGTCGGACTACGCCAACCAGATCAACAATGTGCTGGGATTCCCGTTCCTGTTCCGCGGCGCGCTGGATGTGCGGGCCCGCACGATCAACACCGCGATGAAGGTGGCCGCCTCCGAGGCGCTGGCCAACCTCGCGCGCCAGCCGGTCCCGGCCGATGTGCAGGCGCTCTATCCGGACGAGAAGCTGGCCTTCGGCGCCGGGTACATCATCCCGAAACCGTTTGATCGCCGCCTGTTCGTGGAGATCTCGTTCGCCGTGGCGCAGGCGGCCGTGACATCCGGCGCCGCACCGGCCGCGGATCTGGCCGCCCTGCACGCCAATCTCGTGAAGCGCAACGCGACACGCTAGCGCCAGCCGAGTTCGTGCAGCCACGTATCGCAGGCGTGCGTCCACTCGCGCGCCGTGCCGGGGAAGTCGCGTCCCAGGCCGATGCCGTGGTTCGCATGCGGGTAGACGTGCAGCGCGAACGGCACCTTCGCCGCCGACAGCGCCTGCGCGTAGAACAGACTGTTTGCCACGGGCACGGCGCCATCGTCGGCGGTGTGCCAGATGAAGGCGGGCGGGTTGCGCGGCGTGACGCTGTTCTCCAGCGAGAGGCGATGCAGCACGTCGGCGTCCGGTTGCTCGCCCAGAAGGTTGGCGAACGAGCCGCGATGACTGCACGAACCGGCTGAGATCACCGGGTAGCATGCGATCAAGGCATTCACGCGCGACGCGACACCTGCCACGGGGTCGGTCGCATCCGCTGCCCCATCGTCGCCGAAGTTGGCAACCGAACAGGCCAGGTGGCCACCGGCGCTGAACCCCAGGATGCCGATGCGATCCGGCATCACCTGCCACGCAGCGGCATTGGCCCGCACCAGGCGCACGGCGCGTTGCGCGTCGCTCAGCGGCGCCGGATGGCGCCAGGGGAAAACGCGGTAGTGGCAAACCGCGGCGTGCAACCCGATGCCATTGAGCCATTGGGCTACCGGATCGGCCTCGTGCGCTGCGCGGTGGCTGTAGCCGCCGCCGGGCAACACGATGACGAGGGGGCGTGGCCGCGTGCCGGGCAACAGAAACGGCGTAAGACACGGCAGTTCGCGGGCACGTTCGTGCTGTTCCTGGCCGGGCGCGATTGCGCCGGGCGGTGTGCCGGGCCAAAGCTCGATGGTATCGCCTGGGTTGGGCATGTACGTCTCCATGGAAACGGCAAGGATAAGGGCGCGGAAAGCCGAGGCTCCCGCGCCCTTGCGACCCCGGATGGGTATGGTCTAGACCTGGTCGTAACCCGTCAGGTTGCGGTACCAGATGTTGCGGAAGCGGACCAGATCGCCGTGGTCCTGGAGTTCCAGCGGACCCACCGCCGGGTGCGGCTGGTAACTGGCGGTCTTGCGGTGCTCGGTCGGGCCCTGCAGTTCCTTGCGGTTATGCAGGATCAGGCCGTTGAGCATGACCGTCAGGAATGCCGGCTGCACCAGCTTGTCGCCCTCGAACACGGGGGCTTCCCAGATGATGTCGTAGAACGACCACTGGGCAGGCGGGCGGCAGGCGTTAACGAGCGGCGCAAACTGGCCATAGATGCCGCCGGTCGTGCCGTCGGCGTAGGTCGGGTTCTCGTAACAGTCCAGCACCTGGATCTCGTAGCGGCCCATCAGGAAGACGCCGCTGTTGCCGCGGCCCTGGCTCTCGCCCTTGACCTTCTTGGGCGACGCGAACTCGACATGGAGCTGACAGCTGCCGAACTCGGCCTTGCTGCGGATGTTGCCGGTCTTGGGCTTCACCTGCATCCAACCCTTGCCGAGCTTCCACTTGGCGGGGCCGCCGTCCTTGCAGCTCACCCATCCGTCCAGGCTGGTGCCATCGAACAGCACCGTGGCATCGGAGGGCGGCAGACCGGGCTTGGAATTCGTGCTGAACGTACCGGGCGTGACCACGCGCGGCTGCGGGCGGGCGCTGTCGTGCACGCGATAGGGCAGGCCGGGAATGTAGGGGGTATCGGTGTAGCCGGGAGCGGACATGGGATAAACTCCTATGGTTTAGGGCATTACATCTGCCGAGATATGCGAACAGCGACTATCATTGCGGATAACCCCGGTGTAGTCAACCCCGCGACGGAACCCCTGATCTGCGAGAGTTGGGCGCGACACCTGCCGCAGCGGCTCGCCGGACGGGGCGCCTCATGACGGCGCTACGACGAAACCCATTTCAATCGCTGCCACCCGCATGCGTTTGTCGAGTGTACAGATCCGCAGCGGCGCGTCCAGATGCGGTTGGTAGTAGAGGGCCGTGGCCAAGTGGATGGCATCCAGCGCCCGGCAGTTGGCCAGACGGGGGTCACCTCGCAAGATGGCCAGAACTTCGTCGTCTACCGGTTTCGCCGTCAGGCCGTCGATGTACGGCTGCAGGCAGGCCAACCGCACCGTGACCCACTCGCCGTCAGCCTCCTGGTGCGCCGCGACCGCCGTCCGGCGCAACCCGATCACGCACTCCGCCTCCAGGAGCGTCGAGGTTAGCCGTACGGTCTCCCGGTCCCACAGGTCCGCAAGCCCTGCTTCGGGCAACTGCCCCAGTACGCCGGCCAAGAGCAGACTGGAGTCATAGTAACTGGCCATGCGGTCCCCTAGTCCGACTTTACCTCGTCCATCAACCGCTGCAGGTCGACGCCCACCGGGCGCGGATAAAGACGAGGCAGGCGCGTGATCGATGGAACCGGTGCCCCCTTGGCACCCCGCACGGCCCCCCGCCTCTCGGCATCGTTCAAGAAGGATTCCCACGCCGACACACGCCGCGCACCGGGCAGGGTGGGACGGTGTATCTCCGCCACGATGGTATCACGGTCCGTCACATAGACCGTGCCACCCTCGCGCACGTACGCGATGTACCGGCTGAGGTTGTCCTTCAGGACCTTGATGCCAACCGCCTTCATGGGCCCAATGTAGCTAACTTAGCCACTTCCGTCAACTGTGCCCGTTCTGCCAGAGGTATTGCTCAGAGCGCCTGGATGCGCCCCATCCACGCCTAAGGCGGGCTGCGCCCGCAACTCATCGGGGTCGGGGTCGGAATCGGTATCGGGGAGCGATAGATGGCTTTACCGGCAAGTTCAATGACCCATTGCTTGTCGCTCGGGGCCGTGGTGGCGACCACGGCGGGCAACTTGTTCCGAAAGCGGAAAGAGTAAAGCAAATCGCCCTTGTTCTTCGGCAACACGATGCCAAGGGCGCCGGCAACCGTTTCGATCTCAGTCCGGCTGAACTCGAACTTGGTCCGACCCGGCTTGTGATGTCGGCGGAAGATTTCGGCGATTATCGCTCCGTATCTGTTCTGCGACATGGCGGCTCCTCACGCCCGCCTCACTTGTCGCCCCACAAGGGGCGACGCAAACGATCTCGTCACTATCATGAAGGCAAAACACCGGCCGGTTTCCAGTGCGCGTTCCGCACTTTGGCCTTGCCTGCCTCGTCTCGGTCTGCGACCGTGACGTCATGGTTGCGGGCCGCATCACCTTTGCGGAGCGGGCGGGCCGGTTGGTGTCCATCACGCATGTGCCGGCGGGACGGGCCTGCGGATGTGTCTGTCCGGCCTGTGGCGCCGCGCTGATTGCGCGCAAGGGGCACATCAAGCGTCACCACTTCGCGCATGCCACACCCACCGCCTGCCTCGGCGAGACCGTTCTCCACGAGGTCGGCAAGCGGCTGCTTCATGCGCGCATCACGCGGCACCTGCGCCGCGGTCGCCCCCTGCCAGTCGGGTGGCGCTGCGCCGTATGCCGCGATTGGCATGACGGCGATCTGCTCCGTCGGGCGCGGCATGTGTTCATGGAGGAGCGCCTGAGCGACTGCCGACCCGACCTGCTTCTGCTCGACGCTGATCGCCGGCCCGTGGCGGTACTGGAGATCATTGTCTCGCATGCACCCGACGCCGCTACGCTTGCGACCTGTCGGCAGTCGGGGGTTGCGCTCGTGACGTTCCGGCTGCGGACGAGTCGTGACCTGGCGCGGTTGGACCGCGCACCCGAACTCCACCCGGCGAGCGTCGACCTTTGTCTGCGACCGCGCTGCACGCACTGCCATCACCGCCTGCGGGCGCGAGACCTGCACATCGCCGAGGGCGCCTGCTGGCGTTGCGGACAACCGATGCGGCTGGCGCTGGTGATGCTCGACCACGTGTACCTGGAAGGACCGGATACGTTCACCACGGACGAACTCATCACTGCCCGCGCACATGGCGCACGCATCGCCGCGCGCTCGACCCAGGCGGCGCGAAGCGTACTCGCCAACACGTGCCCCACCTGCGGCGTGCGCACCGGGCCGGCGTATCTGGTGGACTTCGCACCAGCGCACGTCGTCAGCCCGCGCGCAAGCCGCAGCTACGTATGTCCCAACGGCTGTCCCTCGCCACTGCAGCCCGCCACGTTTGGGGCTTCACAGTCGCATAAGGAAGGTGCTACCGTTGGAGAGTCATCAAGGAGCATCGCATGAAAAGACTGACCGGGTTATTGCTGGTGTGTCTGTTGGCTTCTGGCGTGCAGGCACAATCGTGGGCGAAGAAAGAGACGGTCGCCGCCAAGACAAAGGGCTTCATGGACGACTTTGCCGCGGCCCAGAAGGAGGCGGCGGCCTTCAAGCAGCCGATCTTCATCTTTTTCACCGGCAGCGACTGGTGCGGCTGGTGCATGAAACTGCGCGGTGAGGTGCTGGACACGAAGGAGTTCGAGAAATTCGCGGCAACCAACCTGATCCTGCTCGAGGCGGATTTCCCCAAAGCAAAGAAGCTGTCAGCGGCTGTGAAGAAACAGAACGAGGAGCTGGCCAGCAAGTACGGCGTGCGCGGCTATCCCACGGTCTACCTGGTGGACGAGACGGGCAAAGTCCTGGCACAGACCGGGTATCAGGCGGGTGGCGCGGAGGCGTATGTGAAACACCTCACGGAGTTGCTGGAGAAGGCCGGCGTCAAGGTGGCCGACGGTGCCGCGGGAGGCAAACCCCTGTCGGCCTATGAGCGCATGAAGGCGGAGAAGACCGCCAAGGCTACCGACTCCGGTGCGGCGAAGGCCAGGTAGCGCGGCACCCAGGCGGGACGGATCTGTGGGGCATGCACGCCTGAGCCCGGTAGGCGGCTACGGCTGCGCGACCAGCACCGTCATGCCGGCTGCGAGGCCGCTGACGACTTCGCGGTGGCCTGCGCCGGCGGGCGTCGTGCGCACCAGCACCTGCCGCGTGCTGCCGTCGATCACGGCCGCCACGTACTCAAGCTGGCCCACGCGCGTCACCGCAGTCTCCGGCACAGTCAGCGCCGGCCGCGTTCCCAGCGGCAGTTCGAGCACACCGGACATGCCCGGCACCAGCGCGGGCGTTTCGCCGATGCACACCTTGGCGACGAACGTGCGGCTGCCGGGGTCCACCGCCGGCACGATTTCGCGCACGTCGCCGGTGAATGCGGCATCCAGCGCCTCGACCCGGAACGGCACCTTTTCGCCAACCTTGATCCTGGCCGCCAATCCCTCACGAATCGGCACTTCCAGCATCAGCCGCGTCGGATCGAACAGGCGCATCAGGATATTGCCCGGACTGGCCAGATCGCCGGGGTCCACCAGCCGTTCGGCCACCACGCCATCCATGGGACTGATGATCGTGGCATAGCCGAGCACCGCCTCGGCCTGGCGCTTGGACTCCGCGGCGGCCTGCGCCATGGCCTGCGCCTGACGGACCGCCGTGTCGGCCGCGTCAAACGCCTGTTGCGTCGCGTTGCCGCTGGACAGGAGGGTGCGTGTGCGTCCGAGTTCGGTGGTTGCCAGCGCGAGGGTCGCACGCGCCTGCAGAACGTGTTCGGAGGCCTGCGCGACCGCGGCCGTCAACTCGCCGTCGTCGAGACGCGCCAGCACGTCGCCCTTCTTCACGCGATCGCCTGAGCGCACGTTGATCGCCGCGACGCGCGCTACGATGCGCGGTGAAAGCTCCACGCTGCTGCGGCTGCGTATGGTGCCGGCCGCGCGATAGACAACGGGCACCTCTGCGGACTGCACGGTCACGCTCGCGCCGGCGGGCGGGCGCAGCGCGCCGACCGTGAGCCCCGGCCGGATGCGACCGCGCGTGAACGCGCCGGTCTGCCAGAGAATGAGAAGCAGCAGTGCGAGCGTGCCGCTCGAGTAGACGAGCAGGTTGCGGTTGCGCAGGTTCATGGCGTGTCTCCGGTGGCGGGTTCGTCGGCCGTGGCCGCAGGTTCGATCTCATCCGCCCCGCGCGCCTTCAGCAGGAAGTAGACCACGGGGATGACGAGCAGCGTGAAGGCCGTGCTGGCGACGAGACCAAAGATGAGCGCCCACGCCAGACCCGAGAAGATGGGATCGAACGTGATCGGCCACGCGCCCAGAAGCGTGGTCAGACCTGTGAGTGCGATCGGACGGAAGCGCACGGCACCGCTCTCCAGCAGCGCGTCGCGCAGCGGCCGGCCGGCAGCCACGGCTTCGTGTATGAACTCGATCAGCACAATACTGTTGCGTATCACGATGCCGCCCAGCGTGATCATGCCGATCATCGCGGTGGCTGTGAAGAAGACGGGCGAGGCGTAGCCGCCAACGGTCTGGCCACCCAGCGCGTTCAGCAGCCAGAAGCCGGGCAGGATGCCGATGGCGGTCAACGGGATCGCCAGCATCATCACGCCGGGCATCAGGAAACTGCCGGTCTGCAGCACGAGCAGCAGGTAGATGCCCAGCAGCGCCACCCCGAAGGCAATGCCCAGATCGCGGAAAACATCGACGGTGATCTGCCATTCACCCTCGCCGGCCCATCGCACGCCGATGCCTGCCGGCAGTGGCGCGCGCGCCAGCAGGCGCTGCATCGCCAGCACGATCTCGCCGGGCGCCCGGCCGACGCATTCGGCCGTCACAAACACGACGCGCTCCATGTCCTTGCGGTAGATCGGCTGCTCCTCGGGTTCGTCGACGAAACGCGCGATCTCGCCCAGCGGCACCTGGCCGCCATCACGCGTGCGCAGGCTGAGCTGCGCCAACCGGGCAGACTGCGTGCGGTCCGCAAACGGCAGACGCACGCGCACCGGCAGCGGATCGCGCTCGTCGGGTGCATGCAGCGTCGCCGGCACCCCACCGAGCGTGGCCGTCTGCACGGCGCGCGCGACGTCCGCGGGCGTCAGGCCGTGACGGGCCGCCTGCTCACGGTCCACCACCAGCGCCTGGCGCAGACGCGGTGTCTCGGAGTAGTCGTCAATCTGGGCAATGTGGCGGCCGTCATACGCGGCGAAACGGCGCTGGAGTTCCTGCGCGCCGGCGATCATCTGCGCGTAGGATGTGGCGGGGCTGCCCGTAACCTCGGCCGTGATCGTGCTCAGCACGGGCGGCCCGGGCGGCACTTCCACCAGGCTCAGCCTGGCGCCGTGACCGGCGGCCAGGCGCGTGAGGTCGTCGCGGATGCGCAGGCCGATCTCATGGCTCTGCTGGCGCCGACGCTGTTTGTCGGCCAGGTTGACTCGGATCTCGGCCTGGTTGGGTTGACGGCGGAAACCGTAGTGCCGCACCAGTCCGTTGAAGTCGATCGGCGAGTTGACCCCCGTGTAGGTCTCGAAATCGCGCACCTCGTTGACGGTCGCCAGATAACCCTCCAGCGTCTGGCAGGCGCGATCCGTGGTTTCAAGCGATGTCCCCTCGGGCAGGTCGATCACCAGCAGGAACTCGTTCTTGTTGTCGAACGGCAGCATCTTGAGCGGCACGCGGCCGGTAAGCACCAACAGGCCGCACGCGGGCAGGAGCAGGCCTACCACGATCAACAGCAGCCAGGCCCGGCGCCGGGTCAGAAAAGGCGCCAGCGCCACGCGGTAACTGCGGCTGATCCAGGCTGGCGTCACGTCCTCGCTGGCCGCCACGACGGGGCGGTTGCGCAACAACCGGTAGGCAAGCCAGGGGACAAAGGTGACGGCGCACAGCGCGCTGAACACAATCGTCAGCGGCACATTCACGGCCAGCGGCCGCATGTACGGGCCCATCATGCCGGTAATGAAGAACATCGGCAGGAAGGCCATCACAACGGTCAAAGCCGACATCATCACCGGCACGACCATCTCCTTGACGGCCCATTGCGTCGCGAGGAAAGGGTTGCGCCTGCCCAGACGGATGTGCCGCTGGATGTTGTCCACGTTGATGATCGGGTCGTCGACCACGAGGCCGAGACTGAGGATCAGCGCGAACAGCGTGACGCGGTTGATCGTGAAACCAGCCAGATCGTTGACAAAGAGGGCCAGCGCGAAGCTGACCGGCACGGAGAGTCCGACCACCAGGCTCTCGCGCCAGCCGAGTGTCATGGCGAGCAGCGCGACGACGGTGAGAATCGCGAAGAACATGCTGAAGAGCAACTCGTCGACCTTGGCGCGGGCGGTCTCGCCGTAGTTGCGCGTGACGCGCACGGTCACGTCGGTCGGGATCACGCTGCCACGCAGCGCCTCGGCCGCGGCGATCACGCGTCGCGCGACGGTGATGGCGTTGGTGCCCTTCTTCTTGGCAAACGACAGCGTGACGGCCGGCAGGCGCGCGCCGGGAGCGGCGACGGCGGCAGGATCGGCCGGACCGAACCCGATGTGATGATAGGCGTTCGCCTCGGCCGGACCATCGCGCACGGTCGCCACGTCGCTCACACGCACGGTGCGCCCCTGCGGGCTGCGGATGACCGTCTCACGCACGTCTGCGGCCGACGCGAGCGCCGGCCGCGGCCGCAGCGTCAGCACACGACCGTCACGCAGCAGATCGCCTGCGTCGCCCCCCGGTTCCCCGCCCTGCAGCGCCTGCCACAGGTCCGCGAGGCAGACGCCCCGGCTGGCCAGGGCCTCGATGTCGGGCTCGACCGTGATCTCGCGCGGCTGGCCGCCGGTAATCTCGCTGCGCGAGAGATCGGGCAGGCCGTCGAGACGCGCCTTGGCCTCCTCGGCGATGCGCCGCAGGTCGTGGGCATCGCGGCCGGGCGCGCAAAGCGCGAGCGTGACCACGGGCACATCGTCTATCTGGGCGGGTTTCACCACCCAGCCGGAGACGGATGCGGGGACGATATCGCGGTGGCTTTCGATCTGGTCGCGCAGGTTGATGATCGACTTCTCGCGGTCCTCGCCGACAAAGAAACGCACCGTGACGACGGCCTGATCGCGCCGGCTCACGGAGTAGACATGTTCCACTCCCGACACCTGCCACAGGATGCGTTCGAGCGGTCGCGCGACCTGTTCCTCGACCTCGGCCGGCGAGCGCCCCGGCACCTGCACGAAGACGTCGGCCATGGGCACGACGATCTGCGGGTCCTCCTCCTGCGGCGTCGAGACCAGCGCCACGACACCCATGATTGTCGCAGCCACGAGGAAGAGGATGGAGAGCGGGCCGGTCAGGAAGCGCCGCGCAATGCCAACGATAAAGCCGCTGGGTTCCGCGTCCGCGTTCGCCATGGTCACTCCTGCAGGTTGACGGTGGTGCCGGCACTGGTCGCGTTGCCGCTGGTGCCGGACGTCGTGCCGGGCGGCAGGTGTCGGCCGGGCGGCGCGGGGATGATGCGGCCGGCGGCGCGCACGGTCGGCGGCGCCCAGTTGGTCTCGTAGACGAGCGCGATCGGCCCCACGTTGATCTCATCGCCCTGCGCGAGCTGTGCCGATTCGACGAGTTGCCCGTTCACGCGGGTGCCATGGCGACTGCCCAGGTCGCGCAAGCGGTGCCCGCCGTCGTGGGACTCGACGACGACCTGGTGGTTTGACACACGCTGATCGGCGACGACAATCGTACTGTCGGCGGCGCGCCCGATGGTGGTCGGCGCGTCACCCAGCGGGAACATCGCGCCACGCAGCGCGCCGCCGGTGACAACGAGGCGATGGAAGCTGACCTGTGCCTCCTTCGACGCCGGATAGTGGTGCACGTCACGCTGCGGGAACGGGATCGAGATGCCGTACCGCTTGAACGCGTACCAGATCTGTTTGCGCACTTCGCTTTCGATCCCGTGCAGCGAAGCGTAGTTGTCGATCCAGACGCGCAACTCGTAGAGCATGGCGGAATCCTGGAACTCCTTCAGGTACACCGCCGCGGCCGGCGACGGCAGCAGTTCCTCGACCTTCGAGGCCGCCTCCAGCAGGGCATCGGTAACCAGACCGCAGGGAGCATCGTAGGCGACGCCGACATGGAGTTTGACCATGTGCTCGGATGTGGGCTGGTCGAAGTTGGTTACACACTCCCGCACGGCGACGCTGTTGGGGATCAGGACGGTGTCGCTCTGTCGCGTGCGCACCAGCGTCGCCCGCCAGGACAGTTCCATCACCTCACCCTCGGTCTGGCCAATCTGCACCCAGTCGCCAACCTTAAAAGGCTGCTCGAGGCTCATCGCCAGGCCGGACATGACGTTTCCGAGCGAGTCCTGCAGCGCCAGGCCGAGCACGATTGAGAACACGCCGGACGTGACGAACATCGGCGTGAAGCTGAGGTCCGGAAACGACCAGGAGAGCAGGACGAACATGCCGATCAGGGCCAGCGCGGCGATTGCCAGGCCGCGCAGCAGCGGCGGGATCCCGCCGCGTGTGCGCAGGGCGCGCGCGGGAAGAACCCAGCGCGACAGCGGCCACAGCACGCTCACCAGGGCCGTGAAGGCGAACATGAAGCCCGTCAGGGCGCGCAGATGGGGCACATCGGCAAAGCGGCCGATCTTGAGGAAGAGCCAGAGGCCGCCGCTCAGGAAGAGCAGCACCGGCAGGATCCACACCACGCGGGTGATGAGCCGGACCGCCAGCAGCAGACGAACGATGGCGCCGCCCAGCAGCAGCAGTCCTGTGACCGCCAGCAGCATCAGCCCCGGCTCGAAGGACGAAACGGGTATGTCCGACGGGCTCATCGCGCCTCCTTCGGCCGCAGACTCCTCAGCCGCCCCTGCGCCTGCACCGCGCGCGCGTCGTAGGGGAACTCCTTGAGAAACTGCGCATACGTTTCGGCCGCCAGCGCCTTGTCGCCCGCGTCGGCATCATACAACTCGGCGGCGTGAAACAGCGCGTCGGCATTCACGGCAGGACCCAGCGCGTGCAGCCGGGTCAGGGCCGCCGCAGCAACCTTAACCTCCTCGAGCGCCGGACACTCCGCGATCGTGGCAATCAGTACGAGCGCCGAAGCCGCCTGGGGTCCCTTGGGGCTCTTGTCCACGACGTCCTGCAATTCCGCGATCAGGCGCGTCTGCAGATTGGCGTCCCACACCGGCCCGCTGAAAATCCGCCGCTGGCGACCCCGTTCGAATTCGATGCGGCATCTCCGCACGATCCCCTCGGGAACGCGCGCCGAGGCCGGATGATTCTGCACGAGACGGCCATACTCCAGGATGCCGCGCTCCCACTCCTTGAGCTGCTCGTAGGCGACGGCGATGCCGAACTGCGCCTCGGCGGCCAGGGCATGTTGCGGGTACTGGCGGATCATCTCCTGGTAGGCCGTGATGGCCTCCCGCCACTTCGCCTGACTCACAAGGCCCTGGGCCCGCGTGAGATCGGCCTGCGCCCGCGCCTCGGCGGCCGTGGAACGGGTCGGCGGTTCCCTGGCCGCAACGACCGGGGGCCGCTGCTGCGGCCGGAACTGGCGAACGAGGAGGGCTGACCCGACCAACAGGATCAGCACGGCCGCGGCGCTGCCGCCCAGGGCCACCCACTTCTCGCGCTTGTTGAGGCGCCCCAGCGCCGAGAACGAGCGCGGCGCTGTATGACGGGTCGTCAGGCTCTGCAGTTCGTCGCGGATCTGCGCGGCGTCGGCATAGCGATCGCCCGGCGACTCGGCCAGGCAGCGCGTGACGATGCTGTCGAGTCCGAGCGGCATGTCAGGCCGGATCATGCTGGGCAGCTTGAAGTGCCCCACCGGGAGTTTCCCGGTCAGCATCTCATAGAGAATCACGCCGAAGGCAAAGATATCGGTCGCACTGGTCACGTCATGCGAGTCGAGCCGCTGCTCGGGCGACATGTAGTTCATGGTGCCGATCACGCTGTGGTCCACCGTGAGGGTGAGCAGTCCCGCATCGGTCGTCTCAAGTGCGGCGATGCCGAAGTCGGCGATTTTCACCCGCCCCGTGCGCTGGTCCACGAGGATGTTGGCGGGCTTGAGGTCGCGATGGACAACCCCCGAGCGGTGCGCATACGCCAGGCCGTCGCAGATCTGGGAGGCGATGTCGATCACCTGCGGCAGCGCCAGCTTGCCGGCTCGGATAAGCTTGTCCAGGTTCTGGCCCTCGACGTACTCCATCACGATGAACAGGGTCTTCCCCTCGCGGCCGCGGTCGATGACCTGGACAATGTTGGAATGGTTCAGGTTGGCCACAATCGCCGCTTCGCGCTCGAAGCGCGTGAGCAGTTCGGGTGTGGTCGCGAACTGTGGCGGGAGAACCTTGATGGCGACGGCGCGGTTGAGTGAGGGCTGCAGGCCCTTGTAGACGACGGCCATCCCGCCCTGGCCGATCATCTCGCCCAGGTCATAGTGGCCGAGTTTCGGCGGAAGTCCCGCGTCCGTCTGCCCGGCGTTGCTGTTGGTATCGGCCATGGACCCTCACCCGCACATCGATACGGACTACATACTTTCCCGCATAGTATGATGGAATCCCAGTCACTCGCCAAGCCCTGAAACGGGCCGCGGCCCTGCTCGGGGCGTGATTGCGTGCGGTTGCGTCTTGACACAATCCTGCGCGGCGGGCATATCTGGCGTGCATGCAAGACCAACCGACCAAGCCAAAATCGTTCTCACGGCGTCTGCGGCATGTCGTGCCCCTGCTCGACTGCTGGCCCCGGGGCGCCGGCGCCTGGCGCGCCGATATTGTGGCCGGCGCGACCGTTGCTCTGTTTCTCGTGCCGCAGGCGATGGCCTATGCCCAGCTTGCGGGGCTGCCGGCGCACTATGGACTCTATGCCGCCTGGCTGCCCCCGATCATCACGGGGTTTCTCGGCCGTTGCCCGCAACTCCATACCGGACCGGTCGCGATCCAGTCGCTCATGACCCTGGCCGTGTTGACGGCGCTGCCTGGGCTGGTCGTAGGCACCGCCGCCTACGCGGAACATGCGATGGCGCTGGCGCTCCTGAGCGGCGCCATCCTGCTGCTGCTGGGCCTGCTGCGCCTGGCGTCGCTGGTCAACCTGTTGTCCCATCCGGTCATCGTCGGCTTCACCAACGCCGCCGCGCTCGTGATCCTGGCCTCGCAGGTCAACCAGGTGCTGCAACTGCCCATGGGCCACGGCACCTTCTTTGCGGCCGACTTCGTGCGCATGCTGCACCGTCTGCCGGACGCCAGCCTGCCGTCGCTGGGCTTCGCCATCGGCACGCTAGCCGCCGTGGTTCTGATGAAACGCCTCTGCCCGCGTTGTCCCGGCATCCTGCTGGCCGTGGTGCTGGCCACCCTCGTCAGCGCATGGACGGGCTATGAGGCATGCTGGGGCGGCGCCGTCGTCGGGGACATCCCGTCCGGCATCCCGTCGCCGCACTTCCCGCGCATTGAACCGGGCGCCTGGATGAGCCTGCTGCCGGCCGCCGGCATCGTCGCAATGGTGGGGTTCGTCGAGGTGCTGTCGATCTGCAAGGTCATCGCCGTCAAGACGCGGCAAAGGCAGGATTTCAATCAGGAACTGGTGGCCCAGGGGCTGGCTTCGCTGGCGGG
The DNA here is from genome assembly GCA_964417715.1 of uncultured Lentisphaerales bacterium. Lineage (GTDB taxonomy): Bacteria > Verrucomicrobiota > Kiritimatiellia > RFP12 > CAYQJG01 > CAYQJG01. The sequence goes on along the minus strand of CAYQJG010000013.1, from coordinate 25,004 downwards.
CGGGCTGGTGCGCAGCTACCCGGTGAGCGGCTCCTTCTCGCGCTCGGCCGTCAGCCTCTACACCGGCACGCGCACGGGGCTGGCCAGCGTGGTCAGCGGCCTGGTCGTGGCGGCGGTTCTGCTCTGGTGCACGCCCGCGCTGCATCACCTGCCACGCGCGGTGCTCGGCGCGGTGATCATGCTGGCGGTCAGCGGCTTGCTGGACTTCCCGGCGATGCTGCGCATCGGCCGGGCCGGGCGCGCGGATGCAGCCGCGGTGTGGCTCACCTTCGTCGCCACCCTGCTGCTGGCCCCGCACATCACGCATAGCATCCTGATCGGCGCGCTGTTCGCGATCGCCGTGCAGATCTATCGCCTGATGACGCCGCACGTGGCGCGGCTGGCGCGCCATCCAGACGGCACGCTGCGCGATGCCCGGCGACACGGGCTGCCCCTGGACCCCCGCATCCTGGCGCTCCGTTTCGACGGTCGGCTGATCTTCACCAACGCCAGTCACTTCGAGGACCGCCTCATTGAGGCCCGCAGCGAAACGCCCGGCATGCGCGCCTTTCTGCTGGATGCCGAGGCCATCAACGACCTGGATGCTTCCGGCGAGGAGATGCTGCGGCGCGTCTTTCAGGAACTGCACGCCGAAGGCTGCCGCGTCGTCGTGGCCCGGCTGCGCGGCCGCGCGCGCGACATCTTCGCGCGCACCGGGCTCGACCGCCTGGTGGGCGCGCCCAACCTGGTGGCCAGTCCCGAGGCGGCCCTGACGATGCTCGAGGCCTGGCTGGACGCGGGCGGCCCGCCGTCCGCCGCGCCCAGTTGAGCCGGCGTGCGACTGGAGATGGTGGAAGGGCGATGAGGAACCGCGGATACGAAGAGTGCCTAAGGGCACCGCAGTCGCACCCCATGGCCCCCCGCCGCGTGGCCAACCGGGCAACATAAATGGACGCAGATTGCCCGGCCGGGTATAATGCCGGGCGTTGGTGCATTCACGCGCCGCAAAGGGAGTCTTGACCATGAACACGCAGCACCGCGCTGGCACGCTCATCGGGGTTCTGACGCTGACCGCCGCGATGGCGTTCGCGGACCCATCATCCACCACACCCGGCCAAACACCCCCGTCGGGTCAGACGCCCCCCCCGGCCAAAGAGGAGCGCGAGCGGTATCCCGTCCTCTGCTACATCCCCAACCGGATCTTCGATGTCCTTGATATCGTGCGGGCGCGGGTGCGGATCGGGCCGGGGTTCTCGATCGGGGCGCGCGTCACCGAGGTGGCGGATGTCTTCCTCGGGGCGCATAAGACCGTCTATGTCGGGTTGCGCGGCAGTCGCGGCAAACCGCAGATCCCGTGGCCGCTCGGCGTGGAGAACAACCAGGGCATCGAGGTCAGCGTGGCCGACGCCACAACCGAAGCCCCCGACAAGCCGGTGACGGACCCCCTCGAGGTGGGTGTCGAAACACAACTGGTGCTCGTGGGCGTGAACGTATCGGTCGAAACGCTGGAGATCGTCGACCTGCTGGCCGGCTTCATCTTCATCGACATACGCGGCGATGATTTCTAGCTGGCCTCGCCCATCACGTCAGAATATCGTCCAGTCGCGCCTGTAGCGCATCCACGCTCAGGCGCTCCTGTTTCATCGTATCGCGGTCGCGCAGGGTAACGGTGCCGTCTTCCAGCGTCTGGAAGTCGACCGTCACGCAATACGGCGTGCCGGCCTCGTCCTGGCGGCGGTAGCGACGGCCGATGGCGCCGCTCTCGTCCCAGAAACTGGGCCAGCGGCGCTGCAACTGGGCAAAGATGCCGCGTGCCTTGACGTAGAGTTCGGGCTTGTTCTTGACCAGCGGGAAGACCGCCACCTTCACAGGCGCCACGAGCGGGCTGAAGCGCAACACCGTGCGGACTTCCTCCTTGCCCTTCTCGTCCACAACCTTCTCCTCGACGTAGGCGTTGCTGAGCAGCGCCAACGCCAGGCGGTCCACGCCAGACGACGGCTCGATGACGTGCGGGATGTACTTGCCGTCGAACAGTTTGGCCACGAAGGCGCGCGCGTCCTCGGCCGACTTGCCGCGCGCGGTCCAGGCCGCGACGACCTTGTCGGCGAACGCGCTCCGGGTGGCTTCGTCCAGCTTGGCGGCCGCGAGCTTGAGCGGTTCGTCGAAGACCTCCATGGACTTGCCGCTGTGCTTCTGGTGCTGCGAGAGGTCAAAGTCGCTGCGAGCCGCGATGCCCTCAAGCTCCTGCACGCCAAAGGGAAACGCGAATTCGATGTCCACGCAGGCGCGGGCGTAATGCGCCAGTTCGTCCGGCTTCTGCCAGTACTGAACCAGCGAGGCGTCGGGCAGGCCGATGCTGCGATACCACGCCAGGCGCTGTGTCACCCAGTATTTGTGCCACACCTCCCATCCCCAGCCATCAGCCGGGGTCGACAGGTCGGGGTTGTCGGCCAGCGTCGTGACACGGCCGCAGATCAGCTCGACCGCCTCGTCCGGGCGGATGAAGAATTCGAGCTCCATCTGCTCGAACTCGCGCGAGCGGAAGGTGTAGTTGCGCGGCGTAACTTCATTGCGGAATGCCTTGCCCATCTGGGCGATGCCGAAGGGGACCGACTGGCGGCTGGTGGCCAGGATGTTCTGGAACTGCACGAAAATCGCCTGGGCGGTCTCGGGGCGCAGGTAGGCAACGTTCGCCGGGTCCTCGACCGGACCGACGATCGTCTTGAACATCAGGTTGAACGGCCGCGGCTCAGTCAGCGCGCCGCCGCAGTACGGGCACGGCAGAACGGGCGCGGCCGCGGTGGAACCGGCGAGCAGGCTGTAGAACGTTTTGAGATCGGGAGCCGCGGCCAGTTGCTCGGTGATCGGCGCAATGAAGACGTCCGGCGCGTTCAGGACGGCCGCCAGGTTCGGCGCCTTGCCCTTGCCATGCCCCTTGCACCAGGAGATGACGCGGTTGACGTCCGGCTTGCCGTCACGATAGAGCGCCGCCATCTCGGGGCCGATGGGGTTGTCGTTCAGAATATCCCACATCTGGTCTGATCGGAGCAGCTTCTTGCAGGCGTGGCACATGCTCATGGGATCGGCGAAGGTGTCCAAGTGACCCGACGCCTTCCAGATCGCGGGGTGCATGATGATCGTGGCGTCGAGGCCAACGATATCCTCGCGCGTCCGGACCATGGTCTTCCACCACTGCTCCTTGATGTTGCGCTTCAGCTCACAACCGAGCGGACCGTAATCCCAGAAGCCGTTGATGCCGCCATAGGCCTCGGAGCTCTGATAGATGAAGCCGCGACGCTTGCAGAGCGAGGCTAGGGTTTCGAGCTTGTTGGGTGCTGCTGTTTCCATGGTGCTTTTCCGCCTGTGGCGCCGGGGGTCAGGGCCGACGCGCACGAAGGGCCTCATGATCTACGATAAGCGGCCCCCGAATCAAGGGATTTGGGCAGAAGGGGTTCCTTTCTTCTCTGTTCGCAGGGCATCCAGTAGCCGCCCCAGTTCCCCAACCGCGTACAACGGCAGCGAGATCAGGTCGAAACGGACATGGGCGTGGCCAGTGACGGGGGAGAGCAGATGCTCGACATGCTGTCTGCTTGGCGGGTTCAAGTCGAATCGAATGGCAACGCGCGCGCGCTCCTCGCGAGAGAAGTTCACATACTTGACCTTCTGTTCAACGGCTTCGAGAAAATCCCTGAACGACATCGGCCCCATGTGATGGTAGTCGATCCGACCCACGGGCAGACCACCGCGCGGCCGCCAACAGTCTCTCCGCTTCGGCAAAGAGGCCGGGAAGGGCGGCTTGCTCGGTTGATACGTTGGCGGCGCGGATGCGGGCGAGCGTCGCCGGCGCGGTCGGCGGCAGGATGCCGCGCGGAGCGAGCACGGTTTCGATGATGGCGTCGGTAACAGGCGCGGTGGCGGCCGGCTCGCCCAGCGCCAGCGTGACGGCGGCCTTGAGCAGCGTATCGCAGGCCGTGGTCAATGGCGGCAGCGCGTCGGCGCCGAATCCGTTGCTCAACAGGACGCGGCCCATGCGCAGCCGACGTTCGGCCTCAGACAGCAGCGGCACCGCAGCCGCCTGCCGCTTGGCCTGCTCGGCGGCTGAATCGTCCGCCATACCGGCCTCGCGGTGCAGCACGTCAGGCGCGGGCCCGGTGAAACGCAGCACGCCGGCATCGACCAAACGCCGGATCGCGGCGTACGTGGTCTCGTCCAGGACCTCGACCGCCGACGCGGCGTCAGGCGAGGCCAGAGCCACGGCCGCAGCGCGTGCCCCATCGTCCATGCCACGCACGACGGCAACCAGTACGGACGGGTGGCCGGTTCCGGCGCCCTCGTGTCGCGTCACCAGCCTGACCTGCCCGGTATGGCGGGCCACCAGGTCCTCGCAGAAGGCGCGCGCCGGGTCCGCGGGTCGCTGCGGCTTCGCGGGTGGCGCGGCCATGCCGCGGTTGGACGGTTCGTCGCCGCCCACCATGGACGAGATTCGCTCGAGCATCGCGCGACGTTCGCCGGCGGTGTGGATGGCGTCCACGCCCGCCGCGCCATCCAGCACACCATCGGCCAGGCGTCGCTTGAGCGCCAGCTTGTCGAGCATCGCGTGCTCGATGCAGTTCTCGCTGACCAGATTGACGACGCGCACAGCGCGCGTCTGGTGCTTGCGCCAGGCGCGGGCAATGCGCTGTTCGAGGCGCGCCGGATTCCAGGGCAGATCGAGGTTGATCACCACATTGGCGCACTGGAGATTCAGGCCCGTCGCGCCGGCGTCAGTAGAGAGGAAGAGCCGGCAGGCGGGATCGTTTTTGAAACGATTGATTTCATCGCGCCGCTGCTTCTGCGGCACCGAGCCCGTGTGCCAGGCGAACCCCACGCCCCACGTCTCGGCCTTCTCGCGCACCAACTGCTGCATGCGCTCCCATTCGGAAAACACGATGATCTTGCTGTCGCCCTCGGCGAGGATCGGCTCAAGCAATGCGCACAACTCGTCCAGTTTGGGACAGATGCGGCAGTCCGGATCGAGGATATAGGGCGTGTCGCACAGCATGCGCATGCAGGCCAGCCACTTCTGCAGTTTGTCCCATTCGTCGCGGGTCAGCGGACGGCGCTTGGCGATGGCGACCAGCTTGGCGACGCGCGACTCGACCTCCTCGTAGCGCAGGCGCTGCTCGGGGTCGAGCGGCACGAAATGGTTGCGCACGGTGCGCTCGGGGAGCTGATCCTCGACCTCTGACTTGCGGCGGCGCAGCATCACGGGGCGCAGGCGACGATGCAACTCCGCGAGGTTACAGACGCCCACCGGCCGACCGCGTTCGTCGAGGTCGTAGAACTCGCGGTTGAAGCGGAAGAGCGGACCGAACAGGTCGCGATTCAGAAACTCGACAATCGAATAGACCTCGTCGATGCGGTTCTCGAGCGGCGTGCCGGTCAGCACGAAGGCGTAGGGCGCCGCGAGGCGCTTGATCTGCCGTGCGGTGCGGGTGGTCCAGTTCTTGATGCGCTGGGCCTCGTCGAGAATCACCACCTCCGGAGCGAGCAGCGTGTTGATCTCCTCGACATCGTCGCGCACCTGTTCGTAGTTGCAGACGTGGAAGAATGTCTCCGTGCGGTACTGCCGCAGGCGCGCGCCGCGGCTGCCCCAAACCAGTTCGACGCCGAGGTCGGTGAAGCGTTGGATCTGCTCCTCCCACTCGGTCTTGAGCGAGGCAGGGGTCACAATCAGCACGCGTCGCACGCCGCGGAGCTGACGCAGCAGCTCGCAGGCGGCAATGGCCTGGATGGTCTTGCCCAGGCCCATTTCGTCGGCCAGCAACACGCGTTCACCGAAGGCCAGGTGCAGCATGCCGTCGTGCTGATACGGGTAGAGTTTGGTCTTCAACACGTCGAGCGTGCGCTTCCCGGCCTGAACGTCCTGCAGAAAATCCGCACGGGATTGCGCGCGTTCGCGTTCGCGACGGCGATGGGCGGCCCAATCCAGTACGTCCTGGGAGACGCGAATGAGTCGGGCCGTACCTCCGGCCGGCGCGGCGGCCACGGCGCGCTGCAGGGCGGGGATGGCGTCGGCGGGGTCCGCGAGCAGGTTGCCTTCGGCGCTGAAGAACGGTTCGAGCACGAAGTGGGCGGCCTTGCACGCCTCGCGCGGCCAGAGCACCTGCACACGCGCGGCGCCGGCCTGCCGGGAGACGAAGACCTCAACATGCGGCGAGCCGATGCGCGCGGCATGCTTGAAGGCGCCGGGGCGCAGGCGGCGCAGCTTGGCCAGCACGGCTTCGATGTGCTTGCAGGTGCCAAGCCCGTTGTGACGAAAGTCGGTGCAGGTGCAGGCGTTCTCGCAGCGCTGCAGCGTGCGGATCTCGACGCGATAGCGTCGGCCGCTGCCCGACGACGTCACGTCGTAGTCGCCGTGAAACCCGTCGCGCGCGACTCCGCTGACGGCGATCTCCATGGGCTCCGTCTGCGCGCGCTGGCGCCGCAACGCGATCTCGTCCTCGTCAGTGGTGCGCCATCCCTGGATCTTGGGAGGTTTTGGTGTCGGAGTAGGCATGATGTATCCTTTCGACGAGATGGACTGGAACCGACGCCAGTTGCTCGGCGTCGAGCCTACTCCAGCACCGCCCTGATCCTCCTGACGCCGGCGCTGGAGCTCTCTTCCTTCTGGATCTTGAACGTGCCGAGTTCGCCGGTGGTCTTGGCGTGGGGGCCGCCGCAGACCTCCATCGAGAAGTCGCCGGCGGCGTAGACCTTGACCTGTTCGCCATACTTGGCAGCGAAGAGTGCGGTGGCGCCCTTGGCGCGCGCTTCCTCGATGGTCATCGTCTCGAGCGTGATCGGCAGGTTGCGCCGGATCTGCTCGTTGACGATGCGTTCGACCTCGGCGATCTGCTCGGGCGTCATCTTGTCCGTATGCGTGAAGTCGAACCGCAGGCGCTCGGGCGTGATGTTGGAGCCCTTCTGCTGCGCGTGCGGCCCGAGCACGATCTGCAATGCCCGGTGCAACAGGTGCGTGGCGGTGTGCAGGCGGGTGGTGGTGTCGGTGCTGTCGGCCAGCCCGCCCTTGAACGTCTTGTCGCCCTGCTTCGAGAGCTCCTGGTGTTTCTTGAACGCCTCGTCGAAGCCGGCGCGGTCGACCGTAAGCCCCTGTTCGGCGGCGAGCTCCTCGGTCATCTCCAGCGGGAAGCCATAGGTGTCGTAGAGCTTGAAGGCGGTGCGGCCGGAGAGTTGGACCTGGCCGTGCGTCTTGAGCGCGGTGGAGATCTTGTCGAACTCCTTCTGGCCGGCGACGAGCGTCTTCTCGAAGCGCTCTTCCTCGGCGGCGAGTTCGCCGAAGATCGTCGCGCTCTTCTCCTTGAGCTCGGGATAGACGTGGCTGTAGTTCGCGACGACGATCTCAGCCAGCGTGCGGGCGAAGCCGGGGCCGATGCCGAGCACCTTGGCGTAGCGCACGGCGCGACGGATCAGCCGGCGCAACACGTAGTTGGCGCCCAGATTGCCGGGCTTCACGCCGCCCTTGGGGTCGCCGAGGATGAACGTCGCGGTGCGCAGGTGGTCCGCGATGATGCGGCTGGCGCGCTGCACGGTGGCGGCGTCGGCCGGTGGCGTGGTCGAGAGTTCGGCAATTCTCGCCATCAGCGGCGCGAAAAGCTCGGTCTCGAAGACGGACGCACGCCCCTGCAGCATGCAGATCGTGCGCTCGACGCCCATGCCGGTGTCGACGTTGGCCTGCTTGAGCGGTTCATAGCGGCCGTCCGCCGTCTTGTTGTACTGCATGAAGACATCGTTCCAGATCTCGATGTACTTGCCGCAGCGGCAGCCGGGGCGGCAGGTCGGCGAACAGGCCGGCTTCAGCGTATCGATGAACATTTCGGTGTCGGGCCCGCACGGGCCGGTCTGACCGGCCGGACCCCACCAGTTGTCGTCCTTGGGCAGGGCGTGGATGCGCTCGGGCGGAATGCCGAGCGACTTCCAGATCGCGATCGATTCCTCATCCTTGGGGACGTTCCCCTCGCCCTCGAAGACGGTTACGCTCAGGCGCGACGGATCGAACCCCAGGCAGGCCTTGGACGTGAGGAACTCATACGACCAGGAGATGGCTTCCTTCTTGAAGTACTCGCCCAATGACCAGTTGCCGAGCATCTCGAAGAAGGTCAGGTGCGAGATGTCGCCCACCGCCTCGATATCGCCGGTACGGACGCACTTCTGCACGTCGGTGAGGCGCTTGCCGGCCGGGTGGGGTTCGCCCAACAGGAACGGCACCAGCGGATGCATGCCAGCCGTGGTGAAGAGGACGGTGGGGTCGTTCTCCGGGATCAGCGAGGCGCCGGAGATGATCCGGTGGCCCTTGGACTCGAAGAACTTCAGGTAGTTGTCACGGAGTTGATCAGCGGTCATGTGGGAGGTCTCGTGGTTCGGGGTGGAGGGTGGAGGGTGGCAAACGTCAACTCCGCACGCGGAAGCCTTCCCGTTGCGCGGCGGAGGCGAGGCGCACGTCGAAGCAGACAAAGTCGAGCGTGTCCGGTCGTCCTTCGCATACCTGCCACGCGGAGGCAAGTTGCAGGGCATCGAGGGAGCGCAGCGGGTGCTCGCGCAACAGGCGCATGGCCGTCTGTCGGAGATCATCCCGCGGCGGAATCTCGATCCAGCAGGATGCCAGGGTCGCGAGTTCCGCCAGGTCGCTCTGCAATCCCGCCTCGTCCGTCTTCTGCTCCCGCCACAGACGCGTCAGGGCGGAGCCGATTTCCACGCGGGCAAACCAGGACACCAGAACCGGCGAGCCCTTGAGCAGGCGCCGTGAATCCGGGGATCGTGCCTCCTCGATGAGCAGAGGAACCAGCGCTGAACTGTCCCAGAACATCACCGGCTCCCCTCGCGATCCCACTGCAGCGCGCCGGACAGCGGAGCACCCCCGCCGGGCAACCGGCGGGGCGGCCTGAGTTTCCGGGAGTCAATGTAACCGCTGCCGCCGGTGATGATCCCCATCCGGCGCAGTCGCTGAATCCGCCCGTCGGTATCGGCATCGGCTGCCGCATCCGGCTGGACCAGCATGGCAACGGGAACACCGCGATCCGTGATCAGCACGCGTTGCCCATGCCGCACCTGATCCAGCAAGGCGCTCAAGCGATTCTTCGTCACGGAGATCGAGGCCGTCGTCATGTAGCTAGAATAGCCTGATCGACGTTCTTCAGTAAAGCGGGAATCCGCCTTCACTTCGATACTCTGCGGTTCAACTACTCCCCGGCGCCGGCCTTGACCGGCTTGACGCCCGCTTTGATGGCCTCGTGGATCTTCGTGATGATCTGGGCAACAACTTCGGGGTGCTGGCGCAGGTGCTCGGTGGCGGCCATGGCGCCCTGACCGACCTGCTCGCTGCCGAAGCTCAGCCACGAGCCGCGTTTCGTGATGACGTTGTAAAGGATGGCTGCGTCCATCACCGAACCCTCCCACGAAATGCCGCGGGCGTACAGGATGTCGAACTCGGCTTCTGTGAAGGGCGGCGCGACCTTGTTCTTGACGACCTTGACGCGCGTGCGGTTGCCGACCACGGCTCCCGACGGCTCCTTGATCGCGCCGATGCGCTGCACGTTCAGCCGCACGGAAGAGTAGAACTTGAGCGCCCGGCCGCCGGGCGTGGTTTCGGGGTTGCCGAACATGACGCCGATTTTCTCGCGGATCTGGTTGGTGAACAGGCAGAGGGTCTTGGTCTGCGAGATGGCGCTGGTGAGCTTGCGCATGGCCTGGGACATCAGGCGCGCCTGCAAGCCGACGTGCGAATCGCCCATGCTGCCATCCAACTCGGCCTGCGGCGCGAGCGCCGCCACCGAGTCCAGAACCACCACATCCAGCGCGCCGCTCTTCACAAGCTGCTCGGTGATGGTGAGGGCTTCCTCGCCTGAATTGGGCTGCGAAACGAGCAGGTCGTCCAGTTTGACGCCCAGCCGGCTGGCATAGTTGGGATCCAGCGCGTGCTCCGCGTCCACAAACGCCGCCATGCCCCCATTCTTCTGGGCGTTGGCGATGATGTGCAGGGCAAGCGTAGTCTTACCCGAGGATTCCGGACCGAAAACTTCGACCACCCGGCCACGGGGCAGGCCACCGACACCGAGCGCAAGATCCAGCGAGAATGAGCCGGTGGAGATGACCGCGATGTTCTTGGCCGCTTCAGCATCACCCAGCCGCATGATGGCCGCTTCGCCGAACTCCTTGCGAATCTGCGAGATCACCGAATCGAGTTGGGAATTGCCGCCGCCCTTTTTCTCCGCCATGTCGTTTCTCCTTGAGATAGTTGCGGAGAGTGTCCGGCGTAGGCAGGCGAGTGTCAAGCGGCGAGTTTCACACGCAGGAATCGACCGTCAACCGGAGCCGGTCGAGCGAGGAAGTGTGGCACCGCCCGACGGAGCGATTCTTAGTGTTCCGCCGGGCGGGCCACGGGGGGTGGAGGAGAGGGGATGGGGTCCTTCACACACGAGCCGGTTTGCGTGCCGGCGCAAGGCTGTTCGAGGCACCGGTCTTGCACTGCCCCAGCAGACCGCAGAAGCCCAGAGCAAGCGCAGCCCACCCGGCATCGGAAACCAGACTGGACCAGAAGGCAAGGTCGTGGATCGCACGGGGAACAGCCTGATAGATGGGTTGCAGGAGCGGCTGCGCAAGGACATTGGGCGCCCCGCAAAGCAGCAAAATGATCGAGCCGGTGAGTGAACACGCGGCCACCCAACGCGGGATCGCACGAACGTGCAGACAGACACCGACCAACAGGACGGCTGGTACGATGATGCGCCACGTCAGTGTGGCAACGAACGCGGCGACGAGCGGTGCAGTACTTTCCATAGATCCCCCTGATGACTGACTGTGCTCATATTAGCAACCACCGTGCCAAAAGACGCGCATCCCGCGGGACGGCCAACGGCGTTCTTTCCGGGGCTGCTGGCACTGTTTAGGGTGCCAGTCGGTCTCAAGAACGCGAAAGGATGGCCCGTGCCGCGACGATGTCCCGTTCAATCTGTTCAACCAGTTCACGCGGCGACGGGAAGGGACGTTCGTCGCGCAGGCGCGCCACGAACGCAATGTCGAGAGTGGCGCCATAGAGGTCGCCCGCAAAATCGAGGACGTGAATCTCAAGAACCGGATCGGCTGGCGGCGCATCGGCAAAGGTCGGACGCACACCGAGGTTGGCAACGCCATCAACCGGGCGGTCACCGAGCCAGGTTCGCACCGCATAGACGCCGGTAGGGGGAAGGACTTCCGCGGAGGGGTGCAGGTTGGCGGTCGCCATGCCGAGTTGACGGCCGACACCGCGACCGCGCACGACCGTCTCGCGAATCGTATAGGGGCGGCCCAGCATGGCGGCGGCGTCAGGCAACCGCCCTTCCTGAATGGCGCAGCGGATACGCGTGCTGGAAATGGGGCTCGCGTCATGGAGCGCCGCGGGCACAATCTCAACGGTGAACCCGCGCGACCGGCCCAGATCGGCCAGCAGCGCCGGGTCGCCGGACGCGTGGTGACCGAAGCGCCAGTTGGCGCCACAGCGGATGGCGGCAATATGCCCCGGGGCGACACAGATGAGGTCGACAAACGCTTCGGGCGAACAGGCGGCCAGTTCGCGCGTGAAGGGAAGCATCAGGCAGCCATCGAGGCCGGCTTCGGCGAGGCGCTCGAGACGCACTTCGAGTGGCGTCAGCAGAGGCGGCCGGCGCGTCGGCGCCAGGATCGAAAGCGGATGCTGGTCAAAGGTCAATGCCCAGGCCTGGCCGTGTCGCGCGCGCGCCAACGCGACGGCGCCGGCCAGGACGGCGCGATGGCCGACATGCACGCCGTCAAAGAACCCGGCCGCCAGGATGATCGGCCCGGGAAGGTCACGAAAGATGTCGGGCTGTATTAGGGTACGCATAGCGAGATCGGCATGCCTGTGCATGCACGCGCCTATATTGTATACTGCGGCTATGCGGATACTCTACCTTGATCTTGATACCCTGCGCCCGGACCACCTGGGCTGCTATGGCTACGGCCGCGCAACCTCGCCGAATATCGACCGCGTCGCGCGCGAGGGACTGCGCTTCGACAACTACTACACGTCGGATGCCCCCTGTCTGCCGAGCCGGGCCGCGATGATGACCAGCCAGTTCGGCATCCACAACGGCATCATCAACCATGGCGGCGCCTGCGCCGACCGTCCCGCTGACGACGCCTGCCGGGGTTTCCGTGACGCGCTGGCTTCTGGCGGCAGCCTGATCAACGTCTTGCGCGATGCCGGCCTTCACACATGCTATGTCGGCGGCTTTGGCGAGCGCCACTCGGCTTACTGGTACTATGCAGGCTTCCACGAGGTGCACGATACGGCCATGGGCGGCATGGAGTCCGCCGAACATGTGACCCCCACTGTCCTGAAATGGATTGCGGACAATGCCTCGCAGGATAGCTGGTATCTGCACGTCAACTACTGGGACCCGCATACTCCCTATCGCGCACCAGCCGCGTTCGGCAATCCGTTCGAGAGGGATCCGATTCCAGCCTGGTTGACCGAGGACGTGCGCCAGGCGCACTGGCGCCAGGCCGGGCCCCACAGCGCACAGGATATCGCGATGTACGACAACCGGACGAATCCGGCCTATCCGCGCCAGCCGGGCGACTTGCCGGATATGCAGGCCGTACGGAGGATGATCGACGGTTACGACTGCGGTATCCGCTACATGGACGACCACATCGGCCAACTGTTTGCCGCACTCGAGGCCCAGGGCGTAATGGACGACCTGGTGGTCATAGTCAGTTCGGACCATGGCGAGAACATGGGCGAACTCGGCATCTACGGCGAGCACGGCACCGCCGATCAGATCACCTGCCGCATACCCATGATCGTGCGCTGGCCGGGCAAGGTCGGGGCCGGCCGGACCGACGTCGGCCTGCACTACAATGTGGACCTGGCGCCCACGCTGGCGGAATTGCTGGGACGGCCGGCCAAACCCCACTGGGACGGCAGGAGTTTCGCCGGCACATTGGCCACAGGAGCCGATACGGGGCGCGACCAACTGGCTCTGAGCCAGTGCTGCCACGTCTGCCAGCGCGCCATCCGCTGGGGCGACTGGATCTACATCCGCACCTACCACGACGGGTTCCATCTCTTTCCGCAGGAGCAGCTCTACCATCTGGCGGACGATCCGCACGAGCAGCATGACCTGGCGGAGGCGCGCCCCGAGTTGTGTCGCGAAGGCGCCTGGCGCCTCCTGAACTGGCACGACGAGATGATGGCGACCATGCCACACGGGCGCGTCACGGACCCGATGCGCGTTGTGCTCAGCGAGGGCGGGCCTTTCCACGCGCGCGGTCACCTGCGCGCCTACGTCGAGCGCCTCGCTGCGACCGGGCGCCACCGCGCTGTCGCTGAACTCAAGCAACGACACCCACGTGATCTGGCCGGCTAGCAGAGTGAGACGCAGCCGCGCGCAGGGCCCTGACGTTCTCACGCGTGGTGCCGGGCGTGATCTCACACCCGGCGGACACGATGCAGCGGCCGCCAGCCTGTTCCAGCGAACTGCGGACGCTCGCGCAGATGTCGGACGGGCTGCCGTTCTGAATCACCGTCACCGGATCGCACTTGCCACTGAACACCTGGCCCGGCCCCAGCAGGCCCGCAAACGCCTGCATGGATGGCACGAGGTGGTCGACGTCAACTATGTCGGCTCCCGTGCGGATCATGTCGGGCAGGATCGCGTGCGTGTTGCCGCAGATGTGCAGTTTCGCTTTCGCGCCCAGCGCGTGGATATGGTTCACCATGCGACACTCGCCGTCGAACGCAAGCTGACGGTATAGGCCCGGGCCGATCTGCGAACAGAAGGCATCGCCGATGCCAATGCAGTGCGCGCCCGCCGCCACTTGCCGGGTGATGAACTCCAGTGCGCAATCGACGATGACTCCCATCGCCTTCAAGACGGTGTCCGGATCGTCCATAAAATCCATGGCGGCATTCGACGCGCCGCGCAGATCGGCGTACTCAGCCACCGGTCCTTCCACCCAACCGACAATGAACGTACGGTCCCCTACCCGGCGCTTGAACTCGCGGATCTCCTCGATGCGGTTGATCGTCCGCGCATGCTCGAGCGCGCGGAAGGGCTGCAGCCGGCCGGCGGCGTCAAGGTCGGCCAGATGCCCGCCGCGATCGATGGGCAGGTCATTTTCGGGATACTCGATGTCGAGTCCAAAGGCGGAAGCCTCGCAGTAGGCATCCGACATGACCGTGACCCAGTCGAGGTCGAAGTCGTCCGCGCAGCGGATCATCGCCTCGCACTTCTTCCGGTAGTCGAGGCAGAACGTGCGATACGATACACCCGCATACTGCGCAGCCCAGCGCATGATGATGGGATGGCACGGCGGACGGTCAACGGGTTTGCCGTCAATGAAAGCCAACGTGCGCTGCAAGCCTGTCATCGCCATGATGCCTCCTTCCGACCGCCCATGAGCATACCGTCTTTCGGACGCCGCGCAATCCGATTCGGGGCCTGTCCTTCGACGGCCCGTCCGGCTATCATGGTGGCACGCGCATTGTGCGGACACAACACGTGTGGCAGGTGTGCCGACGGAGGACAACGACATGAGACTGCGACTGACCGTGTGCGCACTGCTGGCGCTCGCCGCGGGGTGCGCGACCCCGCGCCGCGAGGGGCTCTACCAAGTCTCCACCATCGACGCCTTGCTGGCCGGCGTCTATGACGGCGAAGTCGCGTTTGGCGATCTGATGCGCCAGGGCGACTTCGGCATCGGCACGTTCGACGCCCTTGGCGGCGAGATGATCGCCCTGGATGGCCACGCCTACGACGTCCGCTTTGACGGACGCGTGGTACCGGTCGACCCGGCGCGCCGCACGCCTTTCGCGGCCGTGCTGTTTTTCGACCGGGACCGGACAACCCCACCCCTGAGCGTGACCAATCTGGCGCAGTTCGCCGCCGTGCTCGACGCCCATCTGGCCGCGACCAACCAGCCATGCGCCCTGCGCCTCGACGGCGTCTTCGACTACGTGCGGACGCGCAGTGTGCCGCCGCAGCATCGCCCCTACCCGCCCCTGGCCGAGGTGGCGCGATCGCAGGCGGTCTTTGAGTTCCGGAATGTGCGCGGCACGCTGATCGGGTTCCGCTGTCCCGCCTGGATGAAGGGCGTGAACGTGCCGGGCTACCACCTGCACTTCCTGACCGCCGACCATATCGGCGGCGGCCATGTGCTGGACCTCGCCTTTGCGGACGTGCCGGCCGGACTCGACACCTGCCACCGGGTGACGGTCGAGTTGCCCCGCGCGGGCGATTTCGGCGCCGTCAACCTGGGACAGGATCGCAGTCGCGAACTGCAGCAGGTTGAGAAATAGCCGTTGCTCTGCTACTGGCCGAACTGCCTGGCAAAGGCTTCAAAACGCGCCTGCATTTCCGCCAGTTGCGCCTTCACCTCGGCGACTTCATATTCGAGCCGGTCGAGGCGGGCAACGGCAGGCGCCGTGACGGGCGGCGGGGCGGCCTCACCCGCTGTGGCAGGTGTCGCGGCGGCGGCCGCAATTGGCCCGCCGAGCAACTGTGCCCAGCGTGCTTCGCGTCGTCCCGTTTCGCGCACCAGCTTGACCGCAAACGGCCCCTCGGCGTGGTCGGCCAGTCCCTGCAGGACTGTCTCCACGGCCGCCACATCCGCATACGTGTGCATGCGTTCGGCGCGGGTGCGCAGTTCCGCGGCCGTCTGGGGCCCGCGCAGCAGCAGTTCGGCCAGCAACGGAACGCAGGCATCCGGCACGTGATAGACGTCGACGGTCGCGTGCCGGTACTTGGGCACGCGGTTGCCGGCCAGGAACACCTGCCACGCCAGCTTCTTCTCGCGCAACCCGTCCAGTGCCAGCACAACGGCGGTCTCGTCCAGCGCCATCACCGGATCGCGGTTGTTCTTCTGGTTGCAGGCCGCGATCAGGGCGTTCAGCGTGAGCGGATAGTACTCGGGCGTCGTGAGCTGTTTCTCGATCAGCGCGCCCAGGACGCGTGCCTCGTCGGTCGTCAGCACAGGCCAGGACGAGGCTGGCGGCGCCACAGGAGGTGTTGCGGTTGTATCCATGGCTAGAGTCCGATGCGCGACACGGGCCGTGCCAGGCCCGCGACAGGATAGCCGCGGATGCGGAAGAGCGCGCCGGCGTGTGCGCCGTTGGCCGCGCGGTCGCCGCCGCCCGCCGTGGTGGCGTAGATGTCACGCAGCCCCTCGCCGGCGAAGCAGAGCGAGGAGACCTTGCGGACCGGAAAGGGAAGTGTGTCGACGACCGCGCCATCCGGGGAGTGACGCAGCAAAGCCGACCCATCCCAGCGGGCCGTCCAGACAAACCCCTGCGCATCGACCGCCAGACCATCCGGCCGGCCGGGATCGCCGCTGGCCACCGCGGCGCGCAGCACGCGCCGGTTGGACAGCGCGCCGGTGGCGCGAACATAGTCGAAGACATGGGTGCACGGTGTGTCGGTGCCGGAGTCGTTGAAGTAGAGCAGACGCTCATCGGGCGAGAAGCCCATGCCGTTGGACGTGCCGTAGCCTTCGCCCAACAGCGTGAGCGTGCCATCGCAATCCAGCCGGTAGAGCCGCGCCGAGGCGCCGGGTATGGCCATGGTTCCGCAGAACACGCGTCCTGCCGGGTCGGCACAGACGTCATTGAAACGCGTACGCACCAAGTCCGGGATCTCCTCGATCACCGTGCGCACGATTTGGCCGTCGCGCCAGACGACCACGTTACCGCGATCACGGAAGAGCAGCAGCGAGCCATCGGCTTGGAGCGTGTAGCCACCGATGGGCCGGTCATGGTGACACAGTTCGTTCACGCCCGTGGCGGGATCAAAGCGGTACAGCTTGCCGGGCGGAATGTCGACCCAGTACACACGCTTTTCGGTCACGTGCCACAGCGGGCCCTCGCCGCAGACGCTGGGCAGATCCGCCAACATTTCAGGTTCGAATTTCATGGGGTTCCTTATCGAGCGAGGACGGCGCGGAGCGCGGCATCGACTTTCTACATTCTGCGCTGATCGGTCAAATCGTAACCGGTTTCCCTCGCTCGTACCAGTCGCGTGTGGCGATCAGCGGGCCGGCACCGGCTTCCCGAGTTCTTCCATCTCTGCTTTGATCGATTCATAGAGCGCGCTCGTCCATTCTGGATCGGACGGGCTTGGCAAAGGCGAGGGCTTGGTTCTTAGGTCAACCGGGCTGAGGATGATAGCTACATTGCTTGTTCCGGCTTCGGCGGCCAGTACGAACAGGTCCTCGGCGGCCTCGTCGCCCATGGCGAGACACCCCACGGAGCAAGTCTTGCCGTGGATCATGATGTCGTTGCCAAGCGCTGCACGCCGGTCCTCTCGTCCGCGCCGCCGGTCCTCGGCGTTTGGGTAATTCACCCGTAGAGCGAGATGGTAGAGGCTGTTCGGGTTCAGCGACTCAAGCCTATAGACACCCTCGGGTACCTGCCTATCCCCCTCTCTGAGTTTCGGTCCCATCGTTCCGCTCATGCCGAGAATGGGGTAGTCCTTGATATGCTTCCATGGTCCGTCTGCCGACGACACCCACACCTG
This sequence comes from uncultured Lentisphaerales bacterium, assembly GCA_964417715.1. GTDB lineage: Bacteria > Verrucomicrobiota > Kiritimatiellia > RFP12 > CAYQJG01 > CAYQJG01. The sequence goes on along the minus strand of CAYQJG010000013.1, from coordinate 7,479 downwards.
CAGGACTCTTTCTGCCTTCAGGCCAACAAACGTAACCCGTCCGGGCGGATAGGCAACGCCGACACCGTCAAAAGCCGGCAACAAGCGCACCCGTACCGCATGGCCGAATTGCGCGACGCGATCGGCAACCGACTTCCTCCCTTTCACATGCTGAGCAGCAGCCACTGCAGACCGCCGGAGGTGCGACCGGAACGGCATGGCGCATATGACGAGCGCCAGCAGCACGAACAGCGTATGTCGTCTCGTGATCTTCATGCAGGCATCGGGCAGGAGTGGAAGACGTGATGAAGCGTAAGATGCGCTGGCGCTGTACGAACTGTCAAGAACGCAGGATCCGTTGCCTCGCTGACCCTGGACTTCGAGGGTTGGACGCGACAACTCTCACAGAACGGGGTCGGCAGTCCGGGTTTTCCCTGCCGCGCGGAATGCGCTATTGTGGGTCGCCGTGGACGCACAATTGAAACCGGGAGCAGCGTAGACCATGAAGCATCGCATTCTCAAGACGGGCGACAAGGTTCTCTTTCAGGGCGACAGCATCACCGATGCCGGGCGCGGGACACCGCCGGGGCTTGGCGGCGGCTATGTCGCCATGCTGGCCGGCCTGCTGCGGAGCCTGCGTCCCGATCTCAAGCTGGAGGTCATCAACCGGGGCATCAGTGGCGATCGCACGGCCGAGTTGCTGGCGCGCTGGCAGCGTGACTGCCTGGACCTGAAACCGGACGTGCTGTCGATCAAGATCGGCGTGAACGACGTCTGGCGTCTGCAGGGCGAGTGGAATGGCCAGAAGCACATCGCACTGCCGGAGTTTCGCGCCAACTGCATCCGCCTGCTCGACCAGGCGCGCGCCGCCGGAATCCGCCAACTGGTGCTGATCAGCCCCACGACCATTACAGACGAGAACGTGTCGCCGCTCAACGACCTGCTCGGACAATACGACGCCGCGGTACGCGAACTGGCCAAACAGTACGACGCCGTCTACGTGCCTGCGCGCGACGCCCTGCTCGCGGCGCGCACGGAACAGCCCGTCGTACAGTGGACGGCCGATGGCTGCCATCCCACCACGGCCGGACACGCCCTGATCGCCGCGACCTGGCTCAGGGCCGCAGGCATGCTGGGGTAGCAGGCCGCAAACGCCTGTCTGCAAGCGGCCGGCGGACGCCTGCTCATCGAGCTTGACCCGTCCGCTCTCCGAAAGTAGTCTCGCCCATATGAAAACGCTGCTGCAGGAGGGCGGGTCGACCGGCCGTGGGACGGAAACCGGCCTTTCTCCGAAGGCGTTGTGTGTCGTTGCCGCAGTCCTCTTTCTGCCGCTGTTCCTGATCCTGACCTGGGCGGCAGCGCCCTCCGTAACGTTTCACGATAGCGGGGAGTTCGTTCTTGCCGCGACTTCGGGCGGCATCTCGCATGCCCCTGGCGCGCCCATCTGGACCCTTCTTGCCCACATCTTTCTTAAACTGTTCCGGTTCGCCGACCCTGCACACGGAACCAATGTGTTCTCCGCCCTCTGGGGAGCGACAACCCTTGCGCTGCTGGCCGTGCTCACTGCAGGTTGGATCGTCCGACTGTCTCCCGGGCTGCCGCGATGGGGAGCGGTAACGGGGGGCCTCGTGTCGGCCACGACGTTGCTGTGTTCGCCTGCGTTCATCGAGCAGGCCGCGACAACCAAGAACTACACGCTCAACACGACACTCATCGTGGTCTTCCTGCTGGTCGGAGGCCTGTTCGCCGGCGACGCGTCCATCTCGACGTGGCAGGCGAGAACGCGGTCTTTCCTCCTCGGCTTGGTCTATGGATTGGCCGTCTGTAGCCATACTTGCCTCGCGGTCCTGGGTCTTCCCGCCTTGCTCCTTCTTGGTCGCAGCGCATGCCGTCCGGCGAAGCGCATGGCATACACACTCTTTGTCTCGAGCGGAATCGGGCTGGTGGCCGGGCTGAGTGTGTTCGCCTGGATTCCGCTGCGGGCGGCCACGCATCCGCTGCTGAACCACGGCCACGTCGAGAGTGCACAACAGCTGTGGCATTTCATCAGTCGCCAGCAATGGGCACAGCGCAGCCTTGCCGAAGCACCTTCCGGGTTCATCCCCGCATGGCTGGCTTCCTATGACTTCCTCGGCCAACTTGGCTGGCTTGGCGTGGTCTTGGCGCTTTTCGGCATCTTCTGGATGGCGTTTCGAAAGCCGTTTCTGCTGGTTTGCCTCGTTGCCGCGATCATCCCGTATGCGGGCGGAATGCTACTGGGGCACTTGCGTCAGGCAGGCATCGACACCCTCTACATTGACCAGTACGGTGCATCGACCTTCCACCTGCCGATCTATCTGGCTCTGTCGCTTCTCGCGGGAATCGGGTTGGCGGGGATCGCCGCCGTCCTTCGGCGGCTATCGCCTGTGATCGCTGGCGTGATCGTGACGGGCGTTCTGCTCGTGTCGGGGGGAATGGCCGGGCGCGCGGTTAGCGTCCATTCGATGAGAGACTACGCAGCCCCCGACCAGTATGTGCGCGCCGTATTGGCCCCACTCCCCAAGGATGCCATCATACTCGCGCATACCGACAATCTGACGCACCTGCTCGCCTATCACGTCTATGGTCCATCGCGGGATACGGGCGTCTGGCTGGGGTACGATTTCTTCACCATCTCGGCGGATATGCAGCACGTGGCCGATGGTGGTCAGGCGTGGAGCGCGGCACACCGGCTTCGCCACCTGAAGCAGATTGCCGGCGATTCACCCCTTCAGCCTTTCACGCTCCCACAACTCTCCGAAGAACGGCTCACACAATCGCCTCTGTTCACGGAGTACAACCCGGAGTTTCCGAAGTCAGCCGCCTGGCTGCTGCCGGCCGGCTTTCTTTTCGAAGTCAAAGACCACGCCACGAGTGATGACGACGTACGGCGCGCCGAAGCCAGTTGGCGGCGTGACCATCCCACAGCCTGGAGAAGACCATGGGACGGTGCCGACCGCATGGAACGCGAGGCATGGGCCTTGTTGTTCATGCGCCGGGGCGCATTCTTTGCGGCTCGTGGGTTCTGGCCCGAAGCAGACGAGTCATACCGGTGCTCCCTGGCGTGGTACCCTGCGGACGGGAATCTCTGGTTCTGCCTCGCGGAAACCAAGGAAAGACAGGGATTATCCGGTGATCTTGAGCCGACCTATCGCCAGGCGATCCGCTATGCCCCGCGTCTGCCGGGTCCACGATGGAATCTGGCCATCCTGCTGGCAGACCGCGACGCAACGGCATACCAACGGGCTGTCAGCAACGGCACGCCGGCCAAGGTCCGGGATCAGGAAAGGGAGTCGCTACACCGGGAAATCAGGCGACTGCTGGTGGAGGAGCAGAGGCTCGCGCCGAACAACCCCAGGATCGGCCTCGCATTACGGCAGATCGGCGAATGAACGGAAACGCTCATAGGCGGCGGTCCAGGCAGCGGTGTCACCGGGCCGGAACTCGCGGATCGGGAAAGCCTGCCGGATGAGCGGCTGTGCCGCGGCCATGTTGGGAATGATGCCGGCGCCCATGGCCTGCACCATCAGGTTGCCGACCGCCGTGGCCTCCTTGGGGCCGGCCAGCACCGGCACGCCCACGGAGTCCGCCGTGAACTGGTTGAGCAGCGCATTGCTGCTGCCGCCGCCCACGATATGCACGACCTTCGTGGCCGTGCCACACGCATCGCAGATCTGCTCATTCACGAGGCGGTACTTGAGCGCCAGGCTCTCGTAGACGATGCGCAGGATCGCGCCGCGATCGACCGGCGCCGGCTGTCCGGTGGTCGACAGGAAGTCACGAATCGCGGTCTCCATGTTGGCGGGGTTGAAGAAACCGGCGTGGTCGGGATCAATGAACGCCGTGAAGGGCGCCGCGGCGGGCGCAATCCGGTCCACCTCGCTCCACTCCATGCGCTTGCCGTCGGCGATCTCCCACACCCGCAGCAGCTCCTGCACGATCCAGGTGCCCATGCAGTTCTTGAGAAGCCGCGTGTTGCCGATGCCACCCTCGTTGCTGAGGTTGGCCGCCATGGCCGCGGGCGTGGTGATGGGTTTCTTGACCAGCCGGCCGACCAGCGACCAGGTGCCGGAGCTGATGATCAGGGCCGTGCGCGTGTCGCCCACCGGCGCAGCGGCGAAGGCGCTGGCGGTGTCGTGCGATCCCACGGCAATCAGGTCGGCTTCGTTCAGGCCGAGGGCCACGGCCAGCTTGGGCTGCAGGCGTCCGACTTTGGCGCCGGGTTCGACGATCTCGGGCATCAACCGCGCCGGTATGCCGAACGCCTTGAGCAGTTCGCGCGACCATTTGTGCTTACGGGCGTCCATGAGCTGTGTGATGCTGGCCCATGAGGAATCCACCTGCATGCCGCCGCCCAGATAATAGTAGAACACGGACGGAATCGGCAGATAGCGGGCGCTGACCTTAAGCAGATCCCTGCGGCGCGTCGCAAACCAGCGAAGCTGGTTACTGAGGTTGAACGGTTGGAAATGTATCCCGGTGATCGCGTAGATGCGCTGCGGATCGTGACAGGTCTTGATCTCGGCAATCATGGTATCGAGCCGGTGGTCGCGATAGCAGTGGATCTTGCCGAGTTGTTCGCCGTCGGCGGTGATCACCGCGCCGTCGGCACCCCAGGTGTCGATGCCGATGCCGTCCAGCGGCGCATCGAAACGGCGGCGGTAGGCCTGCAACCCCTTGATGATCTGCTGGTAGATGTACGTGTCGTCCCAGTAGGTGCGTTCGCTGACGACACCGGCGCGGTCTGACAGGAAGAACGGCACGCCCTCGTGCGCGAAACGGTGGATCTCCTCCATGCGGAAGCTGCCATCGGCGCCAAAGCACCCAATGAAACACTTGCCGCCCGAAGCGCCCAAATCGACCGCAAACAATCTCTTCTCTGCCATGACGCCATCTCCTGTCGCCGTGCTGAACACGCCGGCGCCTCTTTGACACACAGCCATCTTTACCACATTTGCCGCCGGGGCAAAAAGACAGAAACGGCGGCGCTCCTGCCCGGTGCGATGCGCCCAAGCTTGCCTTGCCTGTGGGGGTGCACTATTGTTGGGGGTCTTCGCCACGTGTCATCCGGCGGCCCGAGGAACTGACCATGCAAGAGAAATACCCGTTTTACGAAATCGAGCCCAAATGGCAGGCCTGGTGGGACAGTCACCACGCCTTCGCGTGCGACAGCCACGATCCCCGGCCGAAATTCTACTGCCTGACCATGTTCCCCTACCCGTCAGGCTCGATGCACGTCGGCCACGGACGTAACTACATCATGGGCGACGTGCTGGCGCGCTATAAGAAGATGCGCGGCTTCAATGTCCTCGCGCCCATGGGCTGGGATGCCTTCGGACTGCCGGCCGAGAACGCCGCCAAGAACAAGGGCACACACCCGAAGACCTACACCTACGGCAACATCGCGCACATGAAGGAGCAGATCCGCTCCTGGGGCGTCGGATACGACTGGAGCCGCGAGGTGGCCACCTGCCACCCGGAATACTATCGCTGGACGCAGTGGGTCTTCCTCAAGTTCTTTGAAATGGGACTCGCCTACCGCCGCGAGGCACCGGTTAACTGGTGCGAGCTCTGCACGACGCTTGCGAATGAGGAGGTCACGGCCGGAGGCACGTGCGATCGCTGCGGCCGCAAAGTCTCGAAGCGCAATCTGAAGCAGTGGTTCTTCAAGATCACCGCATACGCGCCGCGCCTGCTGGATGATCTCAGCCTGCTCGACAAGTGGCCCGAGAAGGTCCGCCAAATGCAGGCCAACTGGATCGGACGCTCCGAAGGCGCGCGCGTGCAGTTCACCGTCACCGAGACCGGCGACCCCTGCCCCGTTTTCACAACCCGTCCGGACACGATCTACGGCGTGACCTTCATGGCGATCGCGCCTGAGCACCCGCTGCTCCAGAAACTGCTCCCCGGATCACCGCACGAGCAGGCCGTGCGCGACTTCATCGCACGCCAGGCCCTGATCCCGGCCGCCGAGCGTGCCGCCGACGCCACCGCCAAGGAGGGCGTCTTCAGCGGCTTCCATGTCACCAATCCCTACAACGGCGACTCGGTTCCGCTCTGGGTGACGAACTACGTGCTGATGGACTACGGCACGGGTGCGGTCATGGCCGTGCCCGCACACGACCAGCGCGATTTCGACTTCGCCCGCGCCTACCACCTGCCGGTCAAGGTGGTGATCCAGAACGCCGACGCCTCGCTGGTTGCCGAGCGCATGACCGAGGCCTACGTTGACGACGGCACCATGGCCGCCTCGGCTGGCTTCGACGGCCGCCCCAACCGCGAAGCCATCCCCGCCATCACGCAACACGCCAAGGACCAGGGCTTCGGCGATTTCACGACCAACTACCGCATCCGCGACTGGCTGATCAGCCGACAGCGCTACTGGGGCGCGCCGATCCCCATCGTGCATTGCCCGACCTGCGGCGTCGTGCCGGTACCGGAGGACCAACTCCCGGTACAACTGCCGGACGACGTGGATTTCCAGTCCGAGCGCGGCAACCCGCTGGCCAACCACGCCGGCTTCGTCCACACCACCTGCCCCGCGTGCGGCACCGCTGCCACGCGCGAAACCGACACACTGGCACAGTGGATCTGCTCGTGCTGGTACTACCTGCGCTACGTCAACCCGCGCGACACCACCCAGCCGTTCGACAAGGCCGACGTGGCCCGGTGGCTGCCGGTGGACCAGTACATCGGCGGCGTCGAGCATGCCGTGCTGCACCTGCTGTACTCGCGTTTCGTGTACAAAGTGCTCCATGATGCCGGCTGGTGCGCGAGCGCCGAACCGTTCACCGCACTTTTCACGCAAGGCATGATCTGCAAGCGTGCGGCCGACGGTAAGCTCTACAAAATGTCGAAATCGAAGGGCAATGTGGTCAGCCCGGACGAACTCATCGCCAACTACGGCGCCGATACGCTCCGCCTCTACACGCTCTTCATCGGTCCGCCCGAGATGGACGCCGAATGGCAGGACGCCGGCATCCAGGGGCCGCACCGCTTCCTGAGCCGCATCTGGCGGCGCGTCTGGGAATCGCACGATCTGCTGGTCGCGGCTGCAGCCACGCCACCCGTGTTGTCGCAAATGGCGCGGCCCGAGCGGGACCTGTACCGCAAACTGCACGAGACCATCCGCAGCGTGACCGATGCGATCGAGAACGGGTTCCGCTTTAACACCGCCATCGCGCATGTGATGGAACTGATCAACGCCATCGACGCACTCAAGATCGACACGGCCAGTTCGCCGCAGGCCAAAGCCGTCTATCGCGCCGCGATCGAGAAGATGGTGCTGTTGCTGTCGCCCTTCGCACCGCACGTCGCCGAGGAACTGTGGACCGAACTGGGTCACCCGCCCGGCGTCATGCAGGCGCTCTGGCCGGAAGTCGACATCCAGGCGCTGTCGGCCGACACGGTCGAGGTCGTGCTGCAGATCAACGGCAAGGTGCGCGGCAAGATCGAACTGCCCGCCGGCGCCGACAAGGCGGC